>NZ_JBIVAB010000030.1:0-1267 GCF_044745345.1 Pseudomonas sp. NPDC087029 | reverse complement strand
GTGGGAGCAACTGTCTTCTTATGGAAGCTGGCCTTGCCGACGATGGGGCGCGTAGCGCCCCAGGCCCGGCTGTGCCGGGCATTGCTAGCAAGGCTAACTCCTACGAATGAACTATTTGCTCTTGCCAGGGCGTTCCTGCCTTGAGCATCGCATTGAGCCTTACCAGCAACACTCGCATACACGCCACCACCGACACCTTCGCGCATTTTCCCTGCGCTCGCAGTGCACTGTAACGCTCGCTGAAGTCCTTGTTGTGGCGTATCACCACCCAGCAGGCCATATAGAGCGCCCGCCTGACTTGTGAGCGTCCACCCCAGATTGAACGCTTGCCCGACTGCTTGCCGCTGTCCTGGTTGAACGGCGCAACACCGACCAAGGCGGCAATTTCCTTCTTATCCACCTGACCCAGCTCTGGCAGCAAGGCCATCAGCTTTCCGGCAGTAATCAGACCAATTCCTTTGACTTGAGTGAGCTGTTTGACCCGATCATCAGGCAAAGCGGCTGCCTGCTGTGCGATCTCTTGCTCCAGCGCTCGAATTTCACCCTTCAGGTAGGCGATGTGTTGTTCCAACCGCAAACAAACACTGGCAGCCCGCGCCTGCTTCAGACGCCGCTTGTCATCGTCGCGCTGTTGGACGAAGCGATCCCGCTGCATAAGCAGTTCGCGCAGCAAGGCTCGCTCAGGTGTCATCACCTGGCAAGGCCGTGGGGGCATCACTTCAGCCAGGTGAGCCAAAACAGCTGCGTCAATGGGATCGGTCTTGGCGCGTTTACCCATCGACTTGGCAAAGTCTCGGGCACGACTGGGATTGATTCGGCAAACCGGAAAGTCGGCATCCTGCAGCGCTTTGAGGACATTGCACTCGTAGCCACCGGTAGCTTCGAGCAAGACCATTGAAACTGCATACCCGCCAAGCTTTTCGACGAGCAGTTGGAATCCCTTCAAGTCATTGGAAACACTGAAGTTCACACCCTCAGGGCGGATGTGAACAGCAAGTGTGGCACTGGAAACGTCGATGCCGACAGAGGAAGACATGGCCAAACCCTCTTAAACTCAAGGAGTGAGAGCGCTTTGGCTTGGCCCACGCTTGTGATTCGAGATTACGGCCCTCATCCAACTGTTCGGGCTCTCGCCAAAGTGGAACGGTGAATGGCAGCTTTTGCTCCCACACGTGCTCAAGGCACCTCGGGCTAACAGCTTGCCATTCACCGCTCTCACTCTAGATCTTATCCCCTCATGCAGACACAAGCGGGCTTGCCCCGCGAA
>NZ_JBIVAB010000029.1:0-1908 GCF_044745345.1 Pseudomonas sp. NPDC087029 | reverse complement strand
GACGATGCAGACATGTTGTACATGTTGCCTGCGTCCAGTGAAAACTTCTCCAGCAACTTGATTCTGGCGCAAGACCTTATTTGGAATAAGGTGCTGGTGCCTGCCATCAAGGATGTGGAGTGGGTGAAGGATGCGCGGTTTGAAGACCGCGAAATTCCAGGGTCACGTCATCGGCAGCTGGTGGCAACAGCGGGTACGCTCGGGGCGAATATCTTCATCGAATTTCCAATGCGTAAGTATGAACTTCCGGCGTTTAGCTTCCGGTTTGACGGCGACAAGCCGATGCGCTTTTATGTTGCCGGCGATGGGGTGAGATTCGAATTCAAGCCGGACCCACTCTACATCGATTCCACGCTCTCACTGAAAGATGATAGTTCGGACGATCCGTGGTACCACCGGTACGCTGTCATCAAGATAGATATACGTATCGAGCTGGCTTTTCGTTTTGTCGTTGAAGCGCAGGGCGATAATCCGGTCATCAAGTTGGTATTTGATGAGGACGTGGCCTATAGCAACTGGGAAATTCATGAAACCGATGCAGATGCGAATGGGCAGGAGTGGATTCGGACTCACCTGAACGTTTATAAAGCGTGGTTGCAAGAGCCGCTGGAAAAAATTGTGACGCCACTTAGAACGATTGGCGCTACGTTGGATGCGTTCCGCCTGAATAACCTGTTGTTCAGGGGCGATCATGTTGTCACACCCGATATTCTCAATCTGCCAGGTGACCTGACGGTGCTAGGCCACTTGTCACCGGAGCGTACCGATCTGGTCATCGAACCGGTCGAAGTTGTCGTTGCCGGCGGCGGTCGCCTGCAGTTCACGCCTTCGTTGCTGGGGGATACCAACTGGTCGGTCGCCAATGTTGATGACGATGGAGGCTCACCGGGCAGCATCGATACCTTCACCGGCTTGTACACGGCACCTAGCGCCGAGTCGTTGCGCGCTGCGGGTTTCCGCCGTGTCGTCGTCACTGCCCAGCGTGGTGACAAGGTCAGCAAAGCCATGGTCAGCCTGGTTGAAAGCAGTGTTTCAGTCTACCCCTCGGTGGTGGTGGTTGAGCTGGGCAGCCAACACTCCCTGGTGGCAGGCGAAGTGGAGGGTGCCGCACTGAGCTGGGCCCTCAAGGACGCGAACCTGGGTGCAATTGCGCCGGACCCGGACAAAGACCCGACCATGCAGGATGGGTACAAGTTTACCGCCGCCACGACCTTGCCCGAGCCTGCTTCAGGTGACCCATTGAATTACTACGGGTCTCGGCTCACTGAAGTTCAAGTTTCAACCGCAGCAGGCGGCACACGCACGATCGATGTGTTGGTCATCAATAACCGAAGTGGCAGTTATTGGCTGGAGGCGAGTGCGCAGGGCGAGGGTGTGAAACTTACCTTCTACAGAACGACCCGATCGAATCCCAAGGAAGAAGTGCCTGCTGCAGACACGCATTGGCACAAATACAAAGGCGATGGCACCTTCGTCAACGGTGTGTACACCCCTCACGCAGGCAGTGTCGAGCAGTATGCGGTTGTTTCTGCATTCTATGACGACGGCGAAAGTACAGACCGTTTCGCGTACATGATCATCCCGATTCCCTTCGTTTCCAGCCAGCACTTTGTGGCGTTGCTTGGCGCTCAATAAGCGTTTCCAGCAATCGAGGTATTGAAGCCGGGCGCAGATTTTTCATGGAGGGCGGTGTGCTCGCAATCCAGCGGGCAGCGCTGAGCGCTGTCCCATTAATTTTTGATGTTGCGTAACACTCAAGAGTGCAGAAGTGAACAAGCGGGTTAACTCTGTATCAAGGAGCAGGTATATGAATAACGCGATCTTTCCTCAAGCCTTGTCGCTTGAAGAGTATCTCAGAAGAATGGGTGAAAAACCCTGGACGTTTGGCTGGGATGCGCTGGTGGTTTT
>NZ_JBIVAB010000028.1:1845-3064 GCF_044745345.1 Pseudomonas sp. NPDC087029 | reverse complement strand
TGCGAATTTTCGGCGAATGTCGTCTTCACAGTATAACCAGATTGCTTGGGGTTATATGGTCAAGTGAAGAAGCGCATACGGTGGATGCCTTGGCAGTCAGAGGCGATGAAAGACGTGGTAGCCTGCGATAAGCTTTGGGGAGTCGGCAAACAGACTGTGATCCAGAGATCTCTGAATGGGGGAACCCAGCCAGCACAAGCTGGTTATCTTGTACTGAATACATAGGTGCAAGAGGCGAACCAGGGGAACTGAAACATCTAAGTACCCTGAGGAAAAGAAATCAACCGAGATTCCCTTAGTAGTGGCGAGCGAACGGGGACCAGCCCTTAAGTTGGTTTGAGATTAGTGGAACACTCTGGAAAGTGTGGCCATAGTGGGTGATAGCCCCGTACACGAAAATCTCTTATCAATGAAATCGAGTAGGACGGAGCACGAGAAACTTTGTCTGAACATGGGGGGACCATCCTCCAAGGCTAAATACTACTGACTGACCGATAGTGAACCAGTACCGTGAGGGAAAGGCGAAAAGAACCCCGGAGAGGGGAGTGAAATAGAACCTGAAACCGTATGCGTACAAGCAGTGGGAGCCTACTTTGTTAGGTGACTGCGTACCTTTTGTATAATGGGTCAGCGACTTATATTCAGTGGCGAGCTTAACCGAATAGGGGAGGCGTAGCGAAAGCGAGTCTTAATAGGGCGTTTAGTCGCTGGGTATAGACCCGAAACCGGGCGATCTATCCATGGGCAGGTTGAAGGTTAGGTAACACTGACTGGAGGACCGAACCGACTACCGTTGAAAAGTTAGCGGATGACCTGTGGATCGGAGTGAAAGGCTAATCAAGCTCGGAGATAGCTGGTTCTCCTCGAAAGCTATTTAGGTAGCGCCTCATGTATCACTGTAGGGGGTAGAGCACTGTTTCGGCTAGGGGGTCATCCCGACTTACCAAACCGATGCAAACTCCGAATACCTACAAGTGCCGAGCATGGGAGACACACGGCGGGTGCTAACGTCCGTCGTGAAAAGGGAAACAACCCAGACCGTCAGCTAAGGTCCCAAAGTCATGGTTAAGTGGGAAACGATGTGGGAAGGCTTAGACAGCTAGGAGGTTGGCTTAGAAGCAGCCATCCTTTAAAGAAAGCGTAATAGCTCACTAGTCGAGTCGGCCTGCGCGGAAGATGTAACGGGGCTCAAACCATGCACCGAAGCTACGGGTATCAT
>NZ_JBIVAB010000028.1:0-1747 GCF_044745345.1 Pseudomonas sp. NPDC087029 | reverse complement strand
CTGATGCGGTAGAGGAGCGTTCTGTAAGCCTGTGAAGGTGAGTTGAGAAGCTTGCTGGAGGTATCAGAAGTGCGAATGCTGACATGAGTAACGACAATGCGAGTGAAAAACTCGCACGCCGAAAGACCAAGGTTTCCTGCGCAACGTTAATCGACGCAGGGTTAGTCGGTCCCTAAGGCGAGGCTGAAAAGCGTAGTCGATGGAAAACAGGTTAATATTCCTGTACTTCCAGTTATTGCGATGGAGGGACGGAGAAGGCTAGGCCAGCTTGGCGTTGGTTGTCCAAGTTTAAGGTGGTAGGCTGAGATCTTAGGCAAATCCGGGATTTCAAGGCCGAGAGCTGATGACGAGTTGCCCTTAGGCGACGAAGTGGTTGATGCCATGCTTCCAAGAAAAGCTCCTAAGCTTCAGATAACTGGGAACCGTACCCCAAACCGACACAGGTGGTTAGGTAGAGAATACCAAGGCGCTTGAGAGAACTCGGGTGAAGGAACTAGGCAAAATGGCACCGTAACTTCGGGAGAAGGTGCGCCGGTGAGGGTGAAGCACTTGCTGCGTAAGCCCACGCCGGTCGAAGATACCAGGCCGCTGCGACTGTTTATTAAAAACACAGCACTCTGCAAACACGAAAGTGGACGTATAGGGTGTGACGCCTGCCCGGTGCCGGAAGGTTAATTGATGGGGTTAGCGCAAGCGAAGCTCTTGATCGAAGCCCCGGTAAACGGCGGCCGTAACTATAACGGTCCTAAGGTAGCGAAATTCCTTGTCGGGTAAGTTCCGACCTGCACGAATGGCGTAACGATGGCGGCGCTGTCTCCACCCGAGACTCAGTGAAATTGAAATCGCTGTGAAGATGCAGTGTATCCGCGGCTAGACGGAAAGACCCCGTGAACCTTTACTATAGCTTTGCACTGGACTTTGAATTTGCTTGTGTAGGATAGGTGGGAGGCTTTGAAGTGGGGACGCCAGTTCTCATGGAGCCATCCTTGAAATACCACCCTGGCAACTTTGAGGTTCTAACTCAGGTCCGTTATCCGGATCGAGGACAGTGTATGGTGGGTAGTTTGACTGGGGCGGTCTCCTCCCAAAGAGTAACGGAGGAGTACGAAGGTGCGCTCAGACCGGTCGGAAATCGGTCGTAGAGTATAAAGGCAAAAGCGCGCTTGACTGCGAGACAAACACGTCGAGCAGGTACGAAAGTAGGTCTTAGTGATCCGGTGGTTCTGTATGGAAGGGCCATCGCTCAACGGATAAAAGGTACTCCGGGGATAACAGGCTGATACCGCCCAAGAGTTCATATCGACGGCGGTGTTTGGCACCTCGATGTCGGCTCATCACATCCTGGGGCTGAAGCCGGTCCCAAGGGTATGGCTGTTCGCCATTTAAAGTGGTACGCGAGCTGGGTTTAGAACGTCGTGAGACAGTTCGGTCCCTATCTGCCGTGGACGTTTGAGATTTGAGAGGGGCTGCTCCTAGTACGAGAGGACCGGAGTGGACGAACCTCTGGTGTTCCGGTTGTCACGCCAGTGGCATTGCCGGGTAGCTATGTTCGGAAGAGATAACCGCTGAAAGCATCTAAGCGGGAAACTTGCCTCAAGATGAGATCTCACTGGGATCTTGAATCCCCTAAAGGGCCGTCGAAGACTACGACGTTGATAGGTTGGGTGTGTAAGCGCTGTGAGGCGTTGAGCTAACCAATACTAATTGCCCGTGAGGCTTGACCATATAACACCCAAGCAATTTGCTC
>NZ_JBIVAB010000027.1:0-21760 GCF_044745345.1 Pseudomonas sp. NPDC087029 | reverse complement strand
TCGCAACACTGAAAAAACTCCGCCAGGCCACTTCGCTTAAACGCCTTACAACCCCAACCGCAATACCTCCCCTACCCCCGCCCCACGCACATCGTCGGCCGCACTGACCAGGGCAAAGTTGTACGCCCCATGCGACCAGTACCGCGCCTCCAGTTGCCCATCGACCCGCTGCCCATCCGGCATGCGCTGGTAACGATCGCCTGGCGAGCGCAGGAACAGGCTGATGCGTTGCCCATTGCGGTCCTGGAACACCAGCAACGCCGCCGCCCCCTGTTCATTGCTCAACAAGCGCGCGCCGACAGGCTGGAAGCCGTAGCCGGCAAGGTCCGGCAACTGCCCCACGCGGTTGAAATGCCTGCCAAGCCATTCACGCAACTGGGTCGGGTCGCTGGCCTGGATATCCAGCGCCTCGCTGCCGGCGAACAAGCGATGGGCCTGCACGGCATCGGCCATGGGCAGCTCGCTGCCCGCCAACGTCACCTGCCGCGCCTGCCAGCCGCCCATGCCACCTACGCCAAGCGCCAACAGCAGAACCGCTGCCGAGGCCAGGCGCCGCTGGCGGCGTTGGCGCAAGCGCCGCTGCACCTGCGCAAGGTCAAGCTGCGTGCCCCCCGGCTGCTCGCCAAACCCCGCCAAGGCCGCACGCAGCCGCCGGGCATCGCTGCGCCAGGCGTCGATTCTTGCAGCCTGCTGCGGGTTGGCTGCCAGCCAGGCCTGCACCTCGGCACGCCGCGCCGGCGCCAGGCGCTCGTCGACATAGGCGTGCAGTTCATCTTCGCTGGGGATCAGGCGTGTCATTTCAATCTCCGCAAGGCCGGCGGCTGGGGGTTGCCTTCGGTCAAGTCACGCAGGGCGGCACGGGCGCGGGACAGGCGCGACATCACCGTGCCAATGGGTATGTTCAGGGCCGCGGCGGCCTCCTTGTAGCTCAGCCCCTCGACACTGACCAGCAACAGCAGGGCCCGCTGTTCGGTCGACAAGCGGGCGAAGGCCTGCAGGTCAGCCTGGGCCAGGACGATGTTCTCGATATTGCCGCCCAGTGCCTGCTCTTCCTGCTCGGCGCGGCCGAACCAGGACAACCAGCGGGCATGCAGGCGCTCACGCCGTTTGCTGTCGAGAAACAACCGATAAAGGATGGTGAACAACCAGGCGCGCAACGCCTCTGCCTCGCGCTGCTGGCCACCCCGGCTCAAGGCGCGCTCGACAGTGGCCTGGACCAGGTCGTCGGCGCTGCCGGGCTCGCGGGTCAGCCACAGGGCAAAGCGGCGCAGCCGCTGCAGCAGCTCGCGCCATTGCTGTTCGTCCAGGTCGTGCATGGCAGGTTACCGGCCCTTGGGGTTGTCAGTGTAGGGGGCAGACGCCTGGCGACAAAATTTATTCCAGGCGATGGAATAAGTTTTTCCCTGCCCCGTCGTACTGCCACCTTCACTGAACCGGACGATCACCATGAACGCACCTTTGCACGGGCCCGCCAAGGCCTTGCGCCTGGCGGGCATCGGCGCCGTGATGCTGGCCCTGGGGGCAGGCTTTGCCTACGCCGCCGGCTGGGTCGGCGGGCCACGGCTCACGCCGCAACGCATCATCGACACCTTCGAGGCCCAGGCCGGGCACTACGCGGGCTATCGCAAGAACCACGCCAAGGGCTTGTGCATCAGCGGCTACTTCCAGCCCAGTGGGCAGGCTGCCAGCCTGTCGACCGCGCGCGCCTTCAGCCAGGCCCGGGTGCCGGTGATCGGCCGCTTCGCCATCGGCGGCGCCAACCCGTTCGCCCCGGACACCGGCATACCGGTGCGCAGCCTGGCGATCCAGCTGAGCACCGACGACGGGCAAATCTGGCGCACCGGCATGAACAACCCACCGGTGCTTGCCGTCAGCAACCCGCAAGGCTTCTACGAGCAGGTACTGGCTGGGGCCCCGGTGCCCGGCACCGGCAAACCGGACCCGGCGAAGATGCAGGCATTTTTCGCCGCCCACCCGGAAAGCGCCGCCTTCCGCCAGTGGGCCGCCAGCTACAAGCCCAGCGACAGCTTCGCCAGCACCCAGTACCACAGCATCAACGCCTTTCGCCTGATCGATGGCAGTGGCACGGCCCACCCGGTGCGCTGGCAACTGGAGCCGCAAACACCGTTCTCGCCGCTGCCTGGCCAGGTCGACGACAAGCAGTTCCTGCAACACGACCTGCAGCAACGCCTGGCCCAGGGCCCGCTGCGCTGGACCTTGCGCCTGGTACTGGCCGAGCCCGGTGATGCCGTGGACGACCCGGCCAAACCCTGGCCCGCCGAGCGGCGCAGCGTCGACGCCGGCACCTTGGTGGTCGAACAGGTTGATGGCCCGGAGCAAGGCGCCTGCCGCGACCTGAATTTCGACCCGCTGATCCTGCCCCGTGGCATCGAAGCGTCCGCCGACCCGATCCTCGCCGCCCGCTCGGCCGCCTATTCGGAATCGTTCAACCGCCGCAGCCGCGAATCGCTCGGCACAGGAGCCAAGCCATGAACCCGCAAGCCTTCCACCCGCTGCACCGGTTGCTGCATTGGCTGATGGCGATCCTGATCATTGCGATGCTGTTCATCGGCGTGAGCATGGTCGCCGACCTGTCGCCGCGCCACCCGCTGCTGGTCGAGCTGCACAAGGCCACCGGCCTGGCGCTGCTGGTGCTGGTGCTGCTGCGCATCGGCCTGCGCCTGGCCCTGCCCCATCCTGCCCTGCCCCGCGACCTGCCGCCCCTGCAACGCTGGGCAGCGGGCGCCTCGCACGTGCTGCTCTATGCCCTGATGCTGGCCATGCCCCTGCTGGGCTGGGCCATGCTCTCGGCCGGCGGCTATCCGCGCCCCTTGCAGCTGCCGGCCATCGCCCCGCACGACCTGCAGCTGTATGCGGTACTGCGCCAGGCTCACGGCTGGGCCGGCTACCTGCTGTTCGCCACCGTCGTGGTGCACCTGGGCGCTGCGCTGATGCATGCCCTGGTGCGTCGAGATGGCGTGTTGCGCAGCATGTGGCCAGGCCCGTTGCGCCGCAGCGAATGATGGCAGGCTGCCCAGGCAGGCTCGACACCCGGCAAGCATTCTCATTACTCTTGCCCCTCGACCTGCCCTGGAATGCCTCAATGAATGCCGCAAAGGATACTGCCACCTTCGTTCCCGCCAGCACCCTGGACTTGCGCCCGCTGTTGCTGGTGACCATGGCCTGCACCATGTCGATGATGGCCTTCGTCGCGCTGATCGGGCCGATCGCCCGCCTGCTCGGCATGGCCACCTGGCAAGCCGGCGCGGCAGTGACCGTGGCCGGGGTGGTCTGGGTGCTGCTGGCCCGCCCCTGGGGCCGTGCCGCCGACCGCCTGGGCCGGCGGCGCATCCTGCTGCTGGGCAGTGCCGGCTTTACCCTGGCCTACTGGGTGCTGTGCCTGTTCATCGAAGGCGCCTTGCACTGGCTGCCGGGCGCGACCCTGGCCTTTGTCGGCCTGATGCTCGCCCGTGGCGCCATCGGCGCCTTCTACGCCGCCATCCCGGTGGCCTGCAACGCCCTGATCGCCGACCATGTCGAACCCCAGCGCCGGGCCCGCGCCATGGCCTCGCTGGGCGCGGCCAGCGCCGTCGGCCTGGTGCTGGGGCCGGCGCTGGCCGCGTTGCTGGCCGAGCACAGCCTGAGCCTGCCGTTCCATGTGATGTCGCTGCTGCCGGCCACGGCGTTTCTGGTGCTGCTGTTCAAGCTCAAGCCACAGCCCCTGGCCCACAGCCATGCGCCGAGCCCGGTGCGGTTGAACGACCCACGCCTGCGCCGGCCGCTGCTGGTGGCCTTCAGCGCGATGCTCAGCGTCACCGTTTCGCAGATCATCGTCGGCTTCTTCGCCCTCGACCGCTTGCACCTCGGGCCGGCAGAGGCTGCGCAAACCGCAGGCATTGCGCTGACCACCGTCGGCGTGGCGCTGATCCTGTCCCAGGTCATCCTGCGCCAGTTGCAGTGGCCACCGCTGAAGATGATCCGGGTCGGCGCCAGCGTCTCGGCGCTGGGTTTTGCGGCGGGTGCGCTGGCCACCAGCGCGCCATGGCTGTGGAGCTGCTACTTCGTGGCGGCGGCGGGCATGGGTTTCGTCTTCCCGTCGTTCTCGGCACTGGCGGCCAATGCCATGAAGGCCTCGGAACAGGGCTCGACCGCAGGCTCCATTGGCGCCGCGCAAGGCATGGGCGCGGTGATCGGGCCGCTGGCCGGGACGCTGGTGTATGCCGTCGACCCGCGCCTGCCGTTCCTGGCCGTGGCGCTGCTGTTGCTGCTGGTCGGGCTATGGCCGATGCCGCGCGATCAGCGGGCTTGAGAAGCACAGCGCGCAAGCGTGCAGAGTGTGTTTTAATGCGTCGCCCATTATTTTTAACACCTCTAATTACAAGGCGGCTATGGACACGGGGACACGACTCAAACTGGTGCGTGAACGCAACAACCTCTCCCAGCGGGAGCTGGCCCGCCGCAGCGGGCTGACCAACTCGACGATCTCGCAGATCGAGCAGAACCGCGTCAGCCCGTCGGTCAGTTCCCTGAAGAAGCTGCTCGAAGGTATCCCCATGACCCTGGCGGAGTTCTTCAGCTTCGACGAACCGGTACGCGAAGAACGTTTCGTATTCCGCGCCGGTGAACAGCCGGACCTGGGCCGCAATGGCCTGCGCATGCTGCTGGTCGGTGCCAGTGTCGAGGCGCGCCAGATGCGCATGCTGCGCGAGCTGTATGCCCCGGGCGCCGACTCGGGCGAGCCGATCGTGCATGCCGAAGGCGAAGAATGTGGCCTGGTCACCCGCGGTACCGTGGAGCTGTGGGTCGATGGCCAGGTGAGCATCCTCAACTCCGGCGATGGCTACTACATCCCCACCACCCTGCCCCACAGCTTCAAGAACATCGGCCAGGATGAGGCCGAAATCATCAGCGCCAACACCCCGGCCAATTTCTGATACCCGGCTGCCGGTAGCGCTAGCTGCGCGCCGGCTGACCCAGCGCCTGTTCGACGAAGTCCAGGCGGTCCTGGCCAAAATACATCTGCCCCTCGACAAAGCAGGTCGGCGCGCCGAACACCCCGCGCGCCACAGCCTCTTCGGTCGCCTGCTTGAGCGCGGCCTTCACTTCAGGGTCTGCCGCCAGGGCGTGGAACTGCGCCGGGTCGAAACCGGCCTGGCGCAGTATCTCGTCCAGCACGCCAGCTTCCCCCAGGTTGCGCCGCTGCGCCCATAGCCCATTGAACAGCGCCGCCAGCAGCGCCTCGAAGCGCGCGGGTGCGTGCATCTGCGTGCCCATCACGCCGCGCATCAGCGCCAAGGTGTTGAGCGGAAACCCCGGCGGCAGCCCGAACGGCACGCCATAGCGCGCGGCATAACGACCGAGGTCGGTGAACATGTAGCGGCCCTTGGCCGGGATCATCGCCGGCGATGCATTGCCGGTGGCCTGGAACACCCCGCCCAGCAGCATCGGCCGGTAGCTCAGCGTTGCGCCCTGCCGGGCGCACAGGCCGGGCAGTTGGGTCCAGGCCAGGTAGCTGGCGGGGCTGCCCAGGTCGAAGAAGAACTCGACGGTCTTGCTCATGCGGCACTCTCCTTGAAAAGTCGGGGCTTACCAGCGCTCCATCCACGGGCGCAGGTCGAGTTCGAAGGTCCAGGCGTCGCGCGGCTGGGCGTGCAGGAACCAATAGCTGTCGGCGATGTGCGCGGGGTCGAGGATGCCATCCTGATCCTTGAGGGCGTAGCGCTCAGGGAAGGTGTCGCGGATGAACGCCGTGTCGATGGCGCCGTCCACCACCACGTGGGCGACATGGATGTTCCGCGGCCCCAACTCCCGCGCCATGCTCTGGGCCAGGGCGCGCAAGCCGTGCTTGGCCCCGGCGAAGGCCGCGAACCCGGCCGCGCCGCGGGTGCCGGCAGTGGCTCCGGTGAACAGCAGCGTGCCGCGCTCGCGGGTGACCATGCGCCGGGCCACTGCCTGGGCAGTGAGGAAGCCGGCGAAACACGCCATTTCCCAGATCTTGAAGTACTTGCGCGGGGTTTCGTCGAGGATGCTGCAGGGCACGTTGGCGCCGATGTTGAAGACAAAGGCTTCGATCGGCCCGATATCACGCTCGATCGTGTCGACCAGCTCGGCCACCTCCTCTTCCTTGCGTGCATCGGAGCCAAACCCATGGGCCTGGCCGCCCGCCGCGCGGATCTCGTCCAGCAGCGGTTGCAGCTTTTGCGCCTGGCGCCGGGTCACGCAGGCAATGTAGCCCTCGCGGGCGAAACGCTTGGCAATTTCGCCGCCCGTGGCGTCTCCCGCACCTATCACCAGCACCACTTTTTGTTGTTCTGCCACGTGCGTCTCCATGGGTGAATGATCGTTTAGTAAACGAACGCTATGTTATGATCGCCCCCAACGTCAAGCCAGCGCTCAGAGGTTTCCATGCGCTACTCCAGCGATCACAAGCAACAGACCCGCGACAAGCTGCTGGCCAGCAGCGGTGCGCTGGCCAAGCGCGGCGGTTTCGCCAGCACCGGGGTCGCCGGGCTGATGAAAGCCATCGGCCTGACCGGCGGCGCCTTCTACAACCACTTCCCGTCCAAGGATGACCTGTTCACCGAAGTGGTGCGCCAGGAGCTGGGCAACAGCCCGCTGGCGCGCCTGGCCCAGAAAGGCGCCAGCCGCGAGCGCCTGGAACGCTGCCTGCAGCAGTACCTGAGCATGGCGCACCTGCACAATGCCGAAGGCGGCTGCCCTTTACCGCCCCTGGGCGTGGAAATTGCCCGGGCCGAGCGGCCGGTGCGCGAGCAGGCCGAGCATTGGCTGGTGAGCCTGCACGCGGCCTGGGGCGAAACCCTGGGCGACGACACCCTGGCCTGGGCCTTGATCAGCCAATGTGTCGGTGCGCTGGTGGTCGGCCGCATGCTCGTCAGCGAAAGCGTGCAGGCCCAGGTGCTGGACGCCAGCCGAACCTTCGTCGACAAGGCCTTGAATGAGAGCCGCTAGCCTGCTGCTGCTGATACTGGCCAGTGTGCCGGTGATGGCCGAACAAACCTGCCCGCCCGGGCAATACCAGGTATGCCTGATGGGGTGCTTCTGCGCGCCGATCGACCCGGGCCAGGCCGGCCAGGTGCTCAAGGACGTCGAGGTCATGGCCTCCAGCAGCCTGGCCTTCGCCCTGCGCCAGGCCCGCGATGAGGCCACTGCCAGCGGCAGCCAACCCATCCCTCTGCACATCCGCGCCCAGCTCGAGCCCTGGTACGACTTTGCCGTGCTCGACGCGGCGCGCTACCGGGTGGGCGACGAGCAGCAGGTCAGCGCCGCCAACGCGATGCTGCAGAACCCCGATGTGAACGCGGTGACGCTGATCGACACGATCATCTTCCGCCATGCCAGCGATGCCGAGGACAACGTGGCGCTGTGGGCCCACGAGCTCAAGCATGTGCAGCAGTATCAGGAACTGGGCGTAGAGGAATTTGCCCGGCGCTACACGCGCGACTACCAGGCACTGGAGGGGCCGGCCTACAAGATCGAGGCCGAGGTGGCCAAGGCATTGCGCGAACGCAGCTCAGGCCAGGCGCGCTAGCCGGCCCCTGTGCAGAGGCCGGCGTGAAGGCGCCTTGGGTTCAGGAAGACGCCGCCGCTTGTTCAGGCGCTTCTTCGCGGCTGGCATAGCGCTGGGCCAATACCGCGCACACCATCAGCTGGATCTGGTGGAACAGCATCAACGGCAGGATCATCGCCCCAATGCCGCTGCCCACGAACAGCACCTGGGCCATGGGCACCCCGGTGGCCAGGCTCTTCTTGGAGCCGGCAAAAAGAATGGTGATGCGGTCTTCGAGGTTGAAGCCCAGCACCTTGCCCAGCAGGCGCGTGCCGAACAGCACCACCGCCAGCAGGATGCCGCACACGGCGAACAGCCCTGCCAGGTGCTGCGGCGACACGGTGTGCCACAGCCCGGTGACCACCGCCTCGCTGAACGCGGTGTACACCACCAGCAGGATCGAGCTCTGGTCCACCAGTTTCAGCCAGCGGGCATTGCGCTTGACCCAGGCCCCGATCCAGCGGCGAGCAATCTGCCCGGCCACGAACGGCACCAGCAGTTGCAGGGTGATCTTCAGCACCGCATCCAGGCCCGAGCCGGTGTCGCCACTGGCGCCCAGCAACATCATCACCAGCAGCGGCGTGAGGAAGATGCCCAGCAGGCTGGAGGCGGCCGCGCTGCAGATGGCGGCCGGCACGTTGCCGCGGGCCAGCGAAGTGAAGGCGATGGCCGACTGCACGGTGGCCGGCAAAGCGCACAGGTACAGCACGCCCAGGTACAGCTCGTTGCCTACCAGCGGCACGAACAGCGGCTTGAAGGCCATGCCCAGCAACGGGAACATGACGAAGGTGCAAGAGAATACCAACAGGTGCAGACGCCAGTGCCCGGCGCCGGCAATGATCGCCTCGCGCGACAGCTTGGCGCCATGCAGGAAGAACAGCAGGCCGATGGCCAGGTTGGTCAACCAGCCGAAGTAGACCGCACCGTCGCCCGAGCAGGGCAGCACCGTGGCGAGGAATACCACCCCGAGCAATGCCAGGGTGAAGTTGTCGAACAACATGCGCAAATACTTCATAACCGTTTCCGTCTTGTCGTTGTGCAGGGGCACACGATAAGGTCTGCGGTTTTTTCCTGCTAACGCCGGAACCCCCGCCGGTGTCGCTCAACGGACACAATCCCGAAAAGGACCCTTGCATGCCCCTCACCCGCCTCGCCCCGCTCGTTGCCGCCACTGCCATCGCCCTGGGCAGCGCCACCGCGCATGCCGGCGTTTCACTCAAGGCCCAGGTGGACGCTGTGATCGCCCCGCTGATGAAGGAGCACGACATTGCCGGCATGGCGGTGGCGGTGTTCGCCAACGGCCAGGCGCAGTACTTCAGCTATGGCGTGGCGAGCAAGGCCGGCGGTGAACCGGTAAGCGCCGATACGCTGTTCGAGATCGGCTCGCTGAGCAAGACCTACACCGCCACCCTCGCCGCCCTGGCCAGCGCCGAAGGCAGGCTCGACCTGCAGGCCCCGGCCCGGCGCTACCAGCCGGCCCTGGCCGGCACCGCGCTGGGTGAAGCCAGCGTGCTGGAACTGGGCGCCTACAGCGCCGACTGCCTGCCCTTGCAGTTCCCCGACGAGGTGCAGACCGACCAGCAGGCGCTGGCCTTCCTGCGCAACTGGCAGCCGCGCAGCGCGCGCGGCACCCAGCGCTGCTACTCCAACCCGAGCCTGGGCCTGTTCGGCGACCTCGCCGCGCGCGCGCAAAAGCGCCCGTTCGCCGAGCTGATGAGCCAGGGCCTGTTGCCGCAGATGGGCTTGCAGCACACCTACCTGCAAGTACCGGCCAAGGCCCAGAGCCTGTATGCCCAAGGTTACGACGCCCAGAACCGCCCCGTGCGGGTCAGCCCCGGCCCCTTTGCCGATGAGGCCTACGGCATCAAGACCAGCGCCCGCGACCTGCTGCGCTACGTGCGCCTGCAGGTGCAGCCGGCCGAGCTACCCCAGGCGCTGCGCAAGGCACTGGCCATCACCCAGGCGGGCTACTTCCAGGTGGGCGCCATGACCCAGGGGCTGGGCTGGGAGCGCTACCCCTATCCGGTGTCGCTGGACACCCTGGTCGACGGCAACAGCCCGCGGCTGATCCGCGAACCCCAGGCCACCCAGCGCCTCGACCCGGCCCTGCCTGCCGCAACCCAGGCCTGGTACAACAAGACCGGTTCGACCAATGGTTTTGGCGCCTATGCCGCGTTCATTCCAAGCGAAGGCAAGGCCATCATATTGCTCGCCAACCGCAATTACCCCAACGACGCGCGGGTGCGCGCCGCCTACCGAATTCTCGCCAACCTTGGCCAGTGACCGGCCTGCGCACGTGGATTGTCGAACAATATGTAGTGACTAAAAATATTCACTACAAAACGGTTGACGCCGTTCATCGCCCTTGTGCATGATGAAGCCGTTCCCCGATCGGGAGCGGTGGCAAGGGTGTTCCAGACGGCCTGCGCGGTAACGCAGGTTGTCCGTGGAGAGGGAACTGTCCAAAAGGCAGCGTGAGAAAGCCCCTGTTGCGATGCTGCTGTAGCAGCCTTGGTAGTGCGCTACATGGTGTGGCGCCAACTGTGAAAATCACCAAACAATGGGTAATGGGGGCTTTATGATGAACTTGAACAACAATCCTACGATCGACCAACTGGCCCAGCTGTTCGCCTTGCGCAAAGACAGCCTCGACGACCACTTGCTGTGGGTCAGCCAAACCGGCGAAGTGCGCCTCGACCGCCTGCCGCCGAACACCATCGAAGATGAATTCGAAGCGCACCTGCCCAGCATGCGCGCCCGCTTCAAGGTCTACCGCCGTGGCCAGGGCTACGTCGGCAAGAAGGCCGCCGCCGACACCGAGTTCGTCGGCCGCGTGCTGCAGACCCTGCAACAAGAATGGCCCGCCGCCCGTGAGCGGCAGGCAGTCAAGGTGATCGATCCGCTCAACTGAGCGATTGCACCACTTCCTGAGCCCGGCCCTTCTGGCCGGGCTTTTTCATGCCCGGCGCCGCTGCCGCTGCGGCATTTCGAGGGCGCCGATGGCCAGTGCCCGCGCGCGGTCGACACCCCACACCAATGCCCGGGTCATGGTTTCGCCGGGGCGTGACGGGTAGTACTCCTCCAGCAACGCCCTGCCATCCTGGCCGTACAGCCCCAGGAACAATTGCGTGGCGCCCACCCGCGACAGGCGCACCTGCACATCGAGGGTGGTGCCATCGCTCAACGCTTCATCGTGGCAGCGGCTGTGCAATTGCGCATCCGCCCACTGCCAGTAGGTTTCTTCCCTGACTCGCATGGAACCTCACTCCTTCCTTGCCTGAGATGTCGCGCCAGAAAACCACAACTGCCGGGCTCGGGCGAGCGCAACCCGCCGTTACCATGAGCCGGGTCAAGCAACGACAAGAAAAACCCCGCCACTGGGCGGGGTTGTGTGAACAGGGTCACTTTTTCGGCGGAAGCCTCGGCGTGAAGCGGCCCTTCTTGGCGCGCTGCAGATGGGCCGGCTGCAGTTGTTCCGAATCGTCCAGGGTCATGTGCGCGAAGCCCAGGCGGAAGGCCGACTGGCCGCAGCGCACCTGGCTGTTGATCGGAAACGCATCGTTCATGTCTTCGAAAAAGGACTCGCTCATGCCCCGTCTCCCACAGTGGCGACTGCGCCGGCAACAACAGGGTTTGCCTAGGAAAACGCAGCCTGTGAAAGTGAGACTAGCCGGTCATTTGCAGACTGCCCGGCCGAGCAAATCGCCAGCCGACCAGTGGCACTTTGCCTACTTCAGGCGCACGGCGGTGCCGGTGGCAAATACCACGACCATGCCGCCCTGCACCGACGGCATGCTGATTTCGAAGTCGACACCCACCACGGCATCGGCCTGCAACTGCCGTGCCCGCGCCTTGAGTTCTTCGGTCGCCTGCTCGCGCGCCTCACGCAGCGCGCTTTCCAGGGTCTGCGAGCGGCCCCCGAAGACGTCGCGAAAGCGTGTGAAGAAATCGCGCACGAAGTTGATGCCCTGCACCGATTCGGAACTGACCACGCCGAGGTACTCGGCTATCGGGCGGCCTTCGAGCTGGCTGGTGGTGGAAATGATCATGGGGAGCTCCATTGGCCTGGCAAAGACGCCAGTCTAACAAAGCCCTGCTCACTGGGCGCTGGCAGCCCTCAAGCGCTGCCCGAGCTTGGGCCCGAACACATTGACCAGCAACCCCAGCATCACCAGCAGCGCGCCCCACCCCTGCACCGCGGTCAGCCGCTCCCCCAGCAACCACGCCGAAGAACTCAGGCCGATCACCGGCACCAGCAGCGAGAACGGCGCGACCTTGCCCGCCGGGTGGCGCGACAGCAAGGTGCTCCACAGGCTGTAGCCGAGCATGGTAGCGACGAACGCGAGGTAAGCCAGGGCCAGCACCGAGCTCCAGCCGATGTTGAGCAAGGCATGGCTGATACGCGCCGGCCCCTCCAGCCACCAGGACAACGCCAGGAACGGCAGCGGCGGAATCAGCCCGCCCCAGATCACCAGCGCCACCAAGTCCACCGACCCGAAGCGGCGGGTGATGATGTTGCCCATGCCCCACATGGCCCCCGCGCACAGGGTCAGCAGCAGCGCCACCATCGGCACGTGGCCGCCGTCTTCGCTGCCGATCAGCGCCAGGCCGCTGGCGGCCACCAGCAGGCCCAGCACGCTGGCCAGGCGCAGCCGCTCGCCGAGAAACAGCGCGGCGAAGCCCAGGGTGAAGAAGGCCTGCGACTGCAGCACCAGCGACGCCAGGCCCGGCGGCATGCCGCTGTACATGGCCTGGAAGAGGAAGGCGAACTGGCCCAGCGAAATCGTCGCGCCATAGGCGATCAACCAGCGCCACGGCAATTTCGGGCGCTTGACCAGCAGCACCGCCGGGAAGGCGACCAGCAAAAAGCGCAACGCCCCGAGCAGCATCGGTGGCAGGCCATCGAGGCCGACCTTGATGACCACGAAATTGATACCCCAGGCGACGATGACCACCAGGGCGATCAGCAAATCCTTCAGTGGCATTGCGACTACTTCCTTATTCAAGCGTTCTAGACATATTTCGTTACAGCATACGGCCATCGCCCGCCCAAAGACCGGCACAGTTGCCGCCCAGCCTGGCGTAACAGTCAGCTGTCGTGGCCCGCAAGCTTCACTTGACCCTACTTGTATAGACATGCTCATATCAGAGCCAGGCCGCGCATGCGACGTGCCGCCCGTGGCCCCTCCCCGACACAAAAACAATGAAGCGGAGCCCCAAATGTCCAGCAAACCCGTGCTCGAACGGCGTTCGATCGACTACATCCCCGAGGCCGAACGCCATGGCAAGGTGTACAGCCAATTCACCCTGTGGCTAGGCGCCAACCTGCAGATAACCGCCATCGTCACCGGCGCCCTGGCCGTGGTGCTGGGCGGCGACGTGTTCTGGTCGCTGATCGGCCTGCTGCTGGGGCAGTTGATCGGTGGCGCGGTCATGGCCCTGCACGCCGCCCAAGGCCCGCGCCTGGGCTTGCCGCAGATGATTTCCAGCCGGGTGCAGTTCGGGGTCTATGGCGCGGCCATCCCGATGGTGCTGGTGTGCCTGATGTACCTGGGCTTCACCGCCACTGGCACGGTGCTGTCGGGCCAGGCCATCGGCCAGTTGCTGAGCGTCAGCGACAGCACCGGCATTCTGATCTTCGCCGCGGTGATCGTGCTTGCGACCCTGGCCGGCTACCGGGTGATCCACTGGATCGGGCGGATCGCCAGCGTGCTCGGCATCATCGCCTTCGTCTACCTGTTCAGCCGCATCCTGCTGATTACCGACATCGGCCAGTTGCTCGACAACCGCCACTTCAGCTGGGCCTCGTTCCTGCTCGCGGTGTCGCTGGCGGCGTCCTGGCAGATCGCCTTCGGCCCCTACGTCGCCGACTATTCGCGTTACCTGCCCAGCAGCACTTCGCCGCTCAAGACCTTCCTCGCCGCCGGGCTGGGTTCGGTGATCGGCGCGCAGGCCTCGATGATCCTCGGGGTATTCGCCGCCGCCATCGCTGGCGGTGAATTTTCCGGCCGCGAGGTGGCGTACATCGTCGGCCTGGGCGGCGCGGGGACTACGGCGGCCCTGCTGTATTTCAGCATCGCATTCGGCAAGGTGACCATTTCCACGCTGAATTCCTACGGCAGCTTCATGTGTATCGCCACCATCATCAGCGGTTTCCGGGGCAATCTTGCGATCAGCCGCACCCAGCGCCTGCTGTTCGTGCTGCTGATCGTCGGCGCCGCAACCCTGCTGGCGCTGCTCGGCCAGCACTCGTTCCTCAGCGCCTTCAAGTCGTTCATCCTGTTCCTGCTGACGTTCTTCGTGCCCTGGAGTGCGGTCAACCTGGTGGACTACTACTTCATCACCAAGGAGCGCTACGACGTGCCCGCGCTGGCCGATCCCGATGGCCGCTACGGCCGCTGGAACTGGCCCGGCATCAGCGTGTACACCGCAGGCGTGCTGGTGCAGATGCCATTCATCGACACCAAGCTGTACACCGGCCCCATGGTCGCGCACCTGGGCGGCGTGGATGTGTCCTGGCTGATCGGCCTGGTGGTGCCCAGCCTGCTCTATTACTGGGTGGCTCGGCACCGCGCCGCCCAAGCCCCGGCCCGCATGATCGTCCCTGAGTTGCGTTGAGCCCTGGGCTTCCAGAGTCGCTGTAGGAGCCGGCTTGCCGGCGATGAGGCCAGCACAGTCAGGCCCTATCGCCGGCAAGCCGGCTCCCACAAGTTCTGCAGCAGGCCTTGCTGCATGGTCCAGAGGTTGGAATCAGTTGCGATAATCCGGCGCCGTTCTGTCGAGCATCCGCAGCAACGCCGCCCAGGCCAGCTGCAGGGCATCCGGGTCGGTCAGCTCGCCTTGCTTGAGCCCCCGCGCCGGCTCGTTGAACTGCCGCTCGGTGTGCGCGCACACTTCTGCCGCCGGCAGCACCAGTTGCCCGGCACTCTGCGCCGCCAGCTGGATCTCGCAGGCCTTCTCCAGGTAGTACATGCGCAGGAACGCCTCGGCCACATTGCGCCCGGTGGTCAGCAGGCCGTGGTTGCGCAGGATCATCACCGGCTTGTCGCCCAGGTCCGCCACCAGCCGCTGCTGCTCGTCCATGTCCAGGGCGATGCCCTCGTAGGCGTGGTAGGCCACCTTGCCGTAGAACTCCATGGAAATCTGGTTCACCGCCAGCAACCCGCACTCCAGCGCCGCCACCGCACAGCCGGCACGGGTATGGGTGTGCAGCACGCACTGGGCGTCCTCGCGGGCGCCGTGGATGGCGCTGTGGATGACGAAGCCGGCCGGGTTGACCGGGTGCGGGGTCGGCTCCACCGGCCTGCCCTGCAGGTCGATCTTGACCAGGCTGGATGCCGTGATCTCGTCGAACAAAAGGCCGTAGGGGTTGATCAGGAAATGATGCTCCGGCCCCGGCAGGCGCACCGAGATGTGGGTGAAGATGAGGTCCGACATGCGAAAGTGAGCGATCAGCCGGTAACAGGCGGCCAATTGCTCGCGCAACGATTGTTCAGCAGTGCTCATGGTTGGTCATCCTTCACTCATTTACTGGCCCAGGCATTGAACCGCTGCTCCAGCTCCTCGCCATGGTCGACCCAGAAGTCGACGTTCATGGCCAGGGCGCCCTGCAGGTTCTGCGGCGAGGTCGGCACCCAGCTGGCCAGTGCCGGGTCAAGCTTGGCGGCCGCCTGGGTGTTGGTCGGGCCATAGGGAATTTGCTCGACATAGCGCACCTGGGTATCGGGCTGGTTGGCATAGCTGATCAGCCGCTTGGCCTGGTCGACATGTTTCGAGCCCTTGATGATGGCCCAGTAATCCATGCCATACAAACTGCCCGGCCACACCAGGGCCAGCGGGCTGCCCTGCTGCGCAGCGACGGCGATGCGGCCACTGTAGGTCGAGGTCATCACCACGTCGCCGGCGGCCAGCCATTGGGCCGGTTGCGCGCCGGCATCCCACCACTGGATGTAGGGCTTGAGTTCGCTGAGCTTGGCGAAGGCTCGATCCACCCCCGCCGGGGTCGACAGCACCTTGTACACGTCATCGACCTTGACGCCGTCGGCCATCAGGGCGAATTCCAGGTTGTACACCGCGCGCTTGCGCAGGCCGCGTTTGCCCGGGTACTTCTTCACATCCCAGAAGTCGGCCCAGGAGCCGGGCGCCGCAGCCAGCTTGTTGCGGTCGTAGGCGATCGCCACGCTCCACACCAGCGCCGCCGAGCCGCAGGCCTGGGCGGCATCGGGTATCAGTTCGGCGGCGTGCCCCAGCCGCTGCCAGTCGAGGTGCTCGTAGATGCCCTCGTCGCAGCCCCGGGCCAGGTCCGGCCCTTCGATCTGCACCACATCCCAGTCGACATTGCCGGTATCGGCCATCACCTGGATACGCGCCATCTCGCCGTTGTATTCGCTCTGGATCAACTGGCTGCCGTCCTGGGCGCTGAAAGGCTGGAAGATCGCCACATCCTGGGCTTTCTGACCGGCGCCGCCATAGCCGACCACGACCATCTGCGGCGCTGCTTGCGCGCTGCCAAGGCCGACGGCCAACAGCGCTGCACATAAACCGGTACTGCGAGGGAATGCCTGCATCGAATTGCCTCCTGCCGGTGCCCGAAGGGCCCGTTTTCTTGTTGTTGTGAGGACATGCCCACTGGCGTGGGTGAGAAAAACCTAGTCGGGCGCCAGTAAAAAAACAAGTTGATTTTTTACTGAAGCTACACTTTCATGATCAAAACAAGAACAACACCGGAGCAGCACCGCATGTCGACCGCCTTCGCTCACCTGTTCGAGCCCTTGCAGATCCGTGGCAAGCGCCTGAAGAACCGCATCATGTCCACCGGCCACGACACCTGCCTGCCCAGCGACAACCTGGTCAACGACAAGCTCATCGCCTACCAGAGCGCCCGCGCCGCAGGCGGCGTGGGGCTGATCGTGCTGCAGGTGGCCGGGGTGCACGACAGCGCCCGCTACACCTCCCATGTGCTGATGGCCACCGACGATGCCTGCATCGACGGTTATCGGCGCCTGGCCGAGGCGTGCCACGCCCATGGCACGGTGGTGCTGTCGCAGCTGTTTCACCCCGGGCGCGAGATCATGGAGTCGGCCGACGGCCTGCTGGCGGTCGCCTACTCGGCTTCGGCCGTGCCCAACGAACGGTTCCGGGTGATGCCACGGGCGCTGGACCAGGCGATGATCGACGAGATCGTCCAGGGCTATGCCGATGCCGCCCGCCGCCTCTACCAGGCCGGCCTGGATGGCGTCGAAGTGGTGGCCAGCCATGGCTACCTGCCGGCGCAGTTCCTCAACCCACGGGTCAACCTGCGCAGCGACGGCTACAACGGCGGCCTGGAACAGCGCCTGCGCTTTTTGCGCGAAGTGCTGCAGGCCGTGCGCGCGGCCACCGACGAAAACTTTATCGTCGGCCTGCGCATCAGTGCCGACGAGCGCGACAGCGAGGGCCTGAGCGAAGATGAATCGCTGGCCGCCGCCGAAGCCCTGCAAGGCCAGCTCGACTACCTGCACATCGTCGCCGGCACCTCGGCCTCGCTCGGCGGCGCCGTGCACATCGTGCCGCCGATGGCCATCGCGCCGGCGTATCTGGCCCGCGAGGCCGGTACCTTCAAGCAGCGCCTGGACATCCCGCTGTTCGTCACCGGGCGCATCAACCAGCCGCAGGAAGCGGAGCTGATCCTGGCCCGTGGCCAGGCCGATGTCTGCGGCATGACCCGCGCACTGATCTGCGACCCGGACATGCCGGGCAAGACCGAGCAAGGCAAGGTGGAGGACGTGCGCGCCTGCATCGCCTGCAACCAGGCCTGCATCGGCCACTTCCACCGGGGCCTGCCGATCTCCTGCATCCAGCATCCGGAAACGGGGCGCGAGCTGCAGTACGGCACGCTCAAGCCCACCACCGCGCCCAAGCGCATCATGGTGGCAGGCGGCGGCCCTGCCGGCATGAAGGCGGCTGCCGTGGCGGCCGCGCGCGGGCACGACGTCACGTTGTATGAAGCCAACGCGCAGCTCGGCGGCCAGGTGCTGCTGGCGCAACTGCTGCCCCGGCGCGCCGAGTTCGGCGGCGCCAGCACCAACCTGCAGCGCGAAATGCAATTGGCGGGTGTATGCGTGGTACGTAATACGCGGGTCGATCGCGCCCTGGTCGAACGTGAGCGCCCGGACCTGGTGATCGCCGCCACCGGCGCGACGCCCTACTGGCCGGCCTTCGAACGCAGCGGCGAACTGCAGGTGGTGGATGCCTGGCAAGTGCTGCGCAATGAAGTGACCCCAGGCCGTTCGGTCATGGTGCTGGACTGGCGCTGCGACTGGGTCGGCCCCGGCATCGCCGAACGCCTGGTCCGCGATGGCCACCAGGTGCAGTTGGCGGTCAATGGCACCCATTGCGGGGAAAACTTGCCGCTGTACGTGCGCGACCAGCTGGCCGGCGAGCTGCATCGCCTGGGCATCCCGATCACCCCGTATGCACGCTTGTACGGCTGCGACGACAACACCGTTTACCTGCAGCACACCGCCAGCGGCGAACCGATGATCTTCGAGGGCATCGACACCCTGGTGCTGTGCCTGGGCCACCAGCCGCAAGACACCCTGGCCGAGGAACTGGCCGGGCTGGTCGAGGTGCGGCGCATCGGCGACTGCCTGGCGCCGCGCACCGCCGAGGAGGCGATCCATGATGGCCTGACAGTTGCCTGGGCGCTCTGAGGCTGGCCATACTGCCGCTTTCCCGATGGACCGACGCGCATGAGCCAGCAGCCCCAGACCCCGCCCGCCGCCGAAGACGGCGGCGCCGCGCCGCAGTTTCTTGGCACCCGCATTCGCGGCCTGCGCAAACGCCGGGGCATGACCCTGGCGGAGCTGGCGGCGCAGAGCGAACTGACCGCAGGCTACATCAGCCAGCTCGAGCGCAACCTGTCGTACCCGTCGATCCCGGCGCTGTTCAACATCGCCCGCAGCCTGGGCGTGACCATCCAGTGGTTCTTCGCCAGCGAAGCCAGCACCGCGCCCGAAGACCAGGGGTATGTGGTGCGGCGCAACAGCCGGCTGAGCGTGCATTACGAAGACGGCATCGTCGACCAGTTGCTCACCCCCCAGCCCAACCGCCAGCTGGAGATGCTGCATTCACGCTTTCCACCCGGCACCTACAGCCAGCAGAGCTACAGCCACGAAGGCGAAGAAGCCGGCTACCTGCTCTCGGGCAGTTTCGAGCTGTGGGTGGGCGAGCGCTACTTCCAGCTCAGCGAAGGCGACAGCTTCAGCTTCTCAAGCCAGGAGCCGCACCGCTATGGCAACCCCGGCGAGGTGGACGCCGTGGTGGTCTGGGTGATCACCCCGCCGACGTTCTGATGGCGTTGGCGGCGCATCCGCGCCATGCGCGCAATGCATTTGCGCTGGGCGACGAACCCATGGCATAGATGCAGGTCAACGTCTGTATGTGTCTGCATCACGCCATTCAAGGAGTTCGTGCATGAGCAAGCCCCCCTATGTCCCGCCCAAGGTCTGGCGCAACGACGCGGCGTCCGGCGGCCAGTTCGCCAGCATCAACCGCCCGATCGCAGGCCCCACCCACGACAAGGACTTGCCGGTGGGCAAGCACCCCTTGCAGCTGTATTCACTGGCCACGCCCAACGGCGTGAAGGTCACCATCCTGCTCGAAGAGCTGCTCGCCCTTGGCCACGCCGGCGCCGAGTACGATGCCTGGCTGATCCGCATCGGTGAGGGCGACCAGTTCTCCAGCGGCTTCGTCCAGGTCAACCCCAACTCGAAGATCCCCGCCCTGCTCGACCGCAGCGTCGAACCGCCGGTGCGGGTGTTCGAGTCCGGCTCGATCCTGCTGTACCTGGCCGAAAAGTTCGGTGCATTCCTGCCCAAGAGCCCTGCCGCACGCACCGAAAGCCTGAACTGGTTGTTCTGGCAGATGGGCGCGGCACCGTACCTGGGCGGCGGCTTCGGCCACTTCTATGTGTATGCGCCGGAGAAGTTCGAGTACGCCATCAACCGCTTCACCATGGAAGCCAAGCGCCAGCTGGATGTGCTCGAACGCCGCCTGGCCGAAAGCCGCTACCTCGGTGGCGACGAATACAGCATTGCCGACATTGCCGTGTGGCCCTGGTATGGCCAGCTGGTGCGCGGCAACCTGTATGGCGCGGCGGAGTTCCTGGCGGTGCACGAGTACCCGCAGGTGCAGCGCTGGGCCGAAGAGATTGCCCAGCGGCCGGCCGTGCAGCGCGGCACGCGGGTCAACCGCACCTGGGGCGATGAAGACACCCAGGTGCCCGAGCGGCATGCCGCAGCGGACCTGGACTGAGCGTACCGGGGCCGCGTCGCGGCCCTTTCGCCGGGCAAGCCCGCCGCCACCGGGGCGACAATGCCCCCTTGCAAAAAACCATTTCTGCCGCGCAAACCTCCCTCCCCTGGCACCTTCTTGTACACTCCTCGCAAAAGCCCCCACCTGCACAATTTTTGGTGAAAGCATGATCGAGGTAACCGAGGTTTCCATTGCCGAGCTGCGCGATGCGCTCGAAGCAGGCCGCACGACGGCGGTCGAGCTGGTCAAGGCCTACCAGGCGCGTATCGACGCCTACGATGGAGCCGATACCGCCACCGCCCTGAACGCCGTGGTAGTGCGCAACCCAGAAGCGTTGAAAGAAGCCGAGGCTTCCGACGCCCGCCGCGCCAAGGGCCAGCTGCTGAGCCCACTGGATGGCATCCCCTACACCGCCAAGGACAGCTACCTGGTCAAGGGCCTGACAGCCGCCTCCGGCAGCCCGGCCTTCAAGGACCTGGTGGCCCAGCGCGACGCTTTCACCATCGAGCGCCTGCGCGCCGCCGGTGCCGTGTGCCTGGGCAAGACCAACATGCCGCCGATGGCCAACGGCGGCATGCAGCGCGGCGTGTATGGCCGCGCCGAAAGCCCGTACAACGCCAACTACCTGACCGCGCCGTTCGCCTCTGGCTCCTCCAACGGCGCCGGTACCGCGACCGCCGCCAGCTTCAGCGCCTTCGGCCTGGCCGAGGAAACCTGGTCCAGCGGCCGTGGCCCTGCCTCGAACAACGGCCTGTGCGCCTACACCCCTTCGCGTGGGGTGATCTCGGTGCGCGGCAACTGGCCGCTGACGCCGACCATGGACGTGGTGGTCCCGTATGCCCGGACCATGGCCGACCTGCTGGAAATCCTCGACGTGGTGGTGGCCGACGACGCCGACCCGCGTGGCGACCTGTGGCGCCTGCAGCCGTGGGTGCCGATCCCGGCCGCCTCGAAGGTGCGCCCGGCGTCCTACCTGGACCTGGCGGTCGATGCCAGCTCGCTCAAGGGCAAGCGTTTCGGCGTGCCGCGCATGTACATCAATGCCGACCCTGAGGCCGGCACTTCGGAAAAACCTGGCATCGGCGGCCCGACCGGCCAGCGCATCAACACCCGCGCCACCGTCATCGACCTGTGGCAGCAGGCCCGCCAGGCCCTGGAAGCGGCCGGTGCCGAAGTCATCGAAGTGGACTTCCCGCTGGTATCCAACTGCGAAGGCGACCGCCCGGGCGCACCCACCGTGTACAACCGCGGCATCGTCACCAAGGAATTCCTCCACGACGAGCTGTGGGAGCTGTCGGGCTGGGCGTTCGACGACTTCCTGCGCGCCAACGACGACCCCAAGCTCAACCGCCTGGCCGACGTCGATGGCCCGCAGATCTTCCCCCACGACCCGGGCACCCTGCCCAACCGTGAGGACGACCTGGCTGCCGGCATGGACGAGTACGTCAACATGGCCAAGCGCGGCCTGAAGACCTGGGACCAGATCGAAACCCTGCCCGACGGCCTGCGCGGCCTGGAGAAAACCCGCAAGCTCGACCTGGAAGACTGGATGGACAACCTGGGCCTGGACGCCGTGCTGTTCCCGACCGTGGCCGACGTGGGCCCGGCCGATGCCGACGTCAACCCGGCCTCTGCGGACATCGCCTGGAGCAACGGGATCTGGGTGGCCAACGGCAACCTCGCCATCCGCCACCTGGGCGTGCCGACCGTGACCGTGCCGATGGGCGTGATGGCCGACATCGGCATGCCGGTGGGCCTGACCTTCGCCGGCCGCGCCTACAGCGACAACAACCTGCTGAGCTTCGCGGCCGCATTCGAGTCGACCGGCTCGCGCCGCATGATCCCGCCGCGCACCCCTGCGCTGGGATGATTGTTCGCTAGAGGTTTGCATCGTTGCGT
>NZ_JBIVAB010000026.1:0-29908 GCF_044745345.1 Pseudomonas sp. NPDC087029 | reverse complement strand
AGGCGGACAACCATGGCCTGACAGACCGTGGCACGTTGCAACAAATGTAGGAGCGGATTTATCCGCGATGCGCCGCGCGGGCGGCGCGCGATCTATGCCCCCCCGCAAATCTCAAGACAAGCCCACCGCCACACCACTCCCCCTCCCCCCCAACCCCCTCTCCTTGCGCCAAACCACCGGCGGCATCCCGTACTGGCCAATGAACCAGCGGGTAAACGACGTGGGCACGGCAAACCCCAGCAGTTCAGCGATGCGCTGCAGCGGGTAGTTCGAATTGCCCAGGTAACGCAGGGCCAGCTCGCAACGCGCTTCACCCACCAACCCACTGAACACCAGCCCCTGCTCATCGAGCCGGCGCTGCAGGGTGCGCACGTTCATGCCCTGCAACTGGGCAATGTGCTCCAGGGTAGCCCTGCCTGCCGGCAGCCACTGGCGGATCGCCTTGCGCACCGCCTCGACCAGCGACGGCCCGCCACCCTGCTGCAGCGGCGCCAGGTAACGCTGGGCATTGCGCGCCATCGCCGGGTCCGCCTGGCCAGCCCCCAGTTCCAGGTTGGCGTCGGGGCAGACGATGCCATTGAAGTGGCTGGCAAACACCAGCTCGCAGGTGAACAGGCGCCGATGCAACTGCAGGTTGGCCGGCGCCGAATGGGTGAAATGCACGCTATAGGGCCGCCAGTGCCTGCCGAGCAAGGTCGCGCACAGGCGAAACAGCACGCCCATGGCCAGCTCGGTGGCCTGGCGGCTGGGCATGGCGGTGCGGGTCAGCACGTCCTGGCGGATGATCGCCCGGCCGCCTTCTTCCATCAGGTGAATGGCCACCGACTCGTTCATCAGGTGCCGGTAATGCAGCATCACCTGCAAGGCATCGCGCAGCGAGCGCTGGTGGCACAGCAGCAGGCTGACCGCGCCCAGGTCCGAGAGCTGGCGCGCCGCCGCCATGCTCAGGCCCAAGGTCTGGCAACCGCTGGCGGCCGCAGTGTTTTCCAGCAGGCGCACCGCCGCCTCACTGCACAGGCGGTGCTCGGCGTGCTGCAGCTGGGCCTTGCTCAGGCCCACCTCGGCCAGCAGCGGCGAAGGGTCGACCCCGAGCTGCTGGCACACCGGCAAGTAATGCGTCAGGGCGCCAGCGCGGATCAGCAGGCTCATTCAGAAACCGACCTGGTCGGCGCCCTTGAGCTTGAGCATCTGCCGCGCCTCGGCGGGGCTGGCCACCTCCAGGTTCAATGCCTTGAGAATCGACACCACACGCCTGACCTGGTCGGCGTTGCTGCGCGACAGCACCCCCGGCCCCTCCCACAGCGAGTCCTCCAGGCCCACCCGCACGTTGCCGCCCAGGGTCGCCGCCTGGGTCGCCAGAGGCATCTGGTGGCGGCCCGCGCCCAGCACCGACCAGTAGTAGTCGTCGCCGAACAGGCGGTCGGCGGTGCGCTTCATGTGCAGCACATCCTCAGGATGCGCACCGATGCCGCCGAGCAGGCCGAACACCGACTGGATGAACAGCGGCCCCTTGACGATGCCACGCTCGAGAAAATGCGCGGCGGTGTACAGGTGGCCGATGTCATAGCATTCGATCTCAAAGCGCGTGCCGTGGTCGGCGCAGGATTCGAGGATGTACTGGATCTCGCTGAAGGTGTTTCTGAACACCCGGTCCCGCGAGCCTTCAAGGTACGGCCGCTCCCAGGCATGCTGGAAGTTCTGGAAGCGTTCGAGCATGGGGTACAGGCCGAAGTTGATCGAGCCCATGTTCAGCGACGCCACCTCGGGTTTGAGGCGCAGCGCCGGCTGCAGGCGTTCCTCCACCAGCATGTTCGGCGCCCCGCCAGTGGTGAGGTTGACCACCACGTCCGAGCGCGCCTTGATGTTGGGCAGAAACTCCATGAACAGGCGCGGGTCCTGGGACGGCTGGCCGGTGTTGGGGTCGCGGGCATGCAGGTGGACGATGGCCGCCCCCGCCTCGGCCGCGCCCACCGCAGCCTCTTCGATCTGCGCGGCGGTCACCGGCAGGTACGGCGACATCGACGGGGTATGGATGGAGCCGGTGACGGCACAGGTGACGATGACTTTGTTCTGCTTGGCAGCCATGGGGTCTCCAGTCAGCAGGTAGGTTGGGTGGATGGGCGGGGCAACCCCGCGGCCACGGCGCGCGCGCGCACCATGTCGTTGTGGTAGTGGCGCCTGGCATAGAGCAGCACCGCCGCCGACACCAGGCTGATCAGCGGCACCAGCTGCATCGCGGCGGCCAGCCCGATGTGGTCGGACACCTTGCCGGTGATCAGCGGCCCGCTGGCCAGGCCCAGCAGGTTGTTGGCCAGGGTCAGGGTGGCCAGGGCAGTGCCATGCACCGCGGCGTGGGTGAGGTTGCCGACCATGGCACTGGTCGGGCCGTTGGTGCCGGCCGCAACCATCATGCCCAGGCAGATCAGCACCAGCTGCGCCAGGCCGTGGGGCAAGGCGAAGGCCAGCGACAGCAGCACGCAACTGGCCAGGCAATAGCCGGCGGCGAGGCTGACCTTGCGGTCGGCACGCCGGCGCGCCACGCGATCGCAGAGCATGCCGCAGAGGATGATCCCCACCGCCCCGCACAGCAGGATCACCGCCGACACGCTGCCGGCCTGGTCGGTGCCCATGGCGTAGTAGCGGTTGAGGTAGCTGGGCATCCAGACGATCACCGTGCCGCCGACGAACAGCTGCAAGCCGCTGCCGACATAGGCGCACAGCACCGAGCGAGTGGCGTACAGCGTACGCAGCGGGCGCTGCGCAGCACAGGCCTGATCGGCCAGCGCCGCCAGGCGCCTGGGCGAGACGCGCGCCTCCTTGACGATGGCCGGGTACACCACCGCCAGCATCAGCCCGAGCAAGGCGATCACGGCGAATGCCCAGCGCCAGCCGAGCTGCTGGGCAATGGCGCCGCCCAGGGCGATGCCGAGCACCGAGCCGAACATGCCACCGGCCATGAACGAGCCCTGCAAGGTGGCGCGCATGTGCCGCGGGAACACCGACATCACCACGGCGCCGCCGACGCTGCCGTAGGCGGCCTCGCCCACGCCCACCAGAAAGCGCGCCACCAGCATCTGCTGGTAGTTCTCGGCCAGGGCGCAGCCCAAAGTCGCCAGGCTCCACAGCATGGCCATCAGCACCAGGCTGCGCACCCGGCCGAAACGGTCGGCCAACAGCGACAGCGGAAAGGTCAGCAGGCCGACCATCAGCGCCACGATGCCGCTGAGCAGGCCCAGCTGGCCATCGCTCAGCGCCCAGTCGCCCTTGAGCAGCGGGAACACGGCATTGAGCACTTGCCGCGACATGTAGTCGGAAATCAACAGGCCAAAGGTCAGGGCAAAGACTACCCAGGCATAGCGCCGGGGGATGCCCACGCAAGTTTCGATGCCCTCGTCGGGGCACGGGTGATAGACGGCCATGCTGCATCCTCATCATTATTCTTGTTGTGGATCGAGCCTGATGCCCGCAGGGCTGCCGGTGCGGCAACTGCGCCCTGCGGGGGTGCACGTCGAACGTGGCGGGGGTTACGCGGTTTCAGCGGTCTTGCGCAGGAAGCCCTGATGGCCGCCGTTGCGGTTCGGCGCGAAGCCGTTGGCGGCAAGGCTTTCTTCGACGGTGTCGTAGAACACGCCGATCTTGCTGATTTCACGGGCCTGTTTGGCGGTGGCGATCGGCCGGCCGAACTCGCGCGAGATGCGCACCAGCTGCTCGATCTGCTGCACCGTGGACATCTTCTCGGTCTGCGCCTGGTTCCACAGGTTGTCCTCGATGCCGCAGCGCACGTGCAGGCCCATGGCGATGCCCATCATGTTCACCGGCAGCACGTTGCGCATCGAGCTTTCCACGGTGAGCACCGCGCCGTCCGGCACGGCCCGCACGATGTTGGCCAGGCTGTAGATGTTCGGCACGTCCATGCCGCCGCCGATGGCCACCCAGTTCATCACCAGCGGGCCTTTGTAGATGCCCCGGCGCATCAGGCGCTCGACCGACTCGAAGCTGTTCAGGTTGTAGCACTGGAAGGCGCTCTGGATGCCGGCGGCGCTCAGGCGGCGCACGTGTTCCTCGACCCAGCCTGGCTGCGCCGGCACGGTCATCTCCTTGTAGGCTTCATAGACCGCCGGGTCTTCCATCGAGGTGCCGCGCACGTCCTGGTAGCCCCAGTGCTCGACCACGTTCATCTGCGAGGTGTTGACCGTCACCGTGACCTGGTCGGGCTTGGGGTCGAGCTCGGCGAGCATGTGCCGGGTGTCGTCGCTCAGCCACTTGGCCGCAGCGCCTTCGGTTTCCGGGGCGAAGCTGATCGAGCCGCCCACCTGGATGATCATTTCCGGTACCGCTTCACGCACGCCGGCGATCAGTTCGTTGAACTTGGACAGGCGCTTGGAGCCCTTGCCATCGAGTTCGCGCACATGCAGGTGGAGCACGGTGGCACCGGCGTTGTAGCAGTCCACGGCCTTCTGCACCTGCTCGGCCATGGTCACCGGGATGTCCTCGGGGAAGTCCGACGGCACCCAGGACGGTGCATAAGGGGCCGCGGTGATGATCAGCGGCTGCTGGTTCTCGGTGAACAGGTGGCCATCGAGGAAGTTCATGGGGTGTTCCTTATTGTGATTGTTGGAGGGGTGTCGGTGCACACCGACGGCTAGGGGGCTTCAGCGGCGAGCTTGGCCATTTCTTCCAGCAGGATCGGCGCGCCGAGGCTGCAGGTGTGGATCCCGAGCATGGCCACCGACTGCAGCACCGCGAGGATTTCCTCGGGGCTGGCGCCAAGCTTCAGGGCATTGCGGGTGTGCCGGCGCACGCCGGGGCTGTACATGTGGGTGCACGAGGCGTTCACCGCAATGGCGAGGAATTCGTAGGTCTTGGGGTCGATCAGACCGCGTTTTACCGGCAGCGCGGCGGTGTGCAGAAACTGCTCGGCCCATTGCGGGTCGAGGTTGACGAAGCTGTCCCAGGCCGGGTTCATCCCGCCGCTGGCACGCAGGTGGTCGAGGGTCGGTGTGGCGGACATCGAGTCATCGGTGAGCGTGGCGTTCATCTGCATCTCCTTGGCGTTTGTCGACACCCCTTGAGTCTGCTAAAACAGGCCAGGCGATATTTAACCTTTCGGGACATCCACATCGCCCCTTTCAAGGACGTGAAACCCCATGGCCAACATGGTCGTCAGCGCTTGCTTGACCCACTACGCCGATGTCGCCCGCGCCCATGGGCTGGAGCCGATCGCCCAGCTCCAGGCCGTGCAGCTCGACCCTGCGTGCCTTGAGCGCAGCGACTTCAAGATCAGCGTCGACAGCGTCTGGCACCTGCTGGAAAACTCCGCCAGCCAGGCCGGCGTGGAAGACTTCGGCCTGCGCATGGCCGAGAAACGCCAGCTCTCCAACCTCGGCCCGCTGGCCCAGCTGATGCGCCAGGAAAGCACCCTGCGCATGGCCCTGGAGACCCTGCAGCGCTACCTGCACCTGCACAATGAAGGCTTCCTGATCCTGATCGAGGAGCGCGACGGCATCGCGGTGATCCGCGGCGAGCAGATCACCCACCAGCAACTGCCGTCACGCCAGTCGGTCGACCTGATGATCGGCGTCACCCACCGCACCCTGAAGACCTTGCTCGGTGACCACTGGCAGCCGCGTTCGGTGTGCTTGCGCCACAGCGCCCCGCAGGACCGCTCGACGCACCTGCGGCTGTTTGGCACCCGGGTGCAGTTCAACAGCGTGGTGGATGGCATCGTCTGCCGAACTGCCGAGCTGGACGCGCCGCTGCCCGGCAGCGACCCGGTGGCAGCGCGCTCGGTGCGCCGGGAGCTGGAGGCGCGGGGGGCGGTGCGTGAAACGGTGGTGGATACCGTGCGGCGCCTGGTGTGGCAGCTGTTGCTGACCGGGCGCTTGTCGGTGGAACAGGTGGCGCAGCAGCTGGGTGTCGACCGGCGCACCGTGCACCGGCGGCTGTTGCGCCATGGGGAGAGTTTCAGCTCGATATTGGACCAGGTGCGCCAGGAGCAGGTGGTCAGGCATTTGCGCGATTCGCGGCATACCCACAGCGAGATTGCCGAGTTGCTCGGGTTTTCGTGCTTGAGTGCGTTTTCGCGGTGGTTCAGCCAGCGGTTCGGATGCAGCCCGCGGGCTTGGCGCAAGGCGCATGTAGCTTGAGCGCCTGCGCAGGCCCTATCGCCGGCAAGCCGGCTCCCACAGGTACTGCGCTTCACTGAGACTGAGATTGACAGGTACTGCGCTTGACCTGAGATTGGCGAGGGTCTACTTGTGGGAGCCGGCTTGCCGGCGATGAGGCCGGTACAGGCACCTCAAACAAGCCTGCCGCACTACAGCGCCGTCTTCCCTCCATTCACATGCAGCACCTGCCCGGTAATGAAGCTCGCCTGGCCCGACGCCACGAACAAGATCGCATCCGCCACCTCCTCAGGCCTGCCAATCCGCCCCGCCGGAATGGTCGCCGCCACCATCGGCAACTTGTCCGCCCCGTCGGCAATGCGCTCCAGCATCTCGGTCGCAATCGGCCCCGGCGCCACCGCGTTCACCCGCACATTGAACTGGCACGCCTCCAGCGCCGCCGACTTGGTGAACCCTTCAATCGCATGCTTGCTGGCCACATACATCGGCGCCAAGGCATTACCCCGGCTGCCCATGGTCGACGACAGGTTGACGATGGCCCCCGCCCCCTGCTCGGCCATCACCCGCAACTGATGCTTCAGGCACAGAAAGGTCCCCAACGCATTGGCATTGAACGCCGCCGTGTAGGCCTCCACCGTCTGCTCGCGGATCGGCCCGCGCGCGCCTTCGTAGCCGGCACTGTTCACCGCCACGTCCAGGCGGCCGAAACGCTCCACGCAACGCGCCACCAAACCTGCCACCTGCGCTTCGTCGCTGACATCGGCCTGCACGAACTCGGCCTGCGCGCCCATCGACTGCAACTCGGCCAACAGCTGTTGCCCGGCGCGGGTATTGCGCCCGGAGACGACCAGGCGTGCGCCTTCACGGGCAAAGGCAATGGCCGTGGCGTAGCCAATGCCTGCGGTGGCGCCGGTGATCAGAACCACTTGATGTTCAAACTGCTTGCTCATGGCGGATGTCCGAAAACTAAAGTGAATGGGCCTGCAGTTATAGGGAGTGCGCCATGGCGAAAGTTGACGTATTGGGACACCACCAGGCGGCGTGTCACCAAAGGCAAACCGATTGTCATCCGAGGTCAACAACACCGGCGCCTTGCCTGTCTATCATCCCTGCAGACTCTTGATGAACCGTTGCAAGGACCTCCAACATGAAAGCCATCCAACTGCAAAAGCCAGGCGGCCTGGACCAGCTGCGCCTGGTCGAGCTGCCGCAACCCGCCTCGCCGCAACCCGGTGAAATCCAGGTGCGCATCCATGCCAGCTCGCTCAACTACCACGACCTGGGCGTGGTCATCGGCCAGCTCAAGGTGGACGACAAGCGCATCCCCATGGCCGATGGCGCCGGGGTGGTCACCGCCGTGGGCGCCGGCGTCAGCGAATTTGCCGTGGGCGATGCCGTGGTGTCGTGCTTCTTCCCCCACTGGCAAGCCGGGCGCAAGGTGCCCAGCACCTTCAAGACCGTGCCCGGTGACGGCGTCGACGGCTTTGCCCGCGAATACGTCAACCTGCCCGCCCAGGCCTTCACCCATGCCCCCAAAGGCTATTCCCACGAAGAGGCCGCCACCCTGACCACCGCCGGCCTCACCGCCTGGCGCGCACTGGTGGTCGATGGGCGCCTGCAGGCCGGCGACACGGTGCTGGTACTGGGCACCGGCGGGGTGTCGGTGTTTGCCCTGCAGATGGCCAAGGCCATGGGCGCGCGGGTGATCGCCACCACCTCGTCAGCGGCCAAGCAGGCGCGCTTGCTGGCACTGGGCGCCGACCAGGTGATCAACTACCGCGAGCAGCCGGATTGGGGCGATGCGGTGCTGGCCGCCACCGACGGGCGTGGCGCCGATATCGTGGTGGAAGTGGGTGGCCCGGGCACCCTGCCCAACTCCATTCGGGCCTGTGCGCCGGGCGGGCACATTGCCCTGATCGGCGTGCTCACCGGCGTCAGCGGCAGCGTGCCGACCGTCGAGATGATGCGCAAGCAGCAGACCCTGCGCGGGCTGATCGTCGGCAGCCGTGAACAGCAGCAGGACATGGTGCGCGCTTTGGAAAACTTCAGCTGGCGCCCGGTGATCGACAGCCGCTACCCGCTGGAGCAGATCGCCGACGCCTTCGCCCACCAGCAGTCGGCCCGGCATTTCGGCAAGATCTGCCTGCACTACTGAGTACCCTGGGCGGCGCCAGCGCAGCGCTGGCGCCGCCTGGGCTCAAGCTCCCAGGTGCATCTCGCGGATCAGCTTCTTGTTGATCTTGCCGACGCTGGTCTTGGGAATGTCGGCGACGAAATGCACCTGCCGCGGGATCGCCCACTTGTTGATCTGGCCACTCTCGACGAACTGCTTGAGGTGCGCTTCGAGCCCCGGCTGATCGAGGCTGTCGCCCGGCATGCAGACCACCAGCGCAATCGGCCGCTCGCCCCAATGCTCGTCGGGGATCCCCACCACCGCCACGGCATTGACCGCCGCATGCTGGCTGATCAGGTTCTCCAGCGCCAAAGAGCTGATCCATTCGCCACCGGTCTTGATCACGTCCTTGATCCGGTCCTTGATCTCCAGCACCCCGTGGCGGTCGATCGAGCCCATGTCGCCGGTGTGCATCCAGCCGTCCTGCCACAGTTCGGCGCCCTTTTCCGGCTCGTGCAGGTAACCCTGGGTCAGCCATGGCGAACGCACCACGATCTCGCCCAGCGACTCGCCGTCGTGGGCCACCTCGTTGCCGCCGGCATCGACGATGCGCAGGTCGACCATGGCCACCGGGGCGCCGGTCTTGATCCGCTGCGCCACCTGCTCGCCCATGGGCAGGGCCAGGTCTTCGTCGCGCAGGTGGGTCAGGGTCAGCAGCGGGCAGGTTTCCGACATGCCGTAGCCGCTGAAGATCAGCATGCCGCGCTCGCTGGCCTGGCGCGCCAGGCCGTGGGTCAGCGCGCTGCCGCCGAGCAGCACTTTCCAGCGGCTGAAGTCGGTGTGCCGGCTTTGCTCGCTGTCGAGCATCATCTGCAGCAAGGTCGGCACGCAGTGCGAGAACGTCACCCCTTCGTCGCGGTACAGGCGCACCAGCTTGTCCGGCTCGTAGCGGCCTGGGTACACCTGCTTGATGCCCAGCACCGTGGCCGTGTACGGCACGCCCCAGGCATGCACGTGGAACATCGGCGTGATCGGCATGTACACGTCGCTGGAGCGCAGCAGCGGCTGGGCGTCGTAGGCGGCGAAGGTGCCCAGCTGGTTCAGGGTGTGCAGCACCAGCTGGCGGTGCGAGAAGTACACGCCCTTGGGGTTGCCGGTGGTGCCGGTGGTGTAGAACAGCGTGGCCACCGACTGCTCGTCGAAGTCCTCGAACACCGCCTCAGGGCTTGCCGCCGCCAGCAGCGCCTCGTACTCGCCGAGCACCGGCAGCGACGTGGCCGCCGCCTCGCCGTCAGTCAGTTGCAGGTAGCCTTTGACCGTGCCCAGTTGGCCGTGGATCTGCTCCAGCAGCGGCACGAAGTCATCGTGCACCAGCACCAGGTCGTCCTCGGCGTGGTTCATGGTGTAGGCCACCTGCTCCGGCGACAGGCGAATGTTCACCGTGTGCAGCACCGCACCGAGCATCGGCACGGCGAAGAAGCATTCCAGCGAGCGGTGGCTGTCCCAGTCCAGCAGGGCCACGGTGTCGCCAGCCTTCACACCGGCCGCGCGCAGCACGTTGGCCAGGCGCTGCACGCGCCGGTCGAGCTCGCGGTAGCTGTAGCGCAGCTTGTCGGCGTAGACGATCTGCTGGTCCGGCTGGTGGCGCACGCCCGACATCAGCAGGCGCTTGATCAGCAAGGGGTAGGCGTAGGCACCGGGTGCCGGCGGCATTATTTTTGTCTTGGCCATGACGTTGTTTCCGATTTTTGTGTTCGATTCGACGAGTAGGCCTGCTGGCTACGCCTGCACCTGCGCTTGCGCACGCGGCACCTGGGCGTTGTCACAGGGTTGGGGTTGGGCCTCGCAGGCGATGGGGGCGGCGGCGACAAAGCGTTTGTCGGGCAGCAGGAAATGCGACAGCGCCGGGATCAGCAGCAGCGCGCCCAGCATGTTCCAGAGGAACATGAAGGTCAGCAGGATGCCCATGTCGGCCTGGAACTTGATCGGCGACCAGGCCCAGCCGACCACCCCGGCGGCCAGGGTGATGCCCACCAGCCCGACCACCCGGCCGGTGAAGGCCACGGCGTTCTGGTAGGCCTCGCCCAAGCTGCGGCCCTGGCGCTGGTAGTGCAGCTGCACGCTGAGCAGGTACAGCGCGTAGTCCACGCCGATGCCCACGCCCAGGGCGATCACCGGCAAGGTCGCCACTTTCACGCCAATGCCCATCATCACCATCAGCGCCTCGCACAGCACCGAGGTCAGCACCAGCGGCAGCAGTGCCACCAGGGTGGCGCGCCAGCTGCGGAAGGTCACCAGGCAGAACAGCGTGACCGCCAGGTAGACGAACAGCAGCATGGTGCGGTTGGCGTCGCGCACCACGATATTGGTGGCGGCCTCGATCCCGGCACTGCCGGCGGCCAGCAGGAACTGGCGGTCGGGGCTGCTGTTGGCGCGGGCGAAGCGCTCGGCGATGGCCACCACGTCGTCCAGGGTCTGGGCCTTGTGGTCCTTGAGGTAGGCGATCACCGGCATCATCGAGCAATCGGTGTTGAACAGCTCCGGGGCGTTGACCGAGGCCTGCTGGGCGGCGTAGTTGAGCATGTCCTGGTTGCGCTGCAGGCTGCTCATCTTCGGGTTGCCTTCGAAGGAACCGGCGGTGATCTGGCGCACGGCATTGACCAGCGACACCGTGGTCTGCACCCCCGGGTACTGCTGCAGTTCCCAGGCCAGGCGGTCGGCGAGAATCAGCGTCTTGTAGCTCAGGCAGCCTTCGGGCGGGGTCTTGATCATCACCGCGAACAGGTCGCTGGACAGCGCGTAGTGGCTGGTGATGTAGGCGTTGTCACGGTTGTAGCGCGAGTCGGCGCGCAGCTCCGGCGCGCCGCTGTCGAGGTCGCCGATCTTCAGTTGCAGGCTGACCCAGAAGCCGCCCAGGCCCATCAGCGTGGCCACCAGCACGGCGCCGGTGGCCCACTTGCGCGTGGTGAAGCGGTCGAGCGCGTCCCACAGCTTGCCGAAGCCGCGGTGCTCGGCGGCGCGGCGGTCGATGCGCAAGGCGCGTTCCGCCGCCTTGCGGCCGACACCCACATAGGACAGCGCCACCGGAATCAGCAGCAACGAGGTGAAGATCAGCACCGCCACGCCGATGCTCGCGGTGATCGCCAGGTCCTTGATCACCGGGATGTCGATCAGCATCAGCACGGCAAAGCCCACGGCGTCGGCCAGCAGCGCCGTGACCCCGGCCACGAACAGGCGGCGGAAGGTGTAGCGCGCCGCCACCAGCCTGTGGGTGCCGCGGCCGATGTCCTGCATGATGCCGTTCATCTTCTGCGCCGCGTGCGACACGCCGATGGCAAAGATCAAGAATGGCACCAGGATCGAGTACGGGTCGATGGCATAGCCCAGCCAGCCGACGATACCCAGCTGCCACACCACCGCCGTCAGCGAGCAGAACACCACCAGCAAGGTGCTGCGCACGCAGCGGGTGTAGAGGAAGATGATCACCAGCGAGGTGACCACGGCCAGGGCGAAGAACATCATCACCTGGATCAGGCCGTCGATCAGGTCGCCCATCAGCTTGGCAAAGCCGATGACCCGCACCTTGTACTTGCCCTCGCCCTCCTTGCCCGAGGCCCGCGCCTTGCTGTCACCGGCGTATTCGTACTTGTCGCGCAGCTGCTGCTCGAGCATCTGCGAGAACTGCCGGTAGTCGATGCCGCGCCCGGTGGCCAGGTCGTGGTCGAGCAGCGGCACCACCAGCATGCTCGACTTGAAGTCGGTCGCCACCAGGCTGCCGACGATGCCGGCGCGGTTGATGTTCTGGCGCAACTGCTCGATGTCGGCCGGCCGGCCCTGGTAGTCGTCGGGCATCACCGCGCCACCCTGGAAGCCTTCCTCGGTGACCTCGGTCCAGCGCACGCCCGGGCTCCACAACGACTTCATCCAGGCACGGTCCACGCCCTGGGCCAGGAACAGCTCGTCGTTGATCTTCTTCAGCACGTCCAGGTACTGGGGGTCGAAGATGTCGCCCTGGGTGTTCTCCACCACCACCCGTACCGAGTTGCCCAGGCCGCGCAGCGACTTGCGGTTGTCCAGGTAGTTCTGGATGTAGGGCTGGCTCTGCGGAATCATCTTCTCGAAGCTTGGGCGCAGCTCCAGGCGGGTGGCCGCCACATACCCGAGCACCAGCGTGGCCAGCAGCATGAACAGCATGAACAGCGGGCGATAGTTGAAGACCATGCGCTCCAGCAGGTTGCCCGAGCGGCGGTCGAAGTCCCGCAGGTCGCGGATCACCGGCATGGTGTCTTGCTTGATGTTGGCCATCACGAGGCTCTCTTAGAATGCTTGTGGGTCTTAGCGTGCCGGCAGCACGCGCACGCCGCGCTCGCCGACCAGCACGGTGCCGTTGCCGCGGGTCTGCAGGGCGCCGGCCACCGGTGCCAGCGGCACCTGCGGCTGCAGGGCGAAGCTCAGCCCGCCGTCGCGGCTGCGCAGCACATGCCCGGCCTGGCTGAACAGCCAGAAGTCGCCGCTGCTGTCGAGGGTGGCGGCGGTGATGCTCTGGCCCAGCCCGGTGTCGACCTTGGCCCAGCTCTGGCCGCCGTCGAGGCTGCGCGCCAGATGGCCGCGCAGGCCATAGACGAGCACTTCGCCAGGCTTGCCGAGAATGCCGAACCAGGTGCCCTGGTAGGGGCTGGGCAAGGCAACGAAGCGTTGCTGCTCGGCGTTCCACTTGAGCAGCAGGCCCTGTTCGCCGGCCACGAACAGGTCGTCGCCGACTGCACGGATGGCGTTCAGGTGCAGGCCTTGCGGGTTGTCGGTGCGGTCCTGCATCGGCACCCAGCTGGCGCCGCCGTCGTCGGTGCGCAGGATCAGGTTGAACACGCCCACCGCGTAGCCGTGCCTTGCGTCGGCGAACCACACCCCGAGAAACGGCTTGTCGGCGCCCTCCTGTTCCAGGCGCTGGCCTTCGGCGGCGAACTGCGCCCACTGCTCCTGGTCCGGGTGAGCCTTGGCCAGGGCCTGGTAATGGGCCGCGACCAGCGCGCCGATGGTTCGCCCATCGAGCTGCACGGCCCAGTTCACACCGCCGTCGGCGCTGTGCAGGATCACCCCATCGTTGCCCACCGCCCAGCCATCCTCGGCGGTGGGGAACGCCAGGGCATTGAGGTCGGCACTCACCGGCACATTGGCCTGGTGCCAGTCCTGCCCCTGGTTGTCGGAATACACGATGTGCCCGCGCGGCCCCACCGCCACCAGCCGCTCACCAGCCCGCGCCACATCGCGCAGGGCGCTGTGCACGGCCAGCGCGCTGGGCCTGGCCGGCAAGTCGAGCACATCGACATAGGCCGCCTGGGCCACACCGCAGGTGCCGGCCAGCGCCAGCGTGATTGCCAGCGCCCACGGCGCATACTTGTTCAAAGAAGCCATGCCACATCCTCTGCAAAACCTGACGGCGGCCACGCAAGGGCCGCCGTCAGGCGTACCGTCGGGGTCAGCGAATACCGGCGCCGGCCAGGGCTTCCGGCGACCACTGCGCCTTGGACAGAGGGGCGATGTACTCGATACCGCCGTGTGGGCCGATCAGGCCGTTGACGTTGTAGGTGCCACCGACCAGGTCGTAGACCACGTGCGGGTTGCTGTTGGGGATCTGCACGTCGTAGCTCTGGGTGAAGAAGGCGAACGAGCCGCGGTACAGCTGGCCACGGGCGTCGTACTGGTCGGAGGCCAGGGCGAACCAGCTGTCCTCGTCGAGGTAGAAGCGGCGCTTGGCATAGATGTGCCGGGCGTTGCCCTTGAGGGTGCCCTCCACTACCCACACGCGGTGCTTCTCCCAGCGCACCTGGTCGGGCGACAGGTGGTTGGGGGTGGTCAGGGTTTTCGGGTCGTGGATGTAGGTCAGCTTGTAGGTGTTGTACGGCACGTACATTTCCTTCTTGCCCACCAGGTGCCAGTCGTAGCGGTCCAGCGCGCCGTTGAACACGTACACGTCATCGAAGGTGCCCGAGCCTGCGGTGCCCGGGTTTGGCGTGTCGTAGGCCAGGTTCGGCGCCAGCTTCACCCGGCGCTGGCCCGGCAGGTACTGCCAGGCGCGGCGTTCCTGCACCAGCGGGTTGGCGGCGTCCTTGAGCATCATCGACTCGCCGGCTCGGCGCGCCGGGCCTTCGAAGTAGAGCTTGGTCTGGAAGTAGATGTCCTTGGGCTCGATGACCTTGTTCAGGTCTTCGTAGATCGGGTAGGCGTTGTAGGCAAGGCCGGTGGTTGCCAGCGCCGCGACGCCGGCGGAGTCGACGTTCCAGGAGTCGTACTTGGCCTTCTGCGCCACGCCCTGGTAGCGCAGCAGGTGGTTCCACATCGCCTCGGCACCGGACTGCGGGATCGGGAACGGCACGCCCGGCAGCACATTCTCGATGGCCATGCCGTCCTGCAGCGACTTGGCATTGGCAGCATTCTTCAGGCTGTTGTCGAGCAGCGCCTGGGGCAATGCCGCGGTGCGGTGGCTGGGGTACACGTCGATGCGAAAGGTCGGGAAGCGCTTGGCCAGCTCCACGGTGGTGGCGGTCAGCGAATCCTTGTACTGGTCGACGTTCTTGGCGTCGATCACCAGCACGGGTTTTTCCGAAGCGTAAGGGTCCGGGCGCAGGGTATCACCCTGCTTGAACCCGGCTGGCGCGGTGTTCAGGCCACCCTGGTAGGCCGGGATCGCGCCGTCGGCGCTGGCCGCCTTGTCGGCCCCGACCAGGGTCAGGTCCTTGCCCAGCCGGGCGACATCCTGGGCCGGGGCGGCCGCATGGGCATTACCGGCAATCACGACCGCAAGCGAGGCCGACAGCAGGCTATTGAGATACTTCATCGCGTTTCTCCGCTTGTTGTTGTACTAGGAGCTTTTCAGAAGGTGGTCTTGAACGAGGCAGTGACCATGCCGCGATCCTTGAGCAGCGGCGCCAGGCCCGCCTGCGAAGTGATCTGCCCGGGGATGCACTGGTAGCGCCCGTTGGTGCCCGGGGTGTTGTTGTCGGTACCGGTTTCGCAGGTATCGAACTTGCCGAAGGAGTCGACGTACTTGAGGTCGAACTTGTACTTCTGGTAGACGTCGGCGGCGATGCCGACCGAGTAGCTGCCGGAGTCTTCGTTACCCCCCAGCTGCACCGCCGAGTTGCCCTTCAGGCCAACGTTGTAGGACAGCGGCAGGGTGATATCGACCCCCGGCAGCGCCTGGAACCAGGTCGGGGTGAAGTTGACCGCCAGGGTGTAGGCGTTGGTGGTGACCTTGTCGACGCCTTCGTAGCTGGAGTCGCCCTTGAAGGTCTGCTCGCCCTTGTCGACGCTGACCAGGTGGGTCATGGCGCCTTCCACGGCCAGCGACGAGGCGTTCCACAGCGGCGTTGCGCCGAACGACACCAGGCCGTTGAGCACCACGTGGAAGGTCTTGCCGCGGGCCAGCCCGGTTTCCCCGTGGCCTGGCACTTCACCGATCAGGTTGGTGCCGCCGGCGGTGCCGGCCAGGGCGTCGTACAACGGCCCGTTGATGGTGGTGAAGTTGCTGATCAGCGGCATGTTCTCGCGGTAGTTGACGTCCAGCCCGACGCTGACCGGGCCGATGTTCTTGGCCAGGCTGATGCCGTAGATGTCGATGTCGTCGGCGTAGGCGGTCATGTAGCTGGTGCCGGCCAGGCTGCCGGTGTGCAGGTTGGGGGCGTTGATCAGCACCGCCGGGGTCGGGTCGGAGGTGTTGCGGTAGTAGAAGCCCAGGGTGCCGTCGAGCCATTCCGGGCTCCACTTGGCCATCACGCCGAAGTCGCCGGAGTTGTGCGGGCGGATGTCATGCCCGCGGGGCGCGCCATAGAAGGCGCCGGCGCCGCCCACGGCATTGGGTACCGGCAGCCAGAAGATGTCGGCGCCTTCGCCGAGCATGTCGTAGGCACCCATGTAGGTGCCGCCTTCGGGCAGGCGCGAGTTTTCGAATTCGAGGAAATACTGGGCCGCCAGGGTCAGCTCGGGGTTGACCGTGTAGCTCAGCGACAGCTGCTTGCGCGGCAGGAACAGTTCTTTGGTTTCGGTGCCCGGCACGTTGTACAGCTTGGCCAGGTCCAGCGCCGACTGGCCGTAGTTGATGCCGTTGGCGGCGTTGAACAGCGTCTCGCCCCAGTACACCGAGTGCCAGCCCAGCTTGCCGCTGAGCATCGATTCGTCGCCGATTTCGGTGTTGTAGAACACGAAGGCATCGAGGAACTCGCCGGACGGGCCGTTGTAGTAGCGGTCGGTGTAGTTGCTCAGGCCATGGCGCCTGGACGGGCCGCCCTGCAGCACGGTACCGGCCGGCAGGCCGCCGGCCGGGCGCGCCAGCACCAGGTTGCCGGCGTTGCCGGCCTGGCCCGGGAACGGGTTGGAATTGGAACCGACGTCGTCATAGGCGTGGTCGTACCAGCTGGCGGCACTCACGCGCATGCCCATGTTGCCCTGGTACACCACGTCCAGTTCGGTCAGCAGGTCGACCCGCTGGGTCACCGCGCTGCCGACGCTGAAGTTGTTGTCGCCGTCGTTGAGGTTGGCGGTGCGCGCGACCTTGGCGTTCTGCCCTTCGACCCGCTGGCCGTAGCTGAGCTTGGCGGTGTTGTCGAAGCGCACGCTCCAGTCGGGGTCGGCAAGGTCCAGCTGGAAGGCCTGGGCAGCCGGCGCGCCGGCCACCAGCAACAGGGTGGCCATGAGTTTGCGGCGGTGAAGGCAGAAGAGAACGTTCTTATTGTTGTTCATGCGATATCTCTGCTTGGGATGTGCAAGGTGCCAGCGACGATCGGGCGCCGGCCTGCCTACGCGTACCTCGCGCGGGTCAGCGATCGAGTTGCTGGATCAACGCCTCGGCGTGCGGCCATGGGCCAAAGCCCGAGGCAGGGTTGAGATGGCCGACCGCGCCGAGTTCGAGCAGCTCGCTGCCCCACTCGTCGGCCATGCGGGCGACCGCTTCGAAGCTGGCCAGGTGGTCGTTGCTGCTGGCGGCCACCACGCTTGGGAACGGCAGGCGGCCGCTTGGCAGCGGTGCCCAGCCATTGGCGCGCAGGGTGTCGGGGGTGGGGTAGTTGGCCGGCCAGTCGATCTCAAGGTCGGGCGGCGCGGCCAGCAAGGCGCCCTTGATCGGGCGTTGGTAGCGGGCGGCCCAGTGCGCCACCATCAGCACGCCGGCGCTGTGCGCCACCAGGATCACCGGGCCGTCGATGCTGGCCAGTTCGCGTTCGATGGCCTCGACCCGGGCGCTGCAGCTGAGCTTGTCGGTTTCCAGTGGCGGCACCGAGCGCACCTTGGCCAGGCGCGCTTGCAACAGGGTTTGCCAATGTTCGGGGACATGGTCGCGCAAGCCAGGCACGATCAGCACGGTTGCGGCGGTTTGCAGTTTTTCCACGTCAGGGCCCTTGCTCTGGTCAATTCGGTCGAATGCCGACTGCTTGGGGCCAGAGTAATGAGTCGCCCTGCCAGGCGCTTTACATTGCGCGTCACGAACTTTTCAGTTGATGACACGGCCGCCATGGCGCGCCACACCGGGCCCCGCCGCTCGGAAATGGCTTTGCATCTGACGACACAACCGCTATAAGAGATTTCCCGCCAGCGCAGCGGGAGCTCATCAAGATCACGTGGAAAACAATAAAATGACCGTGCTCGCCCGTGCTGCAACCCTGACCAATTACCTCGAAGTTTCACGCCACCTGGGCCTCAACGGCCACGGTTTGCTGGCCCAGGCCGGCCTCAGTGCATCGCTCCTGGAAACCCCCGACCAACGCATCCCCGTGGCCGCTGCCATCAGCGTGCTGGAGGAGTCGGCGCGGCTGAGCGGCTGCGAAGCCTTCGGCCTGCGCATGGCCGAGCTGCGCCAGTTGTCGGATTTCGGCCAGGTCAGCCTGCTGATCAGCCACCAGCACTCGCTGCGCGATGCGCTGCAGGTGATCGTGCAGTACCGCCATGTGCTCAACAACGCACTGGCCATCCACATCGAGGAAATCGGCAAGACCGTGATCATCCGCGAGGAGGTCATCACCGACCAGCCGATGCACAGCCGCCAGGCGATCGAGATGGCCATCGGCGTGATGCACCGCTTCTGCTCGGCGCTCCTGGGGCCGCACTGGCACCCGATCAGCGCCAACTTCACCCACGCAGCCCCCGCGGACCTGGCCATCCACCGGCGCATCTTCGGCTGCAAGCTGGAGTTCAACAGCGACTTCAACGGCATCGTCTGCTCGGCGGCCGACCTGGACACCACCAACCCCCAGGCCAACGCCGGCATGGCGCGCCTGGCCCAGCGCTACGTGGGGTTGCTGCAGGATGAGAACCTGCCGTCGCTGACGCTGGAGGTGCGCAAGGCGATCTTCCTGCTGATGCCCATGGGCCGCGCCACCATCGAGCACATCGCCCAGACCCAGGGCATGAACGTGCGCACCCTGCAGCGCCGGCTGGAAGAAGAAGGCGCGACCTTCAGCGAGCTGGTCAATGGCGTGCGCCGCGACCTGGTGCTGCGCTACCTGGAAAGCCCCGGCTATTCGCTGGGGCGCATCGCCGACATGCTCGGCTATTCCATGCACAGCTCGTTCACCCGCTGGTTCATCAGCCAGTTCGGCCAGCCGCCGGCCAGCTGGCGCGCACAGCATGAGCCGCACACGCAAACCAAGCGCAGCCGCAGCGCCGCCCAAGCCGCCGTCAGCGCACGCTGACGGGGCGGTTGCCGGTGCCGGTGCCGGGACTGCGGGCTACAGGCCCAGCAGGTGCATCAGCCCCAGCACCAGCAGCACCAGGAACACCGTTTCGCCCACCATCAGCACGATCGGCTTGATGCCCACCGCGGCCAGCTCCTTGAGCTGGGTCTTCATGCCCAGGGCGGCGATCGACACCACCAGGCACCAGCGCGACAGCTCGTTGATGCTGCCCTGCACCAGCAGCGGCACCCAGCCGGTGCTGTTGACGCAGGCCAGGATCAGGAAGCCGACCGCGAACCACGGCAGCAACGGCGGGCGCTTGCCGCTGCTGTCGATGCCCTGCTTGCGGCCGATCATGGCGGCGACGACGATCACCGGCACCAGCATGGCCACGCGCATGAGCTTGACCACCGTGGCGGTATCGCCGGTGTCGGTGGACATGCTGTAGCCCGCCCCCACCACCTGCGCCACATCATGGATGGTGGCGCCAAGGAACACCCCGGCCGCTTGCGGCGACAGGCCCAGGGCGTTGGCGATCATCGGGTAGAGGATCATCGCCAGGGTCGACAGCGCCGACACCCCGATCACGGTGAACAGCGTGGCGCGTTCCTTCTGCGGGTGGCCGGGCAGTGCCGCGGCCAGCGCCAGCGCCGCCGAAGCGCCGCAGATCGCCGTGGCACCGCCGGTGAGCATGCCGAACAGGCGCTGGAACCCCATGGCCTTGGCCGCCACCATCGACACGCTGATGGTCACCACCACCAGGATCACCACCAGCGCCAGCGCCTTCCAGCCAAGCCCGGCCATCTGCTCCAGGGTGATGCGCATGCCCAACAGGGCCACGCCCAGGCGCAGCACGGTACGCGCAGTGAACTCGATGCCGGCCTTGCACTTGCCGTCCGCGCTCAAGAAGTTGAGCGCCAGGCCCAGCAACAGCGCGAACAGCATCACCGGGGCGCCGTAATGCTCGGCCAGAAAGCTCGCCGCGCCGGCGGCGATCAGGCTGACGATCAGCCCGGGCGCCAGTTCGCGCACGCGGTGGTTGACCTGGGTCAGGGCCAGTGTGCTCATGCCAGCACCTCCTGGCCGGCCAGCACGATGAACACCCGCTCACCCTCGACCTGCACCGGGTAGCTGGCCACCTTCAGCGCCTTGGAATTGAGCAGGTAGCCGCTGGCAAGATCAAAGCGCAGGCCATGGGCGCGGCACTGGATCACCGCGCCTTCCAGCTTGCCGGCGCACAGCGACGAGCCCTGGTGCGGGCAGCTGTCGTCGATGGCCAGCAAGCGCCCGCCGACGTTGAACAGCGCCACGCTCCTGCCCTCGCCTTCGACCAGGCAGCGCTCGCCGACAGCCGGCACACGCTGTGCCGGCACTTCGATGCGCAGGCTCATGGCTGCACCTGCGCCAGGCGCGACAGGGCCATGTGCATGGCTTCGAGCAACTGCTCGGCCGGCTGGGCACCGACCACCTGCAGGCGGTCGTCGAAGACGAAGCACGGCACGCCGCGCCCGGCGATGTCGGCGCTGGCACTGACGAACGGCAGGCCATCGCCGCGCAAGCTGCCGGCCAGGGTATCGGCGGCAAAGCCGCATTGCTCGGCGATGCGCAACAACGTGGCGCGGTCGCCCAGGTCTTCACCATGCTTGAAATACGCAGCCAGCAGCCGCTCCAGCAGCGCCTCGACCTGGGTTTCGCTGCCCAGCTCGCTGGCGTGCAGCAGCAGGCGATGGGCATCTGCGGTGTTGGGCATGCGCTGGATGCGGCTGAAATCGATCTGCTCGCCCACCGCACTTGCCGCCAGGCGCACCTGGGCCTGGCGCTGCTGCACGGCCTGCTCGCTGCCCAGGCGCCGGCGGTAGAACTCGGCGAACGGCTGGCCGTTGAACGGCAGCTCTGGCAGCAGTTGCACGCCCTGCCAGGCCAGGTTGACCTCGACCTGCGGCTGCGCCGCCTTGAACTGCGCCAGCGCCGCTTGCAATTGGCGGCGGCCGATCAGGCACCACGGGCAGATGAAATCGAAGTACACATCAATCGACAACGAACGCTTCACGAGCGGGCCTCCAGTACGGGCTGCACGGGCGCTTGCGCGGCTTCGCCGTGCTGCAGGCGCGCCATGTCCAGGTGGTAGTAACGCTTGGCGTAGAAGAACACTGCAGCGGCGCCGATGCTGATCAGCGGCACCAGCTGGAAGGCCGACTGCAGGCCGATCAGGTCGGACACCTTGCCGGTGATCAGCGGGCCGGTGGCCAGCCCCAGCAGGTTGTTGCTCAAGGTCAGCGTGGCGAACGCGGTGCCGTGCACGGTGTAGTGGGTCAGGTTGGCGACCATGGCGCTGGACGGGCCATTGGTGCCGGCGGCGATCATCATGCCCAGGCAGATGAGCACCAGCTGCGCCACCCCCGGTGGCAAGGCAAAGGCCACCGACAGCAGCAGGCAGCTGCCCAGGCAATAGCCGATCGCCAGGCTGATCTTGCGGTCCGGGCAGTTGCGCCCCAGGCGGTCGCAGAGCATGCCGCACAGGATGATGCCGACACCGCTGCACAGCACGATGATCGCGGCCACCGCGCCGGCCTTGTCGGTGCCCATGGCGTAATAGCGGTTCAGGTAGCTGGGGAACCAGACGATCACCGTGCCGCCGACGAACAGCTGCAGGCCACTGCCCACGTAGGCGCTGATGACCGAGCGGCTGCAATACAGGGTCCGCAACGGGCGCAGTGCCTTCAGCGCCGCCTTGTCGGGCTTGGCCGCCTGGCCTTTGGGGGCGATGCGCGCTTCGCGCACGATCAGCGGGTACAGCAACGCCAGCGCCAGGCCGAACGCCGCCATGCCGGCGAATGCCCAGCGCCAGCCCAGGTGCTGGGCCATCACCCCGCCCAGGGCCATGCCCAGCACCGAGCCGAACATGCCACCGGCCATGAACGAGCCAGCCAGGGTGGCGCGCATCTCACGCGGGAACACCGCCACCACCACGGCGATGCCGACGCTGCCGTAGGCGGCCTCGCCAACGCCGACCATGAAGCGGGCGATGAACATTTCCTGGTAGTTGTCGGCCAGGGCGCAGCCCAGGGTCGCCAGGCTCCACATCACGGCCATGAAGGTCAGGCTCTTGACCCGGCCGATGCGGTCGGCGAGCAGCGACAGGGGGAAGGTCAGCAGGCCGACCATCAGCGCGACGATGCCGCTGAGCAGGCCGAGCTGGCTGTCGCTGAGCTGCCATTCCTGTTTCAGCAGCGGGAACACGGCGTTGAGCACCTGGCGCGACATGTAGTCGGAAATCAACAGGCCGAAGGTCAGGGCGAAGACGATCCAGGCGTAGCGCCGTGGGATGCCCAGCGAAGTATCAGTGCCTGGTTCTGCCGCACTGGCGTGATAGGTGGCCATGCTGCCTCCTCGGGTATCTGGCTGAGTTGCTTTTGTTGTTATGGGAACTTGCCAAAAACGGTGCTGCTTGTTCCGGCCTCATCGCCGGCAAGCCGGCTCCTACAGGATGACCATCATTCCTGAGAACAGTGGCGAACCTGTGGGAGCCGGCTTGCCGGCGATGGGGCCGGCGAGCCTATCAGCCGCGCTGCGGCACGCCCTTTTGCCCCGACCGGCGGTTGGGCGCCATGCCGTTGGCCAGCAGCGTTTCCTCAACGCTGGCGTACTGCTCGCCGATGCGGTAGATCGCCCGGGCTTCCTTGCCGCTGGCGATTTCGCGGCCCAGCTCATGGGCCACACGCACGGTCTGCTGGATCTGCTGCACCGAACTGAAGCGCTTGCCGTGCTGGTCGATGATGGTGTCCTCGATGCCGCAGCGTGGGTGCAGGCCCATGGCCAGGGCCATGGTGTTGAACGGCAGCACGTTCTTGAGCAGCGATTCGGCGGTCAGCGTGCAGCCATCCGGCGCACGGTGCACGAAGTTGAAGAAGTTGAACGGGTTGGGGCCGTCGAAGCCGCCACCGATGCCGATCCAGGTCAGGTTCAGCGGGCCTTTGTAGACGCCCTTGCGCACCAGGCGCTCGAGGGTTTCCAGGGCGTGCATGCCGGTCAGCTGGAAGTGCGGCTGGATACCGCTGGCCTGCAGCCGGCGCAGGTGCTCCTCGACCCAGGCGGGGCCGGCGGGCACGGTCATTTCACTGTAGGCGGCGATGATCGCAGGGTTGGCCAGCGAGGTGCCTTCCAGGTACTCGGGGTACAGCAGCTCCATGATGTTCATCTGGGTGGTGTTGATCGCCACCGTCACCTGGTCGGGCTTAGGCGTCAGCTCGGCCAGCATGTGCCGGGTGTCGTCGCTCAGCCACTTGGCCGCCTCGCCCTCGCCTTCCGGGGCGAAGGAGATCGAGCCGCCGACCTGGATGATCATGTCCGGCACCGCTTCACGCACACCGGCGATCAGCTCGTTGAACTTGGACAGGCGCTTGGAACCGGTGCCATCGAGCTCGCGCACGTGCAGGTGGAGCACGGTGGCGCCAGCCTCGTAGCAATCGACGGCCTTCTGCACCTGCTCGTCCATGGTCACGGGGATGTCTTCAGGGAAGTCGTCGGGCATCCACTCGGGGCCGTAGGGGGCAACGGTGATCACCACCTTTTCCATGTTTTCCGGGTGCAGCGAGTCGTCGAAAAATTGCATGTGCGGGTCCTCAATCTTGTTCTTGTAGGGTCAGAAAGTCGCGTCGCCCATGATCCCGGCGCGCTCCATCTTGCGGTGGCAGGCGGGGTAGTCCATGACGGCGTAATGCTGGGTGCTGCGGTTGTCCCAGATGGCGATGCTGTTGGGCTTCCAGCGCCAGCGCACCTGGTACTCGGGGATATAGGCCTGGCTGATCAGGTAGCGCAGCAAGTCGCCGGCGCCGGGGTTGGCGTCCTGGCCGAAGCGCACCCGCTCGGGGGTGTGGTAATTGCTGAAATGGGTGGCGAAGGCGTTGACGAACAGCACCTTTTCGCCGGTTTCCGGGTGGGTGCGCACCACCGGGTGCTCGGCATCGGGGAAGCGCGCCTTGAGTGCCAGGCGGTTTTCGATCGGCATGGCCGCGCCAAAGCTGGCCTCGATGCTGTGGCGGGCACGCAGCCCTTCGATGCGCGCCTTGATCTCGGTCGGCAGGTTGGCGTAGGCCAGCACCATGTTGGTCCACATGGTGTCGCCGCCGACCGCCGGGGCTTGCACGCAGCGCAGCACGCAACCCATGGGCGGCGCCTCGCGCCAGGTGGCGTCGGTGTGCCAGGCGTTTTCGTAGCGGTCGATCGGGGTGTCCGGCGACTTGTAGATCTGCACCAGGCCCGGGTGCTCGGGGTCGCTGCCGACCACCGGGTGGTCCTCCAGCTCGCCGAAGCGCCGGGCGAAGGCCACGTGCTCGGCGCGGCTGATGTCCTGGTCGCGCAGAAACAGCACCCGGTGCCTGAGCAACTGGGCGCGGATCTCGGCGAACAGGCCGTCATCGTGTATGGCATCGGCCAGCCTGACGCCAACCAGCTCGGCACCGATGGCGCAGGTCAATTGTTCGACTTGCATGGCGCAGCCCTCCTCAGATGACGAAGATCGACGAGCCGGTGGTCTTGCGCGATTCCAGGTCACGGTGCGCCTGGACCGCGTCCTGCAGGGCGTAGTGCTGGTTGATCTCGATCTTGATGCGGCCGCTGGCCACGTGGTCGAACAGCTCGCTGGAAAGCCTGGCCTTTTCCGCAGGGTCGGCGATGTAGTCGGCGAGCGCCGGGCGAGTCATGAACAACGAGCCTTTCATGGCCAGGATCTGCGGGTCGAACGGCTCGATGGTGCCGGAGGCGGTGCCCACGCAGACCATCAGGCCACGGCGCTTGAGCGAGTCCAGCGAGCCCATGAAGGTGGTGCGCCCGACGCTGTCGAACACCACATTGACGCCCACCCCATCGGTCAGCTCGCGCACGCGCTTGGCCACGTCTTCGTGGCTGTAGTTGATGGTGTGGTCGCAACCGTGGGCGCGGGCCACTTCAGCCTTGGCGTCGGTGGACACGGTGCCGATCACGGTCAGGCCGAGCAGCTTGGCCCACTGCGAGACGATCAGGCCGACACCGCCGGCGGCGGCGTGCAGCAGGATGCTGTCGCCTGGCTTGAAATCGTACAGGCGGCGCATCAGGTACGACGCGGTGAGGCCGCGCATGGTCATGGCCGCGGCGGTTTCGAAGGCGATGGTTTCCGGCAGCTTGATCAGCGCCGCGGCCGGGATCAGGCGCTCGGTGCTGTAGGCGCCGAGGGTGTTGAGAAAGCCGGTGTAGGTGACCCGGTCGCCGACCGCGACGTGGCTGACGCCCTCGCCCACCGCCTGGACCACGCCCGAGGCTTCCACGCCCATGCCGTTGGCCAGCGGGATCGGGTAGGTGCCGTTGCGAAAATAGGTGTCGGCATAGTTCAGGCCGACCGCCACGTGGCGCAGGCGCACCTGCCCCGGGCCCGGTTCGCCGACTTCGACGTCTTCGTAGCGCAGGACCTCAGGCCCTCCGGTTTCGTAGAAACGTACCGCTTTGGCCATGCCAATCTCCCTTCTTGTCGTTATTGTCGAACTGCAACATTCGTCTTGAAGGGCAATTTAGGCCGTTGCGCCTTGCGCCGCTTATCATCGGACGACAACGGTTTTTCAGTTCATGACAGCGCCCTCGGTTTCAGTGCCGAGGGCGCCTGGGGCAAGGCTCAGAACGCCGAGATGCCGCCATCCACGGCAATTGCCTGGCCGGTCATGTAGCTGTTTTCGCGGGCGCACAGCATCAACATCGCCGCAACGATTTCCTCGGGGGTGCCCAGGCGTTTCATCGGCGAGCCCTGGGCGAGAAACGCCTGCTGCTCGCCCACTTCGCTGCCGGTGACCATGGGCGTTGCGCTGTAGAACGGGCACAGCGCATTGACGCGGATGCCACGGCGGGCGTACTCGACCGCCGCGGTGCGGGTCAGCCCCACCACCGCATGCTTGGCCGCGGCATAGGCGGCCAGCTTGGGCGCACCGCCGAGCCCGGCCATGGAGGCGACATTGAGGATCACCCCGCCCCCTTGCAGCAGCATCTGGCGGATCTGCTGCTGCATGCAGAAGAACACGCCCTTGGTATTGACCGCGTGGCTGCGGTCCAGCTCTTCTTCGGTGGTGTCGACGAAGCGCTTCATCGGCGTGAGGATGCCGGCATTGTTGACCCCCACATCGAGCCGGCCAAAGGTGGCCAAGGCCGCGGCCACCAGGGCCTTGACCTGCACCTCGCGGGTCACGTCGCAAGGCACCGCCAGCACCGTGGCGCCGGCCTCGCGCAGGGCCCCGGCCACCCGCTCAAGGCCCGTGACGTCACGGTCGCCGAGCACCAGCCGGGCACCCAGCCCGGCTAGGCGCTCGGCCAGCAAGGCGCCAAAGCCACTGGCGGCGCCGGTGATCATCACCACCTGGTCGCGATAGCTGTCGAGGTTCATCCGGCCACCTGCGTGCGGGCCAGGATCTTCTTCGCCAGGCTCATGCGGTGCACCTCGTTCGGGCCGTCATAGATGCGGAAGCTGCGCGCATCGCGGAAGATCCGCTCGACGATCGATTCGCCGGTCACGCCCTGCCCGCCCAGCACCTGCACGCAGCGGTCGATCACCCGCCAGATGGCCTCGGAGCTGAGCACCTTGGCCACGCTCGACTCGAAGTTGCCGCGCTCGCCCTGGTCAAGCACCCAGGCGCAGTGCCAGATGGCCAGGCGCGTGGTGTGCAGGTCCATCTCGTTGTCGGCGAGCATGAAGCCCACGCCCTGGTGCTCGCCCAAGGGCTTGCCGAACGACACCCGGCGGTTGGCGTAGCGGCAGGCTTCGTCGTGGGCGCGGCGGGCCTGGCCCAGCCAGCGCATGCAGTGGGTCAGGCGCGCCGGGGCCAGGCGCACCTGGGCGTAACGGAAGCCCTTGCCCACCTCGCCCAGCACGTTGCTGGCGGGGATGCGTAGGTTGTCGAAACGCAGCACCGCATGGCCGCCGGCGAAGCAGCTGTCGAGCGAGTCCATCATGCGCTCGAGGATGAAGCCTGGGCGGTCGGTGTCGGTGAGGAACAGGGTGGCGCTGCCGTCCTCCATGCGCGCCATGATGATCGCCAGCTGCGCGCCCTCGGCACCGGTGATGAACCATTTCTGGCCGTTGATGACGTAGTCGTCGCCGTCACGCACGGCCTGGGTGGTCAGCATCGAAGGGTCGGAGCCGGCGCCCGGGCTCGGCTCGGTCATGGCGAAGCACGAGCGGATGCGGCCCTCTACCAGCGGCTTGAGCCAGCGCGCTTTCTGCGCCGGCGTGGCCACCTGTTCGAGCAGGTGGATGTTGCCTTCGTCGGGGGCATGGATGTTCAGCGCCACCGGGCCCAGGGTGGAGTAGCCGGCCTCTTCGAAGACGATCGCCTTCTCGATGTGGCTCAGGCCCAGGCCGCCCATGCCCCGCGACGCATGCGGGGTCAGCAGGCCGTGTTCACGGGCCTGGTCGAGCAGCACCTGGCGCAGCTCGGCGCTCGGGCCGTGGGGCGTCTGGCGCGGGTCGCGCTCCAGGGGGATGGCGACATCGGCGACGAACTGGCGGACTTTGGCTTGCAGGGCGGTCAGCTCGGCAGACAGGGCGAAATGCATGGCGGTGTTCCTTGTAGGCAAATGGGTTCAGGCGTGCAGGCGGCGCGGGTCGATGGAGGCGTGCACATGCTCCATGACGGTCTTGTCGATGGTCGCCTTGCCCGGGTCGTAGGCGCTGTAGTTGAGGGTGCGGATGTAGGCGCGCAGCACCTGCGGGCCGGCCATGTCGATGTCGACGATGTTCAGGCAGGCCGGGTCCTGCTCGAACGCGGCCAGGGCACCGAGGCCGGCGCCGCAGGCCCAGGCCAGGAGGATGCGGTTGACCGCGTCGTGGCTGACCAGCAGCAGCGCGTTCCAGTGCGGCTCCTGCAGCAGTTGCTGGAAGCTGCCCAGCACCCGCTGCTGGAACGCAAGCCACGGCTCGCCGCGCAAGAACGCAGCCTCGGGGCGGTCGGCAAGCTGGTAGGCCTGGGCCACTTCGCGGTGCAGGCATTCGCGGGGGATTTCCCGCAGGCGGCCGGCGCGGATCTCGCGCAGTTCGGCGCGTTCTTCCACCGGCAGGTCTCGGCGGCCCAGCAGCTGGTCGAGGGTCTGCCGGGTGCGCGGGTAGTTCGAGCACACCGCGCGGTCGAACGGCGCCTGCGCCAGCACCTGGCCCAGCGCCTGGGCCTGGGCCACGCCCTTGGCCGACAACGGCACGCTGCGCGGGTCGAGGGGGCGGCCGCTGGCGTCGAAGTAGTCGACATGGCCGTGGCGCACCAGGTAGCAGCGGCGCCGGCGCACGGGTTGGGCGGGTTGTTCAGTCATGGGCCAGTACCTTGGGGTTGCTGATGCACAGCTGCGCGCGGTTGATGCGGCGCAGCGCCGCCAGCAGGCGCTCGCGGGCCTCGCCGGGCGCGTCGTAGGCGCCCTGGCGTATGCGCCGGGCGAGCTCGCTGCGGGCTTGCTCCGGGGTCGCCTGGCCTTGCAGCAAGCCGCCCAGGGCCTGGCGCTCGGTGTCGGCACAGGCCGCGCCCTGGGCCAGCTCGCGGCTGGCGATCAGCAAGGCGCTGGCCACCATCCGCGCTTCGTAGTGCAAATGCGCCGGCAAGGCGGGCAACAGCTGCTGGAGCACGGCATCGCGTGCGGTGAGCAGCAGGTCGTGGGCATCGGGCTGGTTCATGGGCGGCCTCCTTGGGTGAGCAACAGCAGTTCCTGTTCCAGTTCGCTGACCATGCGCCCGGTCAGCGCCAGCTCCAGCGAGCGTTGCTGGCCGCAGAGGTGGCGTTCGGCCTGCTGCAGGGCGATCAGTGCCCAGCGCAGGTGCGCCATGACCTGCCAGAAGCGCAGCGTGTCGCGGTCCAGGGCCAGTGGCGCGACGCTGCGGTAGCCGGCCAGCAGGTCGTCGAGGTGGCCGATGCCGCCCGCCTCCAGCTGTGGCCGGGCAAAGCGCCAGCAGCGGGCGGTGAACCAGCCCAGGTCTTCGCGCGGGTCGCCCCAGCCGGCGAATTCCCAGTCCAGCACGCCGCTCAACTGGCCTCCCTCGACCATGTAGTTGCCGGTGCGGTAGTCGCGGTGGATCAGGCAGGCCGCCAGGGGCGCGGGCTTGTTCAGCTCGCACCAGCGCAGGCCCCATTCGATGATCGGGTGGCTGCCCGGCAAGGCATCGAGGTAGCTGCGGTACTGATCGACACTGGCCTGCACCGCATCGGCAACCGGCGCGGGCAGGAACGCCAGCGCCGCCTGCGGTGGCCGCAGCTGGTGCAGGCGCGCAAGGTTGGCCCCCAGCTCCCGACACAGGGCCGGGTTGCCTTCGCCGCTGGTCAGGCGGTGGCCCGCGGCGCTGCCGGCCAGGGCCTGCATGATGAAGAAATCCCGCCCGATCACTTCCGGCACCTGGCACAGCCACAGTGGCTCGGGCACTTTTACCCCGGCCTGGTGCACGGCGCTGAGCACGGCGAACTCCTGCTCGCGGCTCATGCTCGCCGCCACGGCGGTGGCTGCGTCGGTGCGCAGCACCCAGCGCTGGGGCACGCCGGCTACTTCGGCCTGGAGCAGCCAGTTTTCCTGGATGGCGCCACCGGACAGGCGCTCGCTGTGGGTGATGCGCACCGGCTGGCCGTGGAGGCGCGCCTGTAGATAGGCAGACAGCACCTCATGGGCGTCTGCGACGTCGATGCGAGCGCTGGCTTGCTGCGCGAAATGACTGCTTGGCATGGTCGATCCAACTCACTGTTCACACGTGAGGGAGCACTAAGCAAGATGGTTGCCAGATTGTGTTTTATTTTAGAAATACCTTACAGATCAGTATTTTGGGATTCATTTTCGAGTGTGTAGATTGTGTTTTATTGCAAGTGTGAACAGCGTCGTTTCAACGCTGAAACTGCTGTTCATTCTTGCGCTCGACGGGGGATTTTCAGTGTCGGTGAGATCGCGCGCCGCCCGCGCGGCGCATCGCGGATAAATCCGCTCCTACATTTGTTGCAACGTGCCACGGTCTGTCAGGCCATGGTTGTCCG
>NZ_JBIVAB010000025.1:0-44392 GCF_044745345.1 Pseudomonas sp. NPDC087029 | reverse complement strand
AGGCGGACAACCATGGCCTGACAGACCGTGGCACGTTGCAACAAATGTAGGAGCGGATTTATCCGCGATGCGCCGCGCGGGCGGCGCGCGATCTCGAAACCCCTACAGATCGAAAACCGAGCGCCTGTTACCTACCCGGCACCAAACTCAACCGCTGGCTCCCATAAGCCCGCGCAAAGTTCTGCGGCTGCAGCGGCAAGCTCATGAAGCGCCCCTTGAACCACGCATCCAGCCCATCGCTGTAATGCCCGCTGGCCGGGTTGCCGGACTGCCCATTGCTGGTCAGCACCTGCAGCGGCTCGGCCTGGCCGAAGTCGACGATCATCCGCGCCGACGCCGGCAAGTGCGTGTTGAAATCACTCCCCCAGGCATACGGCGTCAGCGCCAGGGTGCTGAAGTCGCCGCCAGCGGCCAGCGGCGAACGGCGCTGGGCCTCGCCCAGGCCGTGGTAGGCCGGTGCAGGCCAGCGATACTGGTGCAGCTTGCCCCACTGCCAGGCGCGGCGGTCGGCGCCCAGCTGCGCGGTGCCGGCGTCCACGGCCGCGGCCAGGCTGCGGGCGAGAATGGCTGGCTTGTCTTCCTTTTGCGGCGTGTTGCGGTCATCCCAGAACGGGCTGTCCTCGCGGCCGAGCAGGTGGTCGGCCTGGGCCGAGTAGGACAGCTGGGCATTGCTGACGAACGCCTGCCAGGCCGGGCCGGACTCGGGGCCGAGGTCGTCGAGGAAGGTCTGCCGCGCGACTTCCTGCAGGAACAGTTCATACAGCGCAGCATCCGCCGACACCGGGCTCAGGCGGCCATCGAAGGCCTTGAGCCGGGCCAGGGCCTCGCGGGCCTTGTCGCCCTGGGCGGGTGGCAGGGCGTCGATGGCCTGCTTGAGCGGCTGGGCCATGCCGGGGGCGTCGAACATCTGCTTGAGCTTGCCGGCCAGCAAGGTCACCTGGTCGTTCTGCAGGGCCATCAGGCTGCGGCTGTCGTGGCGGCCGTTGCCGGCCAGCTGGGCCAGGCGCTCGGCGCGTTCGGGGTAGTACCAGGTGTTGGACAACTGCATGCCATAGCCGCGTGGCAGGCTGCGCTGGTTGGCGTGGCCGATCCAGCCTTCCGGCGGGTCCTGGTCGTAGGGGTGGAGCATCGGGTCGGCGTAGCCATCCCAGTCGTAGCGCCCGTCCCAGCCCGGCGATGGCAGCAGGCCCTGGCCTTCCCGGCGGTTGGGGTAGCGGCCGCTGACTTGCCAGCCGATGTGTTCGGGCTCGGCGAACACGAAATTCAGGGCCGCCGCGGCGACTTCACGGGTGCTGTCGAAGGCACGTTCCACCGTTTGCGCGCGGGTCAGGTCGAACAGCGCATCGAGGCTGCGGTCGCCCTTGATCTGCGGCAGGTTCAGCGCCAGGCCCAGGCTGGCGGTGCCAGGTTGGGCGAGCAGGGTGCCGTGGCGGGTGTCGTACATCACTTCACGCAGCGGGCGCTGGCCACGCACGAAGAAGGTTTCGCTGCGGGCCCGGGCCGGTTGCCACTTGCCGTCGGCCAGGTAGCTGACCTGGCTGCCCTGGTGGCGCAGTTGCTCGAGGAACAGGTCCTGGTTGTCGGCCATCACCGCGCTGCTGCTCCAGGCCAGCTTGCCGTTGTAGCCGGCCAGGACGATGGGCAGCCCCGGCAGCGACAGGCCGGCGACCTGGTACTTGGCGGTGTGGATCTGCACCGGAGCCAGAGCCCAGGCGGCGCGGGTGTCGCTGGCCAGCAGGCTCTTGCCGCTGCGGCTGCGCTGCGGCCCCAAGGCCAGGTTGGCCGAGCCTGGGCTGCCGAGCAGGCCCAGGTCGGCGAGCTTCTGGCTGGCCGCGGCCACGTTGGCAAGCCCAGGCAGTTGGCTGTTGAGGTTCAGGCCCTTGAGTTTTTCCACCTCGGCGTCTGCCAGCGGCTCGTCCGGGGCGCCGGGCAGCAGCCAGGCGAGCTTGTCGCTGCCGACCTTCTGCGCCAGGGTCAGGGCGCTGAGTTCTTCCTGCAGGTTCACGGACTGGCTGAAGGCGTACAGGCTGAAGATCAGCGCCGAGTCTTCGGGCTTCCAGTATTCCGGGCGGTAGCCGCTGCTGGCGAGGCTGGCCGGCAGCTTGTCGCGGTAGCGGAACAGGTAGGCGTTGACGCCGCGCGCGTACACCTCGAAGAAGCGCTTCAGGCGTGGCGAGGCATCGGCATAAAGCTGGGTGGCGTTCTGCTTGAGGTTGGCGGCACGCATCAGGCGGTCGATGTCCAGCGCCTCGCTGCCGGCCATTTCCGCCAGGCGGCCCTGGGCCAGCAGGCGCATGGCGAGCATCTGCTCGATGCGGTCACCGGCATGCACGTAGCCAAGGCTGAACAGGGCGTCGTGGAAGCTGCTGCTTTCGATCAGCGGTGCGCCCATGGCGTTGCGCCGTACCGACACGTTCTGCGCCAGGCCCTTGAGCGGCTGTACGCCGCTGGTCGGGGGCACGCTGTCCTGGTAGCCACCCATCTGGCAGCCGGCTAGCCCGAGCATGCCAAGCAGCGTGGCAGCGCTGGCGAACCGCGGACGGAAGGGAGGAAGGACGGGGGCGGCCATGACAAGGGCTCCTGCAAGGCGTGGCGGGGTTGGAAAGGCGCTAAGGTAGTGAGCGCGCAGTCGCCGTGCAAGGTGCGTTGAAGCTTTATTTACCAGCGGTCGCCAGCTTCAGGCAGCGAGCCTGCAGCTGGCGGCCTGGAACCTGGTCAGGCGCCGTGGCACTTCTTGAATTTCTTCTGGCTGCCGCACGGGCAGGGATCGTTGCGGCCAACGTCCTTCAGGGCGTTGCGCACCGGCTCCTGGTGGCCATGGTTGCAGTGCGGGCCGTGCACATGGCCGTGATCGTGATCGTGCTGATGATCGTGATCGTGGTTGCAGTCGGGGCCATGGACATGGGGTTGCTGGGTCATTGCAGGGTTACTCCGGTAGGAAATCGCCGGGGATTATCTCACCACTGCGCGACAAGTGCAGGTCCTGGTGGATGATCAGCCCGGTGGCCAGTTCGCCGCGCAACTTGTAATGCAGCTGGTTGTCGCTCTTGAGCAGCTTGACCAGCGGCTTGAGGTGCTGCCAGAGGTTGGTCCGCACGCTGATCTTGAAGGTGCGCCGGGCATGCCCGCCGACACTGCGCCAGATGCTCGCTTCATCCTCTGCCAGCAGCAGGTCGTTGAGCCACAGCGAGTAGCTCAGGTTGCGAATGAACAGGCGGCTGTCGTTGGGGTTGTCGATGCGCAGGTGCAGGATGAACTCCTGTTCCAGCAGGCGCGCCTTGACGGTCTCGACCTTGACCAGGTGCACCTCGGGCTCGCGCCAGTCGTCGTCACCCCAGCTCGCGCAGCCCGCCAGCAATGCCAGCAGGGTGGCGAGCAGCAGCAGGCGGGCTTGGGCAATCATGCTCAGTTACCGACGTAGCTGGCGCAGCATTTCTTGAACTTCTGCCCGCTGGCGCAGGGGCAGGGGTCGTTGCGCCCGGCCTTGAGCTCGACGGTCGGGTCGATGAAGTACCAGCGCCCCTCGTGCTGCACGAAAGCCGAACGCTCGCGGTGCTGGTGGTCGCCCTCCTGGTCGTGCCAGCGCGCGGTGAAGGTGACGAAGGCATGCTCGGGCTGGCCGCCGAGCACCTCGGCGCCTGCCACGTCCAGGCCCAGCCAGGTGCTCTGGGCACTCCAGGCGGCCATGGCGTCGCGGTCGAGCCCGGCCTGCTGGGCCGGCAGGGTGGTGGCCACCAGGTAGTCGATCAGGCCCAGCACGTAGGCACTGTAGCGCGAGCGCATCAGCGTCTGCGCATCTGGCGCCGGGGTGCCGGCATGGTAGTGCCCGCAGCAGGCGTCGAGCAGGTTGCCGCTGCCACAAGGGCAGACCGAGACACTCATCATCACCACCAATACTTGCCAAAGTTTTCAGGGTTGGCCCAGAACCTGGCGTTGAGCCAGTCCGGGACCTGCTTGTAATCATGTAGATCATAGGTGAACAAGCTGAGCACCTGCTGGTCGCGGCGGAATTTCTCGCTGGCCGACAGCGCCAGGGCGAAAAAGTCGGTGTCGTGCCAGCCACAGGCCGCCAGGTCGGCCAGCACTGCCACGCGGCTGGCATTGAGGTTGCGGATGCCCCCCAGCAATTCCAGGCCGGTGCGTTTGGGCAGGTGCTCCAGGCAGTCCACCAGCACGGCCAGGTCGAAGCGCTGGGCCGCCAGTGCTGCCGGCAGCGGGCCGGGCGCGGTGGTTTCGATGGTCACTTGCGGGTGAGCCTGGGCGAACGCTTCCAGGGCCGGAAAGCGCGTGCCCACCAGCAGCAGCCGCTGCGGGGTGAAGCGTTCGAGCAGGGCCGCCAGGGCCTGCTGCGGGGTGCGTTGGGAAAAACCGTCGGTCATTGCCAATCCTCGTTCGGGTTGCCCAAGACTAGCGGGCCATCGCCTGCGGGCAAAGGGGCATGTGCCGGGGTGTGGCTTATTGCTGGCAGGGATTGATTGCGCGGTCTTTACTCCCAGAGATCGGTCTTATGCCGATTCCCCCTAGGAGAAGCTACAAAATGAGCATAGTACGCACAGCGATACCCCTGGTACTGCTCACCAGTGTGTTGACTGGTTGTGCAGGTTTGCAAAAAACCGACTGGCCGAAGTGTGCTGCCGTCGGGGGCGTGGGCGGCGCCGCCCTGGGCGCTTTCGAAAGCTCCTCGTGGGCTGGCTGGGGCGCGCTGCTCGGCGGTGGCCTGGCGGCGGGCTACTGCTGGGCCCATGGTGATGGCGACGAGGACGGCGATGGTGTGCCGGATAGCCGCGACAAGTGCCCGGGCACCCCGCGCGGCGTGCAGGTCGATGCCAATGGCTGCCCGCCGGAGCCGGCACCGGTGGTCGAGGAAGTGGTGGTGCAGAAAGAAGAAGTCATCGTCATCCGTGACGTGCACTTCGAATTCGACTCCGCCCGCCTGACCGCGGCCGACAAAGAGCGCCTGAACACCATCGCGACCCGCCTGAAACAGGAAGCGCCCAGCGCTCGCCTGAGCGTGACCGGCCACACCGACAGCGTCGGCTCCGACAAGTACAACCAGAAACTGTCCGAGCGCCGTGCCCATTCGGTGACCGAATACCTGATCGAGAGCGGTGTGCCTCGCGCCAGCTTCGTTTCGGTGGTCGGTGCCGGCGAAACCCAGCCAGTGGCAGACAACGCCACGGCCGATGGGCGTTCGATGAACCGTCGCACCGAGATCAAGATCCAGCGCTGACGGCCTGCGCCCGCGCCGGGAGCAGTGGCGCGGGCGCGTCTTTACGCCTGCAGGCCGGTTGCGGCCAAGGACACAGGAGCATTCATGATGAGTGTCATGTCAAAGGCGGCGCTGCCGTTGCTGGTGGTCACCAGCCTGCTTTCAGGCTGCGCCACCCACAGTGATGGCAGTGCGCCCCTCAATCAACGGACCTGGCCGCTCTGCAGCCTGCTGGGTGGCCTGGTGGGCGGTGGCCTGGGGGCCATCGAGAGTTCGAGCTGGGCCGCCGGCGGCGGAGCCCTGGGCGCCATCGCCGGTGGGCTGATCTGCTATGCCCAGGACGGCGACGAGGACGGGGATGGCGTATTCGACCGCCGAGACCGCTGCCCGGACACGCCGGCCAATACCCCGGTCGACCACATGGGCTGCCCGCTGCCGCAGTACCCGCCGAGCCAGCCTGCGGCTGAGCCCGAGGCCAAGGCCGAGGTGATCTCCCTCGACGACCAGGGCCAGGTGATGTTCGCCTTCAACTCCGCCGACCTCACCACGGGCAGCCAGCAACGGCTGCAAAGCCTGCTGCCGAGGCTCAACGAGTTGGGCGTGACGCGCATCAAGGTGGTTGGCCATACCGACAATGTCGGCTCCGACAGCTACAACCAGACACTTTCCGAACGGCGTGCCGCCAGTGTGGCCGAGTACCTGATCAGCCAGGGCCTGGCGCCGCAGAAGGTCACCAGCGAAGGGCGCGGGGCGCGCGAGCCGGTGGCGGAAAACGACACCGAGGAAGGCCGCGCGCACAACCGCCGGGTCGACCTGCACCTGAACTGACACGCACAAGGGGCGGCAGATGAAGTTCATCCTTGGCCTTGGCAAGGTCCTGACCGTGGCGTTCTGGGGCGTGGTGCTGTTCAACCAGCTGATGCCGCAGCCGCTGCCGCTGAACCTGCTGATCAACGCAACCGGTATCGCCGTGCTGGGCCTGCATATGCTGGAGGTGCTGTTTTTCAATGGCAGCCTGCGCGGGCGCAGCCATCGCTGGTTCGATCGGTTGCAGATCCTGCTGACCGGCATCTTCCATGTCATGTCGATCCCGCGGCCGCCCGAGCCGCCGCGGGCGGGCTGAAGCGCCCTACATCAGCAGGCGCGAGCTGGCCACGGCGACGACGGCCAGCCCCAGCAGCAGGTTGACCCCGACCATCCGCCGGATCCGCCCGAGCACGGCGGCCCCGGCGGCCCAGTCCTCGGCCTGCACCGCAGTTTTCAGCTCCGGCAGCAGCAACGCCTGGATGCGCATGAACAGGGCGAACATGGCGATGCCGCCGCCGATCATCACGTGAATGTACTTGGGCGCTGTCTCGAAACCATTGAAACGCATGTGCAACATGCCGATACCACTTATCGCCAGGATCACCACCGCCAGCCAGACCCAAGTGAAAAAGCGTCGGAAAACTTCCACCCAGAGCCGCAGCCGGGCCGGCCCTTCAAGGGCTGCAACCGTTGCCGGGCGCAGCACCAGCCAGGCGAAGAACATGCCACCGACCCACACCAGGGCGGCCAGGACATGCAATGTATAGGGCAGGGCAAAGGCGAGCATCTGGATCTCCATGCGGCACAAAGGGCAATAGCGGGGTATGATAGCCGCCCCATGCAAAACACTGAAAATATATCCAGCCCTTCGGGCGCCTGCAGACCATGATCAGCAACGAACTCAAAGCCACCATCCAGGGCGCCTACTCGCGTTTTCTCGAAGCCAAGAGCCTCAAGCCGCGTTACGGCCAGCGCCTGATGATCGCCGAAGTGGCCAAGGTGCTCGGCGACATCGCCTGCGACGATGAAGGCCGCCGTGCCGGCGAGCCTGCCGTCGTGGCCGTGGAGGCGGGCACCGGTACCGGCAAGACGGTGGCCTACAGCCTGGCCGCGATTCCGGCTGCCAAGGCCGCCGGCAAACGCCTGGTGATCGCCACCGCGACCGTGGCGCTGCAGGAGCAGATCGTCTTCAAGGACCTGCCCGACCTGATGCGCAACAGCGGCTTGAACTTCAGCTTCGCCCTGGCCAAGGGCCGTGGCCGCTACCTGTGCCTGTCCAAGCTCGACGTCCTGCTGCAGGAGGGCCATGCGCAGTCGGCCACCGCCCAGCTGTTCGAGGAGGAGGGCTTCCACATCGAAGTGGACGAGCGCAGCCAGAAGCTGTTCAACAGCATGATCGAGAAGCTTGCCGGCAACCGTTGGGACGGCGACCGCGACAGTTGGCCCGAGGCCCTGGAAGACCAGGACTGGGCGCGCCTGACCACCGACCACAGCCAGTGCACCGGCCGCCATTGCCCGAACTTCCAGCAGTGCGTGTTCTACAAGGCGCGCGAAGGCATGGGCAAGGTCGATGTGATCGTCACCAACCACGACATGGTCCTGGCCGACCTGGCCCTGGGCGGCGGTGCGGTGCTACCCGACCCGCGCGACACCGTGTACGTGTTCGACGAAGGCCACCACCTGCCAGACAAGGCCATCGGCCATTTCGCCCACTATTCTCGCCTGCGTTCCACCGCCGACTGGCTGGAGCAGACCGCCAAGAACCTGACCAAGCTGCTGGCCCAGCACCCGCTGCCGGGCGACCTGGGCAAGCTGATCGAGCAGGTGCCGGAGCTGGCGCGGGAAATCCGCACCCAGCAGCAGTTCATGTTCACCCTGTGCGAGCAGATCGCCGATTTTCGCCCCAGCGAGGACACCGAAGGGCGCGAGCGCCCACGCTACCGGTTCGAAGGCGGCGTGGTGCCGGAGCAGATCCGTGAAGTGGGCATCGAGCTGAAAAAGGGTTTCTCCCGTCTCAATGACCTGTTCACGCGCCTGGCCGACCTGCTCAAGGAAGGCATGGATGGCGAGGTCAACATCGGCATCGCCAGCCACCAGGCCGAGGAGTGGTACCCGCTGTTCGGCAGCCTGGTCACCCGTGCCCAGGGCAACTGGGAACTGTGGACCGCCTTCACCGCCGAAGACCCGCAGGACAGCCCGCCCATGGCGCGCTGGCTGACGTTGGCCGAAAGCGGCGCGCTGTTCGACATCGAAGTCAACGCCAGCCCCATCCTGGCCGCCGAGATGCTGCGCCGCAGCTTGTGGAACGTGGCCCATGGCGCCCTGGTGACCTCGGCCACGCTCACCGCCCTGGGCAAGTTCGACCGCTTCCGCATGCGCTCAGGCTTGCCGCGCGATGCCGTCACCTGCGTAGTGCCCAGCCCGTTCGTGCACGGCGACGCCGGCCTGCTGCGGGTGCCCGACCTCAAGGCCGACCCGCGCGATGCTGCCGGGCACACCGCGGCGATCATCCGCGAACTGCCCGCCATCGTCGAAGATGCCCGCGGCGCCCTGGTGCTGTTCTCCTCGCGCAAGCAGATGCAGGACGTGTTCGACGGCCTGGACCGCGATTGGCGCAAGCTGGTGCTGATCCAGGGCAACCTGTCCAAGCAGGAAACCTTGAACAAGCACAAGGCGCGGGTCGACGATGGCCAGCACAGCGTGCTGTTCGGCCTGGCCAGCTTCGCCGAAGGTGTCGACTTGCCGGGCGCCTACTGCGAGCACGTGGTGATCGCCAAGATCCCGTTCTCGGTGCCGGACGACCCGGTCGAGGCGGCCCTGGCCGAGTGGATCGAAGCCCGTGGCGGCAACCCGTTCATGGAAATTGCCGTGCCCGATGCCTCGCTCAAGCTGATCCAGGCCTGTGGCCGCCTGCTGCGTACCGAGCAGGACCGTGGCGTCATCACCTTGCTCGATCGGCGCCTGGTCACCCAGCGCTACGGCAAGGCTATTCTCAATGCGCTGCCGCCCTTCCGGCGGGAGATTTCCTGACGGCCGGAGCATGCTGCTGCGGCCCGTTGTCCACCCCTCAGTCGCGGGCCCGAGCGGGCCTGGAAGGAGAGCCTGAGCCCTATGATCCGTCGCACCTTGCCCGCAGTCCTTACCCTGTTGCTCAGCACGCCGCTGCTGGCTGGCCAGCAGACGCTGTTCAGCTTCGTGCGCCCGGCCTCGGTGGTCGCGGTGGCCACCGATGGCACTGGCATGCCCCAGTACAATGCGGAGCAAACCAGTGAAGGCGAGGTGTTGCGGCGTGTGGTGTTCAACCCGGTCGAACGGCCAACCCTGCGCCTGAGCCCGCAGGCGGGGGTGTGGGACTGGTCTGCCGGGCAGTTCCTCACCTTGCGCCTGCAAAGTGCCATGGATTGGGCGTTGACCGTCGATGTCACCGTGCTGGGCAGCGACGGCCGTACCCTGACCAGCCGCATCGACCTGCCGGCAGGGCCTGCGCAAACCGTCATGGTGCCGCTCAAGGCCACCTCGCCGCTGAGCCAGGGCATGCGTGCCGGGCCGCCGATGCCCTGGGTGTATCAGGGCCAGCGGCTGTTGTTGACCAGCAGTGCGGGCGAGATCGACCTCAAGCAGGTGGTGTCCGTCAGCCTGAGCGTTCCGGCGCCGAAGGTTGCGCAGAACCTGCTGATCGAGAAGGTCGGCATCCAGGATGACGACCTGGCCTACAAGGCGGCCTACCACGAGCTGATCGATGCCTACGGCCAGTCCACCCGTGGCCGCTGGCCCGAGAGAATCGTCAGCGACGACCAGCTCAAGGCCGCCGACACCCGCGAGCAGCAGCAACTCAAGGGCTGGCTGGCCGAACGCGCCAAGCAAGGGCTGGATACTTACGGTGGTGTGCTGGCAGGGCCTGGGTTCGAAGCCAAGGGCTTCTTCCGCACCGAAAAGCGTGATGGCCGCTGGTACCTGGTAACGCCGGAAGGGCACCCGTTCTATTCCCTGGGCGTGAATGCCGTGGCCGCCGATGGCGGGCGTACCTACGTTGCCGGTCGTGAGGGCATGTTCGCGGCCTTGCCAGGGCAGGGCGAGGCGCTGGCAGCCTTCTATGGCGAGGGCAACAACGACGATGGCAACGCCTCGTCGCAGGGGCGCGGCTTCAAGCAAGGGCGTTGGTTCGACTTCTATGCCGCCAATATCCAGCGTACCTACGGCAAGCCGTGCGCGCCGGTGGAGGGGCAACCGGCTGCCGAATGCCCGCCACTGGCACTGGACAGCAGCCGCTGGCAGGCCCACACCCTCGATCGCCTGCAGGCCTGGGGCTTCAACACCCTGGGCAACTGGAGCGACCCGGCGTTGGCCCAGGCCAAGCGCGTGCCCTACACCTTGCCGCTGTCGATCGTCGGCGACTATGCCAGCATCAGCACGGGCATGGACTGGTGGGGCCGCATGCCTGACCCGTTCGACCCGCGCTTTGCCATGGCCACCGAGCGCGCCGTGGCCATCGCTGCCCGCGACCACCGTGACGACCCCTGGCTGATTGGCTACTTCGCCGACAACGAACTGGCCTGGGCGGCGCCGGGCAACGACCCCAAGGCGCGCTATGGCCTGGCCTACGGCACCCTGCGCCTGACCACCGACGTGCCGGCCAAGCGCGCATTCCTCAAGCAGTTGCGCGACAAGTACCGCAACCAGGAAGGCTTGTCCAAGGCCTGGGGCATCGACCTGCAGGCCTGGGAACTGATGGAAGACCCGGGCTTCGAGGCGCCGCTGCCGAGCCCCGAACACCCGGAAATCGAACGGGATTACCAGTATTTCCAGCAGGTGTTCGCGCAAACCTACTTCAAGACCATTGCCGACTCGCTGAAGTGGCATGCCCCCAACCACCTGCTGCTGGGTGGCCGCTACGCCGTCAGCACGCCCGAGGCGGTCAAGGCCTGCGCGGAGTTCTGCGATGTGCTGAGCTTCAACTTCTATACCCTCAAGCCAGATGATGGCTACGACTTCAGCCGCCTGGCCGAGCTGGACAAACCGGTGCTGGTGTCCGAATTCCAGTTCGGCTCCCGCGATCGCGGGCCATTCTGGCCAGGGCCAGTGGAAGTGGCGCGCGAGGAAGACCGCGGGCCGGCCTATGGCACCTTCCTCAAGGCGGCGCTGGCCCAGCCGATGATCGTCGGCGCGCATTGGTTCCAGTACCTCGACCAGCCGGCCAGCGGCCGCTTGCTCGATGGCGAAAATGGCCACCTGGGGCTGGTGGCGATCACCGACGTGCCTTATGCCGGGTTTGTCGAGGCCGTGCGCAAGAGCAACCAGGCAGCCGTGGCCCAGTTGCGCAGCCAGCTTGAGAACCCGGCGCCATGAGCCGGCGCGCCCGGTTGAGGAAAATATTCCGCAATACCATCTGGCCCTGCCCAGTAGGCAAAACCCTTAACTACTGAAACAATGCACGCCTTTTCCAGCCAGGTCGTACGGAGAACAGGCGGGTGCAGATCCAGGGTCACTATGAGCTGAAGTTCGAGGCGGTGCGCGAAGCATTCGCGGCATTGTTCGATGATCCCCAGGAGCGCGGTGCGGCGCTGTGCATCCAGGTCGGTGGCGAAACCGTGATCGACCTGTGGGCAGGCAGCGCCGACAAGGATGGCCAGCAGGCCTGGCACAGCGACACCATCGCCAACCTGTTTTCCTGCACCAAGACCTTCACGGCCGTAACCGCCCTGCAACTGGTGGGCGAGGGCAAGCTGGCCCTGGATGTGCCGGTAACCCGTTACTGGCCCGAGTTTGCCCAGGCCGGCAAGCAGAACATCACCCTGCGCCAGTTGCTCAGCCACCGCGCCGGCTTGCCGGCCATCCGCGAGTTGCTGCCGGCAGAGGCGTTGTACGACTGGCAAGCGATGGTCGATGCCCTGGCCGCCGAAACGCCCTGGTGGACGCCGGGTACCGAGCATGGCTACGCCGCCATCACCTACGGCTGGCTGATTGGCGAGCTGATCCGCCGCGCCGATGGCCGTGGCCCGGGTGAATCGATTGTCGCCCGCACCGCCCGCCCGCTGGGGCTGGACTTCCATGTCGGCCTGGCGGACGAAGAATTCCATCGCGTGGCGCATATCGCCCGTGGCAAGGGCAATGCCGGCGATGCGGCGGCCCAGCGCCTGCTGCAGGTGACCATGCGTGAGCCGCAAGCGCTGTCTACCCGCGCCTTCACCAACCCGCCGGCGATCCTCACCAGCACCAACAAACCCGAGTGGCGGCGCATGCAGCAGCCTGCGGCCAACGGCCACGGCAATGCCCGCAGCCTGGCCGGCTTCTATGCCGGCCTGCTGGACGGCAGCCTGCTGGAATCCGAACTGCTCGACGAACTGACCCGCGAACACAGCCTGGGCGAGGACCGTACCCTGCTCACGCAGACCCGTTTTGGCCTGGGTTGCATGCTCGACCAGCCCGATGTGGCCAACGCCACCTTCGGCCTCGGCGCCCGTGCCTTCGGCCACCCAGGCGCTGGCGGCTCGGTCGGTTTCGCCGACCCTGAGCACGATGTGGCCTTCGGTTTCGTGGTCAACACCCTGGGCCCATACGTGCTCATGGACCCAAGGGCCCAGCAGTTGGTCCGGGTGCTGGGTACGTGCCTTTGATCGGGTAACGCGGGTATTGCTCGCACCCTTTGTCTATCCTGAATGCCAATGCCTGTAGTGCGTTGGCAAAAACTCTTTCTAATTCATGGTGTATCGCTGATGTCTTCACATAAAACCTTAGCACTCGCCCTGTGCATGGCCGCCATGACCGGCTGCGCCAGCCACTCCCAGGATGCCTCCAAGGGCGAGACCAGCAGCTGGTGGCCCTTCGGTTCGGACAAGGTTGCCGAGCAGGAAGTGAAGCAGGCCGTCAACGAGAATGTCGCCAAGGCCGATGCCAAATCGGAAAGCGCCAGCCGCTGGTGGTGGCCATTCGGTGGTGACGACAAGCAGGCCAAGGGCCCGGTGGTACCGAAGATCGACCAGAAGGCCACCCAGGCCTGGCTCGACGAGTACGAGCCGAAGCTGCGCGAAGCCATCAAGGACAGCAAGCTGCAACTGGAGCGCCGCGACAACGTGCTGGCGGTGACCATCCCTGTCGACGGTTCGTACAACCCGGACCGCCCGAACATGCTGCTGCCGATGAGCCTGGGCCCGATCACCCGGGTGGCCAAGACCGTCGAAGGCGACACCAAGACTGCAGTGCTGGTACTCGGCCATGCCGACAGCAGTGGCGTGGCCGCAGCCAACCAGAAGCTGAGCCTGGAGCGCGCCGCCTCGGTTTCGGCGATTTTCCGCCTGAGCGGCCTGCAGCGTGACCGCCTGACCCTCAAAGGCATGGGCGCAGAAATGCCCCGCGCCGCCAACGACAGCCCGGAAGGCCGTGCCCTCAACCGCCGCGTTGAAATGCTGCTGACCCCGCAGAACACCATGGTCGCGCTGCTGGCCAAGTACCAGCAGGCCGCGCCGGCACCGAGCCCGGCCGCCATGGTTGCCGTGCAGGATGCCAAGGCGCCGGCTGCCAAGGCTGTGGAAAGCAAACCCGCCGCCAAGGCCGCTGCCAAGCCAGCCGCGAAGAAAGCCGCAGCCAAGCCTGCAGCCAAGGCCACTGCGAAGAAGAAAGCCGCGCCGGCCAAGCCTGCTGCCAAGCCCGTCGCCAAGAAAGCTGCCGATGACAAGAAGGTAGCCGCCAACAGCCCTGCGAAGACCAACTGATCGTCAAGGAAACGCAGCCATGACCCAATCCCTGGCCGATATGCGCCGCGACTACACCCGTGATGGCCTGGCCGAAGCCCAGGCGCCGGGTGAGCCGTTCGCTCTGTTTCACCAGTGGTTTGCCGATGCGGTGAAAACCGAGCAGCCACCGGTGGAGGCCAATGCCATGACCATCGCCACCGTCGATGGCGAAGGCCGCCCCCATTGCCGCGTACTGCTGCTCAAGGGGCTCGATGAGCGCGGGTTCACCTTCTTCACCAACTACGAAAGTGCCAAGGGCCAGCAGCTGCTGGCCAACCCTTTCGCCGCCATGACCTTCTTCTGGCCGGCGCTGGAGCGCCAGGTGCGGATCGAGGGGCGGGTGGAGAAGGTCACGGCCAAGGAGTCGGACGACTACTACCAGGTGCGCCCACTGGGCAGCCGCCTGGGCGCCTGGGCGTCGCCACAGAGCCGGGTGATTGCCGGCCGCGAAGAGCTGGAAGGGCTGGTGAAGGCGACCGAGGCGCGTTTCTCCGACAGCCAACCCCATTGCCCCGAGCATTGGGGGGGCTACCGCCTGCTGCCCGAGCGCATCGAGTTCTGGCAAGGCCGCGCCAGCCGGCTGCATGACCGCTTGAACTATCGCCTGGTCGATGGGCAATGGCTGCGCGAGCGGCTGGCACCCTGAAACCTCTGGGGGCCGCATCGCGGCCCTTTTCATACCTTACCCGTCCAGGGCCGCACTGGCCTCGCGCACGACGATGCAGTAATCCATGGCTATTCTTGGTCTGACATTCAAGGCCTGGGGGATAGCCTGTGCTAGCTGTACCGGTGCTGAATGAAAATAAATTTGTTACCTCAGTGTCGTGACAGTTGCCTGGGTGCGGCGTCTAATGGACACCTGAAATTTATGGAGACTTACCCATGCGTAAATCCGCTTTGCTGGTGGCGACCTTCACCACCATGTCGCTGTTGCTGGGGGGCTGTGCCTCGAGCCTGACTGGCGACAGCTACTCCCGTGATGAGGCCCGCCGCGTGCAGACCGTGCGCATGGGTACCATCGAATCCCTGCGCCCGGTCAAGATCGAAGGCACCAAGACGCCAATCGGCGGTGGTGCTGGCGCCATCGTCGGCGGCGTCGCCGGCAGCGCCGTGGGTGGTGGCCGTGGCAGCATCGTCGCTGCGGTGATCGGTGCCGTGGCCGGTGGCCTGGCCGGTTCCGCCGCCGAAGAAGGCCTGACCCGCACCCAGGGTGTGGAAATCACCGTGCGTGAAGACGACGGCAGCATGCGCGCCTATGTGCAGGCCGTGCAGCAGAACGAAATCTTCCGCGTTGGCGAGCGCGTGCGCATCATGACTGTCGACGGTACCAGCCGCGTCACTCACTGATCGCTGCAGAAAAGCAAAACCCCGAACGGGCCTGGCCTGCTCGGGGTTTTTTGTTGGGCCTGTCACGGCCCATCGGCGGTGCAGTTACAACCCGAGCATGTCGCGCGCGACTGCCTCGGCAATGCGGATACCGTCGACACCCGCCGAAAGAATCCCGCCGGCATACCCCGCACCTTCACCCGCCGGGAACAGCCCCTTGAGGTTCAGGCTCTGGTAATCCTCGCCACGGGTGATGCGCAGCGGTGAAGAGGTGCGCGTCTCGATGCCGGTCAGCACCGCGTCATGCAGGTTGTAGCCCTTGATCTGCCGATCGAACGCCGGCAGCGCCTCGCGGATCGCTTCGATGGCGAAGTCCGGCAGGCTCGGGGCGAGGTCGCCCAGGGTCACGCCCGGCTTGTACGAAGGCTCGACGCTGCCCAGGGCCGTGGATGGCTTGCCAGCGACGAAGTCGCCGACCAGCTGCGCCGGTGCCTGGTAGTTGCTGCCGCCCATCACATAGGCGTGGGCTTCCAGGCGCTCCTGCAGCTCGATCCCGGCCAGCGGGCCACCCGGGTAGTCGCGCTCGGGGTCGATCCCCACCACGATGCCGGAGTTGGCGTTGCGCTCGTTGCGCGAATACTGGCTCATGCCGTTGGTCACCACCCGGCCCGGTTCGCTGGTGGCCGCGACCACCGTGCCCCCCGGGCACATGCAGAAGCTGTACACCGAGCGGCCGTTCTTGGCGTGGTACACCAGCTTGTAGTCGGCCGCGCCCAGTTTCGGGTGGCCGGCATACTTGCCCAGGCGCGCCTTGTCGATCAGCGTCTGCGGGTGTTCGATGCGGAAACCGACGGAGAACGGCTTGGCCTCCATGTACACGCCCTTGGCGTGGAGCATGCGGAAGGTGTCGCGGGCACTGTGGCCCAGGGCCAGGACCACATGGCGCGAGTGCAGCTGTTCGCCGCTCTCCAGCACCACGCCGGTCAGCTGGCCATCTTCGATCAGCAGGTCGCTGACCTTCTCCTGGAAGCGCACTTCGGCGCCCATGGCGATCATGTCCTGGCGCATCTGCTCGACCATGCCGGTCAGGCGGAAGGTGCCGATGTGCGGTTTGTTGATGTAGAGGATTTCGTCCGGCGCGCCGGCCTTGACGAACTCTTCCAGGACCTTGCGGCCGTGGTGCTGAGGGTCCTTGATCTGGCTATAGAGCTTGCCGTCGGAGAAGGTCCCGGCGCCGCCTTCGCCGAACTGCACGTTGGACTCGGGGTTGAGCACGCTCTTGCGCCACAGGCCCCAGGTGTCCTTGGTGCGCTGGCGCACTTCCTTGCCGCGCTCGAGGATGATCGGCTTGAAGCCCATCTGCGCCAGCAAGAGGCCGGCGAAGATGCCGCAGGGGCCGAAGCCGACCACGATCGGACGCTCTTGGAGGCCTTGCGGGGCGTGGCCGACGAACTTGTAGCTTACGTCTGGCGCGACACCGATGTTGCGGTCGTCGGCGAACTTGCTCAGCAGTTCGGCTTCGTTGCTCGCTTCAAGGTCGATGGTGTAGATGAACAGCAGCTCGCTGTTCTTCTTGCGCGCATCGTAGCTGCGCTTGAACAGGTTGAAGCTGAGCAGTTGCTCGTCGCGGATGCCCAGGCGCTCGACGATGGCCTCGCGCAGCGCTTCATCGGGGTGGTCCAGGGGCAGCTTGAGTTCGGTGATTCGTAGCATGGCAGGGTCCAGTATCCCGGCCATGGGCGGCCGGCGGCTTTACACAAACCGCCAAGTATAAGCTGTTAGCCGCCCCGACTGGCAGGATAAAAGCACCCGGCGATCAGTTGTCGCGCGCGCCGCCGTAGTAGCCGCAACCGTTGAGGGTCTGGCCATCGATGCGCAATTCGGCGCGCAGGTGGCGCACGGCGCCGGTGGCGCTGTCGGTGCAACGCTGCGGTGCGACCCACAGTTCCACGTGCTGGCCGTTGGCTTCGCTGGTCAGGGTCAGGCCGCCGCCAGGCACTTCTTCTTCGAGAAACGGCAGCGGCAGCGGCTCTTTGCCGACGCGGTTGAGCACCATGCCCTTGCCGCTGGCCTTGATGTCCCACTCCGGCTCGTGGCCGCTGGCGCGCAGGGTCAGCTGCTTGAAGTTGGGGTCATCGCAGGCGCGGGTGGAAGGCTCCAGGCGGTACAGGCGGCTGACTTCGAGCTGGCCATCGTTGTTGGCCTGCTTGCTGCCGGTGAGGCGGCCGCGCACGTCGGCGAACAGTTTGTCGTTGGCGTCGCGGGCCAGGTTCGAGGCTTCCTGCAGGATGGCGGTGCCGCTGGCGTCGCGCACGACGAAGTGGCGGGCCTCGCCGCAGGGCTTGAACAGCAGCTGGCCGCCGCCTGCACTGAGTTCGCCCTGCATGCGCGTGGTGCCGATGTTCGGGTCGCGAGGTTGCTCGGCCAGCAGCTGGCAACCGGCGAACAGGGGCAGCAGGGCGGTGACCAGCAGGGTGGGGGTGAGGCGCATCGGGCGGGCTCCGGGAATCGTTTGCCAAAGAGCTGGCCACGTTACTCAGGCTGGGCGAGGTTAACAAGAGCTGCGTAGTGCCTGTACCGGCCCCATCGCTGGCAAGCCAGCTCCCACAGGAGGCGTGCGCTGGCTTGCCAGCGATGGGGCCGGTACAGGCAGAAAAAAGGGCCCGAAGGCCCTTTTCCCAATCAACCGCCCAGGTAGGCGTCGCGCACTTTCGGGTCGGTCAGCAAGGCCTCGCCCGTGCCCTGCATCACCACCCGTCCGTTCTCCAGCACATAGGCCCGGTCGGCGATCTTCAGCGCCTGGTTGGCGTTCTGCTCCACCAGGAACACCGTCACGCCATCGCGGCGCAGCTGTTCGATGATATCGAAGATCTGCTGGATGATGATCGGCGCCAGCCCCAGCGAAGGCTCGTCGAGCAGCAACAGCTTGGGCTTGCTCATCAGCGCCCGGCCGATGGCCAGCATCTGCTGCTCGCCGCCGGACATGGTGCCGCCACGCTGGATGTAACGCTCCTTCAGGCGCGGAAACAGCTGCAGCACCTTGTCCAGCTGCGCCTGATAGTCGCCCTTGTCGGTGAAGAAGCCACCCATGGCCAGGTTTTCCTCGACAGTCAGGCGGGCGAACACGCGGCGGCCTTCCGGCACCACCGCGATGCTCTTGCGCATGATGTGCGAGGAAGGCTGGCCGACCAGCTCTTCACCCAGGTACTTGATGCTGCCACTGTGCGCCTGCGGCGAGCCGCACAGGGTCATCAGCAGGGTCGACTTGCCGGCGCCGTTGGCACCGATCAGGGTGACGATCTCGCCCTGGTTGATTTCCACGTTGACGCTGTGCAGCGCCTGGATCTTGCCGTAGAAGGTGGAAACGTTCTCGAACTTCAGCATTTACGCTTCCCCCAGGTAGGCTTTGATCACGTCAGGGTTGTCGCGGATCTCCTCCGGCGTGCCGTGGGCCAGGGGCGTGCCCTGGTTGATCACGACGATGTGGTCGGAAATGCTCATCACCAGCTTCATGTCGTGCTCGATCAGCAGCACGGTGACGTTGTGCGACTCGCGCAGGTAGGCGATCAGCGCCTTGAGGTCTTCGGTCTCCTTGGGGTTCAGGCCGGCAGCCGGTTCGTCGAGCATGATGATGCGTGGCTGGGTCATCATGCAGCGGGCGATTTCCAGGCGGCGCTGCTGGCCGTAGGCGAGGGTGCCGGCGGTGCGGTTGGCGAACTCGGTCAGGTTGACCTTCTCCAGCCAGTACTGCGCACGCTCCATGGCCTCCTTCTCGCTGCGGCGGAAGCTCGGGGTCTTGAACAGGCCGGCGAAGAAGTTGGTGTTGAGGTGGCGGTGCTGGGCGATCAGCAGGTTCTCCAGCGCGGTCATTTCCTTGAACAGGCGCACGTTCTGGAAGGTCCGCACCACGCCCTTGCGGGCGATCTGGTGGCCGGCCAGGCCCTGGATCGGCTGGCCGTCGAGCAGGATGGTGCCGCCGCTGGGCTTGTAGAAGCCGGTGAGGCAGTTGAACACCGTGGTCTTGCCGGCGCCGTTCGGGCCGATCAGCGCCACCACCTGTTTTTCCTTGACGGTCAGGGCCACGCCGTTGACCGCCAACAAGCCGCCGAAGCGCATGCTCAGGCCGCTGACTTGCAGAATTTCGCGGCTCATCGACGCAGCTCCATGTGTGGACGTTGCATAGGCAGCAGGCCTTGCGGACGCCAGATCATCATCAACACCATCAGCGCACCGAACATCAGCATCCGGTATTCGCTGAACTCACGCATCAGCTCGGGCAGCAGGATCATCACGATGGCCGCGAGAATCACGCCCAGTTGTGAGCCCATGCCGCCGAGCACGACGATGGCGAGGATGATCGCCGACTCGATGAAGGTGAACGACTCCGGTGTCACCAGGCCCTGGCGCGCGGCGAAGAAGCTGCCGGCGAAGCCCGCGAAGCAGGCGCCCAGGGTGAAGGCCGAAAGCTTGATCACGGTCGGGTTCAGGCCCAGAGCCCGGCAGGCGATCTCGTCTTCGCGCAGGGCTTCCCAGGCGCGGCCGATCGGCATGCGCAGCAGGCGGTTGATGACGAACAGCGCCAGCAGGGCCAGCAGCAGGGCTACCAGGTAGAGGAAGATGACCTTGTTGATCGAGTTGTATTCCAGCCCGAAGAACTCATGGAAGGTCTGCATCCCCTCGGCCGCACGGCGTTCGAAGGTCAGGCCGAAGAACTCCGGCTTGGGGATGTTGCTGATGCCGTTCGGGCCGCCGGTCCAGTCGGTGAGGTTACGCAGGAACAGGCGGATGATCTCGCCGAAGCCGAGCGTCACGATCGCCAGGTAGTCACCGCGCAGGCGCAGCACCGGGAAGCCGAGCAAGAAGCCGAAGGTGGCGGCCATCAGGCCGGCGATCGGCAGGCAGACCCAGAAGCTCCAGCCCAGGTAGTGCGAGAGCATCGCATAGCTGTAGGCACCCACCGCATAGAAGCCCACATACCCCAGGTCGAGCAGGCCGGCCAGGCCCACCACGATGTTCAGGCCAAGGCCCAGCAGCACGTAGATCAGGATCAGCGTGGCGATGTCGACCGCCCCGCGTGAACCGAAGAACGGCCATACCAGGGCAGCGGCGATCAGGCCGATGATGATGTAGCGCTGGGTCTTGGGCAGGGTGAGGTAGTTGCTGACTGCCGGCGGGATCAGCTTGCGATCCGAACGGCGGCCCATCACCGAACTCCACTGCTTGTCGAACAGCACGCGCAGGAACATCAGCACCGAACACACGGCGATGATGCTGAGGGTGAACGAACCCTGGCTATGGACCGACAGGCTGATGCCGTCGATGCTCAGTTTCAGGCCCAGCACCGGGAAGGCCACGGCCCATACCAGCAAGGCGGCGAAGAACGCCTGTTTGAGATTTCTGTTCATACTTTTTCAACCTCCGGGCGGCCGAGGATGCCGGTCGGCCGGAACAGCAAGACAAGAACCAACAGGCCGAATGCCACCACGTCCTTGTACTGGTCGCCGAAGATGTCGGCGCCGAAGGCCTCGGCCACGCCCAGCACCAGCCCGCCGAGCATCGCGCCCGGGATGCTGCCGATGCCACCCAGTACCGCCGCGGTGAAGGCCTTCAGGCCCACCAGGAAACCGGCGTTGGGGTTGATGACCCCGTACTGCATGCTCAGCAGCACGGCCGCCACGGCTGCCAGGGCAGCACCGATGACGAAGGTCAGGGCGATGATGTTGTTGGTGTTGATGCCCAGCAGGTTGGCCATCTTGATGTCCTCGGCGCAGGCGCGGCAGGCGCGCCCCAGGCGGGAACGGGAGATGAACAGGGTGAGCAGGGTCATGGCCACCAGGGTGACCACGAACACCAGGACTTGCATGTAGCTGATCAGTACTTCTTCAGCACCGCCTGGCCCGAAGGAGAAGCTCCCGGGGATCAGGTTGGGGATGGATTTGTCCTTGGAGTCCTGCGACAGCAAGACAGTGTTCTGCAGGAAGATCGACATGCCGATGGCGGAAATCAGCGGGATCAGACGGTTGCTGTTGCGCAGGGGGCGGTAGGCAACCCGTTCGATGCTGTAGCCATAGGCACTGGTGACGAAGATCGTCGCGACGAAGGCAACGGTCATCAGGATCGGCAGCGAGTGGATACCCATCATGGCCAGGCCCGCCAGGGCGATGAAGGCCACGTAGGATCCGATCATGTAAACCTCGCCGTGGGCGAAGTTGATCATGCCAATGATGCCGTACACCATCGTGTAGCCGATGGCGATCAACGCATAGGTGCTGCCGATGGTCAATCCATTAACCAGTTGTTGGAAGAAATGGTAGATCTCAGGCATTACAGCGCTCCTAAAAACCTGATTTGCATTTCGCCGGCCGGGTGACGGCCAGGAAACCGCGGGTGACGGTTTTAAGATTTTCAGGTGAGCCCGCTGCCGGATCGCGGCAACCAGGCCCATGAACCTCGTAAAACAAAGCCCACTGCTCGCACAGTGGGCTTTTACGGTCAGCTATTTAGTCACGCAGTTACTGAGGGGAGACTTCAGTCTTCGGTTTGCCGAAGTGCCATTCGTAGACCACGAACTTGAAGTCTTTCAGGTCGCCCTTGGCGTCGTAGGAGAGCTCGCCGGTCGGGGTCTTGAAGGTACCGGCGTGGATGGCTTCGGCCACCTTGGCGGTGTCTTCGGACTTGGCCGCTTCGATACCCTTGGCGATCAGCTCGACAGCCGAGTAGGCCGGGAACACGAACGGGCCGCTTGGGTCCTTGCCGTCAGCCTTGATGGCCTCGACGATGGCCTTGTTTTCCGGGTCGGCGTCGAACGATTTCGGCAGGGTGACCAGCAGGCCTTCGGAAGCGCCCTGGGCAATCTGCGAGATCGAGTCGTTACCCACGCCTTCTGGGCCCATGAACTTGGCTTTCAGGCCCTTTTCCTGAGCCTGGCGCAGGATCAGGCCCAGCTCTGGGTGGTAGCCGCCGTAGTAGACGAAGTCGACGTTGTTCTGCTTGAGCTTCTGGATGATCGAGGAGAAGTCCTTGTCACCGGCGTTCAGGCCTTCGAACACGGCAACCTTGACGCCTTTCTTCTCCAGGGTCTGCTTGACCGCGGTGGCGATGCCTTCACCGTATTGCTGCTTGTCGTGCAGCACGGCCACCACTTTCGGTTTGACGTGGTCGGCGATGTAGTTGCCGGCGGCCGGGCCCTGGGCGCTGTCCAGGCCGATGGTGCGGAAGATCAGTTTGTAACCACGGGTGGTGATGTCCGGGCTGGTGGCAGCCGGGGTGATCATGATCACGCCTTCGTCTTCGTAGATGTCGGACGCAGGCTGAGTCGAGCTGGAGCACAGGTGGCCGATGACGAACTTGACGCCGTCGTTGACCACTTTGTTGGCGACTGCCACGGCCTGTTTAGGGTCGCAGGCGTCGTCGTATTCCACGGCTTCAAGTTTTTTGCCATCGACGCCGCCCTTGGCGTTGATGTCCTTGATGGCCTGTTTGGCGCCGATGAACTGCATGTCGCCGTACTGGGTCACAGGGCCCGTCTTGGGACCGGCGATGCCGATCTTGATGGTATCGGCGGCAAACGAATGGCTGGCTACCCCTGCCAGAACCATTGCGGCGAACAGCTTGGAAATCTTGATCATAGTGCTCCACTCATTCTGTTGTAATTCTTATAGTCCTGGCGGCCAGGGCTACAGACCGGGCGGGATTGCAGCATGGCCACGCCACACTGCATGCCCACCTTCCCCCGGAACATGTCCCGGAAACTGTACCGGTACAGTGTAGAGCGCTGTTCGAGCGCTTGAAAAGCGGGCGAAAAGTGCCTAATTCGAGGGTTGTCGCATGGTCGACACAAAGATACAAAAAGGCGCCATCAAATTGCCCGTATCTGCGGCCCCACCCCACACGTTCGGGGCCAATCGACCAAATTACTGTTTTGAAACCGGGTTTTTCTGCAAAAATGCAGGCCTTTTTTATAGGCCGTTTTTGCGGGTACAAACCCATGACTGATCAAACAAGCACCCTCTATGCCAAATTGCTTGGCGAGACCGCGACCATCGAGTGGAAAGCCTTGGAGCGCTTCTGGGCCAAGGGTGACCTGATTTGGGTCGACCCGGGCCTGGACCTGATCGAGGTTGCCACGGCAATGGCCGAGAATCGCGGCGAAATCTTCGCCAAGTGGCGCAGTGATGGCACTGTCGGCCCGGTCACGACCGAGCAGGCGCTCGACCTGCAAAGCCGCGATCCAGAGATATGGGCGGTGGTGGTATCGCCGTTCATCGTGATCCAGGTGAAGAGCCCGGTGTGATCGCGCGCCGTTTTGGTGCGTGAAAATGCACAGCTGCCTCGCCTTGGTGCTTGAAGGCGTGCAGGCGGGTAGAGGTAGGTAACAATTTGGCGTGGCGGTAACAGTTTACGGAATGCGTAATGGGCCGCGCTGCGGCCCGCTGATTTTCGAATTTGCCAGGAGTGCTCGATGCGTTCAGAACTTCCTTCACTTGGATTCGCCGGAATCGGCCTGATGGGCCTGCCCATGTGCCGGCGCCTGCTGGCCGCGGGCTTCCCGTTGACCGTCTGGAACCGCAGCCCGGAGAAATGCGCCGAGCTGGTTGCCGCAGGCGCGCGCCTGGCGGCAAGCCCCGCCGAGTTGTGCCGCGACAACGACATGGTGCTGCTGTGCCTGGCCGATACCGCTGTGGTCCGTGAGGTGGTGTTCGGCGAGCACGGCATCGCCATGGGCGGGCGCAGCGGGCAACTGCTGGTCGATTTCTCCAGCCTGGAGCCGACCGCCACCCGCGAGATGGCTGCCGAGCTGGCAGCGCTGTGCGGCATGGCCTGGCTGGATACGCCGGTGTCTGGCGGCACCCCTGGCGCCGAGGCGGGCACGTTGGCGATCATGGTCGGCGGCGAGGCGGCGCATCTTGAGCGGGCGCGCCCGGTCCTGCAGGTGCTCGGCCAGCGCGTGACGCACATGGGCGGCGTGGGGGCAGGGCAGGTGACCAAGGCCTGCAACCAGATGATCGTGGCCTGCAACGCCCTGGTGATTGCCGAGGTGGTGGCCCTGGCCGAACAGTCCGGGGTCGATGCCAGTCTCATCGCCGAGGCCCTGGCGGGTGGTTTTGCCGATTCCAAGCCGCTGCAGATCCTCGCGCCGCAAATGGCTGCCAGCGATTACGAACCGATCAAGTGGCATGTGCGCACGCTGCTCAAGGACCTCGATGGTGCGGTCAAGCTGTCCCGCGAGCAGGGCTCGGCGACGCCGCTCAGTGGCCTTGCCGCGCAATTGATGCGTTTGCACGGTAGCCAGGGCTATCTGCAAAAAGATCCGGCGACCCTGGTAGAGCTGTATCGCAATAAGTGATGGGGGCGAAGTCCTGGCGGTCGAGCCGGTCGAGGATCGGCCGCAGATCTGCCAGGGCCACGGGGCGGCTGAGCAGGTAGCCCTGCAGGAAGTCGCAGCCGTTGCTGGCCAGGAACGCGTACTGCTCGGCGGTTTCCACCCCTTCGCTGACCACCTGCAGGTGCAGGGTATGGGCCATGGCGATGATGGCCTGGACGATCTCGCGGTCCTTCAGGCTGCCGGGCACCTCCTGCAGGAAGGAACGGTCGATCTTCAGCACATCCAGCGGCAGGCGCTTGAGGTAGGCCAGTGACGAATAGCCGGTGCCGAAGTCGTCGATCGACAGGCTCACGCCCTGGCTGCGAATGCGCTTGAGCAGGCTGACGGTGCGCTGGATATCGCCGACCAGGGCGTTTTCGGTGACTTCCAGCTCCAGGTGGCGTGGCGCCAGGCCCGCCTGGAACAAGGCCATTTCCACCTCCTGCGCCAGCGCCTCGTGGCCCAGGGTCAGCGCCGAGCAATTGACCGTGACCTGGAGGTTGCCGTAGCCGTGGCGCTGCAGCTGGGCCAGGTCGGCGCAGGCATGGCGCAGCACCCACAGGTCGAGGTCGACGATCAGCCCATTGGCTTCGGCAATGCCGATGAAGCGGTCTGGCCCGAGCAGGCCATGCTGCGGGTGCTGCCAGCGCACCAGTGCCTCGAGCTTGGCCACCTGGCCATTGTGCAGGTCGAAGATCGGCTGGTAATGCACGCACAGCCCGCGCTCTTCGAGCAGGGCGACGCGCAGCTCTTCTTCCAGTTGCAGTTCCAGGGTGGCGCGGCTTTTCAGGCTGCTGTTGAAGAAATGCAGGCTGTTGCGCCCGCTGCCCTTGGATTGGTAGAGGGCCAGGTCGGCATGCTTGAGCAGCTCTTCGGCGGTCTGGCCATCGTCCGGGAACACGCTGATGCCGATGCTGGTGGTCATCACCATGCGCCGGCCGCCCAGGTCGATCGGCTCCTTCATGCGCTGCATGATGCGCTGGGCCAGGTGGCGGGCCTCGTCGCGGTTGCTGAGGCTGGTGACCACGCAGAACTCATCGCCGCCGAAACGCGCGACCAGGTCCTGGTGGCGGGTGGCAGCCTTGATGTGGCTGGCGATGCCTTTGAGCAGTTCATCGCCCGCCGCGTGGCCCAGGCTGTCGTTGATGCGCTTGAAATGGTCGATGTCGAGGAACATCACCGCCAGCAGGTCTTCGCTGGCGCTGTGCTCCGCCAGCCGCTCGGCGAACACCTGGTTGAAGCCGCGGCGGTTGACCAGGTTGGTCAGCGCGTCGTAGTGCGCGGCCTGTTGCAGCGACGCCCGCGCCTGGTCGAGCTGGCTGAGCAGGTTGCTGACCCGGCGCAGGTCGTGCTCCTTGCTCTGCAGCTTCTTGTCGGCGAGGGCGGCGCTGATGCTGCTGCCACTGATCAACAGGGTGATGAAGGCGATGGTCAGGCCCAGTTGCAGGCTGTTGTCGCCTGAGGGCAGGCGCAGGGCGGTGTCCGGGGCGATGACCAGGGTCATGGCGGCCATGGCCGTGAAGTGGGTGGCGACGATGCCGCCTGCCATCAGCAGCGCGGCGCCGGTTTTCAGCAGCTGGTGCTGGCGGCCGCTGCCGTTGCGAAAGTAGCGCGCCAGCAGCAAGGCGCCGAGGCTGGTCAGCAGGGCGATGCCGGCGCTGCCCAGCAGCGGGCCGGTCTTGTAGAACTGCTGCGCGCCGGTTTGCAGCGCGGCCATGCCCACGAAATGCATGAGGATGATGCCCAGGCCGATCAGCAAGGCGCTCTGCAGGTAATGCTGTGGGCGCATGTGGGTGCGGTCGAGGCTGTTCATCGCCAGCCACGCCACCACCAGGGCAATCAGCAGCGAGAGGCCGGTCAGCGGCACGTCATAGTGCATTTCCACCGGCGCCTGGAACGCCAGCATGCTGATGAAGTGCATGGCCCAGATCCCGCCGGCCAGGCAGCAGGCGCCAAGCACGCGCCATTGCCGTTGGGCGGTGGCGTGTTCGCTGTGGGACTGGCGTTCGGCCATGTCCAGGGTGGCGAAGCAGGCTGCACTGGCCACCGCGAACGCGATCAGGATCAACAGCGGTTCATGCCGGCAGTCCATGACGATGCGGCCCGAAACGGGCAGTTCGGCGAACAATTGCAGACCCAACCATTCCATTGCTTGCCTCATCTTCGAGTGGGCACTCGAGGCAGTATAGAAAGGGGTGATTAAGCCTTCCGGAATAATGGCATATTGATCTCTACGATTTGGTTATCGGATCAATAGCGTGGGGAAATAAAGCGAGGGGAGGGTGGGGGCGCTTGCGCGCCCCCGGGGTAATGCTGAATCAGCCTGCAACCAGCACGCGGATCGCCTCCAGGCGCAATGCGGCCTTGTCCAGCATGGCCAGGCCGTCTTCACGCTGCTTGCGCAGGGTGTCGATCTCGCTGTCGCGCACGCTTGGGTTGACGGCCTTGAGGGCTGTCAGGCGCGCCAGCTCTTCGTCGGCCTCGGCGGCCAGGCGGCGCTGGGCCTCGGCCACGCGCTCGACGTGGGTCGGCAGGATCTTCTCTTCGCCACCGCTGATGCGCTTGGCCAGCACGTCGCGCTGGGCCTGGATGAACTTGTTGGCGCTGGCCCGCGGCACGCTTTCGAGCTGGTCGTTGAGGGTTTCGAAGGCCACGCGCGAGGCCAGGTCGTTGCCGTTGGCATCGAGCAGGCAGCGCAGCGCCGCAGGCGGCAGGTAACGGCCCAGTTGCAGGCTGCGCGGCGCCACCACTTCACTGACGAACAATAGCTCGAGCAGCACGGTGCCTGGCTTGAGTGCCTTGTTCTTGATCAGCGCGACGGCGGTGTTGCCCATCGAGCCGGACAGCACCAGGTCCATGCCGCCCTGCACCATCGGGTGCTCCCAGGTCAGGAACTGCATGTCTTCGCGCGACAGCGCCTGGGCGCGGTCGTAGGTGATGGTCACGCCTTCGTCGTCGCCCAGCGGGAAGCTGGCGTCGAGCATCTTCTCGCTCGGCTTGAGGATCAGGGCGTTTTCCGAATGGTCCTCGCTGTCGATGCCGAAGGCGTCGAACAGGGTTTCCATGTAGATCGGCAGGGCGAACTGGTCGTCCTGCTCGAGGATCGCCTCCACCAGCGCCTGGCCTTCGCCGGCGCCGCCGGAGTTGAGCTCCAGCAGGCGGTCGCGGCCGCTGTGCAGCTCGGCTTCCAGGCGCTCGCGCTCGCCACGGGCTTCGGCCACCAGCGCGGTCCAGGCCTTGGCCTCGCCCCCTTCGAGCATCGGCAGCAGGCGCGGGCCAAACTGATGCTGCAGGGCGTTGCCGGTCGGGCAGGTGTTGAGGAAGGCGTTGAGGCCTTCGTGGTACCACTGGAACAGGCGCTCTTGCGGGCTGTCCTGCAGGTACGGGATGTGCAACTGGATGGTGTGCTTCTGGCCGATGCGGTCGAGGCGGCCGATGCGCTGCTCGAGCAGGTCGGGGTGGGCCGGCAGGTCGAACATCACCAGGTGATGGGCGAACTGGAAGTTGCGGCCTTCGCTGCCGATCTCGGAGCAGATCAGCACCTGGGCGCCAAATTCCTCGTCGGCGAAGTAGGCGGCCGCGCGGTCCCGTTCGAGGATGCTCATGCCTTCGTGGAACACCGTGGCCGGGATGCCGGAGCGCACGCGCAGGGCGTCTTCGAGGTCCATGGCGGTTTCGGCGTGGGCGCAGATCACCAGGACCTTGGTGCGCTTGAGCATCTTCAGGGTGTCGATCAGCCAGTCGACCCGCGGGTCGAAGCGCCACCAGCGTTCTTCATCGCTGGTTTCGCCCTGGGCCTGGAAGGCGACTTCCGGGTACAGCTCGGCATGCTCGCCGGCCGGCAGGTCGCGGTACTGCTCGGGGTTGGCCAGCGGGTAGGGGTGCAGTTGGCGCTCGGGGAAGCCCTGGATCGCCGCACGGGTGTTGCGAAACAGCACGCGGCCGGTGCCGTGGCGGTCGAGCAGTTCGCGGATCAGCCGCGCGCTGGCCTGGCTGTCGCCATCGCTGACGGCTGCCAGCAGGGCTTCGCCTTCGCTGCCCAGGAAGCCCTGGATGGTGGCGTGGGCCTTGGGCGACAGGCGGCCTTCATCGAGCAGTTCCTGCACCGCTTCGGCCACCGGGCGATAGTGCTCGCTCTCGGCGCGGAAGGCGGCCAGGTCGTGGAAACGGTTGGGGTCGAGCAGGCGCAGGCGGGCAAAGTGGCTGTCCTGGCCCAGTTGCTCGGGGGTGGCGGTGAGCAGCAACACGCCAGGGATGACCTGGGCCAGTTGCTCGACCAAATTGTACTCGGCGCTGGCCTGCTCTTCGTGCCAGACCAGGTGGTGGGCTTCGTCGACCACCAGCATGTCCCAGCCGGCGGCGAACAGCGCGTCCTGGGCCTTTTCGTCATCGACCAGCCACTCCAGGGCGACCAGCGCCAGCTGGGCATCCTCGAACGGGTTGCTGGCATCGCTCTCGATGAAGCGTTCGGCGTCGAACAGTGCCACCTGCAGGTTGAAGCGCCGGCGCATTTCCACCAGCCACTGGTGCTGGAGGTTTTCCGGCACCAGGATCAGCACGCGGCTGGCGCGGCCGGACAGCAGTTGGCGGTGGATCACCAGGCCCGCCTCGATGGTCTTGCCCAGGCCCACTTCGTCGGCCAGCAAAACGCGTGGCGCGCTGCGGTCGGCCACTTCACGAGCAATGTGCAACTGGTGGGCGATCGGCTGCGCGCGGCAGCCGCCCAGGCCCCACAGCGACGACTGCATCTGCTTGCTGGTGTGATGCAGGGTGTTGTAGCGCAGGCTGAACCATGACAGCGGGTCGATCTGGCCGGCGAACAGGCGGTCGCTGGCCAGGCGGAACTGGATGAAGTTCGACAGCTGGGTTTCCGGCAGGGTGCGCGCCTGGTTCTGGCCGTCGAGGCCGTGGTAGACCATCAGCCCGTCGATGTCCTCGACCTCGCGCACGGTCAGCTTCCAGCCTTCGAAGTGGGTGATCTGGTCACCTGGCGAGAAGCGCACGCGGGTCAGCGGCGCATTGCGCAGGGAATACTGGCGGGTGTCGCCAGTGGCCGGGTAGAGCACGGTCAACAGGCGGCCATCCTGTGCCAGGATGGTCCCCAGGCCGAGCTCTGCTTCGCTGTCGCTGATCCAGCGTTGCCCCGGTTGATACTGCTGCGCCATACTGCCTGAACTCCCGCGATGAAAAGCCGGCTATGTTAACGGATAGGCCGGGCTGACCATAGACTTGAAAGACCATCAGTCTAGCTGTTTCATCACAGAAAACCGTCTTGCTGACGAGGGCTTCGTACTCACATGCCGCTCAAGCACCGCTGGTTGAACGCCTCCATGGCCCTGGGCAGCGTGCTGCTGCTCAGCGCCTGTGATCAGAAAAATTTCGAAACCTTGCCGCCGATTCCCGTCGAGCAGCTCGAAGTGCTGGGTGTGCAGACGCCGATCAAGAGCGTGCATTTTCGCGACCGCGACGGCGAGGGCCTGCTGGTGCTCAGCCGCAGCGACGGCCAGGCGGTGGATGCCGAGTCCGAGCAGGAAGTGGACAAGGTGGTGCTCAAGGCCACCTTGTACGGGCGCGGCGCGGCCAGCGACGCGTTCAAGGCGCGCTGGCAGATCGAGCAGGAAACCACCTGCTCCGGCCTGGACCTGGATGTCGACTTCTATACCGACGTCAGTGATGTCAGCGACCTGAACAAGGATGGCGTCGCCGAAGTGACGGTGGCCAGCCATTCGTTCTGCGGCGGCGGCATCGACCCCCACGACATCGCCATCGAGATGCGCGAAGGCCAGGCCAGCTACACCATCACCGGCCAGTCGCTGATCACCCCGGCGGGCGAAGAGCCGGTGGGCGGCGAGCGTGAAGACAGCGCATCGCTGAAAAACGCCCCGCAGGTTTTGCGTGACCACATGGACGCCGTCTGGCAGCAGGTCTACAAGCGCCCCTGGAGCGAGGCCAGCCCGCCGGTCGACGACGACCCGGACGACGAAGCCGAATAATCGCTGTCCATACAGGCAGGGTGCGGCCGTGACCGGCCGCACATTCTCGCCTGGCGCTGCTCAAGGTGGTGGCTGGCTGGCCGATACAGTGGGCACAGGAGAACATTCATGCTGCCGCCGATCATTCCGCTCAGTGCCGCACCCGTGACCTCGCAACAGGACCCGGTCAAGCCGACCCCTGACATCAAGCCGGTGGTCCCCGCGCAGCCCTCGTCCGGCGAAAGCGCCATCGACCTCAAGCACCAGCGCGACCCGCAAGAGCAGGCGCTGTTGTTGCGTGACGAGCAGCGCCGCCAGCAACGGCGCAACAGCAAGGGCGATGAAGAGCGCTACAGCGCGCTGCCCGGTGATGAAGTCAACGCCGACAACACCGTGCCGGTGGCCCCGCTGATGGGCGAGCACCCACGCCAGGGGCTGCTGGTCGACATCGAAGTCTGAGCCAGGGCTGGCCATGGCCGGCGCCTGGCTTCATCATGCACGTCTCTGTTGACCGTCGAGCCTGCCCATGAGCCAAGACAACCTCATCGACTTCGATGCCGAACGCGCCAAGCGCGTCCACGACCTCAAGGAAAAACGCCTGAACGAAGTGCGCCAGGCGTTCGAGCAAGCCATGCCGCTGGGCAAGGCGAAGAAGAAAAAGCCCAAGGGCAAGCCCAAGAAGCGCTGAAACTTGACGCAGGTCAACCCTGCGCCCGCCTCGCCTGCCCGGTCCCGGGCAGCATTGACCTCGATCAATTTCCCCCGCCCCGGCATTCGTTACCTTGCATCCATCGGACAACGGCAAACGAATCAGGAGGCCCATGACATGTTCTTCGACAATGTGGTTATCGCGGGTGTGGTAACGGTCGGGTTGATGTTCGCCTTCTTTGCCGGTCTGGGCATTTTCATCTGGAAGGACTCGAACAAGCGCAAGCCGCGCTGACCTTCCCGATACACGAGCACGCAAGGCATTTAGGGCGACTTCGGTCGCCTATTTTTTTGCCTGCGATTTGCTGCGCCAACTTCCGCCCTACAAAGATGATTAGCTAGCTAATTAATCGTTTCGGCATTATCCTGCGCTGCGTTGTCTATCGTTTACCTCAACCATCCCCCCGCAAGGTCCGATTCGTGCCCATCACCCTACAGGCCCTGTTCGCACCCACCCGCCTGGCCCTCAAGTTCGCCATCAAGACCTTGCTCGGCGGCGGCCTGGCCTTGTGGCTGGCGATGCGCTGGGGGCTGGAGCAGCCGGCCTGGGCCTTGATGACCGCGTTCATCGTCGCCCAGCCGCTGTCCGGGATGGTGGTGCAGAAGGGCCTGGCTCGGCTGGCCGGGACGCTGGTCGGCACCTTCATGTCGGTGGTGTTCATTGGCCTGTTCGCCCAGACCCCCTGGCTGTTCCTGATTGCCCTGGCGCTGTGGCTGGCGCTGTGCACGGCCGCTTCCACGCAACTGCGCAGCGCCTGGGCCTATGCCTTCGTGCTGGCCGGCTACACCGCCGCCATCATCGCCCTGCCGGCGATCGACCACCCGCTGCAGGTGTTCGACCAGGCCGTGGCGCGCTGTACCGAAATCTGCCTGGGCATTTTCTGCGCCACCGCCACCAGCGCCTTGCTCTGGCCCATGCGCGTCGAGCAGCAGCTTGCCGTGCAGGCGCGCCAGGCCTGGCAGAACGGCCTGCAGGCGGCCAGCGCCATGCTCGGCGGCGAGGATGAGGCGCGCAAAGGGTTGCTGGAGATTCTCGGGCGTATCGTTGCCATCGATACCCAGCGCGAACATGCCTGGTTCGAGGGGCCGCGCGGGCGCCAGCGGGCCAGGGCGATTCGCGGGCTGAGCCAGAAACTGATGGTGTTGCTGCGCATTTCACGCTCGGTGCGCCGGCAATGGCGCCAGCTCGATGAGCAGCAAGCCATTGCCCTTGGCCCCTGGATGGAAGAAGTGCGCGCCGGGTTGGCCAACCCAGACCAACCCACCCTGCTGCTGTTGCGCCAGCGCATCTGGGATGCCGCCCACGCCGAGCAGATCAGCTCGGCCGAGCACTTCTGCCTGGCCCGCATGGCCTTGCTGCTCGACTACGCCATGGCCGCCACCCAGGCGCTGGACGATGTCGAGGCCGGGCGCACGCCCAAGGCGGACGGCCAGGGCCTGGCCGCGCACCGCGATTGGTCGCTGGCGCTGCTGTTCGGCTCGCGCAGTGCCCTGGCGTTCCTGGTCATGAGCAGCTTCTGGCTGGCCACCGCCTGGCCTTCGGCACCGGGTGGCCTGGTGTTGACGTGCGTGGTCTGCAGCTTGTTCGCCAGCCGTGAAAACGGCGCGCAGATCGGCCTGAGTTTCTTGCGCGGCATCTTGCTGGCGATCCCGGTGGCGTTTCTGGTCGGGCAAATCATCCTGCCGCAGTGGAGCAGCTTCGCCATGCTCTGCCTGGGCCTGGGCGTGCCGCTGTTTCTCGGGGCGCTGGGCATGGCGCATCCGCGTACCGGCGCTACGGCCACTTCCTATTGCCTGCATTGCATCGTCCTGGTGGCGCCGCTCAATGCCATGCAGTTTGGCGTGGCGAGCATGCTCAACAGCGCCTTGGCCATGCTGGTGGGGGTGAGCGCCGCGGTGCTGGCGTTCCGCTTGCTGGTGTTTCGTCACCCGGCCTGGCTCGGCCGCCGACTGCGGGCCGCAACGCAAAGTGACCTGGTACGCCTGACCCGGCGTGACCTGCGCGGCGCCGATACCTGGTTTGGCGGGCGCATGGCCGACCGCCTGATGCAGCTTGCCCGTCAGGCCAACGAATTGCCCGAGGCCGAGCGCAAGCGCTGGGACGATGGCCTGCATGGCCTGGATATCGGCGATGAGCTGGTGCACCTGCGCATGTGCCTGGCGGTGGCCCAGGCGCCGCTGGGCGCGGCTGAGCGGCAGTATCTGGAGCAATTGCAAGCGGTGCTGGCCCAAGGGCCGGCTGCCGGGCGCGGCGAGCGCCTGGATGCCGCCAGCGAGCAGTTCATCGCCGCGCTGCAGCGCCTGCCGTCCAGTGACCCGTTGCGCCTGGCCGAAGGCGCCGTGCTGCAGTTGCAGAAAAGTTGGCGTAAATGGTGCCGCTGGCAGGAGGAAGCCCATGGGCTTGCGTGAATGGGCCTTGGGCGGCGTGCTGCTCAGCCCTTTTCTAATCTACGTGTTGATGGCCCTGGTGCTCACCGGCGCCTTGCGCCTGGTGGTCCAGGCCACCCCGCTGGCGCGCTGGATCTGGCATGAAGCCTTGTTCGATGCGGCCATGTTCGTGTGTGTGTTGTACCTGGTGGTTCGCCTGCTGGGGCCTTTGTAAGGAGTGATTCGATGCGTGCTGTCGTCCGTACCCTGGTGACCCTTTGCGTGGTCGCCATCGCCGTTCTGGCCGGCTACCAGCTCTGGCAGTACTACATGCTCACCCCGTGGACACGGGATGCCCGGGTGCGCGCCGATGTGGTGGTGATCGCCCCCGATGTGTCCGGCTGGGTGCGCGAGCTCAAGGTGCAGGACAACCAGCAGGTCAAGGCTGGCGAGCTGCTGATGACCATCGACCGCGAGCGCTTCCAGGCGGCCTTCGACCAGGCCAGCGCCGTGGCCGAGACGCGCACCCAGCAGTTGCACCTGCGCGAACGCGAAGCGGCGCGGCGCACGGCGCTGGGCCCGGAGGCCATCAGCGCCGAGCTGCGGGAAAACGCCCAGATCAACGCGGCTATCGCCCGTGGCGAGCTGCATGAAGCCCAAGCCCAGTTGCAGGTGGCGAAAATCAACCTGGCGCGCAGCGAAGTGCGCGCCCCGCGCGACGGGCATATCACCAACCTGCGCCTGGCCCAGGGCAACTATGTGAACACCGGCCAGGCCGTGATGGCCCTGGTGGATGATTCGACCTTCTATATCCAGGCCTATTTCGAAGAGACCAAGCTGCCGCGCATTCGCGTGGGCGACTCGGTGAAGGTCTGGCTGATGGGCGCGGGGGAGGCGATGCAAGGGCATGTGCAGAGCATCAGCCGCGGCATCACCGACCGCAACAGCAACCCCGACAGCCAGCTGTTGCCGGAGGTCGAGCCGACCTTCAACTGGGTGCGGCTGGCGCAGCGCATCCCGGTGCGGATCAAGCTGGACGAGATCCCCCAGGGCGTGAACCTCAGTGCCGGGATGACGGCCAGCGTCCAGGTCCATGAAGACATCGTCGACCGGTAAGGGCCAAGGGGCCGCACGGCGGCCCCCAGGCATTCACAGGAACATGCCCCCGGAAACCTCCAGCCGCTGCCCGGTGATCCAGCCGTTGCCTTCCTCCAGCAACAGGGCGATCGCCGCACCGATGTCATCCGGCAGGCCGGCGCGGCCCAGGGCCGTGTTCCCGGCGACGTAGTCATTGAGCTGCGGGTTGTCGCGCACCGCGCCGCCGCTGAAATCGGTCTCGATCGCCCCCGGGGCGAGAATGTTGACGCGGATGCCACGGGCGCCCAGCTCCCTGGCCTGGTAGCGGGTCAGCACCTCCATCGCGCCCTTCATGGCGGCGTAGGCCGCGTGGCCCGGCAACGAAAAGCGCGCAAGGCCCGAGGAAATGTTGACGATGCGCCCGCCATCCTCCAGCAGCGCCAGCATGCGCTGGGTGAGGAAGAACGGCCCCTTGAGGTGGATGTTCAGCAACTGGTCGAACTGCGCCTCGCTGGTTTCGCTGAATGGCGCGTTGAGGCCGATGCCGGCGTTGTTCACCAGGAAGTCGAAACGCTCGCGGCCAAACTGGCTGCGCAGGGTTTCGCCCAGGCGCTCGGCGAAGGCTGCGAAGCTGCTGCTGTCGCCGACGTCCAGTTGCAGCATCGCCGCCTTTGCCCCGGCCTGTTGCAGGCGCTCGGCCAAGGCGTGGGCTTCGTCGGCCTGGCTGTGGTAGGTGCCGATGATGTCGATGCCGCGTGCGGCCAGGTGTTCGGCGGCGTTGCGGCCCAGGCCGCGGCTGGCGCCGGTGATCAGAGCAATCTTGCGGGTCATGGCGGTTTCCTCATTGGGGTGGATGGGAAACAGGTTATTGGTCGCGCATGGGCTGTTAAATCCAGCAAATATGGAAATACTGTTCGCATTAACCGAACAATCGGAAGCCGGTATGAACAAGTTGGAGTTGTTGCGCACCTTCGTCCGGGTGAGTGAAGTGAGCAGTTTCACCTTGGCGGCCGAAAGCCTGGGCCTGCCGCGTTCGACGGTGTCGGAGCAGGTCAGGGCCCTCGAGCAGATGCTTGGCACACGCCTGTTCAACCGCACCACGCGGCGCATGCAGGCAACCCAGGATGGCGCGTTGCTGTACGAGCGCAGCAAGGACCTGTTGTCGGGCATGGACGAGATCGAAAACCTGTTCCGCGCCGACGATGCCGAGCTTGCCGGCTGCCTGCGGGTCGACATGCCGACCATGATGGCGCGGCGCGTCATCATCCCGGCCTTGCCGCACTTTCTGGAGCGCTTCCCGCGCCTGGAAGTGGAGATCAGCTGCACCGACCGTCAGGTCGACCTGCTGCGCGAAGGTTTCGACTGTGTGATGCGCATCGGCGCGCTCAGCGACCTGGACGTGGTGGCGCGGCCGATCGGCCAGTTGAGCATGTGCAATTGCGCCAGCCCCGCCTACCTGGCCCGCCATGGCGTGCCGCAGCGCCTCGAGGACCTGGCCGGGCACCGCCTGGTGCACTACGTGCGCAACCTCGGCGGGCGCAGTGCAGGTTTTGAATACCAGCACGCAGGCCAGGTGCACTACCAGGCCATGGCGGGCGGGGTAACGGTGAACAATGCCGAGGCCTATTCGGCGGCCTGCCTGGCGGGGCTGGGGTTGATCCAGGTGCCGGCGGTGGGGGTGGCGGAGCACTTGCTGCGGGGTGAACTGGTGGCGGTGCTGCCAGCCTGGCAGGCCGAGGCCATGCCGGTGTCGTTGCTGTACGCCCGGCAACGGCATGTGCCGCGCCGGGTGCAGGCCTTCATGAACTGGCTGGCGGGGCTGCTTGCAACTCAGGTCGACCCAGCGGCAGGTGGAAGCTGAACAAGGTGCCTTGCAGGGCGTCGGACACCACCTCCATGCGCCCGCCATGGGAGAGGGCAATCTGGTTGGCGATGTACAGCCCCAGCCCCAGGCCTTGCTGCGGCTCGTCGGCCAATGGCCGGGTGAAGGGCTGGAACAGCTGGCTCAGGGTCTGTGCGGCAATCGGGCGCCCGCGGTTGTGCACGCTGAGCACGAACTCATCGTCGGCGATGGCGGCCTTGACCGTCACCGGCCCATGCGGGTCGCCATGCACCAGGGCATTGGCAATGAGGTTGGACAGCAGCTGGGTGACCCGTTCGCGGTCGCAACGCAGGTCGCCGAGCACGCCGATGTCGAGCACGATCTGGCGCAGCGGATGCACCCCTTGCAGCTCCGAGGCCACATGCCTGAGGCCTTCGGCCAGGTCAGGGCAGGGCTGCTGGTTCAACGGGATGCCGGTGCCGAGCCGGCCACGGGCGAAGTCCAGCACGTCACGCACCAGCTGTGAGGCACGCCGGCCGCAGGTGTGGATGTGCTGGGCGATGACGCGGTTCTTCTCGTCCTCCAGGCGCTGGGCCAGCAGTTCGGCCCCTGCGGTGATGGCGAACAGCGGGTTGCGCAGGTCGTGGCCGAGCACGGCAATGAACTGCTCGCGCAGTTCGGCCATGGCCCGTTCCTGAAGCAGCGCCCGCTCGGTGCGCTGGGCGTTTTCCTCGCTCTCGATCTGGATCGCCAGCAGGCGGGCGAACGACTCCATCATCGGCTGGATCGCGCTGCCCTTGAGCGCCGCCGGGATAGGGTCGAGCGCACAGATGGTGCCGAAAAAGCTGCCATCGGTGCGAAACACCGGCACTGAAATGTAGCTTTCGAAGCGATACAGCTTGGGGGTGTGATGGCCGCAGTACTGTTTGTCCTCGCTGGCCTTGTCGATCACGATGGTCTGGTGGGTGCTGCGGATCTCATGGCACAGCGTGGTGGCCACGTCGAGTTCGCCGCCGGCATCCAGGCCGAAATCCAGGGTGTCGAGCACGGCACAGGCGACCCAGTGGTTTTCGGTGACCCGTGCCACGGCGGCAAAACGCATGCCGGTGGTTTCACAGATGACCTGGAGAATGGCGGGCACCGCGTTGATGCGGGCGATGGTAGCGATATCGGCGCTGATATCGGCGCTGATGGCGTCTGTCATGAACGGTCCCGGTATTGGCGACGGAGGGGCAGCATTCATTCTAGCGGGCCTGCCGGCAGATGACGAAAAACCTTGGCGAAACAACGGCCACCTGCGCTAGGCTGGGCGAGCGCGTTGCCCAGCAGAGGCAACCGCTGCCCGCCTGGCGTGCGTCACTTCCGTCTTTATTGCGAGGTTACGTCATGGCCATCACTTCCCTGGACATCTGCAGCGCCGCCGACCAGCTCAAGGGCTTCGTCGGTTTTCATGGCAAGCGCGGGGTCCACATCGTGCGGTTTTCCGAGGACGCGTTCGGCATGGACGTGGCGGATGACAGCATCACCCCGTGCAGCGAATTCGTCTGGCGGCCGCAACAGGGCCAGCGCATGGCCTTGTGCCGCGAGCGGCTGGGGTTGCTGTTGCAGCAGCATGTGGACGACCGCCTGAACATCGCCGAGCCGCTGCGCGTCTACCTGCGTCGCAGTGACTTGCCGGAGATCGTCGCGGACCGCGCCCTGCGTTGAATGCCGGGTTCAACTGCGCCGGCTTGCACTGGCATCGGCAGGCGATGTGGGCAATTGCTCCAGCAACTGCTCGAAGCCTGCCTTGTCCAGCGGCCGGCTCAGGTAATAGCCCTGCACTTCATGGCAGCGGTCACCTTCCAGCGCGCGCAATTGCTGTTCGGTCTCGACCCCTTCGGCGGTTACCGTCAAGCCCATGGCTTCGCCCAGGTTGATGATCGCCTGCACCACCGCCCGGTCGCTGCTGCCGGCGTTGCTCAGCCCGGCAATGAAGCGTTTGTCGATCTTGATGCTGTCGAACGGGTAGGTGCGCAGGTAACCGAGCGATGAATAGCCGGTGCCGAAATCATCCATGTTCAGGCGCACGCCCAGCTCCTTGAGTGCCTGCATGGTCGCCAGCGCGCCTTCGATGTCGTTGAGCATCACGTTTTCGGTGATCTCCAGCTCCAGGCGTTGGGCGGGGAAGCCGGTTTCCACGAGAATGTCACGCACATCGGCCACCACGTCGCTGCGCAGGAACTGTGCCGGCGACAGGTTTACCGAGACCAGCAGCTGCCCGGGCCAGCCCTGGGCATTGCGGCAGGCCTCGCGCAGCACCCAGCGGCCGAGGCTGACGATCAGCTCGCTCTGTTCGGCCAGCGCGATGAAGGTGTCCGGGCCAAGCAGGCCTTCCTGCGGATGCTGCCAGCGCAGCAGGGCTTCGACCGAGACGATGCGCAGGTCGCCCAGGCGGTAGCGCGGTTGGTAATGAAGGACGAACTCGTTGTTGCGCAGGGCGCGGCGCAAGTCGTTTTCCAGTTGCCGGCGGTACTGGATCTGCTGGTTCATCTCGGCGGCAAAGTAGCGCCAGGTATTCTTGCCGTCGGCCTTGGCCTGGTACAGGGCGATATCGGCGCAGCGTATCAGCTCGCCGGCATCAAAGCCCTGGGTGCGGGTCTGGGCGATGCCGATGCTGGCGCCCACGTGCAGCGCTTGGTCCTCGAAGGGGATGGGTTGTCGCAGCAGCTCGATCAGCCGCTGGCACAGCCGGTCGACCTCGTGGCGGTTGTCCACGCCTGCCAGCACCAGCACGAATTCGTCGCCGCCCAGGCGTGCGACCAGGTCGACATCGCGGGTGGTATCGCGCAAGCGCGCGGCCACCTCCTGCAGCACTGCATCACCGGCGGGATGCCCAAGGGAATCGTTGATCGGCTTGAAGTTGTCGAGGTCGAGCAGCAGCAAGGTCAAGGGTGCCGAGTCGCTACCGCGCAATAACGCCTGCTCCAGGTGCCGGGCGAGCTTGTTGCGGTTGGCAAGGCCCGTCAGCGGGTCGTGCAGCGACAGGTGTTGGATGCGTGCGTGGGCTGCCACTTCGTCGGTGATGTCGCTGGCGGTGCCACGAAAGCCTGCCAGCTTGCCGTCGTACACGATCGCCCGTGCCGAGATCCGGCAAAAACGGCTCTGGCCATTGTGGTCACGGTAGGCGCAGCGCAGGTTGGCCGGTTGTTCCGAGTCGGCCTCGACCTGGGCGTCCAGCCAGGGTGACAGGGGCGTGGTGTCGCAACTGAGCAGTTGGTTGAGCGGTTGCCCGAGCCAGACCTCCACCGGGTCGCCGGTCACCTTGACGAAACGCTGCGACAGATAAGTCAGCCGCTGCTGCCGGTCGGTTTCCCAGATCCAGTCGGAAGCGGCCTCGGCCACGGCGCGAAAACGCTGCTCGCTGGCCTCCAGTGCATGGTTGCTCTGTTGCAGGCGCTCCAGGCTCAGGTCGATGGCCCGCGAGCTGTGCAGGGCATGGCGGAACAGGTAGAGCATCACCAGGCCCAGTACCAGCAATGCGCCGAGCAACGGCGGCAGCACCGCCCAGAGCAGTTGCCGGCCGGGCAGGGGGCTGGTCCAGGCCAGGTGGTAGCCGCTGTCGCCCAGGGCGATCTGGTGTTCACCGGGGTTGCCGCGATTCTTTTCGATATGCATGTGCGCAAGGCCTGCGCCGGCACCCAGTTGGCCGAGCTTTTCTTCGGTGAGCTGGTCGATGAACAGCATCACCGGCGCCTGGCTCACTTCGGCATCGGTCACTTCCCGGTCAGGGCGCACGGCGGCGGCGCTGAGCACTGCCGGCCAGCCATTGAACAGCACGAAATGGGTGACCTGCTCGCGTGCGCTGGCTGCTGCACGGGCCTGGGCAATGATCGCGGGGAGGGGGCTGTCGACAAAACTGCCGGCCGGGGCCTGGGTGGGCTTGCCCTTGAACAGCGCGTAGCTGGTGCGCTGGTCGTCCACCACGAACACGCCTTCGTAGCCGCTGGCGCTGTACAGCGACTCGCCGATGTTCTTCTGCTCGTAGGCCCACTGCCAATCCACCTGGGGCGTCAGGTGTTGGTAGGCGCTGTCCCACACGGCGTAGCTGGAGAGGAACTGGCGTGAGGCCTGCAGGCGTTGCTGCAGCGCCTGGGAGGCGTGGAACGCACTGCGCGCCTGCTCCTGGTTGTCGAGGGTGGCGGCGATGTTGAACAGGGCACCGAGGGTTACCAGGCAGGCGAGGCCGAAGACCGCACAAAAGCCTGCGATCAGGCGCCGGACCTGAACACGTGGGGTGGGGCTGGTGGGCGTGACGTCGGCGATCCTGGCCATACGCGAGCGACTCCTTCTTGAGCTGCCGCCCCGCGTCGGTCAATCGGCGAGGGGTTCAGTCAGGATAGGCGAGCCTGAGCGGCGTGCCTTCGCCGGTGGCGAAATTGACCTGGTCGCGGCCCTGGCGCTTGGCGCTGTAGAGCGCCTGGTCGGCCAGTTCCAGCCAGCGTTCGGGGCATGGCAGGCCTGCCTGGAAGGCCGACAGGCCGATACTCAGGCTGATCTTCAGGTGCGGAAGCTGCGGGTTGCGGTAGCTGGCCACCTGCTGGCGCAGGCGTTCCATGGCCTGGCAGGCCTGGGCCTCGCTGGCGCCCGGGAGAATCACGCAGAACTCATCGCCGCCGTAGCGCCCGGCCAGGTCGCTCTCGCGCAGGTTGCGCTTGAGTTCATCGCTCAACTGGCGCAGCACACAGTCGCCGACCACGTGGCCGAAGGTGTCGTTGATGGTCTTGAAATGGTCGATGTCGATCAGGGCGATCACGGCGGGCTGCTGTTGCTGCTGGCAGGTCTGGAACTGCAACAGCAGCGCATCTTTCCAGGCGCCGTGGTTGAGCAGGCCGGTGAGGCTGTCGGTCAGGCTCAGGGCGCTGAGGCGGCGCTTGTGCTCGGCGAGCTTGATCGCCAGGCGGTAGCAGACCCAGCCCAGGGCCAGCGGATAGAGGGTCAGCATCGGCAGGCAGGCGTAGACCTGCAGCGGCGAGGTGGTCAATTGCAGGCCGGTGCCCAGCAGCGCGCTGGCCAGCAGCATGCCCGCAAGTTGCGCCAAGGCGCCGCGCACGACCATCCGTTTGCCCCCGGCGGCTACGTTGTTCATGGTCATCATCGACAGCACGGTGACCGTGGGCAGCGGGTTGAAGTGCATGGCCGCGGTCCAGAAGCCGCCCATCAGCGAGTCCAGCAGCAGGTTGCGCTGCTCTGCCTGGTAAGGCGCCGTGGAGCGTGCCGCCCACTGATAGGCCACATGCGGCCACAGCAGGCCGTTGAACAGCAGCAGCACCCAGGCCCACGGGGGCGGCGACAGCGGCGCGATAGCGGCGGCCACGCTGAACAGGCCAATGCCCAGGCCGACGATGCGCGGCAGGTAGATGCGCCTGACGAAAGAAAGTCCCTTGCCGCTACGGTTGTCCTTCATGGTTTTCGTTCTTCTGTTGAAGCGCCGTTTATCGCATAAGTCGCGTGAATATTGTTGAACAGTGTTTCATCGTCGAAAAATGACCTTACAAGCCAATTCACGGTTAGTACGACCACTGTGGAGTAACATGAAGGCTTTCCTCTTGCTTGGAGTGCTGCTGCTCATGATGCCCATGGCTAACCCCGCCGGCGAGTCGGCGCCGCAGCGGGATGGACGTTTTCACAACCAGGCCAGCCTGCCCCAGGATGGCGTGCTTAAAAAGCTGCGCATCGGCCTTAAATACCTGTTCCTGCGCAAACCGCCGGAAACCCGGCCGGCGACGGCGATCAGCGTACAGCCCATGACCCGCCAGCAGGTGCTCGACGCACCGGACCACAGCCTGTGGCGGCTGGGCCATTCAACAGTATTGCTCAAGCTGCGCGGGCGCTTCTTCATCACCGACCCGGTGTTCGCCGAACGCGCCTCGCCGGTGCAGTGGGCCGGGCCGCTGCGCTTTCATGCGCCGCCACTGTCGTTGGCGGAACTGCCTGCGCTGGCGGCGGTGATTCTCTCCCACGATCATTTCGATCACCTTGACGAACAGGCCATTCGCCAGTTGGCATCACGCAGCGAGCGCTTTCTGGCACCGCTGGGGGTGGGTGATCTGCTGATCGAATGGGGCGTGCCGGCGAGCAAGGTCACGCAGCTGGACTGGTGGCAGGAAACGGAAGTGGAAGGTGTGCGTTTCATCGCCACGCCGGCCCAGCACTTCTCCGGGCGCGGGTTGTTCGACAGCAACCGGACCCTGTGGGCGTCCTGGGTTGTGATCGATGATCAGTTGCGCGTGTTCTTCAGTGGCGACACCGGCTACTTCGACGGCTTTCGGCAGATCGGCGAGCGCTTCGGGCCGTTCGACCTGACCCTGGTCGAAACCGGTGCCTACAACCTGGCCTGGCCCAATGTGCACATGCAGCCGGAGCAGAGCTTGCAGGCGCACCTGGATCTGCGCGGGCGCTGGATGCTGCCGATTCACAACGGCACCTTCGACTTGTCGTTGCACGGCTGGCAGGAGCCATTCGAGCGCATCGTCGCCCTGGCCGGCGCGGCGCAGGTACGCCTGAGTACGCCGCAGATGGGCGAGCGGGTGAGCCTCGACTCGCCCCATGAAGGGCAGAACTGGTGGCAACCGCGGCCGGCGCGCGAGCGGGGCAGGGGGCCTGAGCGCGCGCTGGCGGGGCAGTGAAGGTCACTTGCGGGTTTTGTCCGGTCCGCGTGATGCGGGTTTTTCCTCCTTTAATAGCTGCGAGGGCGGCTTGCCGCTGTCGCTACGTACCTGGGCGTGGCTGATCAAGGCGAAGATGAAGCTGCCACCGATGATGTTGCCGGCCAGGGTCGGCAACGCGAAATGCAGCCAGAAGCTTTGCCAGGTCTGCTCGCCGGCCCACACCAGATAGGACACTTCCACCGAACCGACGACGATGTGGGTGAAGTCACCGAGTGCCATGAGGTAGGTGATCATCAGGATGATCCAGATCTTGGCCTGCTCCATGGAGGGGATCATCCAGACCATGGTGGCGATCATCCAGCCCGAGACGATGCCCTTGGCGAACATCTGGCTGAGGTCGTTCTTCATCACCTTGCGGCCGACTTCGAGGAAGGCGACGTCGGTCTTGCTGTCGAAGATCGGCAGCTCGAGCATCACCCAGGCGACCAGCAACGTGCCTGCCAGGTTACCCAGCAGCACCACGCCCCACAGCCTTAGCAGGCGGCCAAGGTTGGCGAGGGTAGGGGTGGTCATGACCGGCAGCACGGCTGTCAGGGTGTTTTCGGTAAACAGTTGCTGGCGCGCCAGGATCACGGCGAGGAAGCCGGCGCTGTAGCCCAGGCTGGCGATCACCTGTGCGCTTTCGCCATCTGGCAGGCGGGAATACAAGAGCCCCATGGCCATGAAAGAAAGGCCCATGGTCAGGCCCGCTGCCAGCGCCGACCACCACAGCGCTGCCAGGGTGCGCTCCAGTTCCTGGTCGCCCTGGGTGCGGATGATCTCGTGCAGCACGGCCGCCCGCGGGGGCTGGTTATGGCTGACTTCCTGTTCCTCGTCCGCCGACAGGCCGGGGGTCTTGTCGCTTTGCGCATCGCTCATGGCCGTTAAGCTCCACGGGGTATTTCTCTAGAGAGCGATGACGGGTGCATTTAGTTGCCAGAGGGGCAGTAAATGAAGATCGAAAGTTTTTTCAGATCAAGGTGTTGACTCTGATTTCAAAGCGCGTATTATTCGCCTCCTCGCAGCGTTGAACGCAACGAGGCAAGCGGTAAGTTGTTGAGGTGAAAGGCTTTTGAAAGAAAGTCGCTTCAGAAAAACTTCAAAACAAACGCTTGACAGCAAATGAGGAAAGCGTAGAATGCGCGCCTCGGTTGAGACGAAAGGCTCTTAACCAAACGCTCTTTAACAAATTGAATCAAGCAATTCGTGTGGGTGCTTGTGAGTATGGACTGATAGTCAAAAAGATTATCAGCATCACAAGTGGCCATGCGAGAAATCACATAGTCATTTGAGATTGCTGAGCCAAGTTTAGGGTTTCTTA
>NZ_JBIVAB010000024.1:0-45439 GCF_044745345.1 Pseudomonas sp. NPDC087029 | reverse complement strand
GCTAGCAATGCCCGGCACAGCCGGGCCTGGGGCGCTACGCGCCCCATCGTCGGCAAGGCCAGCTTCCATAAGAAGACAGTTGCTCCCACAGGTTCACCGCCGAGGGGCAATACTGTGGGAGCGGCCCGCGCAAGGGCCGGCACTGATACCATGAGGCCTTGCAGCCAGCCCCGGAGCACTCATGTCGCACCCCTTCGCCACACTTACCCCCGACCTGGTCCTGGACGCCGTGGAAAGCCTCGGCTTTCTCAGCGATGCCCGCGTCCTCGCGCTGAACAGCTACGAGAACCGCGTCTACCAGGTGGGCATCGAGGATGCGCAGCCGCTGATCGCCAAGTTCTACCGCCCGGGCCGCTGGAGCGATGCCGCGATCCTCGAAGAGCACCGCTTCAGCGCCGAACTCGCCGACTGCGAAGTGCCCGTGGTCGCACCGCTGCAGCACGAAGGCCAGACCCTGTTCGAACACCAGGGCTTTCGCTTCACCCTGTTCCCGCGTCGCGGCGGCCACGCACCGGAGCCCGGCAACCTCGACCAGCTCTACCGCCTGGGCCAACTGCTGGGCCGCCTGCACGCCGTGGGCGCGACACGCCCGTTCGAGCACCGTGAGGCACTGGCTGTGGACAACTTTGGCCACGCCTCGCTGAACACCCTGCTCGACGGTGGCTTCGTGCCCAAGGAACTGCTGCCCGCCTTCGAATCGGTAGCCCGCGACCTGCTCAAACGCGTCGAAGACGCCTACGCCCGCACGCCCCACCAGGTGATCCGCCTGCACGGCGACCTGCACCCCGGCAACCTGATGCACCGCGACGAGGTCTACCACGTCGTCGACCTCGATGACTGCCGCATGGGCCCGGCGGTGCAAGACCTGTGGATGATGCTCGCCGGCAGCCGCGAAGAGCGCATGGGGCAACTGGCCGAGCTGATCGATGGCTACAACGAATTCCACGATTTCGACCCGCGCGAACTGGCCCTGATCGAGCCCCTGCGCGCCCTGCGCCAGTTGCACTACAGCGCCTGGCTGGCACGGCGCTGGGACGACCCGGCGTTCCCGCCGAGCTTCCCCTGGTTTGGCCAGCCGCGTTACTGGGGCGACCAGATTCTCGCCCTGCGCGAGCAACTGGCCGCGCTGGATGAACAACCGCTGAAATTGTTCTAGAAGCGCGCCGCGCTCTGTCTACAATGGGCGTCGCTTCAATTAGCTTCCTAAGCAAGGATTCTGCATGCACGCCGCAAACCCGCGCCGCGGGTACCTCCTGGGCCTTGGCGCCTACATCATCTGGGGCTTGTTCCCGCTGTACTTCAAAGCGATCCAGAGCGTTCCGGCGGTGGAAATCATCGTCCACCGGGTGCTCTGGTCGGCGCTGTTCGGCTCGCTGTTGCTGCTGGTGTGGAAACACCCCGGCTGGTGGCGCGAATTGCGCGACAACCCGCGCCGCCTGGCCATCCTCGCCCTCAGTGGCACGTTGATCGCCGCAAACTGGCTGACGTATGTATGGTCGGTGAACAACGGCCGCATGCTCGAAGCCAGCCTTGGCTACTACATCAACCCGCTGGTGAACGTGCTGCTGGGCATGCTGTTGCTGGGCGAGCGCCTGCGCCGCCTGCAATGGCTGGCCGTGGGCCTGGCGGCGTTGGGGGTGGCGCAGCAGGTGTGGCAGGTGGGCAGCCTGCCCTGGGTATCGCTGGTGCTGGCATTGACCTTCGGCTTCTATGGCCTGATCCGCAAGCAGGCGCCGGTCGCCGCGTTGCCCGGGCTGGCGGTGGAAACCTGGATGCTGGTGCCGCTGGCGCTGGGCTGGCTGCTGCTGCACCCCACCGCGATAAGCGCACAACCTTCGTTCTACACCAGCAGCGAGGCGCTGTGGCTGATGGCGGCGGGGCCGGTGACGCTGGTGCCGCTGGTGTGCTTCAACGCTGCGGCGCGGCACCTGCCCTACACCACCCTGGGCTTCCTGCAGTACCTGGCGCCGACCCTGGTGCTGATGCAGGCGGTATGGCTGTTCGACGAGCACCTGTCGCCCAGCAGCCTGGTGGCGTTCGTGTGCATCTGGGCGGGCCTGGCGCTGTACAGCGTCGATGCGTGGCTGAATTTGCGCAAGCGCGCCTGATCAAAAAATGATCATATCTATGCAGGCCACGTGGTTCGTGGCCTGCGCAGAGATCTCCAGAGGTTATCCACACCCTGGTCCCCGGCGTTTGTGCACAAGCCACTGAAAACTGGGTGTTTTTTGCTCAAACGGCGGGAGGGCTCGCCCTTGTTGGGCTGGCGAGGTGCGCCCCCAGCTTATCCACAGGGCCATCCCCGCATATTCGGGATAATCGCCTGCTCAATCTTCGGGGCGCAGCTTCAACTCCACCATCAAGTCATCCGCCAGGCTCTCCAGCTTGCGCTGCAGCTCATCCAGCGACAGGGTCAGCGGCAGCGCCAGCAAGGCATCGGCATGGAACAGCGGCTCGCTGCTCATCGGCGCCGGGCGCACCTCGGTGGTGAAGCGCTCCAGGTTCACCCCATGGTCGGCCAGCAGGCGGGTGATATCGCGCACGATGCCGGGCCGGTCATTGCCCACCAGTTCCATGGCGATCGGCTTCCAGGTGCACGAGGGCTCGATGCCGCTTTCGGCGATCAGCACGCGAATGCTGTACTGGCTCAGCGCCTGCAGCGACTTCACCAGCTCGTCGTAGTTCTCGGCCGGCACCGCCACCCGCAAGATCCCGGCAAACTGCCCGGCCATGCGCGACATGCGGCTTTCCAGCCAGTTGCCGTTGTGCTCGGCAATGCACTGGGCAATGCGTTCGACCTGGCCAGCCTTGTCAGGAGCGATCACGGTGAGTACAAGATGATCCACAGCGACTTCCTCTGCGTGCAGCCGCGCAAAGCGGCGAAAATTCGGGGGATCGAGTCAGTATAGGCAAGGCGCGGCAACCTGCCGCAGGGTAGTCCGCGCAACTAATCGTGTACTGTTTCAAGATTTATCTGGAACAATCCACCGGTTTTTTGCGAACATACCAATTCCCAGCGTGACCCTACGCGACCAATCGGTCGCAGAGCGACGCTTTTAGTCCGATGTTTACCTGCCTGCTGCTTCATGTAGTATGCATCGGCGCGGACTACAAAACGTCGTTTCGATGTCTGCCAAGGCGCCTGTGAAAATACGCAAACCGCCCGCCAGCGCGTCTGGCGAGCTGCACCCCGCCGCGCTCGTGGATGACTGGGCAGGCACTGGTGCCGTGTTTAGAGAAGCGCTACAGGCTTAATACAGAAGAGCGAAAGCGAAATAGCTGAGCAGAGGTGAGGCAAGCAATGACTGGATACGTTCACGTCGGTGGCCTTCAGGTCGCCAAGGCCCTGTACGACTTCGTCAACAACGAAGCGATTCCTGGAACCGGCATCGATGCCAAACAGTTCTGGGCGGGTGCCGAGAAGATCATCAACGACCTCGCTCCCAAGAACAAAGCCTTGCTCGCCAAGCGCGACGAGCTGCAGGCCAAGATCGACGCCTGGCACCAGGCGCGCAAAGGCCAGGCCCATGACGCCGTCGCCTATAAAAGCTTCCTCCAGGAAATCGGCTACCTGCTGCCGCAAGTCGAAGACTTCCAGGCCACCACCCAGAACGTCGACGAAGAAATCGCCCACATGGCCGGCCCGCAGCTGGTCGTGCCGGTGATGAACGCCCGCTTCGCCCTGAACGCCGCCAACGCCCGTTGGGGCTCGCTGTACGACGCGCTGTACGGCACCGACGCCATCAGCGATGAAGGCGGTGCGGAAAAAGGCCAGGGCTACAACAAGGCCCGCGGCGACAAGGTCATCGCCTTCGCCCGCGCCTTCCTCGACCAGGCCGCGCCACTGGCAGCAGGCTCGCACGTCGACTCCACGGCCTACCGCATCGAAGGCGGCAAGCTGGTGGTCACCCTCAAAGGCGGCAGCAACAGCGGCCTGCGTGACGACGCCCAGCTGATCGGCTTCCATGGCGACGCCGCCGCACCGACCGCCGTGCTGCTCAAGCACAACGGCCTGCACTTCGAGATCCAGGTCGACGCCAGCACCCCGGTCGGCAGCACCGACGCCGCCGGCGTCAAAGACATCCTGATGGAATCGGCCCTGACCACCATCATGGACTGCGAAGACTCGGTGGCCGCCGTGGACGCCGACGACAAGGTCATCGTCTACCGCAACTGGCTGGGCCTGATGAAAGGCGACCTGGCCGAAAGCGTGAGCAAAGGCGGCAAGACCTTCACCCGCACCATGAACCCGGACCGCGAGTACGCCGCGCCCAATGGCGGCAGCGTCACCCTGCACGGCCGTTCGCTGCTGTTCGTGCGCAACGTCGGTCACCTGATGACCAACCCGGCGATCCTCGATGCCCAGGGCAACGAAATCCCCGAGGGCATCCAGGACGGCCTGTTCACCAACCTGATCGCCCTGCACAACCTCAACGGCAACACCAGCCGCAAGAACACCCGCACCGGCAGCGTGTACATCGTCAAGCCGAAGATGCACGGCCCCGAAGAAGTGGCGTTCGCCGCCGAAATCTTCAGCCGCGTCGAAGACCTGCTGGGCATGAAGCGCAACACCGTCAAGGTCGGCATCATGGACGAGGAGCGCCGTACCACGGTCAACCTCAAGGCATGCATCAAGGCCGCCGCCGAGCGCGTGGTGTTCATCAACACCGGCTTCCTCGACCGCACCGGTGACGAAATCCACACCTCCATGGAAGCCGGCGCCGTGGTGCGCAAGGGCGCCATGAAGAACGAGAAGTGGATCGGCGCCTACGAGAACAACAACGTCGATGTGGGCCTGGCCACCGGCCTGCAAGGCCGTGCGCAGATTGGCAAGGGCATGTGGGCCATGCCCGACCTGATGGCGGCGATGCTCGAGCAGAAGATCGCTCACCCGCTGGCCGGCGCCAACACCGCCTGGGTACCGTCGCCAACCGCCGCGACCCTGCACGCCCTGCACTACCACAAGGTCGATGTGCAGGCGCGCCAGCGCGAACTGGCTTCGCGCGTGCCGGCCTCGGTCGACGACATCCTGACCATCCCGCTGGCTGCCGACACCAACTGGTCGGCCGAAGAGATCCGCAACGAACTGGACAACAACGCCCAGGGCATCCTCGGTTACGTGGTGCGCTGGATCGACCAGGGCGTCGGTTGCTCGAAGGTGCCGGACATCAACGATGTCGGCCTGATGGAAGACCGCGCCACCCTGCGCATCTCGGCCCAGCTGCTGGCCAACTGGCTGCGCCATGGCGTGGTCAGCCAGGAGCAGGTGCTGGAAAGCCTCAAGCGCATGGCTGCGGTGGTAGACAAGCAGAACGCCGGTGACGCCCTGTACCGCCCGATGGCGCCGAACTTCGACGGCAACGTCGCGTTCGAGGCGGCTGTGGAACTGGTTGTAGAAGGTGCCAAGCAGCCGAATGGCTATACCGAGCCGGTGCTGCACCGCCGTCGTCGCGAGTTCAAGGCGCGTAACGGGTTGTAAATTGCAGGGGGCCGCTTTGCGGCCCTTTCGCGACACAAGGCCGCTCCTACACAGTGATCCCTGTAGGAGCGGCCTTGTGTCGCGAAAGGGCTGCAAAGCAGCCCCAACCCTGCATCACTCGATCTTCAACTCCCTCTTCACCAGCGCCAACAGCTTGCCCAGGTCCACCGGCTTGAGCAGAAAGTCCACCACCCCCAGGTGCATCACGTCCACCGCCTCCTTCACATCGGTGTCGCCCGACACCACGATGATCGACAACGCCGCCCGCTCCGACTCACGCACCTGACGAATCAGTTCCAGGCCATCCTTGGGCTGCATGCGCAGGTCGGTGATCATCAAGGCGATACGCGGCTCGTAGTGCAGCTTGAACATCGCCTCCTGGGCGCCATCGGCCATCATGCAGTCGATGCCCCGGCTCTTGAGGTACAGGCACAGAGCCTCGCTGTTCACCGGGTTGTCATCCACCACCAGCACCACAGGTTTAGGTGCCACCGGCGCACTCACCACGGCCAATGCTTCACGCTCCGCTTCACTCAGGATGTCGTCATGCTCAACCATGGTCGTCTCGTCAAAAAAATAGCCCGCTCAGCCGGTATGACCACGCCTTGAGAAATTGATCACAGCACGCCCCTAGACTTACGTCCAATGGGCACCGCACGGCGGCAAGCCGACCATGGGGGCCGAGAACAACAAGGCCGGCACCTATATATAGATATATATAGTTCGGCGTAGCGATACGGTCAGTTTCATGAGCAAAAAGGACGCCTACAGCCAGGCGGGCAGGACTGCCGTCCTGCAGAACATCCAGGGCACCCTGCAGTTCCTGCAGCGCTTCCCACCGTTCAACCAGATGGAGCACAGCCACCTGGGCTTTCTGGTGGAACAGTGCCAGCTGCGGTTCTACGCCAGCGGGGAAAGCATCCTCAAACCGGCGGACGGCCCGGTCGAGCACTTCTACATCGTCAAGCAGGGGCGCGTGGTCGGCGAGCGCCAGCACCTGGTCAAGCCGGGCGTGGAAACCACCTTCGAGATCACCAGCGGCGAATGCTTCCCGCTGGCAGCCCTGCTTGGCGAACGCGCCACCCGCACCGAACACCTGGCCGGCGAAGACACCTTTTGCCTGCAATTGAACAAATCGGCCTTCATCCGCCTGTTCTCGATGTCGGATGTGTTTCGAGATTTTGCACTGCGCGGCGTCAGCAGCCTGCTCGAGCAGGTCAACCAGCAAGTGCGCCAGCGGGCGGTGGAAACCCTCGGCACCCAGTACTCGCTGAACACGCCGCTGGGCGAACTGGCCATGCGCCACCCGGTGGTGTGCACCCCGGATACCCCCCTGCGCGACGCCGTGCGGCTGATGCACGAGCAGCAGGTCGGCAGCATCGTGGTGGTCGACCCGCAGCGCTACCCGGTGGGCATCTTCACCCTGCGCGACCTGCGCCAGGTGGTGGCCGAAGCCGACGCCGACCTGGGGGCGCCGATCGACCGGCACATGACCGCCAAGCCGTTCTACCTCAGCCCGCAAGCCAGCGCCTTCGACGCGGCCATGGCGATGACCGAGCGGCACATCGCCCACGTCTGCCTGGTGGACAACCAGCGCCTGTGCGGCGTGGTGTCCGAGCGTGACCTGTTCTCCCTGCAGCGGGTCGACCTGGTGCACCTGGCGCGCACCATCCGCCACGCGCCGCGCCTGGAGACGCTGGTCTCGCTGCGCGGCGAAATCGGCCAGCTGGTCGAGCGCATGCTCGCCCACGGCGCCTCCTCAACCCAGATCACCCAGATCATCACCCTGCTCAACGACCATACCGTGTGCCGGGTGATCGAGCTGGCCCTGGCCGAACGCGGCGACCCCGGCGTGCCCTTCAGCTGGCTGTGCTTTGGCAGCGAAGGCCGCCGCGAACAGACCCTGCACACCGACCAGGACAACGGCATCCTGTTCGAGGCCGCCGACGCCACCGAGGCCCAGGCCATTCGCAGCCGCCTGCTGCCGCTGGCGCAATACATCAACCAGTGCCTGGCCCAGTGCGGCTTCACCCTGTGCAAGGGCAACGTCATGGCCGGCAACCCCGAGCTGTGCCTGTCGCGCGCCGAATGGGCCCGGCGTTTTGCCGGCTTCGTGCGCGAGGCCAGCCCGGAGAACCTGCTGGCGTCGAGCATCTACTTCGACCTGCGCGTGGTCTGGGGCAACGAGCAAGGTGGCGAACAACTGCGCCAGCAGCTGCTCGAGCAAGTGGCCGATAACCGCATCTTCCAGCGCATGATGGCCGACAACGCCCTGCGCCAGCGGCCGCCGGTGGGGCGCCTGCGCGAGTTCGTGCTGACCCGCCAGGGCAACGACAGGGCCGCCACCCTCGACCTCAAGGTCCAGGGCCTGACCCCCTTCGTCGATGGCGCAAGGCTGCTGGCCCTGGCCAACGGCATTGGCGCCTGCAATACCCTGGAGCGCCTGCGCCAGCTGGTCGAGCAAGGCGTGATCGAAGCCCTCGATGGCGCCGCCTACGAAGAGGCCTACCACTTCATCCAGCAAACCCGCATGCAGCAGCACCAGCGCCAGACCCGCGACAACCTGCCCTATTCCAACCGCCTGGACCCGGACAGCCTCAACCACCTGGACCGGCGCATCCTGCGCGAGTCGCTGCGCCAGGCCCAGCGCCTGCAAAGCAGCCTGGCCCTGCGGTACCAGCTGTGAGCCTGTTCGCCTGGCTGCGCCCGGTCAGCGTGCCGCTCGCAGACGCCGCGCGCGAGCGCCTGGCGCGCTTGCCCAAGGCGGCGCCGCTGGGTGTGTGTTCATTGCGCGAACAGCGCTGGGTGGTGCTCGACCTGGAAACCAGCGGCCTGAACCCCAACCGCGACCAGGTGCTGTCGATCGGCGCCGTGGCCATCGAAGATGGCGCCATCGACTTTTCCCAGCAGTTCGAGCGCACCCTGCACCGCCCGCTGCAGAAGACCAACGCCAGCGTGCTGATCCATGGCCTGGGGCCAAGCGCCCTGGCCGCTGGCTGCGACCCGGCCGAAGCGCTGCTCGAGCTGCTCGAATTCATCGGCGCCAGCCCGGTGCTGGCGTTTCACGCGCCGTTCGACCAGCGCATGCTGGCCCGGGCGCTGAAGCAGAGCCTGGGCTACCGGCTGCAGGGGCATTTTCTCGACGTGGCCGAACTGGCGCCGATGCTCAACCCCGATACCGTGCTGCGCGAGGCCGGGCTGGACGACTGGGTGGCGCGCTTTGGCCTGCAGATCGACGAACGCCACCACGCCAGCGCCGATGCCCAGGTGACGGCGGAACTGGCGCTGATCCTGCTCAGCCAGGCACGCCGCCAGCAGCTCGACAGCCCATTGCAGCTGGAGCAGCGGCTACGCGGGTGGCGGCGGCGCAAGCTGCAGAACCATGGCCTTTAGGCCGGCAAGCCGCCCCCAAAAATCAAGGCTGGCGCTGTACCTGTGGGAGCCGGCTTGCCGGCGATAGGGCCAGCCCTGCCCCCCTCGATCCCCCTGCCATGCCGGCAATCCGATAAGCGTCCATTGCACCCCACCCCCCGCCTCTGCAACAATCGCGAATAATTATCGTTAGTTAATGCATTCGTTCCGGGGGGACGCTGCGTGTCTTCTGCACCAAGCCCACACGCCAATCTGGTCGGTGCGCTGTATCGCGACCATCGCAGCTGGCTGCTCGCCTGGCTGCAACGCAGCATGGCCTGCCGTCAGCGTGCCGAAGACCTGAGCCAGGACACGTTCGTGCGCCTGCTCGGCCGCGAACAGCTGGACACCCCCCGCGAACCGCGCGCCTTCCTCGCCGCCGTGGCCAAGGGCCTGATGTTCGACCACTTTCGCCGCGCCGCACTGGAGCAGGCCTACCTGGCCGAACTGGCGCGCCTGCCGGAAGCCGAACACCCCTCGCCGGAAATCCAGCACCTGATCCTCGAAGACCTCAAGGCCATCGACCGCCTGCTCGGCAAGCTCTCGAGCAAGGCCCGCGCCGCCTTCCTGCACAACCGCCTGGACGGCATGGGCCACGCCGAGATCGCCGAGCGCCTGGGGGTGTCGGTGTCGCGCGTGCGCCAGTACATCGCCCAAGGCATGCGCCAGTGCTACATCGCCCTGTACGGGGAGCCGACGTGAACGCCGCACCGGTTTCAGCCCGTGTCCTGGAAGCCGCCATTGCCTGGAAACTGAGCCTCGACGAGGGCAGCGGCACGGCCGATGAACGCAACGAATTCATGCGCTGGCACGCCGCCAGCGAAGAACACGCCCGTGCCTGGCGCCAGCTTGGCGTGCTCGACCAGCGCGTCAGCGCCGCCGCCGGCCCCGCGCGCCAAGCCTTGCTGCAATCACGTGTCAGCCTGCGCCGGCGCATCGGCAGGGCCGGCAGTGGCCTGGCCGGCATGCTCCTGCTCGGCACCTTGCTTGGCTGGCTCGGCGCGCCGTCGCTGCAGCCCAGCTACTGGCTGGCCGACCAGCGCACCGCCACCGGCGAGCTGCGCACCCTGCGCCTGGAAGACGGCACCCTGCTGAGCCTGAACAGCCACACGGCGGTCGACATCGACTACGCCGGCGATCAGCGCGTGCTGGTGCTGCACCAGGGCGAGATTTCGGTGGAAACCGGCCACCAGGACCCTCGCCCCTTGCTGGTGCGCACCGACGATGGCCGCCTGCGCCCCCTGGGCACGCGCTTTCTGGTACGCCGCGAAGACCACGGCACGCGCCTGGAAGTGCTGCAGGCCTCGGTCGCCGCCATGCCGCTCAACAGCGGCGACGAGCAAGTGCTGCACGAGGGCCAGCAGGTGCTGATGAGCAGCAATGGCCTGGGCCATGTCGGCCCGGTGCAGGCCGGCGCCGATGCCTGGACCCGCGGCATGCTGGTGGTCGACAACGTGCGCCTGGCCGACCTGCTGGCCAAGCTCGGCCAGTACCGCAACGGGCACCTGGGCGTGGCGGATGAAGTTGCCGACCTGCGCGTGTCGGGCAGTTTCCCGCTGACCGATACCGACCTGGCGCTGGCTTCGCTGGTGCCGGCGTTGCCGGTCAAGGTCGAGCGGCATACGCAATGGTGGGTGACCGTAGTTCCCAAGTAGTTCCCAAGTAGTTCCAACCGTGGTGGCCTCATCGCCGGCAAGCCGGCTCCCACAGAGAAAAGCACAGCCCCTCTGAGCGGTGACTTTCCTGTGGGAGCCGGCTTGCCGGCGATAGGGCCGGAACAGCCCACAACCAAAACCAAACAATTCTCACTTTTTTTCAGATTACCCCTGTCACTTCTGAAATCTCGCTCGGCAAGGAAGCAGAAAGCACTTATCCGTCGAGGAGCCCGCTGCATGTCCCGTGCCGTTGATCGTTTCCTGCGTCCCAGCCTGATGGCCCTGGCCATCGGCCTGGCCGCGCCATTGGCCAGCCCTGCCCTGTTCGCCGCCGAGCAAAATGCCCCGCGCGCCTACAACCTGCCCAGCGCCCCGCTGGCCAGCACCCTGAACCAGATCGCCAGCCAGTCGGGCATTGCCCTGGCCATCGACCCGGCACTGGTCAGCGGCCGCAATTCGTCCCCGGTCAACGGCCAGTACGACGGCCTCGGCGCCCTGCAGGCGGCCTTGCGCGGCACCGGGCTGCAACTGCAGCAGAGCAGCGTCGGCAGCTACAGCCTGGTGGCCGTGCCCGATGGCAGCCTGGCCTTGCCGGAAACCAGCGTGAACGCCAGCAGCGACAGCGAAAGCGCCTGGGGCCCGGTGGAGGGCTACCTTGCCAAGCGCACCGCCGCCGGCACCAAGACCGATACCGCGCTGGTGGAAGTGCCGCGCTCGATCTCCGTCGCCACCCGCCAGCAGATGAGCGACCGCGGCGTGCACAGCCTGGACGACGCGGTGCGCTACATGCCGGGCATCGTCTCGGCCAGCTACGGCAGCGACACCCGCTATGACTGGATGCGCGTGCGCGGCTTCGAACCCACCCAGTTCCTCGACGGCCTGCCGCTGCCGCGCGGGGTGTACGCCAACCCGAAAGCCGAAACCTGGAACCTCGACCGCCTCGCCCTGCTGCGCGGCCCGGCGTCCTCGCTGTATGGCCAGACCCCGCCCGGCGGCCTGCTGGACATGGTCAGCCGCCGCCCGCAGGCGCAGAGCGAACATGAAATCGAGCTGCAGTACGGCAGCGACAACCACCGCCAGATCAACTTCGCCAGCACCGGCAAGATCGACGACCAGGGCCAGTTCCTGTACAGCGTCAGCGGCGTGATCCGTGACGGCGGCACGCAGATCGACCACATCGACGACAAACGCTACAACATCGCCCCGAGCCTGACCTGGAACATCGACGACGACACCTCGTTGACCCTGCTGTCCCAGTTCACCCGCGACGATACCGGCGCCACCAGCCAGTTCCGCCCGATCCAGGGCACCAAGATCGACATGCCCTTCGGCAAGATCTCGCATCACAAGAACCTCGGTGACCCGGACTACGAGTTCTACGACCGCACCTACTACGCGCTGGGCTATGCCTTCGAGCACCGCCTGAACGATGTCTGGCAGTTCCGCCAGAACCTGCGCTACACCAAGTCGGACCTGGCCTTCCAGGTCATCACGCCCGGTGCCTACTACGAGCCCGGCGGCCCGGTGAAAGACGACGGCACCGTCAGCCGCATGTCCACCAACACCGATGAAGACATCAGCCAGTTCGCGGTGGACAACAACTTCCAGGCCGACTTCGCCACCGGCGACGTCAGCCACACCCTGCTGCTCGGCCTCGACCACCAGCGCGTCAACAACAACTACCTGTCGATCTATGGCTTCAACGTGCCGGACAGCAACGTCAACAACCCGATCTACGGGTTGCCGATCACCCGCCCTGATCGCTCCTCGGCGTTTTACGACTACGACCAGAAAACCCGCCAGACCGGCGTTTACGTGCAGGACCAGATGGCCCTGGACAACTGGCGCCTGACCCTGGGTGGCCGTGAAGACTGGGTGCATACCAGCACCAAGTTCTTCAACAAGGGTGACGCCACCAACACCCAGCGCGACAAGAAATTCAGCGGCAACGCCGCCATCAGCTACGTGTTCGACTCGGGCTTCGTGCCGTACCTGTCCTACGCCGAGTCGTTCCAGCCGGCCAGCCACGCCGACGCCGACCCGGAGAAGTCGTTCAAGCCCACCGAAGGCAAGCAATGGGAGCTGGGCATCAAGTATCAGCCGCCGGGCTCCAACACCCTGCTGTCGGCAGCCGTGTATGACCTGACCCAGAAAAACGTCTCGGTCACCAACAACGTCGGCGGTGTGCCGATCACCAGCCAGACCGGCGAAGTGAAGGTGCGTGGCCTGGAGCTGGAAGCCGTTTCCGACGTCACCGACAACCTCAAGGTGATCGCGGCCTACACCCTGGCCAAATCGGAAGTGCAGGACGGCCAGTACAAAGGCAACCGCCTGCAGCTGATGCCCAACCAGCAGGCCTCGCTGTGGGCCGACTACACCTGGCACACCGGCGTGCTCGACGGCTTCGGCATCGGCGCCGGCGCCCGCTACACCGGCAACACCTACGGCAACGAGGCCAATACCTACCTGGGCAAGGCCAACGCCTACACCGTGTTCGACGCCTCCGTGCACTACGACCTGGGCCGCCTGGACAACAGCCTCAAGGGCGCCTCGGTGGCCGTCAACGCCACCAACCTGCTGAACAAGGACTACATCTCCACCTGCGACGGCTACTACTGCTACTACGGCGACGAGCGCAGCGTGGTCGCCAGTGCCACCTACAAGTGGTAAGCAGTTGACGCTGTGAGCTCGCCGGCCAAGCCGCCCCCCCGTGGGCGGCTTTGGTCTTTCTGAACGTCGAGAAATAAAATGTAATGAAAAGCCCAACCATCCGCCGCTGGTCCGTGATCCATACCTGGAGCAGCCTGGTTTGCACGGTGTTCCTGCTGTTGCTGGCCCTCACCGGCCTGCCGCTGATCTTTCACCACGAGCTTGAACACCTGCTCGGCGATGCCGCCGAGTTGCGCGAGCTGCCGCCCGGCACCCCGCACCTGGACATGCAGCAACTGGTGATCAAGGCCGAGCAGCACCGCCCTGGCGAGGTGATGCAGTACTTCGGTTTCGACGAAGACGAGCCCAATGGCGTGATGGCGATCACGGCCGCCACCGCCGGCACCGAACCCAATTCGTCGCACACCTTCATGCTCGACGCCCGTACCGGCGAGGCCGTGGCCATGCCGGCCGCCAACGGCGGCTTCATGATGATCATGCTGCGCCTGCACGTGGACATGTTCGCCGGCCTGCCGGGCAAGTTGCTGCTGGCCTTCATGGGCGTGCTGTTCGTCGTCGCGATCGTCTCCGGCACGGTGCTTTACGCACCGTTCATGCGCCGCCTGGAGTTCGCCACGGTGCGCCACGACAAGTCGCGCCGCCTGCGCTGGCTCGACCTGCACAACCTGATTGGCGTGGTCACCCTGGCCTGGGCCTTGACCGTGGGGGTCACCGGGGTGATCAGCGCGCTCTCCGACCTGGTCATCGCCGCCTGGCGCAACGACAGCCTGGCCGCCATGGTCGCCCCGTACCGCGATGCGCCGCCGCTGACCGAACGCGCCCCAGCCAGCGAGCTGCTGGCCATTGCCGAGCGGGCCGCCCCAGGCATGCGCCCGGACTTCATCGCCTTCCCCGGCACCCGCTTTTCCAGCGAACACCACTACGCCGTGTTCATGAAAGGCGCCACGCACCTGACCTCGCACCTGTGGACCCCGGTGCTGATCGACGCCCGCACGCTGGCGGTCACGGCAGTCGGCGAGCGCCCCTGGTACATGGACGCCATGGGCCTGTCGCAGCCGCTGCACTTTGGCGACTACGGCGGGCGGCCGATGCAGGTCCTCTGGGCCGTGCTCGATGTGCTGACCATCGTCGTGCTCATCAGCGGCCTGTACCTGTGGTGGGGCAAGCAGCGCAAAGGCAAGGGAGCACGCCCATGAGCCACCGATCGCAATCCACCTGGCGGCTGTTCACCTGGCCGCTGCTGATCGCCTTGCTGGGCGCCGGCGGCCTGTTCGCCGCGCTGCTCGGCGACGGCGGCTGGGATGTATTGTCCTGGGTCGGGCTCGGCATACCCGCGCTGCTCAGCGCACGGGCACTGTTCTGGCGCCGTTGAGGCTGACCAGTGACTGAGCAGCAGTTCTTGTGGGAGCCGGCTTGCCGGCGATAGGGCCAGAACAGGCTATCCAAGCCTGCCCGCACTGGCCTCATCGCCGGCAAGCCGGCTCCCACAAAGGCCGGGGCGTGCCGCGTCAGTTGAGCTTCGGGAGCAATCGGTCAAGCCGCTGGTGCAAGGCACTGCCTAGCCGTTCCTGTGGGAGCCGGCTTGCCGGCTACCACAAAGGCCCGGGCGTGCCGCGTCAGTCGAGCTTCGGGAGCAATCGGTCAAGCCGCTGGTGCAAGGCACTGCCACTTGGCCAATTGCGCAGCAGCCGCGCACGGTCACGGGCATAGGCCGGGGCGAAGCTGAGCTGGGTGGCGTGCTGGCACATGGCATCGAGGTCGATCAGCGACCACTGGCCGTTCTGCCAGAACAGGTTATGCCCCTTGAAGTCGCCATGGCTGATGCGCTCGCGAATCAGCTGCTGCATCAGGTGCACCAGCGCATCGACCTGCTCTTCAGGCGCATCGCCGTTTTCCACGAACGGCGCGAAGCACGCGGTGAGGTCCGGGCCATCGGCAAATTCGGTGACCAGAAACGCCCGGCTGCGCAGGCCCATCACCCGCTGTTCGAGCACTGCCAGCGGGCGCGGCGTGGCGATGTCGAGGAACTCCAGGCGGTGGCCTTCGATCCAGGAATGCCAGGCCCGGCTCGGGCGCCAGAAGCGCTTGAACCAGTGGGCGGTGTTCTTGATGTTGTAGCGCTTGAGCACCAGCGTGCGGCCACCCACCTCGATGCGTGCCACGCTGGCCGCACCGCCGGTCTTGTACAAATGGCCCTGGTCGATCAGCGCATCGGCCTGCTCCAGCACCGGCAGCATGGCCTCCACTTCGCCACGGCGAATGGCCCGCAGGCCAGACATGCTGCGCTCGACGCTGAACAGCGTGCATTCGCGGCCGGCCTTTTCCAGGTAGTCCTTCAGGCGCCAGTTGCGCACCTTGTCCACTTGTTTCTGCAGCGCTTCCATGGGCAAGGCATGCTCGCCATTGGCCAGCAGGTAATGCACCAGCAACTCTTCGATGAAGGGCTCCAGGCGCTTGGGCAACTGGGCGAAGAACACCCCGAGGTTTTCCAGCACACGCGAGCGCGACAGCTGCTGGCCCGGCGTTTCGGCCTTGATGCCGGCGCCGTCGATCAGGTACAGCTGGCCGCCATGGCGCAGCAGGTTGTCCAGGTGCAGGTCTTCCTGCCACAGGCCCTTGGCGTGCATGTGCGCCACGGCCGTCAGCGCTTCACCGAGCACCAGGTGCTGCTCGTCGGCCAGCACTGGCAGGTCTTGCACCGCAGCCCAGGCATCGGCCAGGCTTTGCGCCCCGTCCAGGTACTCGAACAGCAGCCAGCCGCCCTCGCCTTCCTTCAGGCCATCGGCCAACAGCTTGGGCGTGGTCAGGCCTTGCTCGGCCAGCAGTTTCACACCCTCCAGCTCGCGCTGGAAATGCCGGGCGGCGCTATTGCCCACCAGCAGCTTGGCCAGCACCGGCGTACCACGCCAGACGCCAGCACCCACGTAGCGCTGGCCGGGCAATACCCGCAGCAGGCTCAGCAGCTGCAGCTCGGCGCTGCCAGCGGCATCGGCCAGGGTCACCGACAGCGGCAGCGATGGGCTGCGGCCGGTGGCTTTCAATTCAGACAAACGCATCAGCGGGCCTCTTTTTCACGACGGCGTTGCGTCAGGCCTTGCAGCCAGGTACCGACCAGGGCGCTGTCGGCCGGCTTGGCCAGGTAGGCGGCCAGCAGCTGGCGCACGTCCGCCTCGCTCCAGGCACGGGCGCGGCGCAGCAGCGGCTCCAGGTCCTTGAGCCGGTCACGCTTGCCGAACAGCAGCGGCCGGGTCTTTTCCAGGTCGATCAGTTGCGCGTCCCAGCCGTCACGGCGCTGGCGCAGGAAGATGTGCTTGGGGTAGAAGCAGCCATGCACCTGGCCTGCGCTGTGCAGCGTGCGCGCCAGTTGGCCGGTGGCCTGGAGGATGCCGCTGCGCTCGGCGTCGGCCAGTTGCAGCCACTGCGCCAGCAGGCTTTCCAGGTCGCTCCAGTCGTCCAGCGCGCGGGTCATCAGCATCGCCCGGTGCTCGCCGCCCTGCTTGCGCTCGCCGTAGAACACCGCCTGCAAGGCCGGGATCTGCAGCTTCTGGTAACGGCTGATGTTGCGAAACTCGCGGGCGAAGGTCGGTTCGCCCAAGGGCCGGTGCAGGGTGCGGGTCAGGTAGTTGCACTGGCGCTTGAGGTAGTAGCCCTTGCCTTCGAGCTCCAGGCGAAACACGCTGCTCCAGCCGCCACGGCCGGTGTTGGGTTCATCCACGGCGTCGAGCTGCAGCGCCCACAGCGCCTCGAAATCGTTCAGGCCATGGCGCTTGAGCAGCGCGATGTCCGCGCTGGCCAGGTAATCGGTCATTCCCTTCCCTCGAAGAAGCTCAGTACCTGACGAATGCGCCGCTTGTCGCGCAGGTTCAGGCGCTCGCGCCCACGGTACTGCAGGTAGAAACGCAGGCGCTGGGTCGCCGACAGGTGATATTTGGCGACCTTGTCCAGGCACGCCAGGTCCTTGACCATGCGGTGGCGCCACATGAAGCCACGCCAGAAGTCGCCGGTCGGGCAGTCGATGAAGAACACCGTGCCCTTGTCGTCGACCAGCAGGTTGCGCCATTTCAGGTCGTTGTGGGCAAAGCGGTGCTCGTGCATCACCCGGGTGTGCCGGGCCAGCTGGCGGCTGAGGTGGTCGACCCAGTGGCGGTCGGCCAGGCGCGGGTCGTTGCGCTCGGCCAGCGCCGACAGGTCTTCGGTGTTGGGCAGCTCGCGGGTGATCATCGCCCCGCGGCCAAACGCCAGGCCGTTGCGCTTAAGGCCCCAGGCGACCACTTCGGCGGTGGGGATGTCCCACTTGGCGAACTGCTTGAGGTTCTGCCATTCGGCCTTGATCCGCGGCCGGCCCAGGTAGCGGCGCATGTGCTTGCCGGCGCCGGTGTAGCGCTTGACGTAATAGTGGACGCCGCCACGCTCGATGCGGATGACCTCGCTGATGGGGTCACGGGTCAGGCGTTCGCCTTGCAGGGCGAATACCGCATCGAGGCTGCCGAAGTCCGCCGCCAGGTGTTCATAGCCCGGCGCCAGGTTCCAACTCGCCATCAGAGTGCATCCCCATAGCGTTGCTTGCGGTCGTAGAGTTTCTGCGCCTTGCGCTCGAGCCAGGCGAGCAGCGCCGCCTCTTCGGCAAGCACCTGGCGCAGCGGGCGCTGGAAGTACCCGCGCAGAAAGCGCAGCTTGTCGCGCTGGGTCAGGCCGATGTCCAGCGCCGAGAAGTACAGCGCGGCCAGGTCCTTGTCGCGCCAGCGGCGGCTGACGGTGGCGCGGGTCTGGGCGCGGTGCAGGTCGATGACCGACAGCTTGAAGTCGTCCGCCGTCACCGGGCGGTCGGTGTGCAGCAGGAAGTGGCAGATGTAGCAGTCGCGGTGGTTGACCCCGGCGCGGTGCATGCCGCCGGTCATCTTCGCCACTTCGGCGATCAGTGCACGCTTGAGGCGTGGCTCGGGCGGCTGCTTGAGCCAGTCGATGCTGAAGTCTTCGAGGCTGATGGTCGGCGCCAGCTCTTCGGTGACGATGAACGAGTGCTGGGTCGCCGGGTTGCTGCCGCGCTCGCCATAGGCAACGGCGGTCATGGTCGGCACACCCACCTCATGCAGGCGCTGGATGGCCTGCCATTCCTGGCCGGCGCCGAGCACCGGCAGCTTGGCGGTGAACAGGTTCTTGAAGATCTCGCCCCAGCCGATGCCGCGGTGGATCTTGACGAAAAAGCCCTCGCCATCGACCTCGGTACGCAGCGTGCGGCGCCCTTCCAGCTCGCGGTACACCTCGCCTTGCAGCGCTTCCACGGCCTCGAAGGCGTCACGCCCGGCCCACAGGCGCTTGAAGGGTTCGGCCAGTATCAGCTTCATGCGGTCTCCTGCCCCAGGATCACGTCGGCAGCATGCTGCGGCATGCTGTACAGGTCAGCGGTCTCGGCAAAGGCCAGGCCGTTGCGCGACCACTCGGCGCGCGCTTGCGGCTCATCGAGCATGCGCTGCAGGTAGCGGTTGAGCTGCTCTTGCTCGAACGGCTCGTCGAGCACCAGGCCGCAGTCGGCCTCGGCGATGTAATGGGCGTAGCCGCAGACCTTGGACACCAGCACCGGCAGGCCGGCCACCAGGGCTTCGAGCAGCACCGTGCCGGTGTTCTCGTTGTAGGCCGGGTGAATCAGCAGGTCGGCGCCGAGCAGGAAGCGCGGGATGTCGCTGCGCCCCTTGAGGAACTGCACCTGGTCGCCCAGGCCCAGGGTGGCGCTTTGCAGCTGGAACACCTTGGGGTCGTCCTGGCCGATGACCATCAGCCTGGTGCGCTTGCGCAGCGCCGAGGGCAGCGCGGCCAGGGCCTTGAGGCTGCGGTCCACGCCCTTGGTCTTGAAGCCCGAACCGATCTGCACCAGCAGCAGGTCGTCATCGCCCAGGTTGAATTCCCGGCGAAACTCGGCGCGGATCTCGGCGGCATTGGCCGGCGCGCGGCGGTCCTGGGAAATACCTGGCGGCAGCAGGTGGAAGCGCTCCACCGGGGTGCCGTAATGCTTGATGAACAGCGGCTGCTGCACCTCGGAAATCATCAGCACTTGGGTGTGCGCGTCCTTGGCGAACACGGCCCGCTCGTACTCGGCAAAGTGCCGGTAGCGGCCCCAGCGCCGGTACAGGCCGCCACGCAGGGTCTGGGCCTTGTCCTCGAAGCAGCCGTCGGCGGCGTAGTACACGTCCAGCCCCGGCATCTTGTTGAAGCCCACCAGGCGGTCGACCGGGCGCTTGGCCAGGTCAGCAGCCATCCAGGCGCTGAGCTTCTCGTTGCGCCGGTGGTTGAACAGCGCCTTGACCGGCGCTACCAGCACCTCGAAGCCCGGCGGAACATCACCCTCCCAGATCAGCGTGTAGACGCGGATCTGGTGGCCCCGCTTCTGGCATTCCAGGGCAATGCGCATGAAGTCGCGCTGCAGCCCGCCGAAGGGGAAATACTTGTAAAGCACGAAAGCCAGTTGCATCAACGGACATCCTCAGCCAGCAGCAGCGCGCTCAAGCGGCTCGCCACATGCTCGGGATTCAGGCGAGTGAAGCACAGCGGCCACTCGCGTTTCAGATCGAACCGGCGCAGGTCGTCGGCGCTCGGTTTGTAGGTGCACTTTTTCTGCAGGCACGGCGCGCAGGGGAAGTCGCTGGCCTGGTGAACCTGGACCCGGCCATAGGCGCCGGTCAGGCCCGGGTTGGTCGGGCCGAACAGGGAAATGGTCGGCACATCCAGCGCCGCGGCCAGGTGCCCAAGGCCGGTGTCCACCGCCACGCAGGCCTTGGCTGCCGCCAGCACGCGGGCGACGCCGGCAAGGTTCAACTTGGGCAGCACCTGGCAGTTGTTCAAGCCCTGGGCAATGCGCTCGGCACGGGCCTTCTCCGCCGGGTTGCCCCAAGGCAGGCGCACTTGCAGCTTGCGCCGGCCCAGGCGTTCGGCCAGCTCGCGCCAGTAGGCTTCGGGCCAGTGCTTGGTTGCCCATGTAGTGCCGTGCAGGAACACCACGTAGGGTGCCGCCGGCGGCAGTTGCAGGCGGTCGAGGTCCAGGCCGTAGTTGCCGATGCCTTCCGGCAGGTCGTAGGCCAGGGCCATGGCGAACAGCTGGCGCACACGCTCCACCGCATGCTGGCCGACCGCGACCGACAGGCGCCGGTCATAGAAGCGGCTGGCCAGGCCTTCACGCGCCGAGAAGCGGTCCAGGCCGGCCACCGGGGCCTTGACGTAGCGGGTCAGCCAGGCCGACTTGACCAGGCCCTGGGCGTCGATCACCAGGTCATACTTGTGCTCGCGCAGGCGCTGCTTGAAGGCCTTCCACTCGCCGCTCTTGAGGGTCTGCCAGAGGTTCTTGCGCCAGCGGCGGATGGCCACCGGGATGACCCGGTCGACCGCCGGATGCCAGCTGGGGATTTCGGCGAAGCCTTCTTCCACCACCCAGTCGAAGCGGATGCCCGGGATCGCGTGGGCGGCATCGGTGAGCGCCGGCAGGGTGTGGATCACGTCACCCAGCGACGAGGTCTTGATGATCAGTACCCGCACTTAGTCGACCTCGGCCACGGCATCGATCAGGTTCGGCCCGCCCAGGCTGTGCAGGGCCGCGATGACTTTGCCCGGCTCCAGCAGGCGCAGGCAGTTGTAATGGCCGAAGCGGCAGGTGCGGTCGAAGCACGGGCTGCATTCGATGCCGGTGCGCACGATCTCCACCTGCTCTGCCAGCGGTGGCGTGAAGCCAGGCGACGTGGAGCCGTACACCGCCACCAGCGGGCGGTTCAGCGCGGCGGCCACGTGCATCAGGCCCGAATCGTTGGACACCACGGCATCGGCGCAGGACATCAGGTCGATGGCCTCGGCCAGCGAGGTTTCGCCCGCCAGGTTGTAGGACTCCTCCCGCAACCCCGGGATCAACCGGCCGCGGATCTGCTCGCCGACGGCGTGGTCGTTCTTCGAGCCGAACAGCCACACCTGCCAGCCCTGGCGAATCATCGCGTCGGCCACCTCGGCATAGTGCTCGGACGGCCAGCGCTTGGCCTCGCCAAACTCGGCGCCGGGGCACAATGCCAACACCGGGCGGTCCAGCTCCAGGCCGAACTTGGCCATGGCCGCCTCGCGGCTCGCGGCTTCGATCTGCAGGCTGGGCCGCGGATAGGGCTGCGCCAGTTCGGCGCCGGGCGCGTAGGCCAGGGCCATGAAGCGCTCGATCATCAGCGGGTAGCGGGCCTTGTCCAGCTTGCGCACGTCATTGAGCAGGCCAAAGCGCATTTCGCCGCGCCAGCCGGTGCGCTTGGGGATGCCGGCGAAGAACGGCACCAGCGCCGACTTCAGCGAGTTGGGCAAAAGGATGGCCTGGTCGTACTGGCCGGCCAGGGACTTGCCGATGCGCCGGCGCGTGGCCAGCTCCAGCGCGCCGTGGCCGAGCGGGAAGCTCAAGGCCTGGCGCACCTCGGGCATGCGCTCGAGGATCGGCCGGCTCCACTCGGGGGCCAGGACGTCGATCACGCAGTCGGGGTGCTGCTGTTTCAGGCACTGGAACAGGGTCTGCGCCATCACCATGTCGCCGACCCAGCTGGGGCCAATGATCAGTATTCTCATGCTTAGTCCAGAAACGCTCGGGGAGGCTGCAGGCTGCATTACAGCCTGGCCTCCCCTCTTTATATTCAGGCTATGTGGCGGACAGTGTACCACCGAGGGTCGGTTGTGCCGCTAATCGCCGGCAAGCCGGCTCCCACAGGGCCCCGCAGCTTTCAAGCCGCCATGGCTGTGGGAGCGGGCTTGCCGGCGATTGGGCTTCAAGTCAACCCCAACTGCCCCCAGATCCGCCGCACTTCGCGGCGTTCATCGGCAAACTGCGTCGCGTCGATCACCCCGGCCTGCTTCTGCAGGGCCTGGCGGTGCGAAGCCGAACGAAACGCCTTGTACACCTCGCGCAGCAGGATCGCATCGCTGGCCGGCATCAACTGCGCCTGCTCCAGCTCTTCCAGAATGCGGATGTTATCGGTCCATCGGAGAATGGCCGGATGGTCGTGGGACCAGGCCAGAGCGGCGTATTGCACCATAAATTCGATATCGACGATACCGCCGGCGTCCTGCTTGATATCGAACGCCATGCCGTGGTCGAACGCATTGCTGGCAGTGCCTGCGGCCGTCGCCTTGGTGCCCAGGTTGTCGCGCATCTTGGCGCGCATCTCGCTGACTTCCACGCGCAGCTTGTCGAGGTCGCGCGGCTGCCCCAGCACCTTGGCGCGCACGCTCTCGAATGCCGTGGCCAGCTGCTTGCAGCCCACCAGCACGCGGGCCCGCACCAGCGCCTGGTGCTCCCAGGTCCAGGCTTCGTTCTGCTGGTAGCGCTCGAATGCGCCCAGCGAACTGACCAGCAGCCCCGAGGCGCCGGACGGGCGCAGGCGCATGTCGACGTCGTACAGCTGGCCGGAGTTGGTCTGGGTGGTCAGCAGGTGGATGATGCGCTGGCCCAGGCGGGTGTAGAACTGCGCGCTGTCGATCGGCTTGGCGCCGTCGGTTTCGGCCTGCGGGTCGCCATCGTGGATGAACACCAGGTCCAGGTCCGAGCCGTGGCCAAGCTCCAGGCCACCGACCTTGCCATAGCCAATGATGATGAAGCCCGGGTCGCACAGGCTGCCGTCGCTGCGCTTGGGCTGGCCGTGGCGGGCCACGGTCTGGCGCCAGGCCAGTGCCAGCACCTGGTCGAGGATGGCCTCGGCCAGCCAGGTGAGGTAGTCGCTGACCTTCATCAGGCGCAGGTTGCCGCTGATTTCCGAGGCGGCCACGCGCAGGCTGTGGGCCAGCTTGAAGTGGCGCAGCGCTTCCATCTGCTGTTCGAGGTCGTCCTCGGGGATGCGCGTCAGCCGCTCGCGCAACTCGGCCGCCAGCTCCGGCGCCATCGGCGGGCTGAACAGCCGGCCTTCGTTGAGCAGCTCATCGAGCAGCAACGGGTAGCGGGCGATCTGCTCGGCGATCCAGGGGCTGGCGGCGCACAAGGTCAGCAGCCGGCGCAGTGCGCTCGGGTTTTCGGTGAGCAGCACCAGGTAGGCAGAGCGCCGCGCCACGGCCTCGACCAGCGGCAAGACGCGCTCCAGCACCAGGTCCGGGTTGTCGTGCTCCACGGCCTGGGCCAGCAGGCGCGGGATGAAGGCATCCAGGCGTTCGCGGCCAATGCGCTGCATCGAGCGCAACTGCGGGCTGGCGCGCAGCCCGGTCAGGCGCCGCAGGGCGTCGGCCGGTTGCTCGAAGCCGGCCTCCTGCAACTGCCGGCAGGCGGCTTCTTCATCTTGTGCCTGCTCCCACAGCGGCGACCACTCGCCGCCCACCACCAGCTCGCCCTCGCCGTCTTCGTCATCCGGGTCGGCGATCACCTGGCGGAAGTGCCAGTCGACCCGGCCACGCCAGTGCATCAGGTGCTGATGGAAGCTGTCCCAGTCGGCATAGCCGAGCATGTAGCCCACCCGCGCACGGTCGAGGTCGCTGTCCGGCAGCATCTGCGTCTGGCGGTCGGCGATGGCCTGGATGGCATGCTCGGTGTAGCGCAGAAACTCATAGCCCTCGCGCAGCTCCAGCACCACCGCCGTCGGCAGGTAGCCCTGGCCCTCCAAAGTGGCCAGCACCTTGAGCAGCGGCCGCTGCTGCAGGCTCAGGTCGCGCCCGCCGTGGATCAACTGGAAGGCCTGGGCGATGAACTCCACCTCGCGGATGCCGCCGGCACCGAGCTTGATGTTGTCGGCCATGCCCTTGCGCCGCACTTCCTGCTGGATCAGCTGCTTCATGGTGCGCAGCGCTTCGATGGCCGAGAAGTCCAGGTAGCGGCGGTAGACGAACGGGCGCAGCATCTCCTGCAGTTGGGCGCCGGCGGCCTGGTCGCCAGCCACCACCCGCGCCTTGATCATCGCGTAGCGTTCCCAGTCGCGGCCCTGGTCCTGGTAGTACTGCTCCAGGGCATTGAAGCTGAGCACCAGGGCACCGGCCGAGCCATAGGGGCGCAGGCGCATGTCGACGCGAAACACGAAGCCGTCGACGGTGACCGGGTCGAGCGCCTTGATCAGGCGCTGGCCCAGGCGGGTGAAGAACTCCTGGTTGTCCAGCGAGCGCTTGACCCCTTCGGTCTCGCCGCCTTCGGGGAAGGCGAAGATCAGGTCGATGTCCGACGACAGGTTCAGCTCCACCGCCCCCAGCTTGCCCATGCCCAGCACCACCATGTGCTGCGGCTGGCCACTGCGGTTGCCGATCGGCGTGCCGAACTGCTGGCAATGGCGCGGGTACAGCCATTGATAGGCTTCGTCGATGGCCGAATCGGCAAGGTCGGACAGGTCGCGGCAGGTTTCGCCGAGTTCGGCCTGGCGGGTGATGTCGCGCCAGATGATGCGCAGCTGCTGGCGGTTGCGCTCGCGGCGCAGGTTGCGCGCCAGCTCCTCTTCACTCTGCGCCGCCTGGGCTGCGGCGGCGACGTGCCCGCGCAACTCGCCCGCAGCATAACGCCGCTCCAGCTCGCCGCTGGCCAGCAGCGCGAACAGCAGCGCCGGCTCGCGCTGGGCCAGGCCGAGGACGAAGTCGCTGGCCGCCGCCACCTGGTCGAATTGCAGGCGTTGCGCCGCGCTCCAGCTGTTCAGGTCCAGCTCAGGATGGCCAGCCAGGGCATCGAGCAGAAACTGCTGGTTGCGCGCGACCAGCGGTTGCAGGGTGGCAGGCAGTTCGAGCGGCAAAGGCAGGCGCATGGTCTATCCTTGATCGGCGTGAAAGAGAGGGGTAAATGCGGCCACGGGGAGGCTGGACCACGGTTGGACTGTCGTACAAAAGTTGGAAATAGCTGAAAAAAACGAATCATTGGCAATAAACATCAAGAATCACCCGTTCGCGACACAAAGCCAACCAACATGAACGTTTTTCCTCACAAGCCAAGGTGCGACCAAACGTCGCATTTGTGTAGTTTTACTACTACCCCGACCGTGCAAAAGCATGAAATGCGAAAGCAAATGTAGTAAAACTACACGCCGCCGGTGCACACTCCGGCAATCCAAGAATTCACGACGTCTGCCCATAAGGCCAGTCGCAAACTCAGGCCCCCGATTCTGGTGGCCTTTCCGCCCTGGAGCAAGCCATGCAAGACCTCGATCCAATCGAAACCCAGGAATGGCTGGATGCCCTGGAGTCGGTCCTCGACAAAGAAGGCGAAGACCGCGCTCATTACCTGATGACCCGCATGGGCGAGCTGGCCACCCGCAGTGGCTCCCAGCTGCCATACGCAATCACCACGCCATACCGCAACACCATCCCTGTCACCCACGAAGCACGCATGCCTGGCGACCTGTTCATGGAACGCCGCATTCGCTCGATGGTGCGTTGGAACGCGCTGGCCATGGTGATGCGCACCAACCTGAAGGATTCGGACCTGGGCGGCCACATCTCCAGCTTCGCCTCCAGCGCCACCCTGTACGACATCGGCTTCAACTACTTCTTCCAGGCCCCGACCGAAGAACACGGCGGCGACCTGATCTTCTTCCAGGGCCACGCTTCGCCAGGCGTCTACGCCCGTGCCTTCATGGAAGGGCGCATCAACGAAGACCAGATGAACAACTTCCGTCAGGAAGTGGACGGCAAAGGCCTGTCTTCGTACCCGCACCCCTGGCTGATGCCTGACTTCTGGCAGTTCCCGACCGTTTCCATGGGTCTGGGCCCGATCCAGGCGATCTACCAGGCGCGCTTCATGAAGTACCTGGAAGCCCGTGGCTTCATCCCGGCCGGCAAGCAGAAGGTCTGGTGCTTCATGGGCGACGGCGAGTGCGACGAGCCGGAATCCCTGGGCGCGATCGCCCTGGCTGGCCGCGAGAAGCTGGACAACCTGATCTTCGTCATCAACTGCAACCTGCAGCGCCTCGACGGCCCGGTTCGCGGCAACGGCAAGATCATCCAGGAACTCGAAGGCGTGTTCCGTGGCGGTGGCTGGAACGTCAACAAGGTCGTCTGGGGCCGCTTCTGGGACCCACTGTTCGCCAAGGACACCAACGGTGCCCTGCAGCGCCGCATGGACGAAGTCATCGACGGCGAGTACCAGAACTACAAGGCCAAAGACGGCGCCTACGTGCGTGAGCACTTCTTCAACACCCCAGAGCTCAAGGCCATGGTCGAAGACCTGTCCGACGACGAGATCTGGAAGCTCAACCGTGGCGGCCACGACCCGTACAAGGTCTATGCGGCCTACCACCAGGCGGTCAACCACAAAGAGCAGCCGACCGTCATCCTGGCCAAGACCATCAAGGGTTACGGTACCGGTGCTGGCGAAGCCAAGAACACCGCGCACAACACCAAGAAGGTCGATGTCGACAGCCTGCGCCACTTCCGTGACCGCTTCGACATCCCGGTCAAGGATGCCGAGCTTGAGAACCTGCCGTTCTTCAAGCCAGAAGAAGGTTCTGCCGAAGCCAAGTACCTGGCCGAGCGCCGCGCCGCACTGGGTGGTTTCGTGCCTCAGCGCCGTGCCCAGAGCTTCAGCGTGCCGACCCCGCCACTGGAAACCCTGAAGGCGATCCTGGACGGTTCGGGCGACCGCGAAATCTCCACCACCATGGCCTTCGTGCGTATCCTCGCGCAGCTGGTCAAGGACAAGGAAATCGGCCAGCGCATCGTCCCGATCATCCCGGACGAAGCCCGTACCTTCGGCATGGAAGGCATGTTCCGCCAGCTGGGCATCTACTCGTCGGTCGGCCAGCTCTACGAGCCAGTCGATAAAGACCAGGTGATGTTCTACCGCGAAGACAAAAAGGGCCAGATCCTCGAGGAAGGCATCAACGAAGCCGGCGCCATGTCGTCGTTCATCGCTGCCGGTACCTCGTACAGCTGCCACAACCAGCCGATGCTGCCGTTCTACATCTTCTACTCGATGTTCGGCTTCCAGCGTATCGGCGACCTGGCCTGGGCCGCTGGCGACAGCCGTACCCGTGGCTTCCTGATCGGCGGTACCGCCGGCCGTACCACCCTCAACGGTGAAGGCCTGCAGCACGAAGACGGCCACAGCCACATGATGGCCGGGACCATCCCGAACTGCCGCACCTATGATCCGACCTACGGCTACGAGCTGGCGGTGATCATCCAGGACGGCATGAAGAAGATGACCGAAGAGCAGCAGGACATCTTCTACTACATCACCGTGATGAACGAGTCCTACCAGCAGCCAGCCATGCCGGCCGGTGTCGAGGAAGGCATCATCAAGGGCATGTACCTGCTCGAGGAAGACACCCGCGAAGCCGCGCACCACGTACAGCTGATGGGCTCCGGCACCATCCTGCGCGAAGTTCGCGAAGCGGCGAAGATCCTGCGTGAAGAGTTCAACGTCGGTGCCGACGTGTGGAGCGTCACCAGCTTCAACGAACTGCGTCGCGACGGCCTGGCCGTGGAACGCGCCAACCGCCTCAAGCCTGGCCAGAAGCCACAGCAGACCTACGTCGAGCAGTGCCTGGCCGGCCGCAAAGGCCCGGTTGTCGCCTCTACCGACTACATGAAGCTGTTCGCCGAGCAGATTCGCCAGTGGGTACCGAGCAAAGAGTTCAAAGTCCTGGGTACCGACGGTTACGGTCGCAGCGACAGCCGCAAGAAGCTGCGTCACTTCTTCGAAGTCGACCGCCACTTCGTGGTGCTGGCTGCCCTGGAAGCCTTGGCCGACCGTGGCGAGATCGAACCGAAGGTGGTGGCCGACGCCATCGTCAAGTTCGGCATCGATCCGGACAAGCGCAACCCACTGGACTGCTGAGGAGTATTTTTAAGTGAGCGAACTCATTCGCGTACCTGACATCGGCAGCGGTGAAGGTGAAATCATCGAGCTGTTCGTCAAGGTCGGTGACCGTATCGAGGCCGACCAGAGCCTGCTGACCCTGGAGTCCGACAAGGCCTCCATGGAGATTCCGGCGCCCAAGGCCGGTGTCATCAAGTCGCTGAAGGTCAAGCTGGGCGACCGCCTGAAAGAAGGCGACGAACTGATGGAACTGGAAGTCGAGGGCGCCGCTGCGGCGCCCGAGGCTCCGGCCGCGGCCCCTGCTGCTGCACCGGCTGCGGCTGAAAAGCCTGCCGAAGCCGCCCCCGCGCCTGCTGCAGCCCCGGCTGCCGCCAGCGTGCAGGACATCCACGTGCCGGACATCGGCTCGTCGGGCAAGGCCAAGATCATCGAAGTGCTGGTCAAGGTCGGCGACACCGTCGAAGCCGACCAGTCGCTGATCACCCTGGAGTCCGACAAGGCCTCCATGGAGATCCCGTCGCCGGCTGCTGGCGTGGTCGAAGAAGTGCTGTGCAAGCTGGAAGATGAAGTCGGCACTGGCGACCTGATCTTCAAGCTCAAGGTGGCTGGCGCTGCCCCGGCTGCCGCACCGGCTCCGGCCGCTGCCGCACCTGCCAAGGCTGAAGCGGCGCCTGCTCCAGCTACCGCGCCTGCCGCTGCCGCCCCGGCCGCTGCCCCTGCACCGGTTGCCAGCGCACCGGCTGCCGGCAGCAACGCCAAGGTTCACGCAGGCCCGGCGGTCCGCCAGCTGGCCCGTGAGTTCGGCGTCGAGCTGGGCGCTGTCGCGGCCACCGGCCCGCACGGCCGCATCCTGAAAGAAGACGTGCAGGTCTACGTCAAGGCGATGATGCAGAAGGCCAAGGAAGCACCAGCAGCCGCTGGCGCGACCGGCGGCGCTGGCATCCCGCCGATCCCGGCCGTGGACTTCAGCAAGTTCGGTGAAGTGGAAGAAGTGGCCCTGACCCGCCTGATGCAGGTCGGTGCCGCCAACCTGCACCGCAGCTGGCTGAACGTGCCGCACGTGACCCAGTTCGACTCCGCCGACATCACCGAACTCGAAGCCTTCCGCGTTGCGCAGAAGGCCGTGGCCGAGAAGGCTGGCGTCAAGCTGACCGTGCTGCCGCTGCTGCTCAAGGCCTGCGCCTTCCTGCTCAAGGAACTGCCGGACTTCAACAGCTCGCTGGCGCCAAGCGGCAAGGCCATCATCCGCAAGAAGTACGTGCACATCGGCTTTGCCGTGGACACCCCGGACGGCCTGCTGGTCCCTGTGATCAAGAACGTCGACCAGAAGAGCCTGCTGCAACTGGCTGCCGAAGCTGCCGCGCTCGCCGAGAAGGCCCGCACCAAGAAGCTGTCGGCCGACGACATGCAGGGTGCCTGCTTCACCATCTCCAGCCTCGGCCACATTGGCGGCACCGGCTTCACGCCGATCGTCAACGCGCCTGAGGTGGCGATCCTCGGTGTGTCCAAGGCAACCATGCAGCCGGTCTGGGATGGCAAGGCCTTCCAGCCGAAGCTGATGCTGCCGCTGTCGCTGTCCTACGATCACCGCGTGATCAACGGCGCCGCCGCCGCGCGCTTCACCAAGCGCCTGGGCGACGTGCTGGGCGATATCCGCACCATGCTGCTGTAACACGCAGCCAGCCTGCCTCCCTTCGCGGAGGCAGGTCCCCTTTTCGAGCTGCCACGCTCGTACCTCAACCCCGTCATCTGGCGGGGCTTTTTTTTGCCTGCGATTTTTTGGGAGGGCTTTGCCCTCCTTTCGCGACACAAGGCCGCTCCTACAGACAGATCGCGGTCATCTGTAGGAGCGGCCTTGTGTCGCGAAAGGGTCGCAAAGCGGCCCCCATTTTCCAGCACCCCTAAGGATTCCCGCCCTGCCGCCGAAAACATATACATGACACCCCACATGGCCGCTTGCCAGCCTTGGGGACATGATGCAACCTTGCCAGATGCGCCGCCGCCCAGGCCGCGTCTCCCTCTTCAAGCGAGTCTTCGATGAAAAGCCAACCCGATGCCGCCAGCCGTGTGGCGGCCGAGGTCGTCACGCAGCTTCCCGTGCCCTCGCGGCTCGGCATGCTGCGTTTCGAAAGGCTCAACGAAGCCACCTGGGCCATGCTCTACCTCGACCCGGCCTGCGAGCAGCAGTTCGGCCTGCCGGCCTCCGACCTGTGCGCGCTGATCGACGCGCCGTATGCCAGCCTCATGGAGCCCGAGGCGCGCTACCGCCTGCACGACGACATCCAGCTGCAGCTCAACCAGCGCAGCTACTACCGCGTGCGCTACAGCCTGCACGCCCAGGCGCGCACCCTGCGCGTGCTGGAAACCGGCGAAGCCTTCAAGCAGCACAACCGCCAGCTGCTGCGCGGCTTCCTCACGGTGCTGGACGACGAAGACGACGAGCTCGATGCCACGGCCCTGGAATCACGCAACAACCGCCTGGAACTGGCCCTGCAACTGAACCAGCGCGCCCAGCAGGAGCAGCTCGAACACCTGGAGCGCGTGCGCGGCCAGCAGGACCTGATCCTGCGCCTGGCCCGCCAGCGCTACAGCGCCGAGAACTCGCTGCTCGAAGCCGCGCAGCTGATCACCCGCAGCGCCTGCGAAATCTACAAGGTCGACAGCGCCAGCATCTGGCACCTGGAAGACCAGCGCCTGGAGCCGATCAGCGCCTGGCTGCGCAACGAGCAGGTACATCGCCTGCCCGAGGCCATCGACGCCAGCCGCTTCCCCGACTACCTGGATGCCCTCCACGCCAGCCGCGCCATCGATGCGCACAACGCCAACCACGACCCGCGCACCCGTGAACTGGCCGCAAGCCTGCTGGCCGACAACAACGCCATGCTCGACGCCAGCATCCGCGTCGATGGCCAGGTGGTCGGCGTGCTGTGCCTGGAGCAGACCGGCCAGCCACGGGCCTGGCAGTCGGATGAAATCGCCTTTGCCGGCGAGCTGGCCGACCAGTTCGCCCAGGTCATCACCAACCACAACCGGCGCACTGCCGCCAGCGCCCTGCACCTGTTCCAGCGCGCCGTGGAACAAAGCGCCAGCGCCTTTTTGCTGGTCAACCGCGACGGCGTGGTGGAGTACGTCAACCCCAGCTTCACGGCGATCACCCAGTACAGCACCGAGGAAGTCCAGGGCCACCACCTGGCCGAGCTGCCAGCGCTGGAAAACCTCAGCGAACTGCTGTTCGACTCGCCGTCGAGCCTGGCCATGGGCAACAGCTGGCAAGGCGAATTCAAGAGCCGGCGCAAGAACCTGGAACCCTACTGGGGCCAGCTGTCGATCTCCAAGGTGTATGGCGACAACCGCGAGCTGACCCACTACATCGGCATCTACGAAGACGTCACCCAGACCAAGCTGGCCCAGCAGCGCATCGAGCGCTTGGCCTACACCGACAACCTGACCAACCTGGGCAACCGCCCGGCCTTCATCCGCAGCCTCGACGAACGCTTCGCCCGCGAAGGCGAAAGCCCCACCTGCCTGCTGCTGGTGGACATCGACAACTTCAAGCGGATCAACGACAGCCTCGGCCACCAGACCGGCGACAAGCTGCTGATCAGCCTGGCCCGGCGCCTGCGCAACAGCCTCAGCGCCGGCGGCGTGCTGGCGCGCTTTGCCAGCAACGAATTCGCCGTGCTGCTCGACGAAACCAGCCTGGAAGACGGCCAGGGCGTTGCCCTGCAACTGCTGCGCACGCTCGACAAGCCGATGTTCGTCGACAACCAGCTGATCAACGTGACCGCCTCGGTGGGCCTGGCCTGCGCGCCGCTGCACGGCAGCGACCCGACCAGCCTGATGAAGAACGCAGGCCTGGCCCTGCACAAGGCCAAGGCCAACGGCAAGCACCAGGTGCAGGTGTTCACCGAGGTGCTCAATGCCGAGGCCAGCTACAAGCTGTTCGTCGAGAACAACCTGCGCCGCGCCCTGACCCAGAACGAGCTGGAGGTGTTCTACCAGCCCAAGCTGTGCCTGCGCAGCGGCCGCCTGCTGGGCCTGGAAGCGCTGCTGCGCTGGAACCACCCCGAGCGCGGCATGATCCGCCCCGACCAGTTCATCAGCGTGGCCGAAGAAACCGGCCTGATCATCCCCATCGGCAAATGGGTGGTGCGCCAGGCATGCCGCATGAGCCAGCAACTGCGCGAGGCCGGCATGGGCAACCTGCACGTGGCCATCAACCTCTCGCCCAAGCAGTTCTCCGACCCCGACCTGGTGGCCTCGATCGGCTCGATCCTCAAGGAAGAAGCCCTGCCCCCGCACCTGCTGGAGCTGGAGCTGACCGAAGGCCTGCTGCTGGAGGCCACCGAAGACACCCACCGCCAGCTCGACGAGCTCAAGGCCCTGGGCCTGACCCTGGCCATGGACGACTTCGGCACCGGTTACTCGTCGCTGAGCTACCTGAAGAAGTTTCCGATCGACATCATCAAGATCGACCGCAGCTTCATCAACGAGATCCCCGACAACCAGGACGACATGGAGATCACCTCGGCGGTGGTGGCCATGGCCCACAACCTCAAGCTCAAGGTGGTGGCCGAGGGGATCGAGACGCCGGAGCAACTGGCGTTCTTGCGCCGGCACCGCTGCGATGTGGGCCAGGGGTACCTGTTCGACCGGCCGATTCCGGGGCGTGAGCTGGCGGAAAAACTCAAGCGCTATCCGCGCGGTCCAATGGACTGACAGCTGCGTAAAGCTCGGGCACTATAGAGTCCATTCGGGCCTCATCGCGGATAAATCCGCTCCTACACGCATTTGTAGGAGCGGATTTATCCGCGATGAGGCCAACACCTATCCAACTTAAAACACAGAGGAACGGCCATGGTCCTGCGTTCGGAAATCCTGGTGAACAAAAACGTCATGCCAACCGCCGAGCAAGCCCTGCCCGGCCGCGAAACCCCGATGAGCCTGCCCGAGTTCCACTACGTGTTCGAAGGCACCCCCCTGCTCGGCCCGTTCTTCGAAGGCAGCGTCGACTTCGCCATCTTCGGCCTGGGCTGCTTCTGGGGCGCCGAGCGCCGCTTCTGGCAGCGTGAAGGCGTGGTCAGCACCGTGGTCGGCTATGCCGGCGGCTTCACCCCTAACCCCACCTACGAAGAAGTCTGCTCCGGCCTGACCGGCCACACCGAAGTGGTGCTGGTGGTGTTCGACAAGGACCGCGTCAGCTACCGCGAGCTGCTGGCGATGTTCTGGGAGCTGCACAACCCGACCCAGGGCATGCGCCAGGGCAACGACATCGGCACCCAGTACCGTTCGGCCATCTACTGCACCTCGCCAGAGCAGCTCGCCGAAGCCAAGGCCAGCCGCGACACCTTCCAGGCCGAGCTGACCAAGGCCGGCTACGGCGAGATCACCACCGAGATCGACCAGGCGCCGACCGTGTACTTCGCCGAGGCCTACCACCAGCAGTACCTGGCCAAGAACCCGGAAGGCTACTGCGGCATCGGCGGCACCGGCGTGTGCCTGCCACCCAGCCTGCAAGGCAACTGAGCCATGGCCACGATGACCCTGTTCCACTCGCCGCTGTCGCCATTCGTGCGCAAGGTCATGGTGGTGCTGCACGAGACCGGCCAGCTTGGCCGGGTGACCCTGCAGCCAGTGAACATCAGCCCGGTGAGCGGCGACGCGCAGCTCAACCAGGGCAACCCGATCGGCAAGATCCCGGCCCTGCGCCTGGAAGACGGCACCGTGCTGCACGACAGCCGGGTCATCTGCGAGTACCTGGACCTGCAGCATGTGGGCAACCCACTGCTGCCCCGCGAGGGCTCGGCGCGCTGGCGGCGCATGACCTTGGCGTCCCAGGCCGATGCGATCATGGATGCGGCGGTGTCGTCGCGCTATGAAAGCTTCCTGCGCCCGGAGGCCAAGCGCTGGGAGGGCTGGCTGGAGGCGCAGGGCGAGAAGATCCGCCGCAGCCTGGCCAACCTGGAGCAGGAGCACCTGCCGGAGCTGATGTCGGGCTTCGACCTGGCGGCGATTGGCGTGGCCTGTGCGCTGGGGTATCTGGATTTGCGCCAGCCTGATTTCGGTTGGCGCGAGCGCCAGCCGGGGTTGGCGGCGTGGTATGCCGAGGTGGGCGAGCGGCCGTCGATGCTCGCCACTGCGCCGACAGCCTGACAGACCGCAATCGCCGGCAAGCCGGCTCCCACAGGTAGACCACAGCGTTCGAGAACTGTGGTGTACCTGTGGGAGCCGGCTTGCCGGCGATTGGGCTGCACAGCAGCCCCACCCCTCAACGCGGTACTGCAGCAAACAACTCCCCGATCCTCTGCGCCAACCAGCGCCCCACCTCTCGGTCCTCCCTCATGCCGCCCTCCCCACCCGCGCCCAGTCCAGGCGACGGGTCAGCACCATGAACACGCCGAGCAAGCCAAAGCACAGCAACGCCCCCATCAACAACGCGTAGTCCTCGGCGCTGAGCAGCCCATAGAGCATCGCGTACAGCGCCGCCAGCCCGGCCGCGAAGCCCAGCCCGCGCCCGCGGCTGCGTAGCACATGGCTCAGGTAGAAGCCGATCAACAGCACACAGGCCGACGCCGACAGGCCATACGCAGGGCCAAAACCAATGTGCTCGGAGAACGACAGCAGCAACAGGTAGAAAAACGCCAGCGCCACGCCGACCAGGATGTACTGCACCGGGTGCACGCTCAGGTGCTTGAGCACCTCGAACAGGAAGAAGCCGGCAAAGGTCAGGGCGATGAACAACAAGGCGTACTTGATCGCCCGCTCGCTCTTGAGGTACTGGTCCACCGGGTCGATGAAGCTGACGCCGAAGGTGCGCTCGGCATAGTCCGCGCACTGCCCGGCAGTGGCGCACTGGCGCACGGCATCTTCGAGGTTGGTGGCGAAGAACGAGGTTTGCCAGTGCGCGGTGAACCCCTTGGCGTCGATTTCGCGGTGGCGCGGCAGGTAGCTGCCGACAAAACTTGGGTGCGGCCAGTTGGCGCGCATGTCGACGCTGCTGGTGCGGCCCACCGGCAGCACGTGCAATTGTCCGGTGCCTTGCAGCGCCAGCTCGAAGCTGTAATCGAACGCCCAGGCCTTCTGTTCATCGCGCTGTGGCAGGGCAACGTGCACGCCGCTGCGCATCCATTCAAGGCCCGTGCCGGCCGCGAAGGGGTAGCGCTGCTCATCGAGCTTGAGCTCCAGCGCGTTCTCGATGCCGCGGATATCGCTGATGCCGACCACCAGAAAGGGCTTGTCGAAGCGGTAGTCGTCGAAGTCCTTTTCGATGCCCCAACGCGCCGGCAATTCGAAGCGGCCCGACAGGCGCCCCTTGGCGTGGAACAGGCGCGCCTGGTAAATGCCGCGCGAGCGCAGTTCGGTGTCTACGTCGAGGTCGGCATCGAAGGTTTCCGGCAGAAAGTACAGGTGCCCGGCCAGGGTGCTGGTTTCCTGCACGCTGTGGCCGTCCTTTTCGATCCAGCGGCGCTGGTACTTGCGGTAGGGCACCACCAGCAACGGGCCACTGACCTGCTGGTCGTAGCTGGCGCTGCGGGCGATGTCATGCAGCACCCCGTCGCGCAGGGCCTGGCGGTCGCTGATAAGGCCGTGGATCATCAGCAGCGGGATCAACAGCAGGACCATCAGCAAGGCGATGGTGCCCAGTTTGTAGCTCAAGGATTTGTTCATAAGGCCTCCTGTGGCAGTGGGCGCAGTGTCTGCGCCGTGCATGGAGGCTTTGCGAAGGCTGTGTGGAGATTGTGTGTTTTCAGCTGATGCGCCGGGCAGGCAACCACAGCCGCACCCGCACACCGCCATCGACGTTATCCACCGCCAGCGATCCGCCATGCAGCTGCATCACCTCGGCCACGAAGTTCAGCCCAAGGCCCGTGCTCTTGCGCCCGCTGCCTGGCCTTGGCAGGGAATAGAAGCGCTCGGCCACCCGCGCCAGCGCATAGTCGGGGATGGCCTGGCCCTGGTTGAACAGGCTCAACGCCAGCCGCTCGCCATCACGCTCCAGCTCGAACAGCAACGCCCCTTCAGGTGGCGTGAAGCCCAGCGCATTGTCCAGCAGGTTGGCCAGCGCCTGGCGCATCAGGAAGGGGTCGCACAGCAGCCGCAGCCCCGCAGGCACGCGCTGGCGTACCTGCAACTGCGCCGCCTCGATGCGCGGCGCATGGGCCAGCAGCAACTCCTCCACCAGCGCCGCCAGGGCCACCTGCTGCTCATCTTCCAGCGCCTGCATCTGCTCGACCCGGGCCAGGTCGAGCAAGCGCTCGATCATCTGCTGCAAGCGCTCGCTTTCGCGCTCGATATTGCCGGCAAAGCGCGCCCGCTGCGCTTGCGGCATGTCGCCCTGGAGCAGCTCGGATGCCCCGCGAATGGCCGCCAGCGGGCTTTTCAGCTCGTGGGTCAGGGTGTGCACGTAGCGCTCGACGTAGGCCTTGCCCTCAAGCTGCGTGCGCATGCGCTCCACCGCCTCGGCCAGGTGGGCCAGCTCGCCCCCCTTGTAGTGCGGCAGCGCCGCGCGCTCGCCCTCGCTGACGGCCTGAGCATAGCGCGCCAGCTTGCGCAGCGAGCGGGCCAGCCACCAGGACAACACGCCACCGATCAACAGGCCCAGGCCGATCAAACCCAGGCCAAGGGTCAGCAAGCGCTGTTCGGAACGGTCGATATAGGGCTGCAACGAGCTGTTGGGCTTGGCCACGGTGACCACGCCGATGATCTGCCCATCGTCGAGGATCGGCGCTGCCACATGCATCACCGAGGAGCTTTCGTCGTCGGCAACGCCGCGCGTGGAGCGGGCGCCGTATTGGCCGCGCAAGGTCAGGTAGACGTCGTTCCACTGCGAATAGTCCTTGCCCACGGCCGCGCCGCTGGAGTCGAGCAGGACGATGCCGTTGGCGTCGGTGACATAGATGCGGTGGCTGACCTGGGTCTTCTCCAGGCCCCAGATCTGCGCGCCCGGGCTGCGCAGGCCGTAGGCCTTGAGCACCTCGGGCAGGCGCCCCTGGGCCAGGGTGCCGGCCTTGACGTCGTCGTGGAGGATTTCCGCCAGCAGGTTGGCGGTGTCCACCAGGGTTTCTTCGGAGGACTGGCGCACCACCGGGCGTATCTGCTCGCGAACGGTGTTGAGCAAAAAATAGCCAGCCAGGCCGACGAACAGGAAGTACACCAGGAAAATGCGGATGCCCAGGCGCATCAGGCGTGATCCGGGTTGTAGCTGTAACCCAGGCCGCGGTGGGTGCAGATCGGCTCGCCCGCGCTGGCCACCTGGCGCAGCTTGGCGCGCAGGCTCTTGATGTGGCTGTCGATGGTGCGCTCGTAGCCCACGTCGCAAGCCACGCCCAGGGCATCGAGCAGCTGCTCGCGGCTGAACACCCGCTGGGGCTGCTCGAGCAGGCATTGCAGCAGGCGGAACTCGTGGCGGGTCAGGGTCAGCGGCTGGCCACGGTAGTGGATCAGCATGCGCAGGGTGTCGAGCTGAAACAGCGCCGCCTCGGCGGCCGGCTCCGCCCGCGGCGCCATGCGCTTGAGGATCGCCCGCACGCGGGCGGCCACTTCCCGGGGGCTGAAGGGTTTGACCACGTAGTCGTCAGCACCGATTTCCAGGCCCACCACCCGGTCGATCTCGCCATCACGAGCGCTCAGGAACATCACCGGCACCTCGCTGAAACGCCGCAGTTGGCGGCAGGTTTCGAAACCGCTGATGTCGGGCAGGCCGATGTCGAGGATGATCAGGTCGGCAGGGCGCAGGCGCTGCTGCTCGAGCGCGGCGCTGCCCAGGGTCACCCATTCGGTGCTGTGGCCATCGGCCTGCAGGGCATAGACCAAGGTATCGGCGATGGCGGCTTCGTCTTCGACGATGAGGATATGGGGCATGGCGTCCGGCCTTGCTGAGAGCAGAGCTGGACTTTTAGCGCACTGGCCCTATCGCCGGCAAGCCGGCGCCTACAGGTATCTGTGGGAGCCGGCTTGCCGGCGATAGGGCCAGTGAAGCCTGAAGCAATCAGCAGTCAGGTTTGTCTGCGGTAAAGCGCTTGGCCGGGTTCACCGCCGCCTTGAACTCACGCAGCGCCTTGGCCCCCACCAGCAGCGGGTAGTTGAAATGGCTGCGATCCACCAGGTTCACCTCGACGGTGCGCTTCACGTCACCCAGGCACAGCTCCAGGTCGACCACCGGCCGCTTGGAGACCTCCGGCGCATCGCCCTCGTCCTCTTCCTCGGCACGGCCCTTGATCTTGCTGATGCGCGAGACTTTGTGCTCGTAAACCTTGCCGTTGGCGTCCTTGGTCGCCAGGCGAAAACGCACCCACTCCTCGCCATCACGGGTGAACATCTCGATGTCCTTGGCCGACAGCGATGCGGTATAGGCACCGGTGTCCATCTTGGCCTTCAGCGTTTCGCCAAGCTCTGGCAAGGCAATGTTTTCGTAACGGCCATAGAGGGTCGGCTCGGCGGCCATGACCGGCAACGCCAGAAGCGATAACAGGGCAAGCAGGGATTTCACAGGCAGGCTTCCTTGAAAAGGGTCAGTGCTTAGACTGCACTGGCAGGATAGGTTCGCTGCAGCAAGGTTAAACAACATAATGTGAAACATTTGTCCCCGCCGCTGGGCATTGGACATTTGGCGTAGGCCACGGCGCTGCTTATCATTGCCGACCGTTAACGTCCCACAACAAGAGTCTCTTTATGCGTCGCCTGCTGATCGGCATTCTCACGACCACCTTGCTGCTGCTCAACACCGTGGTGTTGATCTGCCCGCTGCTGGTCTTCGCCCTGCTCAAACTGGTGCTGCCAGGCCGTGGCCGTGACTATGCCTCGTGGGCGGTGATGTGGGTGGCCGAAACCTGGTCGGAAATCGACAAGGCCATCTTCGCCTTGTGCATCCCGACCCAATGGGATATCCGCGGCGTCGAAAACCTGCGCAAGGACACCTCCTACCTGGCCGTGAGCAACCACCAGACCTGGGTCGACATCCCGGCGCTGATCGAGAGCCTCAACCGCCGCACGCCGTTCTTCAAGTTCTTCCTCAAGAAGGAGCTGATCTGGGTACCACTGCTGGGCCTGGCCTGGTGGGGGCTGGATTACCCGTTCATGAAGCGCTACAGCAAGGCGTTTCTGGACAAGCACCCCGAGCTCAAGGGCAAGGACCTGGAAATCACCAAGGCCGCCTGCGAGCTGTTCAAGCGCCAGCCAGTGACCGTGGTCAACTACCTGGAAGGCACGCGCTTCACAGAAGCCAAGCGCCTGGAGCAGCAATCGCCGTATCGCTACCTGCTCAAGCCCAAAGCGGGGGGAGTGGCCTTCGTCCTGGCGGCATTGGGCGAGCAGCTGGATGCGCTGCTGGACGTGACCATCGTCTACCCCGGCAACCAGGCACCGGGGTTCTGGGCGCTGCTTAACGGCAGCATCAGTCGGGTGATTATCGACATTCGTGTGCGTGAGCTGGACCCGGCGTTGTGGGCGGGGGATTACGAGAATGATCCGGCCTTCCGCCAGACCGTGCAGGCTTGGGTGAACCAGCTGTGGGCAGAGAAAGACCAGCGGATCGAGCAGTTGCGCTCGCAGATGCGTTGACCTGATCGGGCCTCATCGCCGGCAAGCCGGCTCCCACTGATACACCTGTGGGAGCCGGCTTGCCGGCGATAGGGCCTCGATGCACACCCACTCATCCCAATTAAAACCCTGGCTAATAATCACCATTAGGAATACTTCTTTGTCACACCCCACCTAAGTGGATAAAAATCGATCAAAGCACAACTACAAAAAAGCCTGGATCGATCAATGGCCAACCAACCTATCTCCGCCCCGCCCCAGCTTCGCCGCGTCCTCGGCCTCCCGGCCCTGGTGTTCTTCGGCCTGGTCTACATGGTCCCGCTGACCATCTTCACCACCTACGGCATCGTCACCGAGCTCACCGGTGGCCGCACCGCCGGCGCCTACCTGGTCACCCTGGTGGCCATGCTGTTCACTGCCGCGTCCTACAGCTTCATGGTCAAACGCTTCCCAGTCGCGGGCTCGGCGTATTCCTACACCAACATGGCCTTCGGCCAGAACGTCGGCTTTCTGGCCGGCTGGTCGCTGCTGCTCGACTACCTGTTCCTGCCGATGATCAACTACCTGCTGATCGGCCTGTTCCTCAACATCGCCTTCCCGGCAGTGCCCGCCTGGGCCTTCGTGCTCGCCTCCATCGCCCTGGTGACCGTGCTCAACGTGGTCGGCATCAACTCGGTGGCCAAGACCAGCAACCTGATCGTCGGCGCGCAGATCGTGTTCATCGGCGTGTTCGTGGCGCTGTCCTGGCAGACACTGGGCAATGGCCAGCCGATGGACCTGCTGGCGCCGCTGCGCGGTGATGGCAGCGCCCCCGGTTTCGGCCCGCTGATGGCTGGCGCGGCGGTGCTGTGCCTGTCGTTCCTAGGTTTCGACGCGGTCTCCACCCTGGCCGAAGAAAGCCGCGACGCCCGCCGCGACGTGCCGCGCGCGATCATCCTCACCACCCTGTTCGCCGGCCTGCTGTTCACCGTGCTGGCCTACGCGAGCCAGCTGGTGCTGCCCGGCAGCACCTTCGCCAACGCCGATGCCGCCGCCAACGAAGTGATGCTCAAGGCCGGCGGGCAGTTCCTGGCCAACTTCTTCACCGCCGCCTACGTGGCCGGCAGCCTGGGTTCGGCGCTGGCCTCCCAGGCTGCGGTGTCGCGCATCCTCTACACCATGGGCCGCGACCGGGTGCTGCCGCAGCGCACCTTCGGCCACCTGTCGCCGCGCCTGGGCACGCCGGTGTTCGCCATCTTGCTGGTGTCGGCGTTCTCGCTGCTGGCGCTGGTGATCGACCTGTCCACCCTCGCCTCGCTGATCAGCTTTGGCGCGTTGGTGGCGTTCTCGGCAGTGAACCTGGCGGTGGTGAAGACGCACCTGATGGACGACCGCGCCCAGCGCAACCTCAAAGGCCTGCTGTGCTATGGCGCGGTGCCGCTGGTGGGCTTGAGCCTGACGCTGTGGCTGTGGACCAGCCTGTCGGCGCTGACCATGGTGATCGGCCTGTGCTGGTTCGCCCTGGGGCTGGCGTACCTGGCCGTGCTGACCGCCGGCTTCCGGCGCCAGATGCGCGTGGTGGATTTCTCGGAAGCTGGCTGAAAACACATCACGCCTGCCTGGTATTTTTGCCAGTTGTGGCGGTCGCACTTGACGGGGAGACTGAACGGAACTCAGTCCCCCACGCGAGCCCGCCATGGTGAATCAACGTCTTTATTTCTACCACCTTGAACAGCTCACGCTTGAAATCGAGGGTGAGCAAAGTCTGATCCTGCTGCGGGGTGCGGACCAGCCATTGGCTGAACGGCACGGCATCAACTCGGGAGCTGACACCCGGTTGTTGATGACAGATGTGCAGCACTCTCTGTTGCTGATGCAAAGCGGCCAAGCTCGAATGGCATATGCCTACACGGCCTATGGGCATGACCCACGCTCAGAACCCGCGGCTCCTCGCCTGGGCTTTAACGGTGAATGCCGTGAACCGCTGACCGGAGCTTATCTGCTGGGCCAGGGATATCGTGGCTATTGCCCGCCATTGATGCGCTTCCTGGCACCCGACAGCCTCAGTCCATTTGATGAGGGTGGGCTGAATGCCTACGGTTACTGCGAGGGTGATCCCATCAACTATTCAGACCCAACAGGACACTTCACAGTGAAGCAGCTGATTAATAGAAGGCGAAAACAGTCAGCAACACGTGCGTCATCCAACAACACCCCGCCCCCCGCTGCCGCCAGTGCCCTTACGCCAAGAAAGCCCATTGAGCGGGTGCAATTGTCACAAGGCCGCGATGGGCGCATTAAAAGACTCATCACGAGACCCACCATCAACGCCGACACGTTTGAGCCCCCGCGTCCTTTCTACGAGACGCCTACCGATTATGAGTTATTTTATAGCGTTTACAAAAGAAGTAAGACGCAAAACAAGCGCGTCGGCAACTATCTCAACTACATGAGTGGTCAGCAAATAGACGTTTCACCCGAAAATGGTGAAAACATCAGAAAGATAACCTCCCGCTATCGAACTATGGAAAGACTGTACAACACCTATTTACAGGCAAACACAATACGTAGTGCGTAGCGCTTGGTGCCTTACAGTCACCGCAAAACGCGCACACCTATTGTCTCGAATGCCAAGGGCCCTCCTGCACACGCTCGAGCCGAAGTTAGACCGTGACGTTGTTTCACTCATTAATCCTGAGAAGGGCATACGATGAATTCGAACGGTTACACACCCTATGGGCTAAAGCCAATCGACCAGCAGGGGGTGAAACTCGCTTTTAACGGCGAAACTGCTGACCCACTGACCGGCAACTATCTGCTGGGAAACGGCTATCGTGCGTTCAGCCCAGCCCTTATGAGATTCCTTGCGCCTGACAGTTGGAGCCCGTTTGCAGCAGGGGGACTCAACAGTTATGCCTATTGCGCAAACGACCCCGTAAACCGCGCAGACCCCACCGGCCATGCGCTGACCTTCGCTTCAGGGCGGTTTTTCAGCACAAGCAAAAATAGCCTCCGCGAAGTCCGTGTGTCCGGTCCGTCCTCTCCAATGATGCAGCAACGCGCTGGCGTATTTACCCAGCAAGCCAGGATGCCGACTTATCCGCAGCATGAAGGCGTAACCAAGAGGGCCGGCGTTGCTCGCTCAAACACTACCAGCAAACCTGAAACGGGGATGGTGGCGGTCTCGGCGCGTCATATCACGATGTCCGTACCCCCTGAGAAGGCTTCAGACACTCAGCGGTTGCTCAGCAATCACTTCGTCATCGAGGAAACCAACGAGCTACTGCGTCTTAATCCGATCGATCAACTCGGGCCACAAACACAAGCGCTGTTTTTCAAGGCTATGAACGAACAAAGTGAGTTGATCGCTCGGCTCCGTGCGTCAACGACTTGATTCTCCTGCCAGCCCAACATTTGTTGCCATCGGGTTGAACAATCAGCTCATTCAAACCGAAGGTGTGCTCACCGGGGCCGGCGTGGTCCAGAGGCTACCCAAGTTCTGCAACAGCGACCCGCCGATGCCCTGCTGGCCGAGGTACTGCAGGATCAGGGGCGCAAACTGGCCGATCATGCCGCTGTCCATCCCCAGCGCCTTGAATGCATTGTCCAGGTCGTTGCGGTTCTCGACCTCATTGCCCAGGGCATTGCTCAGCGCCGACGGGTTTTGGCTGTTCTTGCCCAGCAAATCGCCCAGGCCATTGAGGCCGCCCAGCGCATTGGCGCCCGACAACAGGTCCAGGCCCGGCACGGCCTTGGTCAGCTGCCCGTAGTCGGCGCTGCTCAAGTTATTGCGCGCCAGCCCCAGCATGGCCCCCGCCCCGCCCACGGCTTGTTCGGGAGTGATCTTCAGCTCGCTGCCCAAGGTATTGAGCAGATTGGCCTGCGCCTCGGGCGCCTGCACCTGGCCTTGTTGCTTCTGGTTCTGCATGGCCGACACGGCATTGGCGGCGTCGCTGAGGTTGAAGGCGAACACCGGGCTTGCGGCCAGGGTCATCAGGGTTGCCAGGGTGAATGCTTTCATCGGGAGGGACCTCGTGGGCCGGGATGGCCGGGGAAACGAGGCGTTTGACTTGGGGTTGGAGGGTTTGTTCCGCACCAACTGTCGTCAATTGTTCAACGCCGCTAATCGATATGCCTTCCTGACATTTTTGCTAGTAGCCAGTGCATTGAGGAGAGCCAATACTGTAGTTCCCCCCACGTGCAGGGCTTTGCCATGGAAAAGTGTGTAGACAGAACGAGGCTCTTTTATAGAGGGAAAGAACTTGCCACTGTGAGAAGGGGGAACCGCGACCTCGGGATTTTCCGCGGATACAATCAATGCCTTGCTGAACAGGATAGCGATAGCATTCGCTTGCTATGCGCGGATGAAAACGGCTCTGTTCTATGCGTGGAAGATGACGCCGAGCGCGAAGCGCATATTTTTACCGCCTACGGCTACGCTGCAACGATGCCATCAACCAAGACACTGAATGGCTTCAATGGTGAAATGCTAGAGCCTTTGATACAAAGTTACTTGTTGGGCGCAGGTTATAGGGCGTTCACCCCCACCCTGCTACGTTTCCACTGCCCTGACAATTTGAGCCCGTTTGGCCTAGGGGGCTTGAACGCTTATGCCTACTGCAATGGGGATCCGGTAAACACGACCGACCCAAGCGGACACTCCGGCTTTTTCAGGAGATTATCCAAGGGCATTAGAAATAGGCTTGGCTTGAGGCGTCCACGGCAATCCCCCAACCTACCCACAACGGCTCAGGCACCCAGCATTGCCCCACAAGCCAGTAGTCCGGAACAAAATCGAAGATCAAGGTTTCCGATGGATAACGTATCCGTCAATACTTATTCTATGATTTCCATGACTGAAACGCTGTCCTCACTTCACACATCGCTATCCTCGAGCCAAAGCGCAACGAGTCGTTTTACTACCGACAACCCTGAGCGTATTCCAAGCGGGTTTACTGTGGGTGATATAGACTCCTGGGTAACGGACCCTCGATTCAGTGTGAACGACCCCCAACTCATCCCCGACGACCTCACGATAGACTCAGTGAACGCAAGCCTTGTCACTCAGCACAACGGGAGAATTAAAAGCAAAATACTTAAAACCGCCGTTGAGGACTTTCCAGCCGATCGCGGATATATAGTTAACGGGAAGTATTATACTTCCGCTCAAAGAATCCAAAACCGCATCCGGCGTCGAAATAAATAATCCAGGCTTCATCGCCGGGGGCTGCCTTCACACATTTCGTGTCCTTCGCTGTAATGGGAAGATCACGCCGAGCGGTTTTTCCGCAAAAAATCTACGATTTATCCTATTTCTTGTAGGACGTTTCTGAAACATACTGCCGTCCCCCTCAAGCCATTGCGGTGACCTGGGTTGCGCACTGGTCTCGGGCGGTCGTTGCGCAAGCGGCGACCGGCTTTGACAGGCCGACTAGGTCAAAAAGCAGATGGCTTTGCCTTTATGGCGGCTGTGCGTGGGGCACCTCGTGTGCGCCGGGTGCTTTTGCTTTTTGTTCCTACCGGTCTGTCAACCCATGCACAGCTGCCACCCTCTTGTTTGACAGCAGATGGTGGTGGCCATTTTTCAGGAACAAAAATGATGCTGAAAATCGTCCCCGATCCACCTCACAACTCCCATTCCCTCGAAGACACCCTCCTCCAGGCCACGGACTATGCCCTGTGCGCCCAGACCGTCGCGCACCAGGCAATTCTGTTGCAACCCAAGTCGCCGGTTTCGATTCTGATGATGGCCACGATGCATGAACTCGAAGCGCTGCGGGTGCTGCTCGAGTCGGCGCTGATCCAGGTGCAGATGCCGGCGGAGCCGCGGACGCTGCACTAGGGTTGAGTGCCATGTGTTGCCTGGTCTGGCCTCATCGCCGGCAAGCCGGCTCCCACAGGGAAAGCCTCAGGCCTCAGGCCATGTGCAGGGCCTTGTGGGAGCCGGCTTGCCGGCGATGAGGCCAGGCGATAAAGCACTTTCAGGGAGAT
>NZ_JBIVAB010000023.1:0-67780 GCF_044745345.1 Pseudomonas sp. NPDC087029 | reverse complement strand
TGGTAGTGTGGGGTTTCCCCATGTGAGAGTAGGTCATCGTCAAGATTCATTTCGCAAAACCCCTATCTGCGCGAGCAGGTAGGGGTTTTGTCTTTGGCGTGCAGAAAATCTGGCCTCCCGGCGCTTTGCCCGGGTGCCCTTTTCCTATGCAAGCCCACGACCCATAGCTATCATGCCAGCCTTATTCCAAGTCGAGACTGGCATGCTGAAGTTGTTGAATCTCCTCAAGGATGGCCGGTTCCATTCCGGTGAAGCCTTGGGGGCAGCCCTCGGTGTAAGTCGCAGCGCCGTCTGGAAGCAGCTGCAGCACCTGGAGAGTGAGCTGAACCTCACCATTCACAAGGTTCGCGGGCGCGGTTACCAGCTTGCGGCTCCCCTGGCGCTGCTCGATGCGCAGGCCATTGCCGAGTGCGGCGAGGGCGAGCAGTGGCCCGTTTTCATCCATGACAGCATCGATTCGACCAATGCGGAGGGCTTGAGGCTCGCCGGCCTTGGTCAGGTCGCGCCATTCCTGGTGCTGGCAGAGCGTCAGAGCGCCGGGCGCGGTCGCCGCGGTCGTCACTGGGTAAGTCCTTTTGGTGAAAACCTCTATTACAGCCTTGTCTTGCGGGTAGACGGCGGCATGCGCCAGCTCGAGGGTTTGAGCCTGGTAGTGGGCTTGGCGGTCATGCGTACGCTGCAGGCTTTCGGCGTGAAGGAAGTCGGGCTTAAATGGCCCAATGATGTACTTGTGCGCGGGCGCAAGATAACCGGCATCCTCCTGGAGCTGGTCGGCGACCCGGCTGATGTCTGCCATGTTGTGCTGGGTATCGGCATCAATGTGAACATGCAGACCAATGACCAGGTTGACCAGGCGTGGACCTCGATGCGCCGGGAAACGGGCGCAGCGATTGATCGTAACCGCTTGGTGGCACTGCTCAGCCAGCAGCTGCAGCATGAATTGGCGCGCCATCGCCGCTATGGTTTCGCCGCTTTCCAGGAAGAATGGGAGCAGGCGCATCTCTGGCAAGGGTGTAACGTATCGCTCATCGCCGGCAGCACTCATATAGAAGGTGTGGTGTTGGGGGTGGACGGGCAGGGCGGCTTGCGTCTGGAAGTCGACGGTGTTGAAAAGAGCTTCAGCGGTGGAGAGCTCAGTTTGAGGTTGCGAGATGATTCTTGAGCTCGATTGCGGTAACAGTTTCATCAAGTGGCGCGTGATCCACACTGGCGACGCCACCATGGTGCGCGGCGGCATTGTCGATTCCGATCAATCGCTGATTGCCCAGGTGAGTGCCTTGGCCTCGGTGCGGCTATCCGCTTGCCGTATCGTCAGCGTGCGCAGCGAAGAAGAAACCGCGGCACTGTGCGCATTGATTGCACATGCCTTTAGTGTCACGGCGCGAGTTGCGCAGCCAGCTCAGTCGATGGCCGGCGTGCGCAACGGCTACGAAGACTATCAGCGCCTGGGCATGGACCGCTGGTTGGCCGCACTGGGTGCCTACCACCTGGCCAAAGGCGCTTGTCTGGTGATCGACCTGGGTACCGCGGCCAAGGCCGACTTCGTCTCTGCCGATGGCGAGCACCTGGGCGGGTATATCTGCCCCGGCATGCCGCTGATGCGCAGCCAGTTGCGTACCCACACCCGTCGCATCCGCTACGACGATGCCTCGGCTGAGCGGGCTCTGGCCAGTCTCGGCCCCGGGCGTTCTACGGTCGAGGCCGTGGAGCGGGGTTGCGTGCTGATGTTGCAGGGCTTTGCCTGCGCTCAGCTAGAGCAGGCGCGTGCGCTGTGGGGCGAAGCTTTCACCGTGTTCCTTACCGGTGGCGATGCGCCCCTGGTGCGTGATGCCATACCACAGGCGCGCGTGGTTCCCGACCTGGTATTCGTTGGCCTGGCAATGGCCTGTCCGCTGGACTGAGGTGCTTATGCGTTGGTTGTTTCTGCTGTTGCTGGTGCTCAATGCCTTCTATTACATCTGGCACCAACAGGAAGCCCCGCTGAAAGCCAAGGATGTCGCCCCGCTGTCGCTGTACAAAGGGAGTCAGCAGGAGATCCGTCTGTTACGCGAAACCGGTGCTTTGGCGCCGGCTCAGCGCCGCGATGAATGCCTGGTCGTGGGTGGCCTGCCTGGTCGGGAGCAGCTCGATGCGCTTCGCCAGCGGCTGTTGAGCCTGGATATCAGCGCTGCGCCAGTGGCGGGGCAGCTGCCAGGCGCCGAGGGTTTGTGGCTCAAGATAGCCCCTGATAGCGAGCGTTTGCTGGACCAAACCGTGCTCGCGACTCTTTCCAATGATTTCAAAGACTTAAAACATAAAATTATTTTCTGCCAGGGTATTGCAACTGGCGAATAGCTTGATAGAATGGCGCCCGCTTCACAGGGAACACCACTCAGGTGGCAGAACTGGAAGCGGTGTCAAAGCAGCTAAGTTTCAGATTTGATTGAAAAAATTTGAAAAAACGCTTGACACTAGGACGGCAGACGAATAGAATGCCGGCCACATCTGGAGGGATTCCCGAGCGGTCAAAGGGGACGGACTGTAAATCCGTTGCGAGAGCTTCGAAGGTTCGAATCCTTCTCCCTCCACCAGTTTTAGCGAGAGCTGCAAGCTCCGCGGGTATAGTTTAGTGGTAGAACCTCAGCCTTCCAAGCTGATGATGCGGGTTCGATTCCCGCTACCCGCTCCAAGTTTGCTGGTTTTTGCACAATGTGTTTCGCTCTTGTAGCTCAGTTGGTAGAGCACACCCTTGGTAAGGGTGAGGTCAGCGGTTCAAGTCCGCTCAAGAGCTCCATATAAACAAGGCAGATATGAAAATATCTGCCTTTGTTTTATCAGCGTTGTGACTATTTCTTCTGCGGAGGATTGTATCGATGGCTAAGGAAAAGTTTGATCGTTCCCTTCCCCACGTTAACGTCGGCACTATCGGCCACGTTGACCACGGTAAGACCACTCTGACCGCAGCTCTGACTCGCGTCTGCTCCGAAGTTTTCGGTTCGGCAGTCGTTGAGTTCGACAAGATCGACTCGGCTCCGGAAGAAAAAGCGCGCGGTATCACCATCAACACCGCTCACGTCGAGTACAACTCGAACATTCGTCACTACGCTCACGTTGACTGCCCAGGTCACGCTGACTACGTGAAGAACATGATCACCGGTGCTGCCCAGATGGACGGCGCGATCCTGGTTTGCTCGGCCGCCGATGGTCCGATGCCACAAACCCGTGAGCACATCCTGCTGTCCCGTCAGGTTGGCGTTCCGTACATCGTGGTCTTCCTGAACAAGGCTGACCTGGTAGATGACGCTGAGCTGCTGGAACTGGTCGAGATGGAAGTTCGCGACCTGCTGTCCACCTACGACTTCCCAGGCGACGACACTCCGATCATCATCGGTTCCGCTCGTATGGCCCTGGAAGGCAAAGACGACAACGAAATGGGCACCACCGCTGTCAAGCGTCTGGTTGAAACTCTGGACAGCTACATCCCAGAGCCAGAGCGTGCTATCGACAAGCCGTTCCTGATGCCGATCGAAGACGTATTCTCGATCTCGGGTCGTGGTACCGTTGTTACCGGCCGTATCGAGCGTGGTATCGTCCGCGTTCAGGATCCGCTGGAAATCGTTGGTCTGCGTGACACCACCACCACCACCTGCACCGGCGTTGAGATGTTCCGCAAGCTGCTGGACGAAGGTCGTGCTGGCGAGAACTGCGGCGTGCTGCTGCGCGGCACCAAGCGTGACGACGTTGAGCGTGGCCAGGTTCTGGTCAAGCCAGGTTCGGTCAAGCCGCACACCAAGTTCACCGCAGAAGTCTACGTCCTGTCGAAGGAAGAAGGCGGCCGTCACACTCCGTTCTTCAAAGGCTACCGTCCTCAGTTCTACTTCCGTACCACTGACGTGACCGGTAACTGCGAACTGCCGGAAGGCGTTGAAATGGTAATGCCAGGTGACAACATTCAGATGACTGTCACCCTGATCAAGACCATCGCAATGGAAGACGGTCTGCGCTTCGCTATCCGTGAAGGCGGTCGTACCGTCGGCGCCGGCGTCGTGGCAAAAATTATTGAATAAGTAGTTGATTTACTTGATCAGGCCGGTATAATGGCCGGCCTGATACAGCGTTACAGGTCAGTAGCTCAATTGGCAGAGCGACGGTCTCCAAAACCGTAGGTTGGGGGTTCGATTCCCTCCTGACCTGCCATTCACCTCAGTGTGATTGGCTTTCTTCTTACAGGATCCTCCCCGATGACTCCCAAAACTGAAGCCCAAGAATCGCGTTTTGATCTGTTCAAGTGGCTGGCTGTAGTGGCTTTGGTTGTTGTTGGTGTCGTGGGTAATCAATATTACTCCGCCTCCCCAATCCTGTACCGCGTTCTCGCACTGCTCGCCCTGGCTGCTGTCGCAGGCTTTGTTGCCCTGCAGACTGCGAAGGGTAAGTCGTTCTTTGCGCTGGCGAAGGAAGCTCGTACTGAGATCCGTAAAGTCGTGTGGCCGACCCGCCAGGAAACCACCCAGACCACGCTGATTGTCGTGGCTGTCGTGCTGGTTATGGCACTGCTGCTGTGGGGTCTCGATTCCCTGCTCGGCTGGGCGGTCTCCCTGATCGTTGGCTAAAGGTGTCCCGTGGCTAAGCGTTGGTATGTTGTGCATGCTTACTCGGGTTACGAGAAGCATGTAATGCGCTCCCTGATCGAGCGCGTCAAGCTGGCTGGCATGGAGGACGGTTTCGGCGAGATCCTGGTCCCGACCGAAGAAGTCGTCGAAATGCGCAACGGCCAGAAGCGCAAGAGTGAGCGTAAATTCTTCCCTGGCTATGTACTGGTCCAGATGGAGATGAACGAAGGGACTTGGCACTTGGTCAAGGACACCCCTCGTGTGATGGGCTTTATCGGTGGTACTGCAGACAAGCCTGCACCGATTACCGATAAAGAAGCTGAAGCTATCCTGCGTCGCGTAGCCGACGGCAGTGACAAGCCGAAGCCCAAGACGCTGTTCGAGCCAGGTGAAGTGGTTCGTGTCATTGATGGTCCGTTCGCTGACTTCAATGGTAGTGTCGAAGAAGTTAACTACGAAAAGAGTCGCCTCCAGGTGGCGGTGCTCATTTTCGGTCGCTCTACTCCGGTGGAGCTCGAGTTCAGCCAGGTCGAAAAGGTCTAGGCGGACGCAGCATCCCATACCCCGCAGCCCTGTGTGCTGCGGGGTTTTGTCGTCACTGGGATAAAACGCAAGTAATCCGGGGAGCCATCTGGCGTTCGTACCCGATATTGGAGTAGCTCATGGCTAAGAAGATTCAGGCTTACATCAAGCTGCAAGTTAAGGCCGGCCAGGCCAACCCAAGCCCACCCGTTGGTCCAGCACTGGGTCAACATGGTGTGAACATCATGGAATTCTGCAAGGCCTTCAACGCCCGTACTCAGGGTCAAGAAGCCGGCCTGCCGACTCCTGTGATCATCACTGTCTACAGCGACCGTAGCTTCACTTTCGAGACCAAGAGCACCCCTGCCTCGGTTCTGCTGAAGAAAGCTGCTGGCCTGACCAGTGGTTCGGCTCGCCCGAACACCGTTAAAGTCGGTACCGTTACCCGCGCTCAGCTGGAAGACATCGCCAAAGCTAAACAGGCTGATCTGACCGCTGCTGACCTGGACGCTGCTGTACGCACCATCGCTGGCTCTGCCCGCAGCATGGGCCTGAACGTGGAGGGTGTGTAATGGCTAAGCTGACCAAGCGCCAAAAGGCCATCGCTTCGAAAATCGAAGCTGGCAAAGTTTACAACTTCGAAGAAGCAGCCGTGCTGCTGGCTGAGCTGTCCACCGTGAAGTTCAGCGAATCCTTCGACGTTGCCGTCAACCTCGGCGTTGACCCACGTAAATCCGACCAGGTCGTTCGTAGCGCTACCGTGCTGCCACACGGCACTGGCAAGACCGTACGTGTTGCTGTCTTCACCCAGGGTCCAGCTGCTGAAGCCGCTCTGGCTGCCGGCGCTGACCGCGTAGGTATGGACGATCTGGCTGCCGAAATGAAAGGCGGCGACCTGAACTATGACGTCGTCATCGCATCGCCTGATGCCATGCGCGTTGTAGGTCAGCTGGGTCAGGTTCTGGGTCCTCGCGGCCTGATGCCTAACCCGAAAGTGGGTACCGTGACTCCAGACGTAGCCGGCGCTGTCAAAAACGCCAAGGCTGGTCAGGTTCGCTACCGTACCGACAAAAACGGTATCATCCACACCTCCGTTGGCAAGGTCGGCTTCGAAGCTGGCAAGCTGAAGGAAAACGTTGAAGCCCTGATCGCTGATCTGAAGCGTATCAAGCCGGCTTCCTCGAAAGGTATCTACGTCAAGCGCGTTACCCTGAGCACCACCATGGGCCCAGGTCTGGTCATCGACCAGAGCTCGCTGAACGCGTAAGACCATGGTGGCGCGATTCGTCGCGCCGCCAGCAAAAATTGGGGTCCCTGCCTGGCGGGGGCTATCCAAGACCGTAGGCGGCGCAAGCCTTAAACTACAAGCCTACGCAGATGGTGCTCCCGATTCGTTACCGAATCAGACACCAAAACGACATCCGGCTTCGGCCAGATGAAACGGTAAAAACCAGGAGTAAACCCGTGGCAATTAAACTCGAAGACAAGAAGGCCATCGTCGCTGAAGTCAACGAGGCTGCCAAAGTCGCTCTGTCCGCTGTCGTGGCTGATGCCCGTGGTGTGACTGTAAGCGCAATGACCGGACTCCGTAAAGAGGCCCGCGAAGCTGGCGTATACGTACGTGTCGTACGTAACACCCTGCTCAAGCGTGCAGTTGAAGGCACCGAGTTTTCGGTCCTCAGCGACGCGTTCAAAGGCCCGACCCTGATTGCTTTCTCCAACGAACACCCGGGCGCTGCTGCTCGTCTGTTCAAAGAGTTCGCCAAGGGTCAGGACAAGTTCGAGATCAAGGCAGCTGCGTTTGACGGCAATTTCATTGCCGCCAACCAGATCGATGTACTGGCTACCTTGCCGACCCGTGACGAAGCTATCGCACGTCTGATGAGCGTTATTCAAGGCGCTACCAGCAAGCTGGCTCGTACTCTGGCGGCCGTTCGCGACCAGAAAGAAGCTGCTGCTGCCTAAGGCCGCGTAACCTCTTTCAAAATCATATGTTTAATTTGATGGCTGCGTAGGCTGTCACCCCAATACAGGATTTAAGTCATGTCCCTGACTAACGAGCAAATCATCGAAGCAATCGGCCAGAAAACCGTTCTGGAAGTTGTTGAGCTGATCAAAGCAATGGAAGAAACCTTCGGCGTTACCGCTGCTGTTGCCGCTGCTGGCCCAGCTGCTGCTGCTGCCGTTGTTGAAGAGCAGACCGAGTTCAACGTTGTTCTGGTTGAAGCCGGCGAGAAGAAAGTGAACGTGATTAAAGCCGTTCGCGAGCTGACCGGTCTGGGCCTGAAAGAAGCCAAAGAGAAAGTCGACGGCGCTCCTCAGGTCGTAGCTGAAGGCGTTTCGAAAGAAGCCGCTGAAGACGCTAAGAAGAAGCTGGAAGAAGCAGGCGCTAAAGTCGAGCTGAAGTAATCTCGACCTTGCGACTCCAGCCGGAGCGTTGAGCGAAGGCTGATGGCTGGTGGCTTATGCCACCGGCCTTTTTCCGTTATTGGCGGTCGGCCAGGCCGGCCCCGATAACAAGCTGCAAGACACCCATGTGGGTGGCGCAAACCAAGGGGTTTGCACGATTTTCTGGCTGCTCCCGCCGGGAGAAGCCAAACAAGCAGGTGACCAAGCTGGGGAACGCTGATGGCTTACTCATACACTGAGAAAAAACGTATCCGCAAGGACTTTAGCAAGTTGCCGGACGTCATGGATGTGCCTTACCTCCTGGCCATCCAGCTGGATTCGTATCGCGAATTCCTGCAAGCGGGAGCATCCAAGGATCAGTTCCGCGACGTCGGCCTGCACGCGGCCTTCAAGTCGGTATTCCCGATCATCAGCTACTCCGGCAATGCTGCCCTGGAGTACGTAGGCTATCGCCTGGGCGAACCAGCCTTCGATGTGAAGGAATGTGTCCTGCGTGGCGTGACCTTCGCGGTCCCACTGCGGGTCAAGGTGCGCCTGATCATCTTCGACAAGGAATCGTCGAACAAAGCGATCAAGGACATCAAAGAGCAAGAAGTCTACATGGGTGAAATCCCCCTGATGACTGAGAACGGTACCTTCGTAATCAACGGTACCGAGCGTGTAATCGTTTCCCAGCTGCACCGTTCGCCTGGTGTGTTCTTCGACCACGACCGTGGCAAGACCCACAGCTCGGGCAAACTGCTGTACTCCGCTCGCATCATCCCGTACCGCGGTTCCTGGTTGGACTTCGAGTTCGACCCGAAGGACTGCGTGTTCGTGCGTATCGACCGTCGCCGCAAGCTGCCGGCCTCGGTACTGCTGCGCGCGCTGGGCTACAGCACCGAAGAAGTACTCAACACCTTCTACACCACCAACGTGTTCCACATTTCCGGCGAGAAACTCAGCCTGGAACTGGTACCTCAGCGTCTGCGTGGTGAAGTTGCGGTCATGGACATCCATGATGGCAGCGGCAAGGTCATCGTCGAGCAGGGCCGCCGTATTACCGCGCGCCACGTCAACCAGCTCGAGAAGGCCGGTGTCAACCAGCTGGACGTTCCAATGGAATACGTCCTGGGTCGCACCACTGCCAAGGCCATCGTGCATCCGGCTACCGGCGAAATCCTCGCCGAGTGCAACACCGAGCTGACCACCGAGCTGCTGATCAAGATCGCCAAGGCTCAGGTTGTCCGCATCGAGACCCTGTACACCAACGACATCGACTGCGGTCCGTTCATCTCGGATACCCTGAAGATCGACACCACCAGCAACCAACTGGAAGCGCTGGTCGAGATCTACCGCATGATGCGTCCAGGCGAGCCGCCAACCAAGGACGCCGCCGAGACCCTGTTCAACAACCTGTTCTTCAGCGCCGAGCGTTACGACCTGTCCGCCGTTGGCCGCATGAAGTTCAACCGTCGTATCGGTCGTACCGAGATCGAAGGTTCGGGCGTGCTGAGCAAGGAAGATATCGTCGAGGTCCTCAAGACCCTGGTCGACATCCGTAACGGCAAAGGCATCGTCGACGACATCGACCACCTGGGTAACCGTCGCGTGCGTTGCGTCGGCGAGATGGCCGAGAACCAGTTCCGCGTTGGCCTGGTGCGTGTCGAGCGTGCGGTCAAAGAGCGTCTGTCGATGGCAGAAAGCGAAGGCCTGATGCCGCAGGACCTGATCAACGCCAAGCCGGTTGCGGCGGCGGTGAAAGAGTTCTTCGGTTCCAGCCAGCTCTCGCAGTTCATGGACCAGAACAACCCGCTCTCCGAGATCACCCACAAGCGCCGCGTCTCTGCACTCGGCCCTGGTGGTCTGACCCGTGAGCGTGCAGGCTTCGAGGTTCGTGACGTACACCCGACCCACTACGGCCGTGTGTGCCCGATCGAGACCCCTGAAGGTCCGAACATCGGTCTGATCAACTCCCTGGCAGCCTATGCCCGCACCAACCAGTACGGCTTCCTGGAAAGCCCGTACCGCGTGGTGAAGGAAGGCGTGGTCAGCGACGACATCGTGTTCCTGTCGGCGATCGAAGAAGCCGATCACGTCATCGCCCAGGCTTCGGCCGCGATGAACGAGAAGAAGCAGCTGATCGACGAGCTGGTAGCGGTCCGTCACCTGAACGAGTTCACCGTCAAGGCGCCGGAAGACGTCACCCTGATGGACGTTTCGCCGAAGCAGGTTGTTTCCGTCGCTGCCTCGCTGATTCCGTTCCTCGAGCACGACGATGCCAACCGTGCACTCATGGGTTCGAACATGCAGCGTCAGGCTGTACCCACCCTGCGCGCTGACAAGCCGCTGGTCGGTACCGGCATGGAGCGCAACGTTGCCCGTGACTCCGGTGTCTGCGTGGTTGCTCGCCGCGGCGGTGTGATCGACTCGGTCGATGCCAGCCGTATCGTGGTTCGCGTCAATGACGACGAAGTCGAGACTGGCGAAGCCGGTGTAGACATCTACAACCTGACCAAGTACACCCGTTCCAACCAGAACACCTGCATCAACCAGCGTCCGCTGGTGAGCAAGGGTGACAAGGTTCAGCGCAGCGACATCATGGCCGACGGCCCGTCCACCGACATGGGTGAACTGGCACTGGGTCAGAACATGCGCATCGCGTTCATGGCATGGAACGGCTTCAACTTCGAAGACTCCATCTGCCTGTCCGAGCGTGTGGTTCAGGAAGACCGCTTCACCACCATCCACATCCAGGTACTGAACTGTGTGGCGCGTGACACCAAGCTTGGCCCAGAGGAAATCACTGCGGACATCCCGAACGTGGGTGAAGCCGCACTGAACAAGCTGGACGAAGCCGGTATCGTCTACGTAGGTGCTGAAGTTGGCGCTGGCGACATCCTGGTCGGCAAGGTCACGCCAAAAGGCGAAACCCAGCTGACTCCGGAAGAAAAACTGCTGCGCGCGATCTTCGGCGAGAAGGCCAGCGACGTTAAGGACACCTCCCTGCGCGTGCCAACCGGCACCAAGGGTACCGTCATCGACGTACAGGTCTTCACCCGTGATGGCGTCGAGCGTGACAGCCGCGCCCTGGCCATCGAGAAGATGCAGCTGGACGAGATCCGCAAGGACCTCAACGAAGAGTTCCGCATCGTCGAAGGCGCAACCTTCGAGCGTCTGCGTAGCGCCCTGAACGGCCAGGTGGTCGACGGTGGCGCGGGCCTGAAGAAAGGCACCGTGATCACTGACGAAGTGCTGGACGGTCTGGAGCACGGCCAGTGGTTCAAACTGCGCATGGCCGAAGATGCACTGAACGAGCAGCTGGAAAAGGCTCAGCAGTACATCGTCGATCGTCGCCGTCTGCTGGACGACAAGTTCGAAGACAAGAAGCGCAAGCTGCAGCAAGGCGATGACCTGGCTCCAGGCGTACTGAAGATCGTCAAGGTCTACCTGGCAATCCGCCGTCGCATCCAGCCGGGTGACAAGATGGCCGGTCGTCACGGTAACAAGGGTGTCGTCTCGGTGATCATGCCGGTCGAAGACATGCCGCACGACGCCAACGGTACTCCGGTCGACGTCGTACTGAACCCGCTGGGCGTACCTTCGCGTATGAACGTCGGGCAGATTCTCGAAACCCACCTGGGCCTCGCGGCCAAGGGCCTGGGCGAGAAAATCGACCGCATGATCGAAGAGCAGCGCAAGGCCGCTGAACTGCGTGGCTTCCTCACCGAGATCTACAACGAAATCGGTGGTCGTCAGGAGAACCTGGAAGAGTTCACCGACGAAGAGATCCTCGCCCTGGCGAACAACCTGAAGAAAGGCGTGCCAATGGCAACTCCGGTCTTCGACGGTGCCAAGGAGCGCGAGATCAAGGCCATGCTGAAACTGGCAGACCTGCCAGAAAGCGGCCAGATGGTGCTGTTCGATGGCCGTACCGGCAACAAGTTCGAGCGTCCTGTGACCGTTGGTTACATGTACATGCTCAAGCTGAACCACTTGGTGGACGACAAGATGCACGCGCGTTCCACTGGTTCCTACAGCCTGGTTACCCAGCAGCCGCTGGGTGGTAAGGCGCAGTTCGGTGGTCAGCGTTTCGGGGAGATGGAAGTGTGGGCGCTGGAAGCATATGGCGCGGCATACACCCTGCAAGAAATGCTCACAGTGAAGTCGGACGACGTGAACGGCCGTACCAAGATGTACAAGAACATCGTGGATGGCGATCACCGTATGGAGCCGGGCATGCCCGAGTCCTTCAACGTGTTGATCAAAGAGATCCGTTCGCTCGGTATCGATATCGATCTGGAAACCGAATAACACGTGACGCGAAGGGGAGTGGGGCAGGTAATGCCCGCTCCCTGCTCCGCCAGGAGGAAAGGCCTTGAAAGACCTACTGAATTTGCTGAAAAACCAGGGTCAAGTCGAAGAGTTCGACGCCATCCGCATCGGTCTGGCGTCGCCTGAAATGATCCGTTCGTGGTCGTTCGGTGAAGTTAAGAAGCCGGAAACCATCAACTACCGTACGTTCAAACCTGAGCGTGACGGCCTGTTCTGCGCCAAGATCTTTGGCCCAGTCAAGGACTACGAGTGCCTGTGCGGCAAGTACAAGCGCCTCAAGCACCGCGGCGTGATCTGCGAGAAGTGCGGCGTTGAAGTTGCCCTGGCCAAGGTTCGTCGTGAGCGCATGGCGCACATCGAACTGGCCTCGCCGGTTGCCCACATCTGGTTCCTGAAGTCGCTGCCGTCCCGTATCGGCCTGCTGATGGACATGACCCTGCGTGATATCGAGCGCGTGCTCTACTTCGAGAGCTACGTCGTTATCGACCCGGGCATGACCACCCTGGAAAAGGGCCAGCTGCTGAACGACGAGCAGTACTTCGAAGCGCTGGAAGAGTTCGGTGACGACTTCGACGCCCGCATGGGTGCCGAGGCTGTCCGCGAGCTGCTGCACGCTATCGACCTGGAGCACGAGATCGGCCGCCTGCGCGAAGAGATTCCGCAGACCAACTCGGAAACCAAGATCAAGAAGCTTTCCAAGCGCCTGAAGCTGATGGAAGCTTTCCAGGGCTCGGGCAACCTGCCTGAGTGGATGGTCCTGACCGTCCTGCCAGTACTGCCGCCGGACCTGCGTCCGCTGGTACCGCTGGATGGCGGCCGCTTCGCGACCTCCGACCTGAACGACCTGTATCGTCGGGTGATCAACCGTAACAACCGTCTGAAGCGCCTGCTCGATCTGTCGGCGCCGGACATCATCGTGCGCAACGAAAAGCGCATGCTGCAGGAAGCGGTCGACGCCCTGCTGGACAACGGCCGTCGCGGTCGCGCCATCACTGGCTCGAACAAGCGTCCGCTGAAGTCCCTGGCCGACATGATCAAAGGTAAGCAAGGTCGCTTCCGTCAGAACTTGCTCGGCAAGCGCGTGGACTACTCCGGCCGTTCGGTAATTACCGTAGGCCCGACCCTGCGTCTGCACCAGTGCGGTCTGCCGAAGAAGATGGCCCTCGAGCTGTTCAAGCCGTTCATTTTCGGCAAGCTGGAAATGCGTGGTCTGGCGACCACCATCAAGGCTGCCAAGAAGATGGTCGAGCGCGAGCTGCCAGAGGTGTGGGACGTTCTCGCCGAAGTGATTCGCGAACACCCCGTACTGCTCAACCGTGCGCCGACCCTGCACCGTCTGGGTATCCAGGCGTTCGAGCCGGTGCTGATCGAAGGCAAGGCCATCCAGCTGCACCCGCTGGTCTGTGCCGCGTACAACGCCGACTTCGACGGTGACCAGATGGCCGTTCACGTGCCGCTGACCCTGGAAGCTCAGCTCGAAGCGCGCGCGCTGATGATGTCGACCAACAACATTCTGTCGCCAGCCAACGGTGAGCCAATCATCGTTCCGTCGCAGGACGTTGTACTGGGTCTGTACTACATGACCCGTGAAGCCATCAACGCCAAGGGCGAAGGTCGCGTATTCGCCGACCTGCAGGAAGTCGACCGCGTATTCCGCGCCGGCGAAGCCGCCCTGCACGCGAAAATCAAGGTCCGTATCAACGAGACCGTGAACGACCGTGATGGCAGCGTCACCAAGAACACCCGTATCGTCGACACCACCGTCGGCCGTGCGCTGCTGTTCCAGGTTGTACCGGCAGGCCTGCCGTACGACGTGGTCAACCAGCCGATGAAGAAAAAGGCGATCTCCAAGCTGATCAACCAGTGCTACCGCGTGGTTGGTCTGAAAGAGACCGTCATCTTCGCCGACCAGTTGATGTACACCGGTTTCGCCTACTCCACCATCTCTGGCGTGTCCATTGGTGTGAACGACTTTGTCATCCCGGATGAGAAAGCGCGCATCATCAACAGCGCCACCGATGAAGTGAAGGAAATCGAGAGCCAGTACGCCTCCGGCCTGGTAACCCAGGGCGAGAAGTACAACAAGGTCATCGACTTGTGGTCCAAGGCGAACGACGAAGTGTCCAAGGCGATGATGGCCAACCTCTCGAAAGAGAAGGTCATCGACCGCGAGGGCAAGGAAGTCGAGCAAGAGTCCTTCAACTCGATGTACATGATGGCTGACTCGGGTGCGCGGGGTTCCGCAGCCCAGATCCGTCAGCTGGCCGGTATGCGTGGCCTGATGGCCAAGCCGGACGGCTCGATCATCGAGACGCCGATCACCGCGAACTTCCGTGAAGGTCTGAGCGTACTCCAGTACTTCATCTCGACCCACGGTGCTCGTAAAGGTCTGGCGGATACCGCACTGAAGACTGCGAACTCCGGTTACCTGACCCGTCGTCTGGTAGACGTTGCCCAGGATCTGGTCGTGACCGAGATCGACTGCGGCACCGACCAGGGCCTGGTCATGACCCCGCACATCGAAGGCGGCGACGTTGTAGAGCCGCTGGGTGAGCGTGTACTGGGTCGTGTCATCGCCCGTGACGTGTTCAAGCCAGGCACCGAGGACGTCATCGTTCCGGCCGGTACCCTGGTCGACGAGCAATGGGTCGAGTTCATCGAGCTGAACAGCATCGACGAAGTAGTCGTGCGTTCGCCGATCAACTGCGAAACCCGCTACGGTATCTGCGCCAAGTGCTACGGTCGTGACCTGGCGCGTGGTCACCAGGTGAACATCGGTGAAGCTGTTGGCGTTATCGCTGCACAGTCGATCGGTGAGCCGGGTACCCAGCTGACCATGCGTACGTTCCACATCGGTGGTGCTGCAAGCCGTACTTCGGCTGCCGACAGCGTCCAGGTGAAGAACGGCGGTATGGTACGTCTGCACAACCTGAAGCAGGTCGAGCGTGCCGATGGCAACCTGGTTGCTGTTTCGCGTTCCGGCGAGCTGGCCATTGCCGACGAGTTCGGCCGTGAGCGTGAGCGCTACAAGCTGCCTTACGGTGCGGTGATTTCGGTCAAGGAAGGTGACAAGGTCGAAGCTGGCGCAATCGTCGCCAAGTGGGACCCGCACACCCACCCGATCGTTACCGAGCTCAAAGGTACCGTGACCTTCGTGGGCATGGAAGAAAACATCACCATCAAGCGCCAGACCGACGAACTGACCGGTCTGACCAACATCGAGGTTCTGGACGTCAAGGATCGCCCTGCCGCAGGCAAGGAAATCCGTCCGGCAATCAAGATGGTCGACGCCAATGGCAAGGACCTGTACCTGCCAGGTACCGACGTACCTGCCCAGTACTTCCTGCCGGCGAACGCCTTGGTGGGTGTGGCTGACGGTGCACAGATCGGCGTTGGTGACGTTATCGCGCGTATCCCGCAAGAAACGTCGAAGACCCGTGACATCACCGGTGGTCTGCCACGCGTTGCCGACCTGTTCGAAGCGCGCCGTCCGAAAGAAGCCTCGATTCTGGCTGAAGTCAGCGGCACCATCGCGTTCGGTAAAGAGACCAAGGGCAAGCGTCGTCTGGTCATTACCCCGACCGACGGTAGCGATCCGTACGAAGAGCTGATTCCGAAGTGGCGCCACCTGAACGTCTTCGAAGGCGAACAGGTAAACCGCGGCGAAGTTATCTCCGACGGCCCGAGCGATCCGCACGACATCCTGCGTCTGCTGGGTGTGAGCGCGCTGGCGAAGTACATCGTCAACGAGATCCAGGACGTTTACCGTCTGCAAGGCGTTAAGATCAACGACAAGCACATCGAGACCATCCTGCGTCAGATGCTGCGCAAGGTCGAGATCTCCGAGTCGGGCGATTCCAGCTTCATCAAGGGCGACCAGATGGAACTGACCCACGTACTGGTAGAGAACGAGCGTCTCGCCGGCGAGGACAAGTTCATCTCCAAGTTCACCCGAGTGCTGCTGGGTATCACCAAGGCCTCGCTGTCGACCGAGTCGTTCATCTCCGCGGCTTCCTTCCAGGAAACCACCCGCGTACTGACCGAAGCGGCGGTAACCGGCAAGCGCGACTACCTGCGCGGCCTGAAGGAGAACGTGGTCGTGGGTCGTCTGATCCCGGCGGGTACCGGTCTGGCCTACCACAGCGAGCGCAAGCGTCGCCGTGATGCCGACAAGCCGCTGCGTGTGAGCGCCAGTGAGGTGGAAGCCGCACTGACCGAAGCGCTGAACTCCAGCGGTAACTAAGTACAGGGCAGGGCCCCGGCACGCCACGTGCGGTCATCGGTGACATCCAATGTTACCGATGATCGGACGGGGAGGGCCGGGGCCTTGTCTTGACTGGGTGCAAGATCCTCTTTAGACTTTTGTACCCTTAAATTTGGTGAGGCTCCGTCTCGCCAATTTTTGGCTTTCTTGCAAGACAATAGAGTCGCAAGACAATCAGTGGAGCTAGTAGATGGCAACTATCAACCAGCTGGTACGTCAGCCGCGTAAGCGTTCGGTCGAAAAGTCCGACGTTCCTGCGCTGCAGAACTGCCCGCAACGTCGTGGCGTGTGCACCCGCGTGTACACCACCACGCCGAAAAAACCTAACTCGGCACTGCGTAAAGTATGCCGTGTGCGTCTGACCAACGGTTTCGAGGTTTCCTCGTACATCGGCGGTGAAGGCCACAACCTGCAAGAGCACAGCGTCGTCCTGATCCGTGGCGGCCGTGTAAAAGACTTGCCAGGTGTTCGTTACCACACCGTTCGCGGCTCTCTGGATACTTCGGGCGTCAAAGGCCGTAACCAGGGTCGTTCGAAGTACGGTACCAAGCGTCCGAAGTAATCGGCCGTTTGCAGACATCCATTTTTTTGAGTCGATAAGAGTAAGGTCGGGCAGGGGTCGAAGACCCACGTCCCGGGCTAACCTGAAGACCGTTTGAGGGCTTATCATGCCAAGACGTCGTGTAGCAGCAAAACGTGAGATTCTGGACGATCCTAAATACGGATCCCAAATCCTCGCCAAGTTCATGAACCACGTGATGGAAAGCGGCAAAAAGGCCGTGGCCGAGCGCATCGTTTACGGTGCACTGGACAAGGTCAAAGAGCGCAAGAACAGCGACCCCCTGGAAATCTTCGAGAAAGCTCTCGACGCCATCGCTCCGCTGGTCGAAGTAAAGTCCCGCCGTGTAGGCGGTGCCACTTACCAGGTCCCGGTTGAAGTTCGTCCATCCCGTCGTAACGCTCTGGCAATGCGCTGGCTCGTAGACTACGCCCGCAAGCGCGGCGAGAAGTCGATGGCCCTGCGCCTGGCTGGCGAGCTGCTGGATGCTGCCGAAGGCAAAGGTGCTGCAGTCAAGAAGCGTGAAGACGTTCACCGTATGGCTGAAGCCAACAAAGCGTTCTCGCACTACCGCTTCTAATTCAAGCATCAATCATTTTGCGAGGGCTTTATGGCTCGTACTACAGCAATTAACCGCTACCGTAACATTGGTATCTGTGCCCACGTTGACGCGGGCAAGACCACCACTACCGAGCGGATCCTGTTCTACACAGGTCTGAGCCACAAGATGGGCGAGGTGCATGACGGCGCCGCGACCACCGACTGGATGGTGCAGGAGCAGGAGCGCGGTATCACCATTACCTCCGCTGCCGTTACCACCTTCTGGAAAGGTTCCCGTGGTCAGTACGACAACTACCGCGTAAACGTCATCGATACCCCCGGCCACGTTGACTTCACCATTGAAGTAGAGCGTTCGCTGCGTGTACTCGACGGCGCGGTCGTTGTGTTCTGCGGTACCTCCGGCGTTGAGCCGCAGTCCGAAACCGTATGGCGTCAGGCCAACAAGTACGGCGTTCCACGTGTTGTCTACGTGAACAAGATGGACCGTGCCGGTGCAAACTTCCTGCGCGTCGTAGGTCAGATCAAGAACCGTCTGGGTCACACCCCGGTTCCTGTTCAGCTGGCCATCGGTTCGGAAGATAACTTCCAGGGTCAGGTCGACCTGATCAAGATGAAGGCTATCTACTGGAACGACGACGACAAAGGCACCACCTACCGCGAGGAAGAAATTCCTGCGGACATGCTCGAGCTGGCCGAAGAATGGCACGCGAACATGGTGGAAGCTGCTGCCGAAGCCAACGAAGAGCTGATGAACAAGTACCTTGAAGAAGGTGAGCTGACCGTCGAAGAGATCAAGGCAGGCCTGCGCGCGCGCACCCTGGCCAGCGAGATCGTTCCGGCTGTCTGCGGTTCGTCGTTCAAGAACAAGGGCGTTCCCCTGGTTCTCGACGCCGTCATCGACTTCCTGCCTGCTCCGACCGAGATCCCGGCGATCAAGGGTATCCACCCTGACCTGATCGACGTGCCGAAGGACGAAGTCAAGCCAGAACAGTACGACGAGCGTCCTGCTGACGACAACGAGCCGTTCTCGGCTCTGGCGTTCAAGATTGCCACCGACCCGTTCGTTGGTACTCTGACCTTCGTCCGCGTCTACTCGGGCTTCCTGAGTTCCGGTGACTCCGTCATCAACTCGGTCAAGGGCAAGAAAGAGCGCGTTGGTCGTATGGTGCAGATGCACGCCAACCAGCGTGAAGAAATCAAGGAAGTACGTGCAGGCGACATCGCTGCTCTGATCGGCATGAAGGACGTCACCACCGGTGACACCCTGTGCAACGCCGACAAGCCGATCATCCTCGAGCGTATGGACTTCCCGGAGCCTGTGATTTCGCTCTCCGTAGAGCCGAAAACCAAGGCTGACCAGGAGAAGATGGGTATCGCACTGGGCAAGCTGGCCCAGGAAGACCCGTCGTTCCGCGTCAAGACCGACGAAGAAACCGGCCAGACCATCATCTCCGGTATGGGCGAGCTGCACCTGGACATCCTCGTTGACCGCATGAAGCGCGAGTTCAACGTCGAAGCCAACGTCGGCAAGCCGCAGGTTTCGTACCGCGAGAAGATCACCAAGTCCAACGTCGAGATCGAAGGCAAGTTCGTTCGTCAGTCGGGCGGTCGTGGTCAGTTCGGTCACTGCTGGATCCGTTTCTCGGAGCCGGAAGTCGACGAGAAGGGCAACATCACCGAAGGTCTGGTGTTCACCAACGAAGTCGTTGGTGGCGTGATTCCTAAGGAATTCATCGCCCCGATCCAGAAGGGTATCGAAGAGCAGATGAAGAACGGCGTTGTCGCCGGCTATCCGCTGATCGGCCTGAAGGCTACCGTATTCGACGGTTCGTACCACGACGTCGACTCGAACGAAATGGCGTTCAAAATCGCTGCTTCGATGGCAACCAAGCAACTGGCCCAGAAGGGTGGTGGCGTGGTCCTCGAACCGATCATGAAGGTCGAAGTTGTAACCCCGGAAGAATACCTGGGTGACGTGATGGGTGACCTGAGCCGTCGTCGTGGGATGATCCAGGGTAATGAAGACTCGGTGTCCGGCAAGGTAATCACTGCTGAGGTGCCGCTCGGAGAGATGTTCGGTTACGCAACCGACGTTCGTTCCATGTCTCAGGGTCGCGCAAGCTACTCCATGGAATTCTCCAAATACGCCGAAGCTCCGTCGAACATCGTCGAAGCACTCGTTAAAAAACAAGGCTAATCCCCTTTAGGCAAGAGGTTCACTGTCGTGGCTAAAGAAAAATTTGATCGTTCCCTTCCCCACGTTAACGTCGGCACTATCGGCCACGTTGACCACGGTAAGACCACTCTGACCGCAGCTCTGACTCGCGTCTGCTCCGAAGTTTTCGGTTCGGCAGTCGTTGAGTTCGACAAGATCGACTCGGCTCCGGAAGAAAAAGCGCGCGGTATCACCATCAACACCGCTCACGTCGAGTACAACTCGAACATTCGTCACTACGCTCACGTTGACTGCCCAGGTCACGCTGACTACGTGAAGAACATGATCACCGGTGCTGCCCAGATGGACGGCGCGATCCTTGTTTGCTCGGCCGCCGATGGTCCGATGGCACAAAGCCGTGAGCACATCCTGCTGTCCCGTCAGGTTGGCGTTCCGTACATCGTGGTCTTCCTGAACAAGGCTGACCTGGTAGATGACGCTGAGCTGCTGGAACTGGTCGAGATGGAAGTTCGCGACCTGCTGTCCACCTACGACTTCCCAGGCGACGACACTCCGATCATCATCGGTTCCGCTCGTATGGCCCTGGAAGGCAAAGACGACAACGAAATGGGCACCACCGCTGTCAAGCGTCTGGTTGAAACTCTGGACAGCTACATCCCAGAGCCAGAGCGTGCTATCGACAAGCCGTTCCTGATGCCGATCGAAGACGTATTCTCGATCTCGGGTCGTGGTACCGTTGTTACCGGCCGTATCGAGCGTGGTATCGTCCGCGTTCAAGACCCGCTGGAAATCGTTGGTCTGCGTGACACCACCACCACCACCTGCACCGGCGTTGAGATGTTCCGCAAGCTGCTGGACGAAGGTCGTGCTGGCGAGAACTGCGGCGTGCTGCTGCGCGGCACCAAGCGTGACGACGTTGAGCGTGGCCAGGTTCTGGTCAAGCCAGGTTCGGTCAAGCCGCACACCAAGTTCACCGCAGAAGTCTACGTCCTGTCGAAGGAAGAAGGCGGCCGTCACACTCCGTTCTTCAAAGGCTACCGTCCTCAGTTCTACTTCCGTACCACTGACGTGACCGGTAACTGCGAACTGCCGGAAGGCGTTGAAATGGTAATGCCAGGTGACAACATTCAGATGACTGTCACCCTGATCAAGACCATCGCAATGGAAGACGGTCTGCGCTTCGCTATCCGTGAAGGCGGTCGTACCGTCGGCGCCGGCGTCGTAGCCAAAATCATCGAGTAATCACTCGACCGATTGAAAAAACCCCCGCTCAGCGGGGGTTTTTTTTATTGGGTTGACACTAAATTGGGGCGTCTATAGAATCACGCCTCCTTTTAGCGGGCGTAGTGCGTCCGTTGGGAACAGCCTGGAGTCTGAAATCCAATGCAAAATCAGCAAATCCGTATCAGGTTGAAGGCTTTCGACCATCGCCTGATCGACCAATCCACCCAGGAAATCGTGGAAACCGCGAAACGTACTGGTGCACAAGTGCGTGGTCCTATTCCACTGCCTACCCGCAAAGAGCGTTTCACCGTTCTGGTCTCCCCGCACGTCAACAAAGACGCGCGTGACCAGTACGAGATTCGCACTCATAAGCGTGTTCTGGACATCGTCCAGCCAACGGATAAAACCGTTGACGCGCTGATGAAGCTTGATCTGGCGGCAGGTGTGGAAGTACAGATCAGCCTCGGCTAAGACTTCGGTCTAGTCGTGTAACGCTCTGAAATGGGCGGCCATAGCGGGTGAAAGCCCCGTACACTCATGAGGTTTACAACATGACTATTGGTGTAATCGGTCGCAAATGCGGTATGACCCGCATTTTCACCGAAGAAGGTGTCTCCATTCCGGTCACGGTCATTGAGATCGAGCCGAATCGCGTCACCCAGTTCAAAACTGAAGAAACCGATGGCTACCGTGCAGTGCAAGTCACTGTCGGCGAGCGTCGTGCTTCGCGTGTGACTGCCGCTCAGGCAGGCCACTTCGCCAAGGCCAACGTTGCCGCTGGTCGCGGTGTCTGGGAGTTCCGTCTTGAAGAAGGCGATTTCCAGGCTGGCGATCTGATCAAAGCTGAACTCTTCACTGCAGGCCAGCTGGTAGACGTAACCGGTCAGTCCAAAGGTAAAGGCTTTGCCGGTACCATCAAGCGCTGGAACTTCCGTGGCCAGGACAACACCCACGGTAACTCCGTGTCGCACCGTGTCCCAGGTTCCATCGGCCAGTGCCAGACTCCTGGTCGTGTGTTCAAGGGCAAGAAAATGTCCGGTCACATGGGCGCCGAGCGCGTGACTGTTCAGTCCCTGGAAGTAGTTCGCGTAGACGCTGAACGCAACCTGCTGCTGGTCAAGGGTGCCGTTCCTGGCGCTACTGGCGGCGACGTGGTTGTACGTCCAGCTGTCAAGGCTCGCGGTTAAGGGGAAACTGACATGCAACTTAATGTAAATGACGCTCAGGCGATCGAAGTTTCCGAACTGACCTTCGGTGGCGAATTCAACGAGACGCTGGTACACCAAGCAGTCGTGGCCTACATGGCCGGCGGTCGTCAGGGCACCAAGCAGCAGAAGACCCGTTCCGACGTGGCTGGTGGCGGTAAGCGCCCATGGCGTCAGAAGGGTACTGGCCGTGCTCGTGCTGGTACCACTCGTGGTCCGATCTGGCGTGGCGGTGGTGTAACCTTCGCAGCTCGCCCTCAAGATCACTCGCAGAAGCTCAACAAGAAGATGTACCGCGCAGCCCTGCGCTCCATCCTCGCTGAGCTGGTGCGTAGCGACCGTCTGGTCGTGGTTCAGGACTTCGCTGTTGAAGCGCCGAAAACCAAAGATCTGCTGAACAAGCTGAACGGCATGGGTCTGAGCGATGTTCTCATCGTTTCCGACGCTGTTGATCAGAACCTGTACCTGGCTGCTCGTAACCTGCCGCACGTCGACGTACGTGACGTACAAGGTTCCGACCCGGTCAGTCTGATCGCATACGAGAAAGTGTTGATCACTGTCTCGGCCGTGAAGAAATTCGAGGAGCTGCTGGGATGAACCAGGAACGCGTATTCAAAGTCCTCCTTGGCCCGCACGTTTCCGAGAAGGCTACCGTTCTGGCTGAGAAAAAAGGCCAGTTCGTATTCAAGGTTGCTACTGACGCAACCAAGCTGGAAATCAAGAAAGCTGTCGAAGGCCTGTTCAACGTAAAAGTTGAAAACGTGTCGACTGTTAACGTTCTGGGTAAAACCAAGCGTACCGCACGTGGTCTGGGCAAGCGTAATGACTGGAAGAAGGCGATCGTCTCCCTTCAGCCAGGCCAAGATCTCGATTTCAGCAGCAGTGCTGAGTAAGGAAGGGGTGCATCATGGCAATCGTTAAATGCAAACCGACTTCCCCTGGCCGCCGTTTCGTGGTCAAGGTGGTCAACAAGGAGCTGCACAAAGGCGCTCCTCACGCACCGCTGCTCGAGAAGAAATCGAAGTCTGGTGGTCGTAACAACAATGGCCGCATTACCACTCGTCACGTTGGTGGTGGTCATAAGCAGCATTACCGTCTGGTCGACTTCCGTCGCAACGACAAAGATGGCATCCCAGCCACTGTCGAGCGTATCGAATACGATCCAAACCGTACTGCTCACATCGCCCTGCTGTGCTACGCAGACGGTGAGCGTCGCTACATCATCGCCCCTAAAGGCGTGAGCGCTGGCGACCAGCTGATCGCAGGTGCCCTGGCCCCAATCAAGGCCGGTAACTCCCTGCAACTGCGCAACATCCCAGTAGGTAGCACCATTCACGGCATCGAACTGAAGCCGGGTAAAGGTGCTCAGATCGCTCGTTCCGCTGGCGCTTCGGCTCAGCTGATCGCTCGTGACGGCGTATACGTGACCCTGCGTCTGCGCTCCGGTGAGATGCGTAAAGTACTGGCTGAGTGCCGTGCGACCCTGGGCGAAGTCTCGAACTCCGAGCACAGCCTGCGTTCGCTGGGCAAAGCGGGTGCCAAACGCTGGCGCGGCGTTCGCCCAACCGTTCGTGGTGTTGCCATGAACCCGGTTGACCACCCACATGGTGGTGGTGAAGGTCGTACCTCCGGTGGTCGTCATCCGGTATCGCCATGGGGCTTCCCAACCAAGGGTGCTAAAACCCGCGGTAATAAGCGTACCGACAACATGATCGTCCGTCGTCGCAAGTAACTAGAGGGATACGACAGTGCCACGTTCTCTGAAAAAAGGTCCTTTTATCGATCTTCACCTGTTGAAGAAGGTCGAAGTGGCGGTGGAGAAGAACGATCGCAAGCCAGTTAAAACCTGGTCGCGTCGTTCGATGATCCTGCCACAAATGGTCGGTCTGACCATCGCGGTTCACAACGGTCGCCAGCATGTCCCAGTTCTCGTGAACGAAGACATGGTCGGCCACAAACTGGGCGAGTTCGCCGGTACCCGCACCTATCGCGGGCACGTGGCTGACAAGAAAGCCAAGCGTTAAGGGGTAAGGAAATGGAAGTAGCCGCTAAGTTGTCGGGCGCTCGCATCTCCGCCCAGAAAGCCCGCTTGGTCGCCGACCAGATCCGCGGGAAGAAGGTGGGCGAAGCGCTCAACCTGTTGGCCTTCAGCAGCAAAAAAGCCGCTGAAATCATGAAGAAAGTCCTCGAGTCGGCCGTTGCCAACGCCGAACACAACGAAGGCGCAGACGTTGATGACCTGAAGGTCTCCACCGTCTTCGTCAACGAAGGGCGTTCGCTGAAGCGCATCATGCCACGTGCCAAAGGCCGTGCTGATCGCATCGTCAAGCGGTCTTGCCATATCACTGTCAAGGTTGCGGACAAGTAACGGAGTCGATCAGATGGGTCAGAAAGTACATCCCACTGGCATTCGCCTGGGAATCGTCAAGGAGCACACCTCCGTCTGGTACGCAGACGGTGCTACTTACGCAGATTACCTGTTGAAGGATCTGAAAACGCGTGAGTACCTCCAAGACAAACTAAAAAGCGCGTCCGTAAGCCGTATCGATATTCATCGTCCGGCTCAAACTGCACGCATCACCATCCACACCGCTCGTCCCGGTATCGTTATCGGCAAGAAAGGTGAAGATGTTGAGAAGCTGCGTCAGGACCTGACCAAGCAGATGGGTGTGCCTGTGCACATCAACATCGAAGAGATCCGCAAGCCGGAACTCGACGCTATGCTGGTTGCGCAGAGCGTAGCTCAGCAGCTGGAACGCCGCGTAATGTTCCGTCGCGCCATGAAGCGCGCCGTACAGAACGCCATGCGTATTGGTGCCAAGGGCATCAAGATCCAGGTGAGCGGTCGTCTCGGCGGTGCTGAGATTGCTCGTACCGAGTGGTATCGCGAAGGTCGTGTGCCTCTGCACACCCTGCGTGCCGATATCGACTACAACACCTACGAAGCTCACACCACTTACGGTGTGATCGGTGTGAAGGTTTGGATCTTCAAAGGCGAAGTTATTGGTGGTCGCCAAGAAGAACTGAAACCACAAGCACCAGCGCCTCGTAAAAAAGCTGCTAAGTAAGGGGTACGCCAAATGTTGCAACCAAAGCGTACAAAATTCCGCAAGCAGATGACTGGCCACAACCGTGGTCTGGCACTGCGCGGTAGCAAAGTCAGCTTCGGCGAATTCGCCCTGAAAGCTGTTGCTCGCGGTCGCCTCACCGCTCGCCAGATCGAGTCCGCACGTCGTGCGCTGACCCGTCACGTAAAACGTGGCGGCAAGATCTGGATCCGTGTGTTCCCGGACAAGCCGATCTCCAAGAAGCCTCTCGAGGTTCGTATGGGTAAAGGTAAGGGTTCCGTGGAATACTGGGTTGCCCAGATCCAGCCAGGCAAAGTCCTGTACGAGATCGAGGGTGTTTCTGAAGAGCTGGCGCGCGAAGCTTTCGCCCTGGCTGCTGCAAAGCTGCCTCTCGCCACCTCCTTTGTTAAGCGGACGGTGATGTGATGAAAGCGAATGAACTTCGTGAAAAATCTGCACAGCAACTGAATGAGCAACTGCTCGGCTTGCTGCGCGACCAGTTCAATCTGCGTATGCAGAAAGCAACTGGCCAGTTGGGTCAGTCGCACCTGCTCTCGCAAGTTAAGCGTGACATCGCTCGCGTGAAAACTGTGCTCAACCAGCAGGCAGGTAAGTGATCATGGCTGAAGCTGAAAAAACCGTCCGTACGCTGACTGGCCGTGTCGTCAGCGACAAAATGGACAAGACCATCACCGTTCTGATCGAGCGTCGCGTAAAGCACCCGATCTACGGTAAATACGTTAAGCGTTCGACTAAGCTGCACGCGCACGACGAATCCAACCAGTGCAAGATCGGCGACAAGGTTTCCATCCGTGAAACCCGTCCGCTGGCCAAGACCAAGTCCTGGGCACTGGTTGAAGTCCTCGAACGCGCTGTTGAAGTCTAAGGGCTAGGGGTCGGAGAAATTTTATGATTCAGACTCAATCCATGCTCGATGTGGCCGATAACAGCGGCGCTCGTCGCGTCATGTGCATCAAGGTGCTCGGCGGTTCCCACCGCCGTTACGCCGGCATCGGTGACATCATCAAGGTAACCGTCAAGGAAGCAATTCCGCGCGGTAAGGTCAAAAAAGGCCAAGTGATGACCGCTGTTGTCGTCCGTACCCGTCACGGTGTACGTCGCGCTGACGGTTCCATCATTCGTTTCGACGGCAACGCTGCTGTTCTGCTGAACACCAAGCAAGAGCCGATCGGCACTCGCATCTTCGGGCCAGTGACCCGTGAACTTCGTACTGAGAAGTTCATGAAGATCGTCTCGCTCGCCCCTGAAGTGCTGTAAGGAGATCCGACATGCAAAAGATTCGTCGTGACGACGAGATCATCGTGATCGCCGGCAAAGACAAAGGTAAGCGCGGTAAGGTGCTGAAGGTTCTCGCTGATGACCGTCTGGTCATCGGTGGTGTGAACCTGGTCAAGCGTCATACCAAGCCTAACCCGATGGCGGGCGTTCAGGGCGGTATCGTCGAAAAAGAAGCGCCTCTGCACGCTTCCAACGTTGCCATCTTCAACGGCGAAACCAACAAGGCTGACCGCGTTGGTTTCAAAGTAGAAGACGGTAAGAAAATTCGTGTCTTCAAGTCGACCCAAAAAGCGGTTGATGCTTGAACACTGCTAGGTAGAAGACCATGGCACGACTGAAAGAGATTTACCGGAACGAAATCGCTCCTAAGCTTAAGGAAGAACTTAAGCTGTCGAACGTGATGGAAGTTCCGCGCGTTACCAAGATCACCCTGAACATGGGTCTGGGCGAAGCGATCGGCGACAAGAAAGTCATCGAGCACGCTGTTGCCGACCTGGAAAAGATCACCGGTCAAAAGCCGGTTGTGACTTTCGCTCGTAAATCCATCGCGGGCTTCAAAGTCCGTGAAGGATGGCCGATCGGTGTCAAGGTGACCCTGCGTCGCGAAAAAATGTACGAATTCCTGGACCGCCTGCTGGCGATCTCCCTGCCTCGGGTTCGCGACTTCCGCGGCCTGAATGCCAAGTCCTTCGATGGTCGTGGCAACTACAGCATGGGCGTGAAAGAGCAGATCATCTTCCCGGAAATCGATTACGACAAGATCGATGCTCTGCGCGGTTTGGACATCACCCTGACCACCACTGCTCGTTCGGACGACGAAGGCCGCGCTCTGCTGCGTGCTTTCAAGTTCCCGTTCCGCAACTGATTGGAGTAGGAAAATGGCCAAGAAGAGCATGAAAAACCGCGAGCTGAAGCGTCAGCTCACGGTAGCCAAGTTCGCCAAAAAGCGTGCTGAGCTGAAAGCGACCATCGTCAACCTGAACGCCTCTCCAGAAGAGCGTTTCGCTGCCGTTGTCGCTCTGCAGAAGCAGCCACGTGATGCCAGCGCTGCGCGCCTGCGCAACCGTTGCCGCCTGACCGGTCGTCCTCACGGTGTATACCGTAAGTTCGGCCTGGGCCGTAACATGCTGCGTCAAGCTGCAATGCGTGGCGACGTACCAGGTCTGGTCAAGGCCTCCTGGTAATCGCTGCAGGTGTGATCCCGACGGACGGGGAGCAATCTTCCGACCGTCGGTGACCTCGCCAACAAACAAGCCCCTATATGGGGCTTGTTTCGTTTCTGCCTTGTGTCTAGAATGACCGGCTCACCCGAGCCTGGGTTTTTTACCCTGCCCGTTCGGGTGGTTGTGATAGCCGCAAGGCTAATAATTCTTGTATCAGGAGCATCTAGCCCATGAGTATGCAGGACCCGTTAGCGGACATGCTAACTCGCATCCGTAATGCCCAGATGGCTGAAAAGTCCGTCGTAAGCATGCCTTCCTCCACCCTGAAGGTCGCGGTTGCCAAAGTTCTGAAAGACGAAGGTTACATCGCTGGCTACCAGGTTACTGGTGAGGCCAAGCCGTCCCTGTCGATCGAACTCAAGTACTTCGAAGGCCGTCCGGTCATCGAGGAACTGAAGCGTTCCAGCCGTCCTGGCCTGCGCCAGTACAAGTCCGTCACAGACCTGCCGAAAGTTCGTGGCGGCCTGGGCGTGTCTATCGTCTCCACCAACAAAGGTGTGATGACTGACCGCGCTGCGCGCGCTGCCGGTGTCGGCGGCGAAGTTCTGTGCACAGTGTTCTAAGGGGAGATAGGCATGTCTCGCGTCGCTAAGAACCCCGTTAAGCTGCCAGCAGGCGTCGAAGTCAAATTCGCCGGCCAGCAGCTTTCGGTGAAGGGTGCCAAAGGCACTCTCGAACTGAACGTTCACTCGTCTGTTGAAGTTACCGAAGAGTCCGGCGAACTGCGTTTCGTCGCTCGCAACGGTGACCAGCAAGCTCGCGCCATGGCCGGTACTACCCGTGCTCTGGTCAACAACATGGTCCAAGGCGTAAGCCAAGGCTTCGAGCGCAAGCTCCAGCTGGTCGGTGTTGGTTACAAGGCACAGGCAAAAGGCACCGTCCTGAACCTGGCTCTGGGCTTCTCGCATCCAGTGGACTACGAACTGCCAGCCGGTATCACCGCTGAAACTCCTAGCCAGACCGACATCCTGATCAAGGGTATCGACAAGCAGCTGGTAGGTCAGGTGGCCGCTGAAATCCGCGACTTCCGTCCGCCAGAGCCGTACAAAGGCAAAGGTGTGCGTTACGCGGACGAAGTAGTCCGTCGTAAAGAAGCCAAGAAGAAGTAGGGCCTAGCAAATGACCGACAAAAAAGTTACTCGACTGCGTCGCGCTCGCAAAGCACGTCTCAAGATGCACGAACTCGAAGTCGTGCGCCTGTGCGTGTTCCGCTCCTCGCAGCACATCTATGCCCAGGTCATTTCGGCCGACGGCAGCAAGGTTCTGGCAAGCGCCTCGACCTTGGACAAAGACCTGCGTGATGGCGCCACTGGCAACATCGACGCGGCCACTAAGGTTGGCAAGCTGGTAGCTGAGCGCGCGAAAGCCGCCGGTGTATCTCAAGTTGCCTTTGACCGTTCCGGCTTCAAGTACCATGGCCGCGTCAAAGCGCTGGCTGATGCTGCTCGTGAAGGCGGGCTGGAGTTCTAAGTTATGGCAAATAACGATCAAAAGCGCGACGAAGGCTACATCGAGAAGCTGGTTCAAGTTAACCGCGTAGCCAAAACCGTTAAAGGCGGCCGTATCTTCACCTTCACCGCGCTGACCGTGGTGGGTGATGGCAAGGGTCGCGTTGGTTTCGGCCGTGGCAAATCGCGCGAAGTACCTGCTGCGATCCAGAAAGCCATGGAAGCTGCTCGTCGCAACATGATCCAGGTTGACCTGAAAGGCACCACCCTGCAGTACGCCACCAAGGCCGCCCATGGCGCCTCGAAGGTTTACATGCAGCCTGCCTCGGAAGGTACCGGTATCATCGCCGGCGGCGCCATGCGTGCTGTCCTGGAAGTTGCTGGTGTTCAGAACGTCCTGGCCAAGTGCTACGGTTCGACCAACCCAGTGAACGTGGTTTACGCCACCTTCAAGGGTCTGAAAGCCATGCAATCTCCTGAGTCCATTGCTGCCAAGCGCGGCAAGAGCGTTGAGGAGATCTTCTGATCATGGCTACCGTAAAAGTAACGCTGATCAAGAGCGTCTCGGGCCGTATCCCTAACCACAAACTGTGCGTTAAGGGTCTGGGTCTGCGTCGCATCGGTCACACTGTAGAAGTCCAGGATACTCCCGAGAACCGCGGGATGATCAACAAGGCTTACTACATGCTGCGCGTCGAGGGTTAATCGATGAAACTCAATGATCTGAGTCCAGCGCCGGGTTCCCGTCGCGAAAAGCATCGTCCGGGTCGTGGTATCGGTAGCGGTCTGGGTAAGACCGGCGGCCGTGGCCACAAAGGTCAGACCTCCCGTTCGGGTGGTTCGATCGCTCCGGGCTTCGAAGGCGGTCAACAGCCGCTGCACCGTCGCCTGCCGAAGTTCGGCTTCGTTTCCCTGAAAGCCATGGACCGCGCAGAAGTGCGTCTGTCCGAGCTGGCCAAAGTGGAAGGCGACGTGATCTCCGTGCAATCCTTGAAGGATGCCAACGTGATCAACCAGAACGTACAGCGTGTGAAAATCATGCTGTCTGGCGAAGTCACTCGCGCAGTCACCATCAAGGGCATCGCAGCCACCAAGGGTGCGCGTGCGGCTATCGAAGCAGCTGGCGGCAAGTTCGAGGAATAAATGGCTAAGCAAGGTGCTCTCTCTTCGCTCGGTAAGGGCGGGATGTCGGAACTCTGGGCTCGTCTGCGCTTTCTGTTCATGGCGATCATCGTCTATCGGATAGGTGCGCATATCCCGGTTCCCGGCATCAATCCGGACCGTCTGGCGGATCTGTTTCGGCAGAATGAGGGGACCATTCTTAGCTTGTTCAACATGTTTTCCGGTGGCGCGCTCGAGCGCATGAGCATCTTTGCACTGGGGATCATGCCGTACATCTCGGCATCGATCATCATGCAGCTGATGACGGCGGTCAGCCCGCAACTGGAGCAGTTGAAGAAGGAAGGTGAAGCTGGCCGTCGTAAGATCAGCCAGTACACCCGCTACGGCACCGTTATCCTGGCACTGGTTCAAGCCATTGGCATGTCCATTGGCTTGGCCAACCAGGGCGTGGCGTTTTCTGCGGGCCTGGGCTTCCATGTCGTTGCCGTCTCCACGTTCGTGGCAGGCGCAATGTTCATGATGTGGCTGGGCGAGCAGATCACCGAGCGCGGTGTGGGCAACGGTATCTCGATGTTGATCTTCGCAGGTATCGTTGCCGGTCTTCCGAGAGCAATCGGGCAGTCTTTCGAGTCTGCACGCACAGGCGATATCAACATTTTCGCCCTGGTCGCAATCGGTTTGCTGGCAGTAGCGATCATCGGTTTCGTGGTGTTCATTGAGCGTGGTCAGCGTCGTATCGCCGTTCACTACGCCAAGCGTCAGCAGGGCCGCAAGGTCTTCGCTGCGCAGACCAGCCACTTGCCGCTGAAGGTGAACATGGCGGGGGTTATCCCGGCCATTTTCGCGAGCAGCATCTTGCTGTTCCCGGCTTCGCTGGGTGCCTGGTTCGGTCAGTCCGAAGGTATGGGCTGGCTGCAGGACATCTCGCAGTCGATCGCTCCTGGTCAGCCGTTGAACATTCTGCTGTTTAGTGCAGGGATCATTTTCTTCTGCTTCTTCTACACAGCGCTGATGTTCAACCCGAAAGACGTAGCGGAAAACCTGAAGAAGTCCGGTGCCTTTATTCCGGGTATCCGTCCTGGTGAGCAGTCGGCGCGCTACATTGATGGCGTTCTGACCCGTTTGACCATGTTCGGTGCTCTTTACATGATGGCCGTCTGCCTTCTGCCCCAGTTCCTGGTGGTGGCAGCAAATGTGCCGTTCTACCTTGGCGGGACCTCGTTGCTGATTGTGGTAGTGGTTGTGATGGACTTCATGTCCCAAGTACAATCGCACCTCGTTTCGCACCAGTACGAATCCCTGATGAAGAAAGCCAACCTGAAAGGCTACGGTGGCAGCGGTCTGCTGCGCTGATACGCCCCTAAGGTTCGAGGAGTCGGTAATGAAAGTTCGTGCATCGGTGAAAAAGCTGTGCCGTAACTGCAAGATCATCCGTCGCGAAGGCGTCGTACGAGTGATCTGCAGCGCGGAACCGCGTCACAAACAGCGCCAAGGCTGAGTGTGATCTGCGCTTCAAACCCAGCAGCTAGTGTGCTGCTGGGTTGATTATTCGTTTCTACAGCGATATTATCTCGCGCCCTATTTCTTGGCTTCCGGGGCGTAGGTAGCTGTCAATTGGAGTCCCACTGAATGGCCCGTATTGCAGGCGTCAACATTCCAGATAACAAGCATACTGTTATCTCGCTGACCTACATCTATGGTGTCGGTCGCACAACTGCACAGAAGATTTGTGCAGACGCTGGTGTCAACCCAGCCGCAAAGATCAAGGATCTGAGCGACGAGCAAATCGAAACCCTGCGTGGCGAAGTCGCGAAGTTCACCACTGAAGGTGACCTGCGTCGTGACATCAACATGAAGATCAAGCGCTTGATGGACCTGGGTTGCTACCGCGGCCTGCGCCATCGTAAAGGTCTGCCGGTTCGCGGTCAGCGCACCAAGACCAACGCACGCACCCGTAAGGGCCCGCGTAAGCCGATCCGCAAGTAATCGCCCAGGAATATAGACATGGCAAAACCTGCTGCTCGTCCTCGTAAGAAAGTCAAAAAGACAGTGGTTGATGGCATCGCCCACATCCACGCTTCTTTCAACAACACCATCGTGACCATCACCGACCGTCAGGGCAATGCTTTGTCCTGGGCGACCTCCGGTGGTTCGGGTTTCCGTGGTTCGCGCAAATCCACCCCGTTCGCAGCCCAGATCGCTGCTGAGCGTGCTGGTCAAGCTGCGCTGGAATACGGTCTGAAGAACCTCGACGTTAACGTCAAGGGTCCAGGTCCAGGTCGTGAGTCCGCCGTTCGTGCACTGAACAGCTGTGGCTACAAGATCGCCAGCATCACCGACGTGACGCCAATCCCGCACAACGGGTGCCGTCCGCCGAAGAAGCGCCGCGTGTAATCAGGAGACAGAAGAATGGCACGTTACATTGGTCCAAAATGCAAACTGTCTCGTCGTGAAGGCACCGATCTGTTCCTGAAGAGCGGCGTTCGCGCTCTGGAATCGAAGTGCAACATCGAAGCAGCCCCAGGTATCCACGGCCAGCGCCGTGGCCGTCAGTCCGACTACGGTACCCAGCTGCGCGAGAAACAAAAAGTCCGTCGTATCTACGGTGTTCTGGAGCGTCAGTTCCGCGGTTACTACCAAGCTGCTGCCTCGAAAAAAGGCGCAACCGGTGAGAACCTGCTGCAACTGCTCGAGTGCCGTCTGGATAACGTCGTTTACCGTATGGGCTTCGGCTCGACTCGTTCCGAGTCCCGTCAGCTGGTTTCGCACAAAGCGATCAGCGTCAACGGTAAGACTGTAAACATTCCATCCTACCAAGTTCGTCCGGGTGACGTGGTCGCGGTTCGCGAGAAGTCGTCGAACCAGCTGCGCATTGTTCAAGCCCTTGAACTGTGCGCCCAGCGTGGCCGCGTTGAGTGGGTAGACGTAGATGCTGCTAAAAAGTCGGGCGTTTTCAAGAACGTTCCTGCTCGCGGCGACCTGTCTGCCGACATCAACGAAAACCTGATTGTCGAGCTCTACTCCAAGTAAGGGCTAGAAAATAGGTGCATCCATGCAGATTTCGGTAAATGAGTTCCTGACTCCCCGCCACATTGATGTGCAGGTAGTCAGTCCGACCCGCGCCAAGATTACGCTCGAGCCTCTCGAGCGTGGTTTCGGCCATACCCTGGGCAACGCGCTGCGCCGCATCCTGTTGTCCTCCATGCCTGGCTGTGCAGTAGTCGAGGCCGAGATCGATGGCGTACTCCATGAGTACTCCGCGATCGAAGGTGTACAGGAAGACGTCATTGAAATCCTGTTGAACCTGAAAGGCCTGGCTATCAAGCTGCACGGTCGTGACGAAGTTACGCTGACCTTGTCGAAAAAGGGTTCGGGGGTGGTTACCGCTGCCGATATTCAGCTGGATCACGATGTCGAGATCGTCAACCCCGATCACGTAATCGCGAACCTGGCGTCGAATGGCGCCCTGAACATGAAGCTCACTGTAGCTCGTGGTCGCGGTTACGAGCCGGCCGACTCCCGTCAAACCGACGAAGACGAAAGCCGTAGCATTGGCCGTCTGCAGTTGGACGCTTCGTTCAGCCCGGTGCGTCGTATCGCCTATGTGGTCGAAAACGCCCGTGTTGAACAGCGTACCAACTTGGACAAGCTGGTCATTGATCTGGAAACCAACGGCACCCTGGATCCTGAAGAGGCTATCCGCCGCGCTGCGACCATCCTGCAACAGCAGCTGGCCGCGTTCGTCGACCTCAAAGGTGACAGCGAGCCTGTCGTAGTCGAGCAGGAAGACGAGATCGATCCGATCCTGCTGCGTCCGGTTGACGACCTGGAACTGACTGTACGTTCGGCCAACTGCCTCAAGGCGGAGAACATCTACTACATCGGCGACCTGATTCAGCGTACCGAAGTAGAGCTGTTGAAGACTCCTAACCTGGGCAAGAAGTCCCTGACTGAAATCAAGGACGTCCTGGCCTCTCGTGGTCTGTCTCTCGGCATGCGCCTCGACAACTGGCCGCCTGCAAGTCTTAAGAAAGACGACAAGGCGACCGCCTGATCGTCGTAATCACCGAACGTAGTGTTTGGTAAGGAATGAATCATGCGTCATCGTAAAAGTGGACGTCACCTGAGCCGTACCAGCTCTCACCGCAAGGCTATGTTCCAGAACATGGCAGTGTCGTTGATCGAGCACGAGCTGATCAAAACCACCCTGCCGAAAGCCAAGGAACTGCGCCGCGTTGCCGAGCCGCTGATCACCCTGGCCAAGGAAGACAGCGTTGCTAACCGTCGTCTGGCCTTCGACCGTACCCGTTCGAAGTCCGCTGTTGGCAAACTGTTCAACGACCTGGGCAAGCGTTACGCCACCCGTCAGGGCGGCTACCTGCGCATCCTGAAGTGCGGTTTCCGCGCTGGCGACAACGCGCCTATGGCGTACGTCGAGCTGGTTGATCGTCCGGTCGGCGGTGCTGTAGAAGCTGCTGAGTAAGACGTTCTGTCTGCTACAAAGAACCGGGCCTAGTGCCCGGTTTTTTGTGCGCGCATGTATTGTTTGTTTCTATTGATGCAAGTCAATCAATGAATTTGTTTGTGTAACCTTGCTCGACGATACTCCTCTTCAAGCCGATAGCCGGCACCTGAAGACCGATAAGGAGAGCCCATGAGCAAGATACTCACCACCGCCAGCGGTGCACCTGTAGCTGACAACCAGAACTCCCGTTCCGCCGGCCCTCGCGGCCCGCTGCTGCTCGACGACTTTCACCTGATCGAGAAACTCGCGCACTTCAACCGCGAGAACATCCCCGAGCGCCGTGTGCACGCCAAGGGTTCAGGTGCCTACGGAAGCTTCACCGTCACCCGCGACATTACCGAATACACCAGCGCCAAGCTGTTCGAACAGATTGGCAAGCAGACCGAAACCTTCCTGCGCTTCTCCACCGTGGGTGGCGAACGCGGTTCGGCAGACACCGAGCGCGACCCGCGCGGCTTCGCCGTGAAGTTCTACACCGAGGAAGGCAACTGGGACATCGTTGGCAACAACACTCCAGTGTTCTTCATCCGTGACCCGCTCAAATTCCCTGACTTTATCCACACCCAGAAGCGTCACCCGCAAAGCAACCTGAAAAATGCCCAGATGATGTGGGACTTCTGGTCGCACTCCCCCGAGGCGCTGCACCAGGTCACCATCCTGTTCTCTGATCGCGGTATTCCGGATGGCTACCGCCACATGCACGGCTTTGGCAGCCACACCTACAGCCTGATCAACGCACAGGGCGAACGCACCTGGGTCAAGTGGCACTTCAAGACCCAGCAAGGCATCAAGAACCTTGCTCCGGCCGAGGCTGCGCGCCTGGCAGGCACTGACCCGGACTACGCTCAGCGCGACCTGTTCGAAGCCATCGAGCGCGGTGACTTCCCGCGCTGGACCGTGTGCATCCAGGTCATGAGCGAAGCCGAAGCGGCCAGCCGCAACGAGAACCCGTTCGACGTGACCAAGACCTGGTCGCAGAAGGACTACCCGCTGATCGAAGTGGGTGTGCTGGAGCTCAACCGCAACCCGCTCAACTACTTCGCCGAAGTCGAGCAAGCTGCATTCGGCCCGAGCAACATGGTGCCCGGCGTCGGCCTGTCGCCTGACCGTATGCTGCAAGGCCGTGTATTCGCCTATGCCGATGCGCACCGCTACCGCGTGGGTACCAACCACCAGCAACTGCCCGTCAACGCCCCGCGTTGCCCGGTCAACAGCTACCAGCGTGATGGTTCCATGGCGGCCGGCAGCTACGGCAGCGCGCCTAACTACGAGCCCAACAGCTTCGCCGATGCGCCGAAGCAGTCGCCGCGCCACGCCGAGCCCGCCTTGGCGCTCAACGGTTCGGCCGACCGCTACGACCACCGCGAGGATGATGACTACTACAGCCATGCCGGCGCACTGTTCCGCCTGATGAGCGATGAGCAGAAAGCACTGTTGATCAGCAACATCGCAGGCACCATGGCCGGCGTCAGCGAAGATGTGATCCAGCGGCAGCTGCAGTACTTCTTCAAGGCCGACCCGGCCTATGGCGAAGGCATCGCCAAAGCGTTGGGGTTGAATCTCGCCTAAGTCGAAGTGATAAGAAGAACCGCCCTCATTTGGGCGGTTTTTCAATGAATATCACTACTGTTTAACCGATTTTTTGCTTCTAATTGCGCGTTTTTCAGTGACCGCGACGAAAACCTGGTTCACACTATGCGGTATTGAAGTTATTCACAGGGAGAAGCAGGGCGATGCAAGGTCACCCGGACGTAATCAACTACCTCGTCACGTTGCTGAAGGGCGAACTGGCAGCACGCGACCAGTACTTCATTCACTCGCGCATGTATGAAGACTGGGGCCTGTCCAAGCTCTACGAGCGTATCAACCACGAGATGGAAGAAGAGACGCAGCACGCCGATGCACTGATGCGCCGTATCCTGATGCTCGAAGGCACCCCGGACATGCGTGCCGATGACCTCGAAGTGGGCAGCACCGTACCGGAAATGATCGAGGCCGACCTCAAGCTCGAGTACAAGGTGCGCGCCGCGCTGTGCAAAGGCATCGAACTGTGCGAACTGCACAAGGACTACATCAGCCGCGACATCCTGCGCGCGCAATTGGCCGATACCGAAGAAGATCACACCTACTGGCTGGAAAAGCAGCAGGGCCTGATCAAAGCCATCGGCCTGGAAAACTACCTGCAGTCGCAGATGTAAGTTATCCACACGCAATAAAAAAGCCCCTGGCACCGTCTGTACCAGGGGCTTTTTTTATCCACAGGCCAATCAGGCCCGGTCACGCTCAAGCAATGGCTTGAGGTAATGCCCGGTGTAGGACTGCTTCATCTTGGTCAGCTCCTCCGGCGTGCCGCTGGCAATGATCTGCCCACCTTTGGAACCACCCTCCGGCCCCAGGTCCACCAGCCAGTCGGCGGTCTTGATCACGTCCAGGTTGTGCTCGATGACCACCACCGTGTTGCCGTGGTCGCGCAGGCGATGCAGCACGTCGAGCAGTTGCTGGATGTCGGCGAAGTGCAGGCCGGTGGTGGGTTCGTCGAGGATGTACAGGGTCTTGCCGGTGTCGCGCTTGGACAGCTCGCGAGACAGCTTGACCCGCTGCGCCTCGCCCCCTGACAGGGTGGTCGCCGACTGCCCCAGCTTGATGTACGACAGGCCCACGTCCATCAGGGTCTGCAGCTTGCGCGCCAGGGCCGGCACCGCGTCGAAGAACTCGCGGGCATCCTCGATGGTCATTTCCAGCACCTCGTGGATGTTCTTGCCCTTGTACTTGATCTCCAGGGTTTCGCGGTTGTAGCGCTTGCTCTTGCACACGTCGCACGGCACGTAGATGTCCGGCAGGAAGTGCATCTCGACCTTGATCAGGCCATCGCCCTGGCACGCCTCGCAGCGGCCACCCTTGACGTTGAAGGAGAAACGCCCTGGGCCATAGCCACGGGAGCGCGACTCCGGCACGCCGGAGAACAGTTCGCGGATCGGCGTGAAGATGCCGGTGTAGGTGGCGGGGTTCGAGCGCGGCGTGCGGCCGATCGGGCTCTGGTCGATATCGACCACCTTGTCCAGGTGCTGCAGGCCGTCCATGCTGCTGTGCGGCGCTGCTTCCAGGCTGCTTGCGCCGTTCAGCGCGGTGGCGGCGAGCGGGAACAAGGTGTTGTTGATCAGCGTCGACTTGCCCGAGCCGGACACGCCAGTCACGCAGGTGAGCAGGCCGATCGGGATCTCCAGGTCGACGTTCTGCAGGTTGTTGCCCCGCGCGCCCTTGAGCTTGAGCTGCAGCTTCTTGTCACGCGGGGTGCGCTTGGCCGGCACGACGATCTTCTTGCGCCCAGACAGGTACTTGCCGGTCAGCGAGTCCGGGTGGTCCATGACCTCCTGCGGCGTGCCCTCGGCCACGATCTGGCCACCGTGCACACCGGCGCCCGGGCCGATGTCGACAACGTAGTCGGCCAGGCGGATGGCGTCCTCGTCGTGCTCGACCACGATCACCGTGTTGCCCAGGTCGCGCAGGTGGTTGAGGGTGGCCAGCAAGCGGTCGTTGTCCCGTTGATGAAGACCGATGGACGGTTCATCGAGGATGTACATCACCCCCACCAGGCCCGCGCCAATCTGGCTGGCCAGGCGGATACGCTGGGCTTCACCACCCGAAAGGGTGTCGGCGCTGCGGTCGAGGGTGAGGTAGTCGAGGCCGACGTTGACCAAAAACTGCAGGCGTTCGCAGATTTCCTTGAGGATCTTCGCGGCGATCTCGCCACGCCGGCCGGTCAGGGTCAGCTCACCGAAATAGCTGCTGGCTTCGCCGATCGGCAGGTTGGTGACCGCCGGCAGGGTCTTCTCGCCCACCCACACGTGCCGCGCCTCACGGCGCAGGCGGGTGCCGCGGCAGTCGGGGCAGGGCTGGGTGCCAAGGAACTTGGCCAGCTCCTCGCGCACGGTGGCCGATTCGGTCTCGCGGTAGCGCCGTTCCAGGTTCGGGACGATGCCCTCGAACGGGTGCGAGCGCTTGACGATGTCGCCGCGGTCGTTGAGGTACTTGAAGTCGACGCTCTGCTTGCCGCTGCCCTGCAGGATCACCTTCTGGTGCTCGGCTGACAGCTCGCCGAACGGCTCCTCCAGGCTGAAGCCATAGTGCGCCGCGAGCGAGCCAAGCATCTGGAAGTAATAGACGTTGCGCCGGTCCCAGCCGCGGATCGCGCCTTCGGCCAGGGTCAGCTCGCTGTTGACCAGGCGCTTGGTGTCGAAGAACTGCTTCACCCCCAGGCCATCACAGGTCGGGCAGGCGCCGGCCGGGTTGTTGAAGGAGAACAGCTTGGGCTCCAGCTCGCTGATCGCATGGCCGCAGATCGGGCAGGCGAAGCGCGCGGAGAAGATCGTCTCTTCGCCTTCTTCGTCGTCCATCGGCGCCACCAGGGCGATGCCGTCGGCCAGTTTGAGCGCGGTCTCGAACGATTCGGCCAGGCGCTGCTGCAAATCGGCGCGCACCTTGAAGCGGTCTACCACCACGTCGATGCTGTGCTTTTTCTGCTTGTCCAGCTTGGGCAGTTCGTCCAGCTCGTAGAGCTTGCCGTTGACCCGCGCCCGCACGAAGCCCTGGGCACGCAGTTCGTCGAACACCGCCAGGTGCTCGCCCTTGCGCTCGCGGATGACCGGCGCCAGCAGCATCAGCTTGCTGCCTTCCGGGCGCTCCAGCACGAGGTCGACCATCTGGCTGATCGTTTGCGCTTCCAGCGGAATGTCGTGGTCCGGGCAGCGCGGCGTGCCGACGCGGGCATACAGCAGGCGCAGGTAGTCGTAAATCTCGGTGATGGTGCCGACCGTCGAGCGCGGGTTGTGCGAGGTCGACTTCTGCTCGATGGAAATGGCCGGCGACAAGCCTTCGATGGTGTCGACGTCGGGCTTTTCCATCATCGACAGGAACTGCCGGGCATAGGCCGACAGCGACTCCACATAGCGTCGCTGGCCTTCGGCGTACAGCGTGTCGAACGCCAGCGACGACTTGCCGGACCCGGACAGGCCGGTGATCACGATCAACTTGTCGCGCGGCAGGGTCAGGTCGATGTTCTTAAGGTTGTGGGTACGTGCCCCACGAATCAGGATCTTGTCCACTGCGGCCTCGCTCGGCGGGCATAAACAAGGAAGTATACGGCGCGCTGCCAGTACGCGGCAAAGCGTCGCGTAGATGCCGTCAAGCTGTCGGACTGATAGAATCGCCGCCGGTTCACACGAGGTTAATCCATGCACGACACCCACAACGAGCGCATGAGTGGCAGCGAAACCCGCGCCGCTGGCGGCCTGGCCCTGGTCTTTGCCTTTCGTATGCTGGGCATGTTCATGGTCTTGCCGGTGCTGGCCACCTACGGCATGGACCTGGCCGGCGCCAGCCCTGCACTGATCGGCCTGGCCATTGGCGCCTATGGCCTGACCCAGGCAGTATTGCAGATCCCGTTCGGGATGATTTCCGACCGCATCGGCCGTCGCCCGGTCATCTACCTGGGGCTGGTGATCTTTGCCCTGGGCAGCGTGCTGGCGGCCCAGGCCGATTCCATCTGGGGCGTGATCGCCGGGCGTGTCCTGCAGGGCGCCGGGGCGATCTCCGCGGCAGTCATGGCACTGCTTTCCGACCTGACCCGCGAACAGCACCGGACCAAGGCCATGGCCATGATCGGCATGAGCATCGGCCTGTCGTTCGCGGTGGCGATGGTGGTCGGGCCATTGCTGACGCGGGCATTCGGCTTGTCAGGATTGTTCCTTGCCACTGCAGGACTTGCCCTGGTCGGCATCGCCCTGATCGCCTTCGTCGTGCCCAACACGCACAGCACCCTGCAGCACCGCGAATCGGGCGTGGCGCGCCAGGCCCTAGGCCCGACCCTGCGCCACCCGGACCTTCTGCGCCTGGATGTGGGTATCTTCATCCTCCACGCCATCCTCATGGCCAGCTTCGTCGCGCTGCCACTGGCGTTCGTCGAGCGCGGCGGCCTGCCCAAGGAGCAGCACTGGTGGGTGTACCTGACCGCGCTGTTCATCTCATTTTTTGCAATGGTCCCCTTCATCATCTACGGCGAAAAAAAGCGCAAGATGAAACGTGTGTTGGCCGGTGCGGTCAGTGTGCTGCTACTGACGGAGATATACTTCTGGGAGTGGGCTGACGGTTTGCGCGGACTGGTGATTGGCACCGTGGTATTCTTTACCGCATTCAACCTGCTGGAGGCGTCGCTGCCTTCGCTGGTGAGCAAGGTGTCACCTGCCGGTGGCAAGGGCACGGCGATGGGGGTGTACTCCACCAGCCAGTTCCTCGGCGCCGCGCTGGGCGGAATTCTCGGTGGCTGGTTGTTCCAGCATGGTGGGCTGAGCACCGTGTTCCTCGGTTGCGCGGTGTTGTGTGCCATCTGGTTGGTCGTGGCCTTGCGCATGAACGAGCCGCCGTATGTGACCAGCCTGCGCATGCCGCTGACGCCTGAAGCCGTCCGGGAAGCCGGGCTGGTCGAACGACTGATGGCTGTGCCGGGTGTGACCGACGCTGTGGTGGTGGCAGAAGAGGCCGCCATCTATATCAAACTGGATACGAAAATTTTGGACCGTGCGACCCTCGAGCGTCTGGTAAACCCAGCCTCTTCGGCGTGCGAAGCCTAGGAGAACGTTATGGCCCGTGGGGTTAACAAAGTCATTCTGGTCGGCACCTGTGGCCAGGATCCCGAAGTCCGCTACCTGCCCAACGGTAACGCCGTGACCAACCTGAGCCTGGCTACCAGCGAGCAGTGGACCGACAAGCAGTCGGGCCAGAAGGTCGAGCGTACCGAGTGGCACCGTGTGTCGATGTTCGGCAAGGTTGCCGAAATCGCCGGCGAATACCTGCGCAAGGGTTCGCAGGTGTACATCGAAGGCAAGCTGCAGACCCGCGAGTGGGAAAAAGACGGCATCAAGCGCTACACCACCGAAATCATCGTCGACATGCAGGGCACCATGCAGCTGCTCGGCGGCCGTCCGCAGAACCAGCAAGGTGGCGGCGACCAGTACAACCAGGGTGGTGGCAACAACTACAACCAGGGTGGCCAGCAGCAACAGTACAACCAGGCCCCTCAGCGCCAGCAGGCCCCGCGCCCGCAACAGGCCCAGCAGCGCCCAGCGCCGCAGCAGCCTGCGCCACAGCCGGCGGCTGACTTCGACAGCTTCGATGACGACATTCCGTTCTGATTCAGCGCGAAGCCTGTAGTAAAAAAGCCCAAGGCGATTGCCTTGGGCTTTTTTTATGGCGCAGGGCTAAGCCCTTTCAATAGAACAGCCGCGGCTCCGGCGAGTCCAGCAGGCTGGCAAGCTTGGTCAAGGCAAAGCCCAGCTCCGCACGGCTCGGGGTCATCAGCGCAATGCGCACGCCGCAGGCGGCAGGGCTGCGTTCGGGCAGGAACTGGCTGCCACTGACCACCGTCACCCCATTGTTGCGCGCCAGGTTGGCGAATTCATCGCTGGTCCAGGGCTCGGGCAGCTCCAGCCACAGATGGAAGCTGTTGGGCTGGCTGCGAATCTTGTATTTGCCGAGGATTTCCCGGGCCATCTGCTGGCGCGCGGCCGCTTCGTCCTGCTGCACCTTCACCAACTGGTCGGCCATGCCGCTGTTGATCAGGTTGCTGGCCAGCTGCGCCATCAGCGGCGAAGGCATCCAGACACTGCTGCGCACCATCGACGATAGCCGCGACAGGGTTTGCGGCGGGGCATACAGGTAGCCGATGCGCAGCGCCGGCAGCACGCTCTTGGACAGGCTGGTCAGGTATACCGAACGTTCCGGCGCATAGGCCGCCAGCGGCTGGTAGTCCGGTGCCGGCTCAAGGAACCCGTAGATATCGTCGTCGACGATGAACAGGTCGAATTCGCGGGCAATCGCGGCGATGGCTTCGCGGCGTTCGTGGGGCATGATCGAGTTGGTCGGGTTCTGATGCGTGGTCACGCACACCAGCAGGGAAGGGCGGTGCTCCTCGCAGGCCGCGCGCAACGCTTCGGGAATCAGCCCGTGTTCATCCATGGCCACGCCACGCAGCCGGCGGCCCATGCTGTGGGCGAGGGAAATGATGCCGGGGTAGCAGAACGATTCGCAGAGGATCACGTCATCGCTCTTCGACAGGCTGCTGATGGCAACCAGCAGGCCGTGCTGCGCACCTGACGTCAGCACCACCTGCTGCCAGCGGGCTTCGGGCAGCCACCGTTGAATCCAGGCGGCGCCTGCCTGCTTGTGCGTCGCGTGGCCGCCTTCGGTGACGTAGTCGAGCACCTGAACCAGGTCGGGCGAGGCCGCCAGCTCGGTGATGGCGCCCCGCAGCCAGTCGGTCATGTGGGCATCGTTGGGCTTGATGATCGACAGGTCGATCTGCCCGCTTTCGTGCTGGCGCGGGCCAGGCGCAGGCGGGGTGGCTGGCGCCGGCGTGGGTGCAGCCGGCCGCTGCTGAAGCACGAAAGTACCCCGGCCAACCTCACCGACCACCAACCCGCGCTTGGCGGCTTCGTCATAGGCCCGGCCGATGGTGCCAGGCGTCACGTTCAATGATTCGGCCAGGTCCTTGAGCGTCGGCAGGCGATCGCCTGCTGCCAGCCGGCCGCTGCCGATGTCCTGCTCGAGGGCGTCGGCAATCATCAGGTAGACCGGCTGCGCCAGGTCGCTGTAGTGAGGAACCCACATAGAAATGGCACCAGAAGCTGCGAGAACGCGGAAGCCTAGCACGAAAGGTCAGATGGAAGTAATTGTGTTTTCCTACAGGTAAATTGCATCGATTGATTCGTTCTTGAGCACCCTCGAATGGCTGTTTCGTCCTGTACCTCGAGCCGTGAAGATCGCCAGTCTCAGTGGCTTGATTAGGAAATCTTTTGAAATCAATAAGTTGATTGAGTCGATTCAATCGTGCGTGCAATCGCTCATAGAAATCAATTGAATCGACTTTATTTTTGTAATTACAATGATTGAGTCGATGCAATTCAAAGGGGGCGTGAGCAGCTCCCCAGCCAGCAATCGACCAGATGTGAATGGCTTCAAAAAGACAATGTCTGCCGCCTCTGCCCGGCAAAGCACGACACCGAATGGCCAATGGAATATCACCCGAAATGGAAAGCGCACACCTGCAACAAGCAGCCGAGGCCCGGACCTCGCTGGAGATTCGCCTGCCCTGGGTCGTCTCGAGCGCCTGGCAAACGTTACTGCACAACACCCCTCTGGACTTCGAGACCAGCAAAGAGCTCTACCCCCAACTGAAGGACCAGGCCCAGGAGGTGCTGGGCAAGGCCCTGTGCCAGCAGATCCGCGGGTTCGTCGAAGACCCGCAGTTGACCAGCATGATCGTGCGCAACTGCCCGCGTGACCGGGATGTGCCACCCACGCCGTACTCGGGGGTACTCAGCCCGCGCAGCACGCCAGTCGCCTGTCTGGTCAGCCTGACCATGCAATGCCTGATGGGCATCAACCCGATCGTCTATGAAGGTGAAAACGACGGCCGCTTGTTCCGTCATGTCATCCCGGCGCGCACCTCGTCCAGCCACAAGAGCTCGCACGGTTCGCGCCTGCGATTCTCCTACCACGTCGACAACCCGGACCTGCCATTGTCCAGCGAGCCGCTGGGCACTGCGTCCTGCTGCCCGGAATACCTGTCCTTCTTCGGCATGCGCTGCGACCCGCGCATCAGCACCACCCTGGTCAACCTCGACGCCGTGGTGGCGGCGCTGCCCCTGGCCACCGTGCGCGAACTGAGCCTGGCGCAGTTCGAAATCCGCCGCCCGGACTCGTTCACCGGCAACCGCCGCTGCACCGCCGAACTGCCGGTGCTGGTGCGCGGCCATGCCGGCGAGTGGCTGTGCCGTTTCGACAGCGAAAACACCCACGGCCTGAACCTGCGCGCCGAGCAAGCCCTGGCCAGCCTGCGCAGCCTGCTGGAAACCCGCCGTTTCGATGAGCCGCACCTGTTGCTGCCGGGCGACTTCATGATCTTCAAGAACCAGCGCGTGCTGCATGCCCGCGATGGTTTCGAACCCCAGAACGATGGTGCCGACCGCTGGCTGCTGCGCCTGTTCGCGGTCAACGACCTGAACCGGGTGCACTTCGCCCGCGCCGATCACCTCTACGAAGTGCTCTCCTGAGCCATCGCCACACTCAAGGAACAACTGCTATGGAACTGTTAGGCGCCTTCTGGGCGGAACATTGGCTGCTGGCGATTCTGCTGCTGGGCACCATCGCCTTCATCGCTGGCTTCGTCGACAGCATCGCCGGGGGCGGCGGGCTGTTTCTGGTACCGGGTTTCCTGCTGGTGGGCATGCCGCCCCAGGTCGCCCTGGGCCAGGAAAAACTGGTCAGCACCCTGGGCACGCTGGCGGCCATCCGCAATTTCCTGGCCAACAGCAAGATGGTGTGGAAGGTTGCCCTGGTCGGCGTGCCGTTCTCGCTGCTCGGTGCCTACCTTGGGGCGCACCTGATCGTGTCGATCTCCCAGGAAACCGTGGGCAAGATCATCCTGGCGCTGATCCCGTTCGGCATCCTGATCTTTCTCACCCCCAAGGACCGCCCGGTGCAGGAGCGCGAGCTGTCGCCGCGGGTGCTCTACACCGTGGTGCCGCTGACTTGCCTGGCCATCGGCTTCTATGACGGCTTCTTCGGCCCCGGCACCGGCAGCATGTTCATCATCGCCTTCCACTACCTGCTGCGCATGGACCTGGTGTCCAGCTCGGCCAACTCCAAGACCTTCAACTTCGCCTCGAACATCGGCGCCCTGGTGGCCTTCATCATGGCGGGCAAAGTCGTCTACCTGCTGGCCTTGCCGCTGGTGGCCTGCAACATCCTCGGCAACCACATGGGCAGCGCTCTGGCCTTGCGCAAAGGCAACGAAGTGGTCCGCAAGGCGCTGGTGTTCTCGATGCTGTGCCTGTTCACCAGCCTGGGCGTGAAGTACCTGGCCTGACATTTCTGGAAAGGAGACAACCTGATGAAAACCGCATTCGTAACCGGCGCCTCCTCGGGCTTTGGCCGGGCCATCTGCCGCACCCTGGTCAGCAAGGGCTACCGCGTGATCGGCGGCGCCCGGCGCATGGACAAGCTGCAGGCACTGGAGCGTGAACTGGGCGTCAACTTCATCCCGCTGGCGCTGGATGTGACCGATGCTGCATCGCTGGAAGCGGCGGTGGAGCAGATTCGCGACGCCTCGCTGCAGATCGACCTGCTGGTGAACAATGCCGGGCTGGCGCTGGGCGTCGAGCGCGCCCAGGTGTCCAGCGCCGAGAACTGGCAGCGGATGATCGACACCAACATCACCGGCCTGGCCATGGTGACCCACAAGATCTTGCCGCAGATGGTGGAAGCCGACCGCGGGATGATCATCAACATTGGCTCGATTGCCGGCACCTACCCGTACCCGGGCGGCAACGTCTATGGCGCCAGCAAGGCCTTCGTGCGCCAGTTCAGCCTCAACCTGCGCGCCGACCTGGCAGGCACGCGGGTAAGGGTGAGCAACATCGAGCCGGGCCTGTGCTCGGGCACCGATTTCTCGGTGGTGCGCCTGAACGGCGACCTCAATGCCGTAGAGGCTCTGTACCGCGATGTGGAAGCCATCCTGCCAGAGGACATCGCCGCCACAGTCGCCTGGATCGCCGAGCAGCCTGCGCACGTGAACATCAACACCATCGAAATCATGCCGGTGGCGCAAAGCAGTGCCGCGCTCAACATCGCCCGCGACCTGCCGCTGGGCGCCGCCTGATTGCCCGCTTGCTCAGGCGTCGGCATCCAGCGCCGCCTGGGCGAACTGCGCGTCCAGTTCCGGGGTTGCACCGCTGATGCCGATGCCGCCGATGTGCTGGCCGTTGGCATCCATGATCGGCAAACCGCCGCCGAGCAGTGTGAAACCCGGCAAGGAGGCGTAGGGGTTGGCTGGCAATGCGGCGCTGCGTTCGCCGAGCGCGCGTGAGGACAAGGGGAAGCGGGCAGACGTCGACGCCTTGAGCTGCGCAACCTGGATGCTGCCGCTGCTGGTGCCGTCCATGCGGTGGAAGTGCTTCAGGTTGCCATGGTTGTCGACGATGCTGATGACGATGGCATGACCCTGGGCGCGGGCCGCGTGTTCGGCCGCGGCGGCCATGTTGCGGGCTGCTTCGGCGGTGATGGGGGAAGGGGCGTCTGCCAGTGAGGTTGCTGCGAAAAGCGCAGCGCACATGAAAAGACTGAAACGGCCATGGTTCGAAGGCATGCGAGCGTTACCCCTGAGGACTGTTCGGCCGGGCAACCTAGCAGGCAGTTGTCGCTTGCGGATGTAGGCCATTTCCGAGACTGATGTCCGGTAAGCGTGTTGCCACTCTGGGCCAGGCAGTTCAATGGCGCTGGTCGTTACACGGGCGCTTTGAAGATCTTCTCCATGATTCCCATGAAGTCCCACGCCAGCTTCGAGCGCTGCTGATGCCCGGGGAAAACCATCGACACTTCGAAAGGAATGGACTGCTCAAGCTTGCGATAGGTAATCCCTGGGTACTTGGAATACGACGCGGTGAACGGGTCGCACACCGTCATGCCGAAGCCGCCGGAAACCATGTTGCAGGCAAAATGTGCCGAGGTGGTGTCTACCGAGCTCAAGCCCACGACCTTGAGTGCTTCCAGCGCAGCATCGAGGCGCCGCTGCAGGGGATTGTTGGGGTTCAGCGAGATCAGCCGCTGGCCTTGCAGGTCTTCGAGGCTGACGACCTGCTTTTCGGCAAGCGCATCATCGCTGCGCATCACGCACACCGCGTCCACCTTGGGCATCTGCACCAGCTGCAGGCCAGGGTATTCGCCGGCCGGCACCTGCACGAAGCCGATATCGAGCTGATTGGCCGAAGTCAGTTCGAGGACGCTCATCGAGTTGCGCACATCCAGGGAGGTCCGTACACCCGGGCGCTCCTGCACGAAACGGCGCACCCCTTCGGCCACCACGGTCAGGCCCAGCGCACTCATCGAGCCGATGCGCAGGGTGCCGGTGCGCAGGGTCATCAGGTCTTCGGCAACGCGCTCGATACGCTCGATACCCTGATAGAACTTGTCCACCTCGGCATACAGAAATTGCGCCTCGGTGCTGGGGATCAAGCGATTGCCTTCGCGGCGGAACAACCGCAGCGAGAGCGCGACTTCCAGGTCGCGAATCAGCCGGCTGATGGCGGGTTGGGAAACCCGCAAGGTCTCGGCGGCGATGGTCATGCTGCCGGTGAGCATGACGGTGCGAAAGGCTTCCAACTGGCGCGGGTTGAGTTTCATGTACGGTCTCGGCAGGGAGCAGTGGCGGCGGCCAGGTCAGCATAACATTTCATTATGTGCGTCCAACCCGCTGGCGTATTGCGCTGTTTTGGTGACGTGCGATTATTTGCTCAGGTGTTTGCAGGTTAACAGCTTGCCAATACTTGCAGATGATTGCCGTTAATTAAAACAATAGGGGCTGATCGTGCTTAATTATGCAATTCGCAGGCTATTGCTCCTGCTGCCCATGTTGTTGGGTGTATCGATCGTGGTCTTTCTGGTCTTGCATTTCATTCCGGGCGACCCGGCCAGGTTGGCCGCGGGGCCAGATGCAACGGATGCGGACGTCGAGCAGATAAGGCAGAACTACGGGTTGGACAAGCCCCTGCTGAACCAATACCTGATCTACATAAAGAACGTCGCCAGCGGTGATCTGGGCGAGTCCTTCCAGACCTTCACCCCGGTCCTCGAAGGTATCGCCAGGACATTGCCAGCAACGCTGGAGCTGACCGCAGCAGGGATGCTGCTGGCAGTCATCATTGGCGTCCCGCTGGGCATCATCGCGGCATTGCGCCCGCGAGGCGTGCTCGACAGCACATTGACGACGCTGGCGGTAGTGGGCATCTCGATGCCGGGGTTCCTGCTCGGCCTGGTCCTGATGTCGGTGTTCTCCGCCAGCCTGGGATGGCTGCCGCCTACCGGCCGTGGTGGCTTGCAGCACCTGATACTGCCCGCGGTGACGCTCGGCTTGCCCTATGTCGCAACGTTTTCCAGGTTGGCCCGCTCAACCCTGATGGATGTATTGAAGGAAGACTATATAAGGACGGCCTACGCCAAAGGCGTGCCTAATTATAAAGTTGTTCTCAAACATGCACTTTCCAATGCCGCCATTCCATTGGTCACGGTATTTGGCATGGACTTCGGACGCTTGCTCGGCGGCGCGGTAATTGTTGAAACCGTATTTGCCTGGCCCGGCATGGGACGCTTCCTGATAGATGCAATCATGGCCCGTGATATCTATGTGGTTCAAGGAACCGTATTGGTCTTCGCCGCCTTGGTCGTTGTCGTCAACCTCATTGTGGATCTTGCATATGGCTTCCTCGACCCTCGCATCACCTACAACTGAGGCCCGCCCCTTGCCTCGGACACTGCGGCGCATGAACTTCATCGGCTTTCTCATCGCCCGAAAGCGCTGGTTCGCCCTCGCGGCGACCGCGGTGATCGTGATGATGGTGACCGCAGCCATCTTCGCCCCCCTGTTCTTCGACTGGGATGCCGTCACCCGGATCAACTTGTCGCAATCGCTGGTCACGCCCGGCTCCGAATTCTGGCTAGGCACCGACCAGTTGGGGCGCGACCTGCTCGGGCGTGTGCTGTGGGGCGCACGCATCACCCTGATCGTCGCGGTGGCCAGCGTCGGCATCGCCATGCTGGTGGGCGTTGCAGTGGGGGCGGGCTGCGGTTACTACAACGGGCCGATCTCCGGGCTGGTCATGCGGGTCATGGACTCGATGATCGCCTTCCCCCGCACCCTGGTGGCAATCCTGGTAATCACCGTGGCCGGCAACAGCATCCTCAGCCTGACGTTGGCCATCGCCATTTCCAGCATTCCCATCTACGTGCGGTTCTTCGCCGGGCCGGTGATGGCCCTGGCCAAGCGCGAGTTCGTGCTGGCGTCGAAGTCCATCGGGGTGAGCGATGTGCGATTGCTGCGGGTGCATATCCTGCCCAACATCGGCTCGCTGGTGATCATTCAGGCCACGGTGTCGCTCGCAGAGGCCATCCTGATCGGCTCGGGGTTGAGCTTCCTCGGGCTTGGGCCACCCCCGCCCATACCGGAGTGGGGCGCGATGATCGCCGAGTCGCGGCCGTTGCTGACCACCCACCCCTATGTGCTGATCGCCCCGGGATGCGCGCTGGTGCTGACCATCCTGAGCTTCAACATCGTGGGCGATGCGCTACGCGACTTCATCGACCCGAAATCGCGCAGAGCCTGACACTCCGGCGTGGCCTGGCCGCGCCGGATGCCGACAAACCTTATCAAGCGAGAAAAGATCATGGAGCGTACAGGCTTCAAGGCAACGCTCATCCGTGGTTTGCTGCTGGGCGCCCTCGGATGCTCGGCACTCGGCCCAGCCGCGGTCAGCGCGCAGGGCTTGCAGACGCTGACCTTCGTCCAAGGCTCAGACATCGACACACTCGACCCCGCGGTATCGCGCAGCGTGCCGTCGTACAACGTGCTGGACCACCTGTTCAACCGCCTGGTGAACTGGCAAGGGCAGGACCGCGAGCAGGTCGTCCCCGACCTGGCGCTGTCCTGGGTCCGCTCCGATGATGGTCGGCAATGGACCTTCGCCCTGCGCAAGGGCGTGAAGTTTCACGACGGCACCGACTTCGACGCCCAGGCGGTGAAGTTCAACCTGGACCGCATACGCGATGCCAAGCTGGGCTCGCCACACCGCTCCTACTACACCGACATCGTCTCGGTCGAGGTGCTGGCGCCCGACCAGTTGCGCATCACCACCGCCAACCCTTCGCCGACCCTGCTCGAGCTGCTGGCCAAGCCATCCTCGTCCATCAGCAGCCCGGCGGCGGTGGCCAAGTACGGGCGGGCCTACGGGCATCATCCGGTGGGCACCGGGCCTTACAAGTTCGTGCGCTGGCTGCCCAACGACCACACCGTGATCGACAGCAATCCCAGCTACTTCGGTGTCGCCGGCAAGCCGCAAAAGATCGTCTTCCGCCCCGTGCGGGAGGACTCCTCGCGGGTCATCGAGCTGCGCACGCGCAATGCCGATGTGGCCGCCGACCTGTCCCCGGAAGCCGCCATCGAACTCAAGGCCCTGAACAAGTCGGACCTGTTGCGGGTGCCCAGCACCTTCCAGGTGTTCTTCGAACTCAACCTCACCCGGCCACCGTTCGATGACGTGCGCATGCGCCAGGCGGTGAACATGGCGATCGACCGCGATGCCCTGGTCAACAAGGTGCTGCTGGGCTACGGCAAGGTGCCGGTCAGCCCCTTCCCGGCAGGTACCCAGGCGCGTCGCACCTTCGCCCCGGTGAAATACGACCCGGCGGCTGCGCGACGCTTGATCGAGCAAGTCTACCCCGGTGGTTTCCCCGGCACCGTGGTGATGTGGACCCCGGCCGGGCGCTATACCAAGGACCGCCAGGTGGCCGAAGTGGTCCAGGGCTACCTCAACGCGGTGGGCCTTAAGACCGAGTTCAAGGTCTGGGAGTGGGCCACCTACCAGAAGAGCCTGTACCGCCCCGAACCGGGCAAGGGCACGGGCAAGGGGTCCAACGATGCCGACATGTGGCTGCTCGGCACCGGCATCTCCGACGCGGACATCCGCCTGCGCCGCAAGCTGGTGACGGGCGATCCGCAGAACCTGACCGGCTACAGCAACCCCGAGGTGGACAACCTGCTGCAACGGGCCGCCCGTGAACTGGATGAGCACAAGCGCATGGCTTACTACGGGCAGATCCAGCAAATCCTCTGGGAGCAGGACCCCAACAGCCTGCCGCTGTTCGACCAGGAGCAGATCATCGGGCTTCGCAAAGGTTTGAAAGGCCTCGTCGTGGATTACGAAGGGACCATCGATTTCCAGCATGCACAACTGAATTGAACGGTGAAACGACCATGTCCAAAGCACACGCACACGAAACCTTGCTCACCGATGCCCGCCTGAGTGCACCGGCTGCCGAGCGGATGGTGAAATACCATGACATCCCGGCCCTGGATACCGAGATCCGGCAGTTCCACGAGTTCATCGAGGTCGACCTGGCGCACACGGTGATGCTCGTCGAGCAGCAGATCCTCGCCCGCGCCGTCGGCCAGGCGATCCTTGCCGAACTGCGCAAGATCCGCGCGCTGGCCACCTCCGACTTCCCGTTCGACGTCAGAAAGGGCAGCTTCCTGCTGCAGGTCGAATCCTACCTGTTCGCCCGCATCGGCGAAGACAACGCCGGCCAGATGCACACCGGGCGCAGCCGCATCGACCAGGGCGCCACGGTGCGCCGGCTGTACGACCGCAAGCGCATCCTGGCGGTGCTGGCGCGTATCAATGGCTTCCAGCAAGCGCTGATCGAGCAGGCCGCGCGCCATGCCGACACCATCATGCCGGGCTACACCCACATGCAGCATGCCCAGCCGTGGGTGTTCGGCCATTACCTGCTGAGTTTCAGCACCCGCCTGCACGACAGCTTCAGCCGCCTGGCCCAGGCCTATGCCCGGGTCAACCGCAACCCGCTGGGCGCGGTAGGGCTGGCCGGGACCTCCTGGCCGCTGGACCGCAAGCGCACCACCGAGCTGCTGGGCTTCGACAGCCTGGTGGAAAACTCCAAGCTGGGCCGCGAGGCGTGGTACGCGGCTGAGGCGATCGGTGCGCTGTCGTTCATCATGGCCGACCTCAACGACCTGGCCACCGACCTGCACATCTGGTCCAGCGTCGAGTTCGCCACGGTCGAGAGCGATGACAGCTATTGCGGCACCAGCAGCATCTTCCCGCAGAAGAAGAACCCCTCGGGCCTGGAGACCATCAAGAAGGCCGCGGGCGAGTCGGTCACCTGGCTGAGCACGGCGCTGGCCACCTTCCGCGCCGAAGGCACGGGCGATCAGGCCATGCGCGACCTGCCCTTGATCCAGCGGGCGCTGGAAGTCACCGAGGGCATGCTCGATTTGTTCACCGGCATCGTCGAGACCCTCAAGGTGCATGAGGCGCGCATGAGCGAACTGCTGTCGGGCAGCTGGTGCACCGCCAGCAACCTGGCCGATGTCATCGTGCGCGAGCGTGGCATCAGCTTCCGCCAGGTGCATCATGTGGTCGCTCGGCTGGTGCGCAACAGCCTGGCCTCGGGGGTGATGCCACAACAGGTCACCGGTGCGGCGCTGGACCAGGCCGCCGTGGAGACCATCGGCTCGACCCTGGGCTACAGCGACGCGCAGGTGCGTGACGCCCTCAACCCGCGTACGTTCGTGGAAACCCGTATCTCCATCGGTGGCGTCGGGCCCGCCGAGGTGCGCCGCCTGCTGGCGGTTGCCCAGGACGAGCTGGTGCAAGACCGCCTGTGGGTGGCTGCCAGCCAGGGCAAGGTCGCCGGTGCCCGGGCCGCGCTGGATGCCGCCGTGGCGCGGATAGTGGATTGAAGGGGGTCACTCTGATGAACGAGAACCTGGTCGCTCGGGTCGAGAACTTGAGCGTGGCATTCGGCAGTGATGGCGAGGCCCCAGTGGTACGTGACGTGTCCTTCGAAGTCGGCCGTGGCCAGACGCTGGCCATCGTCGGTGAGTCAGGCTCTGGCAAATCGGTGACCTCAATGGCCATGATGGGCCTGATCGGGCGTGCCGGTGGGCGGGTGGTGTCCGGCTCGATGCACCTGCGTACCGGCGACGGTGCGCGGATCGACCTGGTGGCAGCGCCCGAAGCGCTGCTGCGCCGGCTGCGTGGCTCGGCGATGTCGATGATCTTCCAGGAGCCGATGACCTCGCTGAACCCGGTGTTCAAGGTCGGCGCCCAGCTGGTCGAGGCGATCACCCTGCACAAGCGCTGCAACCGCACCAGTGCCGAGGCCCAGGCCCTGCGCATGCTCGACCTGGTGCGCATTCCCGATGCACGGCAGGTGATGGGGCGCTTCCCTCATGAACTGTCCGGCGGCATGCGCCAGCGGATCATGATCGCCATGTCGCTGGTGTGCGAGCCGACCTTGCTGATCGCCGACGAGCCGACCACCGCGCTGGACGTCACCGTGCAAGCGCAGATCCTGCGCATCATCAAGGAGCTGCAGGACAGCCTGCGCATGGGCGTCATCTTCATCACCCATGACATGGGCGTGGTCGCGGAAGTGGCCGACGAGGTGATGGTCATGAAGCGCGGAGAGACCGTCGAGCACGGTACGGCCAAGGACGTGCTGCTGCACCCGCGCCAGCCCTACACCCAGGCGCTGCTGGCAGCGGTGCCGAAAATCGGCTCGATGCGTGGTAGCGACCTGCCGGCCAAGTTCGCCCTGGTCGACGAGCCGCTGGCGCAGGGGCAGCAGGAGGCGGCGCGGGCGCCGGATTACCAGGGTGCGCCGATCCTCAGCGTCGAGTCGCTGTCGATCCGTTATGACCTGCGTGGCGGCATCCTTGGCAAGGTGCAGCGGCGCGTGCACGCGGTGGAGTCGATCGACTTCCAGATCTACCCAGGCGAGACCCTGGCGCTGGTGGGCGAGTCGGGCTGCGGCAAGTCCACCAGCGCCAGGGCCGTGGCCGGGCTGATGCCGATCCAGGGCGGCAACATCCTGTTCCAGGGCAGGAATGTCGGTGCCTTGGGCAGGGCCGAGCAGAAGGCACTGCGGCGTGATATCCAGATGGTGTTCCAGGATCCGTATGCCTCGCTCAACCCGCGCCTGACCATCGAGCAGAGCCTGATGGAGCCGCTGCTGGTGCATGGGCTTGCGCAGGGTGAGGCTGCGCGCCGGCAGGTTGGCGAGTTGCTCGAACGGGTAGGGCTTGGCGCCGAGCACGCGCAACGCTACCCCCACGAGTTCTCCGGCGGCCAACGGCAACGGATCTGCATCGCCCGCGCCCTGGCCCTGTCGCCCAAGCTGATCATTGCCGATGAGGCGGTGTCGGCGCTGGATGTGTCGATTCAGGCCCAGGTCATCAACCTGCTGCAGGACCTGCAGCGGGAGCGGGGGATCGCGTTCTTGTTCATCTCGCACGACATGGCGGTGGTCGAGCGGGTCAGCCATCGGGTGGGGGTGATGTACCACGGGCGGATCGTCGAGATCGGCCCACGGCGTAGCGTGTTCGAGAACCCGGGGCATGCGTATACGCAGCGGTTGCTCAGTGCAGTGCCCTCGGCGGATCTGAATGTGCAGAGAAAACCCTTCAACCTGATGAGCGAGGCGGTGCCCAGCCGCATACATGACATCGGGCATCAGGCGGCGGCCATGCAGTATCGGGAGGTTGCACCGGGGCATTTCGTGGCCATTTCAGCGGTGGCGTGAGGGTTCGTTTTCACTGCTGGCCTCTTCGCGGGGCCAGCCCGCTCTCACAGGTGCAGCGCAACCTTCATGCCTGCGCTGAACTCGTGGGAGCGGGCTTGCCCCGCGAAAGGGCCATAACTGCTGACCCATGTCATCGCACCTTCTCGATTCTTGACTAGTCTTATCTATTGGCGGCCGTCAAAACCGCCCCCCGTGACTACCAAGAGGCGCCGGCCATGTTCCGTGCGTCCACCACCTGATCAGGAGTGCACGATGGACCTCAACCGTCGGCAGTTCTTCAAGGTCGCCGCCGTCGGCCTTGGAGGCTCGAGCCTGGCAGCGTTGGGCATGGCCCCGACGCCTGCGTTTGCCGAGCAGGTGCGTCACTTCAAGCTGGCGCATACGAAAGAAACCCGCAACACCTGCCCCTACTGTTCGGTCGGCTGCGGCCTGATCCTGTACAGCCAGGGCGATGCGGGCAAGAACGTCAAACAGAACATCATCCACATCGAAGGCGACGCCGACCACCCGGTCAACCGCGGCACTCTGTGCCCCAAAGGCGCCGGCCTGCTCGACTTCATCCACAGCGCCAGCCGCCTGCAGTACCCCGAGGTGCGCAAGCCAGGCAGCAAGGAGTGGGTGCGGGTCGAATGGGACGAAGCGCTCGACCGCATCGCCGACCTGATGAAGCAGGACCGCGACGCCAATTTCATCGAGAAGAATGCCCAGGGCCAGACGGTCAACCGTTGGCTCACCACCGGTTTTCTCGCCGCCTCCGCTGCCTCCAGCGAAGCCGGCTACCTGACCCACAAGGTCATCCGCGCAACAGGCATGCTGGGGTTCGATAACCAGGCGCGTGTCTGACACGGCCCGACGGTGGCAAGTCTTGCCCCGACGTACGGCCGTGGCGCCATGACCAACCACTGGTCCGATATCGCCAACGCGAATCTGGTCCTGGTGATGGGTGGCAACGCAGCAGAAGCGCATCCGTGCGGCTTCAAGTGGGTGACCGAGGCCAAGGCGCACAACAAGGCGCGGCTGATCGTGGTCGACCCGCGGTTTACCCGTACCGCTTCGGTGGCGGACTACTACGCGCCGATCCGTACCGGTACCGACATCGCCTTCATGGGCGGGCTGATCAATTACCTGCTGAGCAACGACAAGATCCAGCACGAATACGTGCGCAACTACACCGACGTGTCGTTCATCGTCAAAGAGAACTATGGCTTCGAGGACGGGCTGTTCAGCGGCTACGACGAGGCCAAGCGCGTGTATGCCGACAAGTCGGGCTGGGGCTACGAGCTGGGCGAGGACGGTTTCGCCAAGGTCGACCCGAGCCTGCAGCACCCGCGCTGCGTGTACCAGCTGATGAAGCAGCACTACAGCCGCTACACCCCGGAAATCGCCAGCATGACCTGCGGCATGCCGCAGGACGCCATGCTCAAGATCTGGGAAGAGATCGCCACCTGCTCGGCACCGGGCAAGACCATGACGATTCTCTACGCCCTGGGTTGGACGCAGCACTCGATCGGCGCGCAGATCATCCGCAGTGCGGCGATGGTGCAGTTGCTGCTGGGCAACGTCGGCATGCCGGGCGGTGGCGTCAACGCCCTGCGCGGGCACTCCAACATCCAGGGCCTGACCGACCTGGGCCTGCTGTCGAATTCGCTGCCGGGTTACCTGACCCTGGCCGGCGACGCCGAGCAGGACTACGCCACCTACATCGACAAGCGCGCCTCCAAACCGCTGCGCCCGGGGCAACTGTCGTACTGGCAGAACTACGGCAAGTTCCACGTCAGCCTGATGAAGGCCTGGTACGGCGCCAATGCCACGGCGCAAAACAACTGGGGCTACGACTGGCTGCCGAAACTCGACGTGCCGGCCTACGACGTGCTGCGCATGTTCGAGATGATGAGCCAGGGCAAGGTCAACGGCTACATGTGCCAAGGCTTCAACCCGATCGCCGCGCTGCCGGACAAGAACCGCGTCACGGCCGCGCTTGGCAAGTTGAAGTGGCTGGTGATCATGGACCCGCTGGCCACCGAAACCTCCGAGTTCTGGCGCAACGCCGGGCCGTTCAACGATGTCGACACGGCCAACATCCAGACCGAGGTGATCCGCCTGCCCACCACCTGTTTCGCCGAGGAGGATGGCTCGCTGGTCAACAGCAGCCGCTGGCTGCAATGGCACTGGAAAGGCGCCGACGGCCCGGGCGAAACCCGCACCGACGTGCAGATCATGAGCGAGCTGTTCCTGCGCCTGCGCCAGCGCTACCAGGCCGAGGGCGGGGCCTACCCGGACCCGCTGATGAACATCAGCTGGCCGTACAAGATCCCCGATGAGCCTTCACCCGAAGAGCTGGCCAAGGAAATGAACGGCTGGGCCGTGTCCGACCTCAGCGACGCCACCGGTGTGGTGCTCAAGAGCGGGCAGCAGCTGTCGGGCTTCGCCCAGCTCAAGGACGACGGCAGCACGGCTTCTGGCTGCTGGATCTTCGCCGGCTGCTGGACCGAGCAGGGCAACCAGATGGCGCGCCGTGACAACAGCGACCCGTTCGGCATGCACCAGGTGCAGAACTGGGCCTGGGCCTGGCCGGCCAACCGGCGCATCCTCTACAACCGCGCCTCCAGCGACACGCAAGGCAAGCCATGGGACCCGGAGAAAAAGCGCCTGGTGTGGTGGAACGGCAAAACCTGGACCGGCACCGACGTGCCCGACTTCAAGGTCGACTCGCCGCCGGACGCGGGGATGAACCCGTTCATCATGAACCCCGAGGGCGTGGCGCGGTTCTTTGCCATCGACAAGATGGCCGAAGGCCCGTTCCCCGAGCACTACGAGCCGTTCGAGACGCCCATCGGCATCAACCCGCTGCACCCGCAGAACAAGAAGGCCACCAGCAATCCGGCCGGGCGGATCTTCGATTCGGTGTGGGACACCCTCGGCACGCACGACGAGTTCCCCTACGCGGCGACCACCTACCGGCTGACCGAGCACTTCCACTTCTGGAGCAAGCACTGCCGCCTCAACGCCATCGCCCAGCCCGAGCAGTTCGTCGAAATCGGCGAGGTGCTGGCCAACGAGAAAGGCATCAAGGCCGGCGACCGGGTGCGGGTGTCGAGCAAGCGTGGGCATATCGAGGCGGTGGCGGTGGTGACCAAGCGGATTCGCCCGCTGCAGGTCAACAACCAGACCGTGCACCAGATCGGCATCCCGCTGCACTGGGGCTTCACCGGCGCGACGCGGCACGGCTACTTGACCAACACCCTGGTGCCGTTCCTCGGTGATGGCAACACGCAGACGCCGGAGTCCAAGTCGTTCCTCGTCAAAGTGGAGAAAATCTGATGGCCAGCCAAGACATCATCGCCCGCTCGGCCACCACCACCGTACCGCCCTCGGTACGCCAGCAGCAGGAAGTCGCCAAGCTGATCGACACCACCAAGTGCATCGGCTGCAAGGCCTGCCAGGTGGCGTGTTCGGAGTGGAACGAGCTGCGTGACGAGGTCGGCCACAACCACGGCACCTACGACAACCCCCAGGACCTCACCGCCGAGACCTGGACCTTGATGCGCTTCACCGAGCACGAGCGCGACGACGGCAACCTGGAGTGGCTGATCCGCAAGGACGGCTGCATGCACTGCGCCGACCCAGGTTGCCTGAAGGCCTGCCCGAGCCCGGGGGCGATCATCAAGCACGCCAACGGCATCGTCGACTTCAACCAGGACCACTGCATTGGCTGCGGCTACTGCATCACCGGCTGCCCGTTCAACATCCCGCGCATCTCGCAGAAGGACCACAAGGCGTACAAGTGCACCCTGTGTTCGGACCGTGTGACCGTGGGCCTGGAGCCGGCCTGCGTGAAAACCTGCCCGACCGGGGCGATCGTGTTCGGCAGCAAGGATGAGATGAAGGTGCATGCCGCCGAGCGCATCGTCGACCTCAAGTCGCGCGGTTACGACAACGCCGGGCTGTACGACCCCGACGGCGTCGGCGGCACCCACGTGATGTATGTGCTGCACCATGCCGACACCCCCAGGCTGTATGCCGGCCTGCCGGACCAGCCGGTGATCAGCCCGCTGGTGGGCTTGTGGAAGGGCTTCACCAAGCCGCTGGCGCTGCTGGCCATGGGCGCGGCGGTGCTGGCCGGGTTCTTCCACTATGTGCGCGTCGGCCCGCAGCGGGTGGAGGAGGACGAGCAGCCAACGCCTGCGGACGACAGCGTGCACCAGGTGGACCCGTCGGTCCATGTCTATGACCCGAACCGGCCCGGCGGGCAAGGGGAGCAGCGGCCATGAACGACAACAAACCCATCCTGCGCTACAACGCCAACGAGCGGACCAACCACTGGATCGTCGCCATCCTGTTCTTCATGGCCGGGCTGTCCGGGCTGGCGCTGTTCCACCCGGCGCTGTTCTGGCTCAGCCACCTGTTCGGCGGCGGGCCGTGGACGCGCATCCTGCACCCGTTCATGGGCGTGGCGATGTTCGTGTTCTTCCTCGGCCTGGTGCTGCGCTTCTGGCGCGCCAACTTCATCACCGCCAACGACCGCCTGTGGCTGCGCCGCATCGACCGGGTGATGGTCAACCGCGAAGACGGCGTGCCCCCCATCGGCAAGTACAACGCCGGGCAGAAGCTGCTGTTCTGGACGCTGCTGGTGTGCATGCTGGTGTTGCTGCTCAGCGGAGTGGTGATCTGGCGCCAGTACTTCAGCCACTTCTTCGACATCGGCTCGATCCGCCTGGCGGCACTGGCCCATGCGCTGGCGGGCTTCGTGCTGATCCTCAGCATCATCGTGCACATCTACGCCGGCATCTGGATCAAGGGCTCGATCGGCGCCATGCTGCATGGCTGGGTCAGCCGCGCCTGGGCGCGCAAACACCATGAACTGTGGTACCGCGAAGTGACCGGCGACAAGACGCCGAGCAATCACGGACGTAAAGAAGGATGAGCGCTTGAGCACGATACTCGAACCCGGGCAGATCGAAGCGTCGGCAGTGATGCCGCCGTTTCTGCACCTGCCACCCGCCAACCTGTTCACCCTGCGCGCCGAGCGCCTGGCGCACCTGGCCGAGGGCAACGCCTTGGTGCGCTACCTGAAACTGGTCGCGCGCTTGTGCCACGTTCAGCAGCAGCTTGTGGATAACCCGCCTGGCGCCTTGCCGGTAGCCGAGGAGCGCCAGCGCCTGTGCATAAGTCATGGGCTGCCGCCGCTGGCTGCTGACAGCCTGGTGCGTGAAGGCGCGTGGCTGGCCTGGTTGCAGGCATTGCTCGGGCACTTCGACGATGAGCCCGACGGCCCGCTCGGCGAAGCCCTGAAAATGCTGCGCGCAAGTGACGACAGCCAGCGCAAGGGTTGGGGCATCGCCTTGCTGGCTGGCCAGTACGATGCGGTTCCGGCGGCGCTGGTGCCGTTCATTGGCGCCGCCTTGCAAGCGGCCTGGTCGAGCTGGCTGCTGGCGCTGCCTGCGCCTGAACTGAAGCCCGCCGGCAGCCTGGCCCAGTGCCCCGCCTGCGGCTCGCCGGCGATGGCCGGGGTGGTGCGCAACCGGGGCAAGCACAATGGCCTGCGTTACCTGGCCTGTTCGCTGTGTGCCTGCGAATGGCATGTGGTGCGGGTGAAGTGCGTGTATTGCGAGTCGAGCAAGGATTTGCGCTACACCAGTCTCGAAGACGATCGCCATGCGCCGGGCAAGGCGCCGTTGCGGGCCGAGTGCTGCCCGGCGTGCAACAGTTACCTGAAACAGAACTACTTGGAGAACGACGCCGCCGCCGAACCACTGGCCGATGACCTGGCCAGCCTTGCCCTGGATATCCGCCTGGACGAGGAGGGCTTCCACCGCCTGGCACCGAACCTGATGCTCGCGCCCGGTGGTGGCTGAGTGTCTACACTGCAACACCGAGTCGCCTCTATCGCCGGCAAGCCGGCTCCCACAGGGTCAGTGCTATCCCCGTGGGAGCCGGCTTGCCGGCGATAGGGCCAGAACAGACAACGGCCCCGCCCAAGGTAGTACTGCATGCCTCAAACCCCCGCCAGCGAAACCCCACGCCTGCCCTCCATCGACACCCTGCTGCGCCACCCGGCCTGCCTCCCGCTGATCGACCGCCACGGCCGCGACGCCGTGCTCGCCACCCTGCGCCAACTGCTCGACGACCTGCGCGACCCGGCCCGCAGCGGCCAGCTCAGCGCCGCCGAACTGGCCGCCGAAGTCCTCCTGGGCCGCACCGGCGAGCGCCTGGCCATCCAGCAACGCAGCCAGGTACGCCGGGTGTTCAACCTCACCGGCACCGTGCTGCACACCAACCTCGGCCGCGCCCTGCTGCCCGAGGAAGCCGTCGAAGCCATGCAGACCGCCGCGCGCTACCCGCTCAACCTGGAATTCGACCTGGCCACCGGCAAGCGCGGCGATCGTGACGACCTGATCGAAGGCCTGATCCGCGAGCTCACCGGCGCCGAAGCCGTCACCGTGGTCAACAACAACGCCGCCGCCGTGCTGCTGGCGCTCAACAGCCTCGGCGCGCGCAAGGAAGGCATCATCTCCCGCGGCGAGCTGATCGAGATCGGCGGGGCGTTTCGCATCCCCGACATCATGGCCCGCGCCGGCGTGAAGCTGCACGAGATCGGCACCACCAACCGCACCCACGCCCGCGACTATGAAGCGGCCATCAACCCGCGCACCGGCCTGCTGATGCGCGTGCATTGCAGCAACTACAGCATCCAGGGCTTCACCACCCAGGTGGCGACCGCCGAGCTTGCGCGCATCGCCCACCAGCATGAGCTGCCACTGCTCGAAGACCTCGGCAGCGGCAGCCTGCTCGACCTGACCCGCTGGGGCCTGCCCGCCGAACCAACGGTGCGCCAGGCCCTGGCCGACGGCGCCGACATCGTTACCTTCAGCGGCGACAAACTGCTAGGCGGCCCGCAAGCCGGGATCATCGTCGGGCGCAAGGACCTGATCGCCAAGATCAAGAAGAACCCGCTCAAGCGCGCTCTGCGCGTCGACAAGATCACCCTCGCCGCACTCGAGGCGGTGCTGGCGCTGTACCGCAACCCCGACCGCCTGGCCGAGCGCCTGCCCAGCCTGCGCCTGCTGACCCGCAGCCAGGCCGAGATCCAGGCCCAGGCCGAGCGCCTGGCCCCTGAGCTTGCGGCGCACCTTGGCGAACCCTGGCAAGTCAGCGTGGAGCCTGCGCTGGGCATGATCGGCAGCGGCAGCCAGCCGGTGGCGCGCCTGCCGAGCGCGGCGTTGTGCCTGCGCCCGCAGGTGTCGAAGAAACTGCGCGGGCGCAGCCTGCACGTGCTGGAGCGGGCCTTGCGCGGCTTGCCGGTGCCGGTGCTCGGGCGCATCGATGACGACGCCTTGTGGCTCGACCTGCGCCAGCTCGACGACGAAGCCCAGTGGCTGGCGCAACTGCCGGCCCTGCAACTGGGGCCGGTGCAGTGATCGTGGGTACCGCGGGCCATATCGACCACGGCAAGACCGCACTGCTCAAGGCCCTGACCGGCCAGGCCGGCGACCAGCGCCAGGAAGAACGTGAGCGCGGCATGACCATCGACCTCGGTTACCGCTATGCCGCGCTCAGCGAAGGCGCGCCGCTGACCGGTTTCATCGATGTGCCGGGCCATGAGCGTTTTATCCACAACATGCTCGCCGGTGCCCATGGCATCGACCTGGTGCTGCTGGTGGTGGCGGCCGACGATGGGGTGATGCCGCAGACCCGCGAGCACCTGGCGATCATCGAGTTGCTGGGCATTCCCCAGGCGCTGGTGGCCATCAGCAAGTGCGACCGGGTAGCGCCGGCGCGCCTGGCCGAGGTGCAGGCGCAAGTGGCCGAGCTGCTGGCGCCAGGCCCCTATGCAGGGGCGCGGCAGTTTGCGTTGTCGAGTGTTACGGGGGAGGGCATCGAGGCATTGCGCCAGGCCTTGCTGGAGGCTGAGGCACGGGTTCGCCAGCGCAGCGCGCGCGGCGGCTTGCGCCTGGCGGTAGACCGCGCCTTTGCAGTGACCGGTGCCGGCGTGGTGGTAACCGGCACGGCCCTGGCCGGGCGCGTGAGTGCCGGCGATACCTTGCTGTTGGGCAAGGCCGGCAAGGCGGTGCGGGTGCGTGGCCTGCATGCGCAAAACCAGGCCGCTTTGGTCGCCGAGGCCGGCCAGCGGGTGGCGCTGAACATCGCCGCCGAACGCCTGGCGGTGGAGCAGGTGCATCGTGGCGACTGGCTGGTGCCCGAATGGCTGCATGCGCCCAGCGTGCGCGTGGATATCGACCTGCACCTGTTGCCAAGCGAGCTGCGCGCCTTCGAACATTTCAGCGCCGTGCACGTGCACCTCGGCACCCAGGATGTGACGGCCCGGGTGGCGTTGCTCGAAGGCGAAACCCTGGCCGCCGGCCAGCGCATGTTCGCCCAGTTGCTGCTCAACGCGCCGCTGCAGGCGGTGCACGGCGACCGCCTGGTGCTGCGCGACCAGCGTGCCCAGCGCACGCTGGGTGGCGGCAGGGTGCTCGACCCCTTTGCCCCGAGCCGCCAGCGCCGCAGCGAAGAACGCCTGCGCCAGTTGCAGGTGCTGCGCGATGCCCAAGAGCTGGAGCAGGCCCTGCCGGCACTGCTTGCCAACGCGCCGGGTGGGCTCGACCCGCAGCGCCTGGAGCGCCAGTTCAATCGCCTGCGCGACACCTGGCAGCTGCCCGAGGGCGTGTTGGTGGTGGCCACGCGGCAGGGCCAGTTGCTGTTTGCCCACAGCCAGTGGCAGGCGCTCAAGCGCCAGGTGCTTGAGCATCTGGCGCGTTTCCACGAACAGGAGCCCGACCAGCTCGGCCCCGACCGTGACCGCTTGCGCCGCTTTGCCGCCTTGCCACTGGAGCGCCCGGCGTTCGTCAGCTTGCTCGATGAGTTACTTGGCGAAGCGCTGATCGCCAGCAGCGGGCCGTGGCTGCACCTGCCCGATCACAAGGTGCAGTTGAGCGAGGCCGACAACGCCTTGTGGGCGCGCCTGCAGTCAAGCTTGCTGGAAGGGCAATACGATCCGCCCTGGGTCAGGACCTTGGCGGCGCAAGCGCAATGCGCCGAAGCCGATGTGCGCCTGTTGTTGCGCAAGCTGGCGCGGCTGGGCCTGGTGCACCAGGTGGTGCGCGACCTGTTCTACCCTGAAGCGACGCTACAGCGCATGGCAGAGCTGTTGCTGGCCCAGGCCAGTGCAACGCCGATAGTGCAGGTGGCGGCGTTTCGCGATATGTTGGGCATCGGTCGCAAGCGCAGTGTGCAGATTCTCGAATACTTCGACCGCATCGGCCTGACCCGCAGGGTTGCCGATCAGCGTTACATCCGTGCCGACAGCGCACTGGCCCAGCAGCAGGCCAGGCACTGAGTACAAGGAAGGCAATCGCGCCCGGTGGCGCGGCCGGGCTTCAAACCCGGTTGGGGACGGCAGCCGTTCCCGGGCAGGTTCGACTCCCGCTGCCTTCCGCCATTTCAGTCAGGCGCGTTCGCCACACAAATCCAGGGCAAACCACTGCTCTGCGGTTTCGACATCCAGCCCCGCGCCCAGCAATGCAAACAGCTTGGCCAAGGCCGCCTCACGGGTCATGCCGCCGCCGCTGACCAACCCTGCCTGGCGCAGCCGATTGCCTGCCGCATAGGTATCGAACACCACCGACCCTTCCGGGCACTGGCTGATGGCAACCAGCATCACCCCGCGCTGACGCGCCGCGCGCAGCACCTCGAGCAAGGCCTGGTCATCCGAGGGGCCGGTGCCGCTGCCATAACACTCCAGCAGCAAACCTTGCACGCCGGTGTCGAGCACGCCGCGCAGGTGCGCTGCCTGCAAGCCTGGGTACACCGGCATCACCGCCAGGTTGACCGGCTGGCGCTGCTGGCGATAACCCAGTGCCTCTGGCACTTGGCTCGCGCGCTCGCCTTCCCGGTGGCGCGGCAGCGCGGCGAAGGCGTCGAACGCTTCGCTGCGCAGTTTCGAGGCGCGGCAGCCATGCAGCAGCTGGCCGTGGAAGTACAGCTGCACGCCCTCTTCCAGGCCAGCCTCGAACTGCCCGAGGGCGCCGCACAGGTTGCCCCAGGCATCGCTGCCCGGCGCGCCGGCCGGCAGCATCGAGCCGGTCAGCAGCACCGGCACCGGCAGGCCCAGCAACAGGAACGACAGGGCCGCCGCGCTGTGCGCCAGGCTGTCGGTGCCGTGCAGCACCAGCACGCCGTCATGGCCGGCATCCACCGCCGCGACGATGGCATCGCGCATGGCCAGCCAGTTGTGCTGCTGCATGTTGGCGCTGTCCAGCAGCGGGTTCAGCTCCTGCAGCGTCCACGGCACCTTCGGTGCATCGCTCAGCTGGGCCAGGTGCTCGCGCATGCGCGCATCGAAACCACCGGCGGGCGCCAGGCCCTCGGCGGTTTCGAGCATGCCGATGGTGCCCCCGGTGTAGAGGACGAGAAGATTCTTGACTGCACGCATGGAAAGCATCCGTAGCGGTGAGCGAAAGAGAAGCAGCCGCCCGCGGACGGGGCGGCTGGGCAAGGCAGGATATCAGCGTTGCGGCTGGGCTTGGCCGGTGGTGTTGGCTGCGGCAGGTTCAACCTGTGCATTGGCAGGCCAGGCATTGCGGTCCAGGTCCAGGTCGGTGAACTTGGCCGAGTCGAACACGGGCTGGGCGACGCCTGCCTTGCGCTGGTCGTCGTAGTCGCGCATCACTCGCAGGCCGACCTTGAACAGCATGGCCAGGGCGATCAGGTTGACGAACGCCAGGCAGGTCATGGTGATGTCGGCGAAGGCGAACACGGTCGACAGGTCCTGCATCGAGCCCCATACCACCAGCGCCAGTACCAGGCCGCGGAACACCATCAGCACCACGCGGTTGCGGCTGAGGAACTGCAGGCTGTTTTCGCCCAGGTAGTAGTTGTAGAGGATGCAGGTGAACACGAACAGCGACAGCGCCACGCTGACGAACAGGCGGCCCCAGTCACCGACCACGGCGGCCAGCGAGTTCTGGGTCAGGACGATGCCGTCGCCTTCGAAGCCTGGGGTGTAGAAGCCCGACAGCAAAATCAGCAGCGCGGTGCAGGTGCAGATCACGAAGGTGTCGAGGAACACGCTGAAGGCCTGCACCACGCCCTGGGCACCCGGGTGCTTCACGGCGGCCACGGCGGCGACGTTGGGTGCACTGCCAAGGCCGGCTTCGTTGGCGAACACGCCACGCTTCACGCCCATGACGATGGCGCTGCCGAGCAGGCCGCCGAATGCTGGGTCGAGGCCGAAGGCGCTCTTGAAGATGGTTTCGAGCATGGCCGGCACGTGCTCGATCTGGGTGCCGATCACGTACAGGGTCACGCCGATGTAGGCCAGGGTCTTGACCGGCACCAGCAGGTCCGACACTGCGGCGATGCGCTTGATGCCGCCGAGGAAGGTGATGGCCAGCAGCACTGCCAGCACGATACCGGTGTGGCTTGGGTCGAAGTCGAAGGCGTTTTGCAGCGAGTGGGTCACGGTGTACGACTGCAGGCCGATGAAGGCGAAGCCGTAGGTGACCAGCAGCAGGATCGAGAACACGATCGCCATGTTCTTGCGCTTGAGGCCGTGCTGGATGTAGTACGCCGGGCCGCCGCGGTACAGGCCATCGCCATCGGCGCGCTTGTAGACCTGGGCCAGGGTGCATTCGAAGAAGCTGCTGGCCATGCCGACCAGGGCCGTGACCCACATCCAGAACACCGCACCCGGGCCACCCAGGGTCACGGCAATGCCGACACCGGCGATGTTACCGGCACCCACGCGGCCGGCAAGGCTCAGCATCAGGGCCTGGAAGGAGCTCAGCTGGCCTGCCTGGCCACGCAGCGACTCTTTGAACACGGCGAACATGTGGCCGAAATGGCGGAACTGAACGAACCGCGAGCGGATGGTGAAGTAACCGCCGAGACCGACGATCAGCACGATGAGGAGTTTCCCCGAGAGGAAATCGTTGAGTGCTTCGAGCATTGGAAAATGACCTCGATTCTTATTCTTCGCATGGAAAGACCAGCGGACGGCAGGCGCACCGCTATTCGTTGGGGCGCATGGTTGGCCATGACAAGAGTGGTTACAATTTCGCGGGTTGCTCTGACTTGATGCGACTTGATGCTAGAATGGCGCCATTCGCGTCACCAGGATTTTGCCCATGAGCGACCATTTCGCTACCAATCTGAAATTGGCCTGCAGCCACTACCGCTCTATTTCCGAAGTTTGCCGGCAGCTGTCGATCAACCGCGCGCAGTTCAACAAGTACCTCAGCGGGCAGAGCCGCCCGACGGCTTTCAACCTCAAGCGCATCGGCGATTTCTTCGGCGTCGAGGATTACGAGCTGAACCTGCCGCCCGAGCAGTTCTCCCGTTTGATCGGGGCACGGGTGTCGAGCGTGAACGACCAGCCCAGCGACCCGATCAGCGACTTGTTCCGGCCGTTGCACGAACACGCCGGCAACCTGTCGCGCTACTGTGGCTACTACTTCGAGTATTCCAACTGCATGTCGGTACCCGGCACCATCCTGGTGTCGCTGGTGCACCTGCGGGAAGAACGCGGCAGCTTCCTGTTCGAGCGCCAGGAACGCCAGGAGCGCTCCAGCGCCACCGACCAGCACGCCGAGGTGCGCTGCCGCTACTTGGGCGCCGCCTTCCAGCTGCAGGACCGGATGTTCCTGATCGACTACGAGTCGCTGACCCTCAACGAGATGAGCCAGACCATCCTCATCCCCAGCTTCAAGAGCCGCATCACCCGCTTGAACGGCCTCAAGACCGGGGTTTCCAGCGGCGACCGGCGCAACCCGGCCTGTACCCGGGTGGTGTGGGAGTACCTGGGCGAGGAGATCAACCGCATCAACGCCTACCGGCAGGTGAAGCTGTACCGGCCGGATGATCCGCGGATCGATGATGATGTGCGTGAGCGGTTGAGTGTGGGGCCGTTGAGCAATGGGTTGTTCGAAATCGAGTAGCTCTGGGTAGGGGCCGCCTCAAGAGTTTTGCGGGGATTGAGATCGCGCGCCGCCCGCGCGGCGCATCGCGGATAAATCCGCTCCTACATTTGTTGCAACGTGCCACGGTCTGTCAGGCCATGGTTGTCCGCC
>NZ_JBIVAB010000022.1:0-84221 GCF_044745345.1 Pseudomonas sp. NPDC087029 | reverse complement strand
TCAAGGAGTTTCTCGTTCCGACTACGCTGGAAGTGGGGCGCATTATAAGGGGATTCGAAAGCCCGTCAAGGCTTAATTTCAAGAAACCTTAATATCGCTGAAAAACAAAGCGGGGCGGCCAAATGGCCGCCCCGCTTCTATATAGCTACAGCAACTGCCGATCACTCAGCCTTGAGTGTCACCCGGCCAAATGCCTTCTTGCCCGCCTGGCACACATGGGTCGCACCCAGCGCGAACACGAAGTCGCGATCAACCACAGCACCGTCGACCTTGACCGCGCCGCCATTGAGCAGGTCCCGCGCCATTGCCGAGTTCTTCACCAGGCCCGCGCGATTCAGCACGGCAGCGATCGGCAAGCTTTCTGTTGCGCCAACTTCGATCTCAGGCAAGTCTTCCGGCAGCTCGCCCTCCTTCATGCGGTTACCCGCCGCGCGATGCGCATTGGCCGCAGCTTCTTCGCCATGGAAGCGCGCAACGATCTCTTCGGCCAGCTTGATCTTGATGTCACGCGGATTGGCACCATTGGCCACGTCGGCACGGAACTGCTCGATCTCTTCCATCGAACGGAAGCTCAGCAGCTCGAAGTAACGCCACATCAACGTGTCCGGGATCGACACCAGCTTGCTGTACATCACCCCGGGCGCTTCCTGGATACCCACATAGTTGCCCAGCGACTTGGACATCTTCTTCACGCCGTCCAGCCCTTCGAGCAGCGGCATGGTCACGATGTTCTGCGCTTCCTGGCCGTAGGCGCGCTGCAATTCACGCCCCATCAGCAGGTTGAACTTCTGGTCGGTACCACCCAACTCCACGTCGGCCTTCAACGCTACCGAGTCGTAGCCCTGCACCAGTGGATAGAGGAACTCGTGAATGGCAATCGGCTGATTGGTGGTGTAACGCTTGTCGAAGTCATCACGCTCGAGCATCCGCGCAACGGTGTACTGCGAAGCCAGGCGAATGAAATCGGCCGGCGTCAGCTTGTCCATCCAGGTGGAGTTGAAGGCGACCTCGGTCTTGGCCGGGTCGAGGATCTTGAACACCTGCTGTTTATAAGTCTCAGCATTGTCCAGCACCTGCTCGCGCGTCAGTGGCGGACGTGTGGTGCTCTTGCCGCTCGGGTCACCGATCATCCCGGTGAAGTCACCAATCAGGAAGATCACCTGATGCCCCAGTTCCTGGAACTGGCGCAGCTTGTTGATCAGGACCGTGTGGCCAAGGTGCAGGTCCGGCGCAGTCGGGTCGAAGCCTGCCTTGATGCGCAGAGGTTGGCCGCGCTTGAGCTTCTCCACCAGTTCCGACTCGACCAACACTTCTTCCGCACCGCGCTTGATAAGCGCCAGCTGCTCTTCAACCGACTTCATAAACAGACCCGCTAGGCTCAGATTCAAGGGGAGCCAACCATACAAGATCGGCCATCAAATACAAGTTTCGCAATGGAATGTGACCTGACCGCAGCTTTGCGGCGTCTACGCGCCCTTGCGTGAAAGTGGATTTGGTTATATTTTATACAGTTATTTCATCTTCATCATGTCATTCATCTTTTCCATATTCACTTTTCTTCAAAGTCACCTTACCTATGACCAACGAAACGCCTAAAGCGCCCCCGCTTTATCCGAAAAGCCATCTGTTGGCCGCCAGCGGCATCGCCGCTCTGCTCAGCCTGGCCCTGCTGGTATTTCCGTCCAGCGAAGTCGAAGCAAAGAAGACCACCCTCAGCCTGGAACTGGAAAGCCCGGCCGAACAACTGAAGGACGAGTCCAAGGCCGCGCCACTGGTGCAGGTCGAAGGCGGTCAAGGCACCCCCTTCGCGCAGATCGAAGGCGCCGAACCGACCACCGAACAAGCCGCTCAGGAAGCTCCCGCTGCCGAGCAGAAACCCGAAGCCAAGGACCCCAGCCATCGCGAAGTGACCGTCGCTCGCGGCGACACCCTGTCGACCCTGTTCGCCAAGGTCGGCCTGCCGACCAACGCGGTGCATGACCTGCTGGCCAGCAACAAGCAGGCCAAGCAGTTCAGCCAGCTCAAGCACGGCCAGGTGCTGCAGTTCGAACTCGACAAGGATGGCCAACTGGCGAGCCTGCACAGCAAGGTCAGCAACCTTGAAACCATTCGCCTGACCAAGACCGCCAAGGGCTACGCCTTCGATCGTGAAATCAGCAAGCCGGTGGTACGCACCGCCTACGCACACGGGGTGATCAAGAGCTCGCTGTCGGCCTCGGCCCAGCGCGCCGGGCTTTCCCACAGCATGACCATGGACATGGCCAAGGTGCTTGGCTACGACATCGACTTCGCCCAGGACATCCGCCAGGGCGACGAATTCGACGTGGTCTACGAGCAGAAGGTCATGGATGGCAAGGTGGTCGGCACCGGCAACATCCTCTCCGCGCGCTTCACCAACCGCGGCAAGACCTACACCGCCGTGCGCTATACCAACAAGCAGGGCAACACCAGCTACTACACCGCCGACGGCAACAGCCTGCGCAAGGCTTTCATCCGTACCCCGGTCGATTTCGCCCGCATCAGCTCGCGCTTCTCCGCCGGGCGCAAGCACCCGATCCTGAACAAGATCCGCGCGCACAAAGGCGTCGACTACGCCGCACCACGGGGCACGCCGATCAAGGCCGCCGGTGATGGCCGCATCGAGCTGGCCGGCCGCCGCGGGGGTTACGGCAACACCGTGATCATTGCCCACGGCAACAGCTACAAGACCCTCTACGGGCACATGCAGGGCTTTGCCAAGGGTATCAAGACCGGCAGCAGCGTGAAGCAGGGCCAGATCATCGGTTACATCGGCACCACCGGCCTGTCCACCGGCCCGCACCTGCACTACGAGTTCCAGGTGAACGGCGTGCACGTCGATCCATTGAGCCAGAAGGTGCCGATGGCCGACCCGATCGCCAAGGCCGAGCGCCAGCGTTTCCTGCAGCAGAGCCAACCCCTGATCGCCCGTATGGACCAGGAAAAGGCCACCATGCTCGCAGCGAACAAGCGCTGATCCCATGGCGCTCTACCTGGGGGTGATGTCCGGCACCAGCCTCGACGGGCTGGACATTGCACTGATCGAACAAGGCGAGCAGCCGCTACTGCTCGCCACCCATTACCTGCCCATGCCACCCGACCTGCGGCGCGACCTCCTGAGCCTGTGCAGCAGCGGCCCGGACGAGATCGCACGCGCCGCGCTGGCAGAAAACCGCTGGGCGAGCCTGGCGGCCGAGGGCATCCAGCACCTGCTGGCGCAGCAGGGCCTGGGGGCTGACGCCATCCGCGCCATTGGCAGCCATGGCCAGACCATCCGCCATGAACCTGCCCGCGGATTCACGGTGCAGATCGGTAACCCGGCCTTGCTCGCCGAGCTCACCGGTATCAGCGTGGTTGCCGACTTCCGCCGCCGCGACGTGGCAGCGGGTGGCCAGGGCGCGCCGCTGGTGCCCGCCTTCCACGAGGCGCTGTTCAGCCACCTTGGCAAGCAGCTGGCGGTGCTCAATGTCGGGGGGTTCAGCAACCTGAGCCTGATCGAGCAGGGCAAGCCGGTACACGGTTTCGACTGCGGCCCTGGCAACGTATTGCTGGACGCCTGGGTCGAGCGCAAGCGTGGCCACACCTATGACGCAGACGGTGCCTGGGCAGCCAGCGGCGTGGTACAGGCCGATTTGCTCAGTGCACTGCTGGGCGACCCGTTCTTCGCCGGCAGCGGGCCAAAAAGCACCGGCCGCGAAGTGTTCAACCTGCCCTGGCTGGACGGCCACCTCGCCCGCCTGCCCGCCTACCGGGACGAAGACGTCCAGGCCACGCTGCTGGAGTTGACCGCGCGCAGCATCATCGACGCACTGCTCAACGCCCAGTCAGGCACGCAGGCCCTGCTGGTGTGCGGCGGGGGTGCCCGCAACGGTGCGCTGATGGCGCGGCTTGCCGGGCTGCTGCCCAATGCCCAGGTCACCAGCACCGGGGAACAGGGCGTCGACCCGGACTGGGTCGAGGCCATGGCCTTTGCCTGGCTGGCCCATTGCTGCCTTGAAGGCATCGCCGCCAACCGCCCCAGCGTCACCGCAGCCAAGGGGCTACGGGTACTGGGCGCAATCTACCCGGCCTGACAGGCTACGCCACAAAGCAAAACGCCGCGCAAATGCGCGGCGTTTTCGTGTCGCCCGGCTTCAGATCGAGAAGGAGGAGCCACAGCCACAGGTAGTGGCAGCATTCGGGTTCTTGATCACGAAGCGCGAACCTTCCAGGCCTTCCTGGTAGTCCACCTCGGCGCCAGCCAGGTACTGGTAGCTCATCGGGTCAACCACCAGGGACACGCCTTCGCGCTCGACGATGGTGTCATCCTCGGCCACGTCTTCATCGAAGGTGAAGCCGTACTGGAAGCCCGAACAGCCGCCACCGGTCACGAACACGCGCAACTTCAGGCGCTCGTTGCCTTCTTCGGAAACCAGGGTCTTGACCTTTTGCGCTGCCCCTTGGGTGAATTCCAAAGCCGTGGGGGTGAAGGTTTCGACGCTCATGTAGATTCTCCCGGCGCAGTGCCGCCTTAAAACTCGATGACGCGCATTATCCGCTTCTCCGAGAAAATCGGTCAACAATTGTGCGGCTTTAGTCGCGGCAAACAAAAAGGCCCGCACGCGGCGGGCCTTTTCGATGAACCTGGGATTACGGCAGCAGGCCGGCGTGGGACAGGCCCATGCGCTCGTCCAGGCCGAACAGGATGTTCAGGTTCTGCACGGCCTGGCCGGAAGCGCCCTTGACCAGGTTGTCGATCACCGACAGCACCACCACCAAGTCACCGCCCTGTGGGCGATGAACGGCGATGCGGCAGACGTTGGCACCGCGCACGCTGCGGGTTTCCGGGTGGCTGCCCGCTGGCATCACGTCGACGAACGGCTCATCGGCATAGCGCTTCTCGAACAGCGCCTGCAGGTCGACCGAAGTATCGACGACGTTTGCGTACAGGGTGGCGTGAATGCCACGGATCATTGGCGTCAGGTGCGGCACGAAGGTCAGGCCGATGTCCTTGCCGGCAGCCAGGCGCAGGCCTTGGCTGATTTCCGGCAGGTGGCGGTGGCCCTTGACCGCATAGGCCTTCATGCTTTCGCCGGCCTCACAGAACAGCGAGCCCACGGCAGCACCGCGCCCTGCCCCGCTAACACCCGACTTGCAGTCGGCGATCAGGCGAGACGGGTCGGCCAGGCCGGCCTCGAGCAGCGGCAGGAAACCCAGCTGGGTGGCGGTCGGATAGCAACCCGGTACGGCGATCAGGCGCGCCTGGCGGATCTTCTCGCGGTTCACTTCAGGCAGGCCGTAGACCGCATCCTTGAGCAGCTCAGGCGCGCCGTGCGGCTGGCCGTACCACTTGCCCCACTCGGCGGCGTCCTGCAGGCGGAAGTCGGCGGACAGGTCGATGACCTTGGTACCGGCCGCCAGCAGCTCGCCAGCCAGGGCGTGGGCAACACCGTGCGGGGTGGCGAAGAACACCACGTCACACGCTGCCAAAGCCTTGCTGTCAGGCACGCTGAAAGCCAGGCCGTCGTAGTGGCCGCGCAGGTTCGGATACATGTCGGCGACCGCCACGCCCGCTTCGGAACGCGAAGTGATGACCGCCACTTCGGCCTGTGGATGCTGTGCCAGCAGACGCAGCAGTTCGACGCCGGTGTAACCCGTGCCGCCGACGATACCGACCTTGATCATAACGCTTGCCCCTTTATCAACGAGCCGACTGGAAAGCGCACGATAATAGGGGCGCAGGGCGCCTGTAACAACTCTTCGGGTGACCCTCCGGGCACTTGGCCTCTACTATCTGACCACCGTGAAAACCTGAAGGAACTCCCTCCATGCTCTATCTATGGATCAAAGCGCTGCACATCGTCAGCGTGGTCTGCTGGTTCGCCGGCCTGTTCTACCTGCCTCGCCTGTTCGTCTACCACGCCCAGAGCGAAGACAGCATCAGCCGCGAACGCTTCATTACCATGGAGCGCAAGCTGTACCGCGGCATCATGAACCCGGCGATGATCGCCACCTATGTATTCGGCGCCTGGATGCTGTACCTCACCCCCGGCTGGCTGAGCCAAGGCTGGCTGCATGCCAAGCTGACCCTGGTGATCCTGCTGACCGGCTACCACCACGTGTGCGGCGCCCAGCGCAAGCGCTTCGCCAGCGGCACCAATACCCGCAGCCATGTCTACTACCGCTGGTTCAACGAAGTGCCGGTGCTGTTCCTGCTGGGCATCGTGATCCTCGTGGTGGTCAAACCGTTCTGACGCACACCCTTCTGCACTGGAGCCTTGCCCATGTCTTTGCCTGCCTCGCTCGAACAACGCCTGCGCTTGCCGGTGGTCGCTGCCCCCATGTTCCTGATTTCCAACCCTGATCTGGTCCTGGCCTGCTGCGGCAACGGCATCGTCGGCAGCTTCCCTGCCCTGAACCAGCGCGACAGCGCCGGCTTCAAGGCCTGGCTCGAAGAGATCGAGGCTGGCCTGGCCCAGTTGCGTGAGCCCGCGCCCTACGCCGTCAACCTGATCGTCCACCCCACCAACCCGCGCCTGCAGGCCGACCTGGCACTGTGCGTCGAACACCGCGTGCCGATTGTCATCACCAGCCTCGGTGCGGTGAAGGAAGTGGTGGATGCGGTGCACAGCTACGGTGGCCTGGTGTTCCACGACGTGACCACCCGCCGGCATGCCGAGAAGGCCGCCGAGGCGGGCGTGGATGGGCTGATCGCCGTGGCGGCGGGCGCTGGCGGGCATGCCGGCACCTGGAGCCCGTTCGCCCTGGTGGCCGAGATCCGCCAGTTCTTCGACAAGACCTTGCTGTTGGCCGGCTGCATCAACCACGGCCACGAAATCCTCGCGGCCCAGTTGCTGGGCGCAGACCTTGCCTACATGGGCACGCGCTTCATCGCCACCCGCCAGAGCCGTGCGCAGGAGGCCTACAAGCAGATGCTGCTCGACGCCCATGCCGCGGACATCATCCATACCCCCGCGGTTTCCGGCATTCCGGCGAGTTTCCTGCGCCCGAGCCTGGAGCAGGCGGGCTACGACATGGCGGCACTAAAAGCCGGGCATGAACAGGGCAAGCTCAAGCCGCTGGACGACGAGGCGAAGGTCTGGAAGACCGTCTGGTCCGCCGGCCAGGGCGTCGGCGAAATCCATGACCTGCCCGACGCCGCCGCACTCATCCAGCGCCTGCAAGGCGAATACCGGGCAGCGCTGAACCGCAGCCAGGTATTGAGCGTCAAGGCCCTGTAGCAAAAGGCAACACCTTGCCCGGCCAAGTTGTACACTAGGCGCCCTCTTCAGCCCCCAGGAGCCTTGCATGACCCGTTACGCCATGATCACCGGTGCTTCCAGCGGCCTGGGCCTGGCCCTGGCGGAAGCCCTGGCGCGGCGCGGGCGCAACCTGATCCTGGTGGCACGCCATCGCGAGACCCTGGAGCCGGTGGCTATCGAGCTGACCCAGCGCTTCGGCGTCGAAGTGCTGTTTCGCGCCTGCGATCTGAGCCAGCCACTGCGCCTGTCAGGCTTCGTACTGGAGCTCGAAGAAGGCGAACGGCGCATCGACCTGCTGGTCAATTGCGCCGGCCAGCGCACCTACGGCCCGTTCCTGGCCCACGAATGGGCCGATGAGCAGGACCTGCTGGAGGTCAACATCCTGGCCCTGAGCCGCCTGTGCCATGCCATCGGCAACCTGATGGCGGTGCAGGGTGGCGGGCAGATCCTCAATGTCGCCGGCCTTGCGGCAGCGGCACCCGGCCCCTGGATGGCCACCTATGCGGCGAGCAAGGCCTACGTGCTGAACTTCAGCGAAGCGCTGCGCGAAGAGCTCAAGCCCACCGGCATCAAGGTTTCGGTATTGTGCCCAGGCCCGGTGCGCTCGGCGCTGCGGCGCATTCCCCGGCTCGACGGCAACAGCCGCTGCCTGAGCCCCGAGGAAGTGGCCCTGTACACCGTGCGCGCCCTGGCAAAGAACCGCGCGCTGATCATGCCGGTGCGCCGCAACCGCTGGCTGGCCTTTGCCCCACGCCTGATGCCGCGCTGGCTGGCGCGCAAGCTGGCAGGCTTCATCCACCGCCGCTACTGCCCGGTCGGCATGGAATAGCCACTGGGCGAGCGGCGCACGGCTGAGTACACTCGGCCCGACCCTCACCATGGAGCAAGTGCTGTGGACGATCTATTCCTCAAAATCATCAACCGGGAAATCCCGGCGGATATCATCTACGAAGATGACCAGATCCTGGCCTTCAAGGACATCGCCCCAGCGGCGCCGGTACACTTTCTGGTCATCCCGAAGAAACACATCCGCACCCTCAACGACCTGACCGAAGAGGACAAGGCCCTGGCCGGCCATATCCTGTTCACCGCCCAGCGCCTGGCGGTGGAGCAAGGTTGTGAAGAAGGTTTCCGCGTGGTCATGAACTGCAACCCCAAAGGCGGCCAGACCGTCTACCACATCCACATGCATGTACTCGGCCAGCGCCAGATGAACTGGCCACCGGGCTGACCCAAGGCAAGCCCCTCCCGGGCGATTGAGGTAAACTGTCGGGCATCACTTCAGTGGAGGTGCCCGATGGCCACCGAACGTCACTACTCGCCGCTCGACCGCTTGTTGCTGCAGGCCGATACCGCCATGCGCACCTTGCTGCCCTTCAGCGGCCAACCGTCCCGGCCCTCGCCGGCCATCATCCAGCCGGATGTCGAGTTGGACGAAAGCCAGACCCGCCATGTTGCCGGCCTCATGCGCATCAACCATACCGGCGAAGTCTGCGCCCAGGCGCTGTACCAGGGCCAGGCCCTGACCGCCAAGCTGCCGCAGGTGCGCAAGGCGATGGAGCATGCCGCCGAGGAAGAAGTCGACCACCTGGCCTGGTGCGAACAGCGCATCCGCCAGCTTGGCAGCCACCCAAGCGTGCTCAACCCGCTGTTCTACGGCATGTCGTTCGGCATCGGCGCACTTGCCGGGCTGGTCAGCGACAAGGTCAGCCTGGGCTTCGTCGCCGCTACCGAGCATCAGGTGTGCAAGCACCTGGACGAACACCTCGAGCAGATCCCCCAGGAAGACGAAAAATCACGGGCCATCCTCGAACAGATGCGCGTGGATGAAGAGCACCACGCCGAATCCGCCCTCGAGGCCGGCGGCTATCGCTTCCCCGCTCCGGTTCGCTTCGGCATGAGCTTGATGGCCAAGGTCATGACCAAGAGCACCTACCGCATCTAAGGGCACGCCCATGACGGACCGCATCGACGCCAAGGACCTGGCGCGCGCCGTGCAAGCCGGCATCCTCCAGCCGGGCCAGGACCAGGCCCTGCTGGACTTCCTGCGCAAGCAACCTGCCGCACGTGGCAACTTCCAGCTGGCTCACGTCGCCTTCTACTTCGGCGCCCTGTTGATCATGGGGGCCATGGGCTGGCTGCTCACCGAAGCCTGGATGCGCATTGGCGACGCCGCCCTGCTGGCCATCGCCACCCTGTACATCGCCCTCATTACCCTGTTCGCCCTGGCCCTGCAAAAGCGCCAGCAACCCATTGCTGCCGGCGTGCTGGCGGCCGTTGCAGTGAGCATCGTGCCGCTGGCCGTGTTCGCCGTCGAACGCCTGGCAGGCTGGTGGCCGCTGGACGATGCGCAAACCGACTATCACCAGTACTACACCTATGTGCAGGGTGGCTGGCTGGTGATGGAGGCGACCACGGTGCTGGCTGGCCTGATGATGCTGAGGCTGATTCCCTACCCGTTCATCGTGATGCCCATCGCCGTCGCGCTGTGGTTCATGTCGATGGACCTGAGCGAGTGGGTGTATGGCTCACCGTTCAGCTGGGAGCAGCGGCGCACGGTTTCGCTGTGGTTCGGGCTGGGATTGCTGCTGGTGTTCGTGCTGGTCGACGGCCGTACCCGCGAGGACTACGCCCATTGGGGCTACCTGGCCGGGCTGGCGGCGTTCTGGGGCGGGCTGACGATGATGGAAAGCGAGAGTGAACTGGGCAAGGCGCTGTACTGCCTGGTCAACCTTGGCTTGATGGCAATCGCCGTGCTGCTGCGCCGGCCGGTGTTCATGGTGTTTGGCGCACTGGGGGTGGCGGCCTACCTGGGCTATCTGTCTTACGAAGTGTTTGCCGAATCGCTGCTGTTCCCGGTGGTGCTGACGCTGATCGGGCTTGGCGTGATTGGCCTGGGGCTGGCATATCAGAAGCGCCGGGAGCGGTTGAGCCAGGCGGTCAGGGCTTGGCTGCCGCAATGGTTGCTGGCGGCCTTGCCGGCACTGCGTAACTGACTCATGACGCTGGGGCCGCATTTGCGGCCCCAGCTTTTCCGGTTCAACCCAGCTCTACAATCTCGTAGCCGTGGGTGATTTCCACACCAGCGCGCTCCAGCATGATCGACGCCGAGCAGTACTTCTCCGCCGACAGCTCCACCGCCCGCTTGACCTGGGCCTCTTTGAGCCCACGGCCCTTGACCACGAAGTTCATGTGGATCTTGGTAAAGACCTTCGGGTCTTCACTGGCGCGCTCGGCTTCCAGGAAGGCTTCGCAGCTTTCCACCACCTGGCGGGACTTCTTCAGGATGCTCACCACATCGAAGCTGCTGCAGCCACCCAGGCCGAGCAGGAGCATTTCCATCGGGCGCACGCCCAGGTTGCGGCCGCCAGCCTCGGGCGGGCCATCCATCACCACCACGTGGCCGCTCCCCGACTCGCCGAGGAACATCGCTTCACCGGCCCACTGGATGCGTGCCTTCATCTGTCCGTACTCCTGGAATTCGCAAAAGGGTGTCAGCTTAAGCCTTGTATGGCTGTCGGAAAAGCGCAATGCGCGTCGCATTTGTGCCGAAACATCCTGCAGTGTCTGATAAGCTGGCGCCAATTGAATGGCGCGCAGCGTCAATCAATGACTAACAAGAGCCTATGCCTCGCAACGAACAGGATTTCGTGATGGTTGCCTCAGCCCTACCCGCCAAGATCAAGAACATCGACAAGCTGCTGGTGCACTGCCAGCGCCGCCGCTACACCGCCAAGAGCAACATCATCTGCGCCGGTGATCGTGCCGAAACCTTGTCGTTCATCATCAAGGGCTCCGTGACCATCCTGATCGAAGACGACGAAGGCCACGAGATGATCATCGCCTACCTCAACAACGGCGATTTCTTCGGTGAACTCGGGCTGTTCGAACCTGCCGACAGCGACCAGCAGCGCAGCGCCTGGGTGCGGGCCAAGACCGAATGCGAAGTGGCAGAAATCAGCTACGACAAGTTTCGCGAGCTGACCCGCCATGACCCGGAAATCCTCTACGCCCTCGGCAGCCAGATGGCCCAGCGCCTGCGCAATACCACACGCAAGGTCGGCGACCTGGCGTTCTTCGATGTGACCGGCCGGGTGGCGCGCTGCCTGCTCGACCTGTGCAAGCAGCCAGATGCCATGACCCACCCGGACGGCATGCAGATCAAGATCACCCGTCAGGAAATTGGCCGCATCGTCGGTTGTTCCCGGGAAATGGTCGGCCGCGTGCTCAAGGACCTTGAAGAACGCAGCCTGGTGCAGGTCAAGGGCAAGACCATGGTGGTCTACGGCACCCGTTAATCCCTGGGCAGCGCCGCCAGGACTTCGCGGTATGCCTGGGACAGGCGCTCGAACCAGGGCGCCTGGGGCACCACTTCATGCAAGGCGATATGGCTGTCGGCGCGGCAGCGCTGCTCCAGTTCGCAACATTCGTTGAAACGGTTGACCGCCGCGACCATCGATTCGCGCTCGTTGTCCAGCAGCAGCGCGCCATGCACCAGCACCACCGGGCGCTTGCCGCCCAGCCCCTGGCGCCAGCGCTGGGCCGTACCGACCAGCTTGCGACCATTGAGGTTGACGTTGTAGCGGCCATCGCAGAAGGCGCCGTCGATTTCGCCCACCGATGCCACGCCACCCCACTCGCGCAACACATCGCACAGCGGCAGGCACAGGCGCTCGTAGGCGTTTTCGATGCGGCCATGGTCGCCTTCGCTGCGCGGGGCGACATAGACCAGGGCCACGTTCACCGTCGAATGCGACTGCGGTACCGGCTCACCGCCGGTTTCGCGCAACAGCACCGGCCAGCCGGCAATTGCCAGCTCCGCGCAAGCGGCTTCGAAGTTTTCCAGCCGGCTCATGCGCCGGGGCATCACCAGGGCGTGGTCGGTTGGCCGCCAGAACAGCACGCCGCAATCCTGCTCGCCGCGGCATACGGCGGCCAACAGTTCCTGTTCGGCATGCAGGCCTTGTTCGACGGTGAGGGCCAGGGGTTGATCGATCATTGATCCACCTTTCATGTTGTTTTCCCTGGCCTCTTCGCGGGGAAAGCCCGCTCCCACAGGTTCTTGCTGCACTCAGGAACTGGAGTGTCATTGTGGGAGCGGGCTTGCCCCGCGAAGAGGCCAGAACAGACAGACAAAAAAGCCGGCATAAAGCCGGCTTCGTTTCAATCAGTCCAGTTGCTGAACGGTCTTCTTCACCTGCTCGGGGAAGAACAACCGCTGCAGCTCCAGCCCAGGCTGTTCGGCCCGCATGAATGCCTCGCCGACCAGGAACGAGTAGACCTCGTTGATTTCCATCAGCTCCACATCGGCGCGGTTGAAAATGCCGCTCTCGGTAATGGCCAGACGGTCACGCGGAATGCGCGGCAGCAGGTCGAGGGTGGTCTCCAGGCTGACGTCGAAGGTATGCAGGTTGCGGTTGTTGACCCCCACCAGCGGCGTATCGAGGGTTTTCAACGCGCGGTCCAGCTCATCGCCGTCATGCACTTCGACCAGCACGTCCAGGCCGACGTCCTTGGCGGTGGCGGCCAGCTCGGCCATCTTCACGTCATCCAGCGCCGACACGATCAGCAGCACGCAATCGGCGCCCAGGGCACGGGCCTCAACGATCTGGTACGGGTCGACCATGAAGTCCTTGCGGATCACCGGCAGCGAAACCGCGGCGCGGGCCTGCTGCAGGTATTCATCGGCGCCCTGGAAGTAATCCACGTCGGTCAGCACTGACAGGCAAGTCGCGCCGCCCTTTTCATAGCTAACGGCAATTTCCGCAGGCACGAAGTGCTCGCGGATTACCCCTTTGCTCGGCGAAGCCTTCTTGATTTCGGCAATGACCGCCGGCTGCTTGCGCTTGGCCTGTTCGATCAGCGCATTGGCGAAACCGCGCGGCGCATCGGCAGCCTTGGCCAGGCGCTCCAGTTCGGCAAGGCTGACGCGGGCGCTGCGCTCGGCCACTTCCTGGAATTTACGGGCAATGATCCTTTCCAGCACCGTCGGCACACTCATGCTTCGTTCTCCACCTTGAATACCGCCGTGAAGGCTCCCAATTCCTGCAGCTTCTCCCAGGCCAGGCCGGTGTGCAGGACGTCGTGGGCCAGTTCCACACCCGACTTGAGGCTCATGGCGTGGTCAGCGGCATACAGCGCCGCGCCCGCGTTGAGCACGATCATCTCGGCCGCTTTCTGGCCGTTTTCGGTCTTGCGCCGGCCCAGGGCATCGCGGATCAACTCCAGCGACGCCTGCGGGCTCTCGACGGCCAGGCCGTGCAGGCTCTGGCTCTTCATGCCGAGGTCTTCAGGCTCGACCCAGTATTCGCTGATCTGGTCATTTTTCAGTTCGGCGACGAAGGTCGGCGCGGCCAGGCTGAACTCGTCCAGGCCGTCCTTGGAGTGCACCACCAGCACGTGCTTGCTGCCCAGGCGCTGCAGCACCTCGGCCAGCGGGCGGCACAGCGCCTGGGTGAACACGCCCACCACCTGGTGCTTCACACCGGCCGGATTCGTAAGCGGGCCAAGCATGTTGAACAAGGTGCGCAGGCCCAGGTCGCGACGCGGGCCGGCGGCGTACTTCATGGCGCTGTGATGGCTTTGCGCGAACATGAAGCCGATGCCGAGGCTGTCGATGCAACGCGCAACCTGGGTTGGCGTCAGGTTCAGGTAGATGCCGGCGGCTTCCAGCAGGTCGGCGCTGCCGCTCTTGCCGGACACGGCGCGGTTGCCATGCTTGGCGACCGGGCAACCCGCTGCCGCCAGAACGAACGACGAGGCGGTGGAAACGTTGAAGATGTTGGCGCCGTCACCGCCGGTACCGACGATATCGACCACGCCATCGAGGTTTTTCAGCTCGACCTTGTCGGCCAGCTCGCGCATCACCGAGACAGCACCGACGATCTCGTCGATGCTCTCGCTCTTCATGCGCATGCCCATCAGGAAGGCGCCGATCTGCGCTTCGCTGCACTGGCCGGTCATGATCTGGCGCATGACGCCGCGCATTTCCTCGGTGCTCAGGTCCAGGTGGCCGACGATACGGCTCAACGCGCTCTTGATATCCATGTTCGATCCTTAGCGGCGGCCGCCGGTCTGCTTGAGGAAGTTGGCGAACAGCTCGTGGCCCTGCTCGGTGAGGATGGACTCGGGGTGGAACTGCACCCCTTCGATATTCAGCGTCTTGTGGCGCAGGCCCATGATCTCGTCGACCGAGCCGTCATCGTGGGCGGTCCAGGCGGTCACTTCCAGGCAGTCGGGCAGCGTCTCGCGCTTGACCACCAGCGAATGGTAGCGGGTCACCGTCAGCGGGTTGTTGAGGCCGGCGAACACGCCGAGGTCGCGGTGCTGCACCGGGCTGGTCTTGCCATGCATCACCTGGCGCGCACGCACCACGTCACCGCCAAAGGCCTGGCCGATGGACTGATGGCCAAGGCACACGCCCAGGATCGGCAGCTTGCCGGCAAAATGCAGGATGGCCTCGATGGAAACACCCGCTTCGCTGGGTGTGCACGGGCCTGGGGAGACGACGATGCGCTCGGGGTTGAGGGCTTCGATCTGGGCGATGGTCATTTCATCGTTGCGAATGACCTTCACCTCGGCACCCAGCTCGCCCAGGTACTGGACGACGTTGTAGGTGAATGAGTCGTAGTTGTCGATCATCAGTAACATCGGTTGAACCTCTTGAATCTACTGACTTTGAATTCGAACCTTCCCCGGCCACGCACGTGGGCAGTGGATGTTTAAGCAAACGGGAAGGTAAACGGGGGCGGGCCGGACGGGCCGGCAGGAGATAAAGTCAGGCGCGCCAACGCCAACGGGCGTGGGCCTTGATTACGCGCATCAAGAGTTTACTGACGATCAACACAGGATAGGTCTCGCTCATACGTCCCGGCACAGTAGCCTACCGGCGCGACGGGCGCAATATGCCCGTAAACACGGGGAAACGAATGGACTTGGGAGCCATGCCCGACGATTTGCTAAGGTCGATCAGGTTGTTCCCATAAAAACAATGAAAAGGATGTTCATCGATGCGCAAAGCACCGCTGCTGCGTTTCACCCTCGCCTCACTGGCCCTCGCCTGTGGCCAGGCCCTCGCCGCCCCCTCGCCCTACTCCACCCTGATCGTGTTCGGCGACAGCCTCAGCGATGCCGGGCAATTTCCCGACCTGGCAGGCGGCACGCCAGGCGCCCGCTTCACCAACCGTGACGCACAAGGCAACTTCGCGCTGGTGTCGCCGATGATCCTTGGCGGCAAACTGGGCTTCAGCGCCAGCGAACTGGGCCCCTCGACCTCACCTGGCAATGCGGCCGGGGGCCTTCTCGATGGCAACAACTGGGCCGTTGGCGGCTATACCACCGGGCAGATCCTGGCATCGATCACCGACACGTCCGAAACCGTGATCCCCCCGGGCCAGCAAGGCGCGGGCACGGTACTGCGCGACCGGCCGGGCTACCTTGCCAACGGCCAGCGGGCCGACCCCAATGCGCTCTACTACCTGACCGGCGGTGGCAATGACTTCCTCCAGGGCCTGGTCAACTCACCGGCCGACGCTGCAGCCGCCGGCGCGCGCCTGGCGGCCAGTGCCCAGGCCCTGCAGCAGGGCGGCGCCCGCTACATCATGGTGTGGCTGCTGCCCGACCTGGGCCAGACCCCCAATTTCAGCGGCACGCCCATGCAGAACCCGCTGTCGCAACTCTCCGCCGTGTTCAATCAGTCACTGGTCAGCCAGCTCAATCAGGTCGACGCCGAGATCATTCCGTTGAACATCCCGCGGCTACTGAACGAAGCGCTGGCCAGCCCGGCTGATTTCGGCCTGGCCAGCGGCCAGAACCTGGTGGGCACCTGCTACAGCGGCAACAGCTGCGTGGAGAACCCGGTGTACGGCATCAACGGCCTGACACCCGACCCGACCAAGCTGCTGTTCAACGACTCGGTCCACCCCACCATCGCCGGCCAACAGCTGATCGCCGACTACGCCTATTCGATCCTCGCCGCCCCGTGGGAGCTGACATTGCTGCCGGAAATGGCCCACGCCAGCCTGCGTGCGCACCAGGACGAGCTGCGCAATCAGTGGCAGACGCCCTGGCAAGCGGTGGGGCAATGGCAAGCCTTCGTCAGCACCGGCGCGCAGGACCTGGACTTCGACAGCCAACGCAGCGCCGCCAGCGCAGACGGCCATGGCTACAACCTGACCCTGGGCGGCAGTTATCGGCTGAACGACGCCTGGCGCCTGGGCCTGGCCGGTGGCGTTTACCGGCAGAAACTGGAAGCAGGCGCACAGGATTCGGACTACAAGCTCGACAGCTACCTGGCCACCGCCTTCGCCCAGTTCCGCCAGGACCGCTGGTGGGCGGATGCCGCACTGACGGCCGGGCACCTGGATTTTCGCGACCTCAAGCGCACCTTCGCGCTGGGCGTGAATGACCGCAGCGAGAAAGGCGACACCGATGGCGAAGCCTGGGCCGTGACGGGGCGCCTGGGTTACAACCTGGCGGCCGAGGCCAGCAATTGGCAGCTGGCACCGTTCATCAGTGCCGACTATGCGCGGGTGAAGGTCGATGGTTATGACGAGAAGAGCGGGCGCTCGACTGCGCTGGGCTTCGACGACCAGGACCGCACCTCGCGGCGCCTGGGCGTGGGCCTGCTCGGCAGCGTGCAGGTGCTGCCGAGCACCCGCGTGTTCGCCGAGGTGGCGCAGGAGCATGAGTTCGAGGATAACCGGCAGGATGTGACCATGCACCTGACGACGCTGCCGGCCAACGATTTCACCCTGACCGGGTATACGCCGCACAGCGACCTGACCCGAGCGAGCCTCGGGGTGAGCCATGAGCTGGTGGCGGGGGTGCACCTGCGGGGCAATTACAACTGGCGCAAGAGCGATGAGTTGACCCAGCAGGGGGTGAGCCTGGGCGTCAGCGTCGACTTCTGAAAACAGCTGGGGCCGCAATGCGGCCCCATTCGTGTCACTTGGCAGAGGTCTGCTCGGCCAACGCCACCGCACGGAACATCGCCCGGCGCTTGTTGATGGTTTCTTCCCACTCCAGCGCCGGCACCGAGTCGGCAACGATGCCGCCGCCAGCCTGCACATGCAGTTCGCCGTCCTTGATCACCGCTGTGCGAATGGCAATCGCGGTATCCATGTTGCCGTTCCAGGCGAAGTAGCCCACCGCGCCCCCATAGACGCCACGCTTGACCGGTTCCAGTTCGTCGATGATTTCCATCGCGCGGATTTTCGGCGCACCCGACAAGGTGCCCGCCGGCAGAATGGCCCGCAGTGCATCCATGGCCGTCAGCCCCTGGCGCAGCTGGCCGGTGACGTTGGACACGATGTGCATCACGTTGGAGTAACGCTCGATCACCATCTTCTCGGTCAGGCGCACGCTGCCGGTCGACGACACCCGGCCCACGTCGTTGCGGCCCAGGTCGATGAGCATCAGGTGCTCGGCGATTTCTTTCTCGTCCGACAGCAGGTCGTCTTCCAACGCCCGGTCGGCCTCTTCGGTCGCCCCGCGCGGGCGCGTGCCGGCAATCGGGCGCACGGTGACCAGGTTGTCCTCAACCCGCACCAGCACTTCTGGCGAGCTGCCAACCACATGGAAGTCGCCGAAGTTGAAGAAGTACATGTAGGGCGTCGGGTTGAAGCAACGCAGCGCACGGTACAGGTCGATGGGCGCGGCCTTGAAGTCGATCGACATGCGCTGCGACGGCACCACCTGCATGCAGTCGCCCGCCAGGATGTATTCCTTGATGCGCCCTACCGCGTTCTCGTAATCGTCGCGGGTATAGCTGGAGCGAAATTCCGGCTCGGCCGCCATCGGGCCGCTGAGGTCGAGGCCACGGCGCGGCGTGATCGGCTGGCGCAGGGTTTCCAGCAGGCCCTGCAGGCGTGCCTGGCCTTGTTCGAACGCCTGCTCCTGGGCCGGGTCGACCAGCACGATGGCGTGCATCTTGCCCGCCAGGTTGTCGAACACCACCACGGCGTCGGAAACCATCAGCAGGATGTCCGGCACGCCCAGTGGGTCCGGGTTGGGGCTGGCGCCCAGGCGTTTTTCCACATAGCGCACGCAGTCGTAGCCGAAGTAGCCCACCAGGCCGCCGTTGAAGCGTGGCAAGCCGGGGATGTCGGCGACCTTGTAGCGGTCCTTGAAGGCTTCGACGAAGGCCAGTGGGTCTTCGACGTCATGGCTTTCCACTTCCACTCCATCCTGGAGGATGCTGACGTGGTAGCCGTGCACGCGCATCACCGTGCGCGACGGCAGGCCGATCATCGAGTAACGGCCCCACTTCTCGCCGCCCTGCACCGATTCGAGCAGGTAGGTGTTGGGCTGGTCGGCCAGTTTCAGGTAGATCGACAGCGGCGTGTCGAAGTCGGCCAGGGTTTCGCAGGCCAGGGGAATGCGGTTGTAGCCGGCAGCGGCCAGGCGCAGGAATTCGTCGCGGGTCATGGGTAGCCTCGTGGCAAGCAGCAATAGGGTCGGGCAAGCGGACGGGCCGGCAGGCGCCGGCGGGCAGGAGTCAGGCGCGCCAGCGCCAACGGGCCAGTGCCTTGATGACTTTCATCCAGAATTTGCCAGTGACCGCCACGGGGGACTCTCTGTCTTGTGAGGCTTGAAGGTCCGCCAACGTTATCCCAGTGGCCGGGTCTGCGCAACCGGGCAGCAGCGCGCGCAGGTCGTCGATCACCAGGTTCGGCGATTCTTCATCGATCGGCCGGCCATGGTTGTAGCCATAGCTCAGGCCAACGCACTGCACACCGGCAGCCTTGGCCGCCAGCACGTCGCTGCGCGAGTCACCGACGAACAGCGATTGCTCCGGCGTGACGCCGGCCATTTTCATCACGTGCAGCAGCGCTGCGGGGTCGGGCTTTTTCTGTGGCAGCGTGTCGCCGCCGATGATCCAGCGGAAGTAGCGGCCGATCTTCATCTGGTCCAGCAACGGCCCGACGAAGCGTTCGGGCTTGTTGGTGATCAGCGCCATCTCCACGCCCTGCTTGTGCAGCCAGCGCAGGGTGTCCTTCACACCGGGGTAGATGACGGTCAGCCCATGGCTGTCGGCATACGCCTCCATGAACAACGCCAGCGCCTGGTCGGCCAGGGCATCGTCCACCGAAGCGTGCTCGATGCCGCCGGCCAGGGCCCGGCGCACCAGCACCTGGGCACCGTTGCCCACCCAATGGCGCACGGCCTCGAGGCCTGCGGGCGGGCGCCCGAGTTCGAGCAGCATGCGGTCCACGGCGGCGGCCAGGTCAGGTACCGAGTCGATCAGGGTGCCGTCCAGATCGAACATCACCAGCCTGGGCAGCGTCCCCGGGAACAGCTGCTCGAAGCCGCTCATGGGCGCGCCTGGGCCAGTTCGGCACGCATCTTGGCGATGACTTCCTGGTAGTCCGGGGCATTGAAGATGGCCGAGCCGGCGACGAAGGTGTCGGCGCCCGCGGCTGCGATTTCGCGGATGTTGTTGACGTTGACGCCGCCGTCGATTTCCAGGCGGATATCACGGCCACTGGCATCGATCAGGGCGCGGGCCTCGCGCAGCTTGTCGAGGGTGCCGGGGATGAACTTCTGCCCGCCGAAGCCTGGGTTGACGCTCATCAGCAGCACCATGTCGACCTTGTCCATCACGTACTTCAGGGCATCCAGGCTGGTCGCCGGGTTGAACACCAGGCCGGCCTTGCAGCCGCCGTCCTTGATCAACTGCAGCGAACGGTCGATGTGCTGCGAGGCTTCCGGGTGGAAGGTGATGTAGGTGGCGCCAGCTTCGATGAAGTCGCCGATGATGCGGTCGACCGGGCTGACCATCAGGTGCACGTCGATCGGCGCGGTCACGCCGTACTTGCGCAGCGCGGTGCAGACCATCGGGCCGATGGTCAGGTTGGGGACGTAGTGGTTGTCCATCACATCGAAGTGAACGATGTCGGCGCCGGCGGCCAGCACCTTGTCGACGTCCTCGCCCAGGCGGGCGAAATCGGCGGAGAGAATGGAGGGGGCAATAGCGTAGGGCTGCATGGCGCACCTGTTGGCAGAATCACGGTGGCGCGCATTGTAACTCAGGGAATTGGATACAGGCTGATTGGTATCAATCCGTGTCGACGGGTGCCTCCTTTGTCTGAACCGGCCTCATCGCCGGCAAGCCGGCTCCCACAGGATCTGCACTGCCCTACCTGTGGGAGCCGGCTTGCCGGCGATGAGGCCAGCACAGGCAAGCATCAATCAACCAGGCTGCTGCGTCCTCAGCTTCTCGCTGCGCCCCCGCAACCACTCCAGGGTCAGCAACAACACCACCGAGAAGCCAATCAGCAAGGTCGCCGCCGCCGCAATGGTCGGGCTGAGGTTCTCGCGAATGCCGCTGAACATCTGCCGCGGCAAGGTCGCTTGCTCCGGGCCGGCCAGAAACAGCGTCACCACCACTTCATCGAACGAAGTGGCAAAGGCGAACAGCGCCCCGGAAATCACCCCCGGCGCAATCAAAGGCAAAGTCACCCGACGGAACGCCAGCAACGGCGAGGCGCCCAGGCTGGCAGCCGCGCGCACCAGGTTGTAGTTGAAGCCCTGCAAGGTCGCCGACACGGTAATGATGACGAACGGCACACCCAGCACCGCATGCACCAGAATCAGCGAGATGAAGCTGTTGCCCATGCCCAGCGGTGCGAAGAACAGGTAACTGGCCACACCGATGATCACCACCGGCACCACCATCGGCGAAATCACCAGCGCCATCACCAGCGACTTGCCCGGGAAGTCGCCGCGGGTCAGGCCGATCGAGGCCAAGGTGCCGAACACCATGGCCAGCAGCGTCGCCGCCGGGGCGACGATGATGCTGTTCTTCAGCGCCCGCATCCATTCGGCCGAGGCGAAGAAGTCGTGGTACCACTGCAGCGAGAAGCCCTGCAGCGGATACACCAGGAAACTGCCACTGTTGAACGACAGCGGCACGATCACCAGCACCGGCAGCACCAAGAACAGCAGGATCAGGCCGCACAGAATGCGCAGGCTGTAGAACCACACCCGCTCCACGGGCGACATGTATGGGCTCAGCATCACAAGGCTCCTCAGCTCAGGCGCAGGCGGCTGGCGCCGACCAGCCAGCTATAGATCAGGTACAGCAGCACGGTCGCCAGCAGCAACAGCCCGCCCAGCGCGGTGGCCATGCCCCAGTTGATGCTGGTGTTGGTATAGAAGGCGACGAAGTAGCTGACCATCTGGTCGTTGGGGCTGCCGAGCAGCGCCGGGGTGATGTAGTAGCCGATGGCCAGGATGAACACCAGCAGGCAACCGGCGCCCACACCTGCGTAGGTCTGCGGGAAGTACACCCGCCAGAAGCTGGCGAACGGGTGGCAACCGAGCGAAATCGCCGCGCGCATGTAGCTGGGCGAAATGCCCTTCATCACGCTGTACAACGGCAAAATCATGAACGGCAGCAGGATGTGCACCATCGAGATGTACACGCCCGTGCGGTTGAACACCAATTCCAGCGGCTGGTCGATGATGCCCATCGCCATCAGCGCACTGTTGATCAGCCCGCCCGACTGCAGCAGCACGATCCACGCCGCCACCCGCACCAGGATCGAAGTCCAGAACGGCAGCAGCACCAGGATCATCAAGAGGTTGCTCTGCCGGGTCGGCAGGTTGGCCAGCAAGTAGGCCAGCGGGTAGGCCAGCACCAGGCAGATGGCCGTGATCACCACACCCATCCACAGGGTGCGGGCAAAGATGTCCAGGTAGATGGCCTGGTCGGGCGTGGCCTTGGCCAGCTCGCCGAGGTCGTCGATACGGTGGTCGAGCGCCGCCAGCAGGTAGAACGATGTCACCGAACTGGTATTGCGGCGGATCGCCTGCCAATAGGCCGGGTCGCCCCAACGCTCGTCGAGTGCCTGCAGGGCATCTTTATATGAGGCCGGCTCTTCCTTGAACGGCAGCGCCCGCGCGGTTTTCGCCAACAGGCTGCGGTAGCCGGCCAGTTCCATGTTCAGGCGCTTGGAGAGGTCGCCCAGGGTCTGGTTCTTGCGCGACTCGGCCAGGTCCTGGCCCAGGGCCTTGTACACCTCTTCACCCGGCAGGCTCTTGCCATCCCAGCGGGCGATGGTCTCGACCGTGCGCGGCAGGCCGCCGACCACTTCCGGGTTGCCGACGCTCTTGTACAAAAGCGCCGCGATCGGCACCAGGAACACCAGCAGGAGAAACAGCGCCAGCGGCGCGATCAACGCCTGGGCCTTCCAGCGGTTGACCCGCTCGGCGTGCTTGAGGCGCTGCTTCAGGTTTGGACCTGCGCCTTCGTTCAGGGGCATTGCAATGGCCATGGCGAACTCCGCAAAACAGGCTGAATTTGGGGCTGCTGTGCAGCCCATCGCCGGCAAGCCGGCTCCCACACTACCTCAGCTGTGGGAGCCGGCTTGCCGCCGACGGGCCGCAACAGCGGCTCCTGTCGTTTACTTCGCCGCCCAGGCGTTGAAGCGTTGCTCCAGCTGTTCGCTGTTGTCGGCCCAGAAGGCCACGTCGATCTGCACCTGGTTGGCGATGTTCTCAGGCGTGGTCGGCATGTCTTTCTTCACCGCATCCGCCAGCAGCGGGACGGCCTTGGCGTTGGCCGGGCCGTAGGCGATGTTTTCGGAGTAGGTCTTCTGCTGCTCTGGCTGCACGCTGAAGGCGATGAACTTCTTCGCCTCGTCCGCATTCTTCGCGCCTTTCGGAATGGCCCAGGCGTCGAAGTCGTAGATGCCGCCGTTCCAAACCACCTTCAGGTTGCTTTCCTTCTGCACCGCGGCGATGCGGCCGTTGTAGGCCGAGCTCATGACCACGTCACCCGAGGCCAGGTACTGCGGCGGCTGGGCGCCGGCTTCCCACCACTGGATGCTGGGCTTGAGTTCGTCGAGTTTCTTGAAGGCGCGGTCCTGGCCTTCCTTGGTACCCAGCACTTGATAAACGTCCTTCGGCGCCACGCCGTCTGCCATCAGGGCGAATTCGAGGGTGTACTTGGCGCCTTTGCGCAGGCCGCGCTTGCCCGGGAATTTCTTCGTGTCCCAGAAATCGGCCCAGCTGGTAGGCGCGGTCTTGAGCTTGTCGGCGTTGTAGGCCAGTACCGTGGACCAGACGAAGAAGCCCACGCCGCACGGCTGGATGGCGCCTTTTACATAGTCACTTTCGTTGCCGAACAGGGCCGGGTCGAGCTCTTCGAACATGCCTTCGTCGCAACCGCGGGCCAGTTCTGGCGACTCCACTTCCACCAGGTTCCAGCTCACGCTCTTGGTATCGACCATGGCTTTGACCTTGGCCATTTCACCGTTGTACTCGCCCGCGACGATCTTGCCCTTGCCGGCCTTTTCCCAAGGCTCGTAGAACGCCTTGACCTGGGCCGCCTTGTTGGCGCCACCGAAAGAAACCACGGTCAGGTCCGCTGCCATGGCCTGGCCGGCGGCGAACAGGCCAAGAGCCAGGGCGGTCAGTTTCAACTGCTTGCGCATTATTATTCTCTCCACAGTACAGGGTTGGTGAAGCAATCCATCAATGGGCTTCGGCAATCGGATCGAGCGCGCGCGCGTGCTCCACCTCCCAGCCCAGCGGTACCACATCGCCCACGGCCAGCGCCGGGTCGAGCTCGGCAATCGGCTGCTTCACGAAGAAGTCGGCCTTGCCGCAGACCTCCAGGCGCACGCGCACGTGGTCGCCCAGGTAGATGAATTCGGCCACGCGGCCGGAGAAGCGGTTGACGCAGCTTTGGCTGTGGCCATTGAGGCGCACCCGCTCGGGGCGGATCGACAAGGTCACAGGCTCCCCGGCCTGGCCGACATTCACCGCCAGCGCCTCGACCCGCTCGCCGCGCGCCAGCTGCACCTGGCAGCGCTTGCCATCGCTGGCCAGCAGGGTGCCGTTGATGCGGTTGTTCTCGCCGATGAAGTTGGCGACGAAGGTGTTGCGTGGCTCTTCATAAAGCGTGCGCGGGTCGGCGATCTGCTGGATCTCGCCCTGGTGGAACACCGCCACGCGGTCGGACATGGTCAGCGCCTCGCCCTGGTCGTGGGTCACGTACACCACGGTCACGCCGAGGCGCTGGTGGATGTGCTTGATCTCCATCTGCATGTGTTCGCGCAGCTGCTTGTCGAGGGCGCCGAGCGGCTCGTCCATCAACACCAGCTGCGGCTCGAACACCAGGGCGCGGGCCAGGGCCACACGCTGCTGCTGGCCGCCGGACAATTGCCCGGGGTAGCGCTTGGCGAAGGCGTCGAGCTGGACCATGTTGAGCACCCGCTTGACCCGCTCGCTGATGTCGGTCTTGCTCAGGTTGCGCACGCTCAACGGGAAGGCCAGGTTCTCGGCCACCGTCATGTGCGGGAACAGCGCGTAGTTCTGGAACACCATGCCGATGTCGCGCTTGTGCGGCGGCACGTTGTTGATCGAACGCCCCGCCAGCTGGATTTCACCGGCGGTGGGGGTTTCGAACCCGGCGAGCATCATCAGGCTGGTGGTCTTGCCCGAGCCGGACGGCCCGAGCAGGGTGAGGAATTCACCTTTGCGAATGTCCAGGTTGAGGTCTTTGACGATCAGCGATTCGCCGTCGTAGCTCTTCTGCACACCACGGAAGCTGACCAGCGTTTCGCCAGTGGCCGCATTCGAATTCGCCTCGCTCATGCCTGCACCTTCTTGTTGGATGACTGCGTGGCAAAAGACTAGAGCAGGCGCAAGCGCCCGGAAATCGGGGCTGAAGAGAGAATGCCATCATCCGGGTGGAAGAATGCGTGTAGGGATTGCCCTACACGCTTGTCGCAACCAGAACAGTCACACCAGCTTGTGCTCCATGGCGTACTTCACCAGCTCCGCCAGCGAGTTGACCTTGAGCTTCTGCATCAGCCGCGCCTTGTGGGTGCTGATGGTCTTGCTCGACAGCGCCAGTTGCTGGGCGATGTCGTTGACGTTGGCGCCCTGGGCCAGGCGCTCGAACACCGAGAACTCGCGCTCCGACAGCAACGTATGCAGCGGGCGGGTTTCGGTCAGGCCGACTTCGAACACCATGCGGTCGGCCAGCGCCGGGTCGATGTAGCGCCCGCCGCCCGCCACCCGGCGGATCGCCGTGAGCAGCAAGGCCGGGTCGCTGTCCTTGGTGGCATAGCCAGCGGCGCCGGCCTTGAGCGCACGGGCGGCCATCTGCGCCTCGTCGTGCATGGACAACATCAGGATCGCCGGGGGGTTGTCCAGCGCGCGAATCCGCGGGATGGCCTCGAGGCCGTTGACCCCGGGCATGGAAATGTCCAGCAACACCACCTCGCACGGGGTATGGCGCAAGGTCTCGAGCAACTGCTCGCCATTGCCCGCCTCCCCGGCCACGTGCATATCCTTGGCAAGGCCGATCAATTGCTTGATGCCTTCACGGACGATGGTGTGGTCTTCGGCCACCAGCACTCGAATCACGCTTGCTCTCCTCTATCCAAGGGAATGGCCACGCTCAGGCTCGTGCCCTCGCCTGGTTCGCTGTCAAGCCGCATGCTGCCACCGAGCATCAGCACCCGCTCACGCACCCCCACCAGGCCGAACGAGGCCGGCCTGGGTTGATCGTGGCAGAACCCGCGGCCATCGTCGCTGACGGTCATGCGCAAGTAACCGCCTTCGCGCACCAGCTCGATTTCCACGCTGTGCGCCTGGGCATGGCGCATGACGTTGGTCAGCGCCTCCTGCAGGATGCGGAACAGCCCGGTGGCCTTGGCATCGCTCAATGCCGGCAGGTGCTCCGGCACCTGTACCAGGCAAGGTATCTGCGTGCGGCTTTCGAAACGCCGGGCCTGCCATTCGATGGCCGAGGCGATGCCGGCGTCGAGAATTGGCGGGCGCAGTGCCGTGGCCACGTCGCGCACCAGCTGGAACAACTGGGCAATCAGGCGCTTCATGCTCGCCAGGCGCTCGTTCAGCGCCGGGTCCAGTTCGGCGAACGCCAGCTCGCACATCGACACTTCGAGCTTGAGCACCGTCAGCATCTGGCCGAGTTCATCGTGCACTTCGCGGGCGATGCGGGCTTTTTCTTCCTCGCGCACGCTCTCCAGGTGCGCCGACAGCTCGCGCAGCTGCTCCTGGGACTTGCCCAGCGCCAGCTCGGCGCGCTTGCCCTGGGTGATGTCCCAGACCACGCCGTCCCACACCACCCGGCCATTGGCCAGGTGTCGGGCACTGGCCTTGATGTCGGCCCAGCGCTGCTCGCCGTCGCGGGTCAGGATGCGCCCCTGCCATGACCAATCCTGGCCGCTGGCGATGGCCAGGTCCTGCACCTGGTGATAATCGGCGCGGTCCTGGGGGTGCACCAGGTTGCGCAGGCCCATCTGCGGGTGCTGGATCTGCGTTGGGGTGTAGCCGACCAGCGCCTCGCTGCCTTCGCTTATGTAGGGGAACTCCGGCTCACCTTCGGCAGGGGCCGGCTCCAGGCGAAACACCAGGCCCGGCACGTTGCCGGCAATGCCCTTGAGCCGCGCCTCGCTTTCACGCAGCGCCGCCAGGGCGCGGTGGCGTTCGGTCACGTCGGCGAGGTAGACCACCAGGTACTCGGCATCGCGAAAGCGCAGGAAGCTCAGCGACAACTCCACCGGCAAGGTGCTGCCATCGGCGCGCAGGCAGTGCGTCTCGAACTGCCGTGCCCCGCCCTCACCGGTGCGCGCGCCCTTCCACAACTGAAGCCAGCGGTCCATGCCAAGGTTCGGCTCGAAGTCGATCAATGGGCGTTCGAGCAGTTCGCTTTCGGCGTAGCCGAGCATGCGCTCCACCGCATGGTTGGCGTAACGCACATGGCTGTCCCAGCTGACCCAGAGAATGCCAACGGTGCTCTGGTCGATGGCGAACTGGCTCAGGCGCAGCGCTTCTTCACGCACCTGCCGCTCGGCCAGCGTTTCCCTGGCTGACAACAGGTTGCGCTCGAGCTGGCGCTGCTGGCGGCGCTGCCATACCAGGGTGGCCAGGGCGCACAACAGCAGCAGGCCGAACAGCAAGGCCAGGTTCTGCCAGAAGCCGGCCGACTCGCTCAGGCGCGGGTATCTGGGTTGCAGCCAGCGCTGGTGCAACTGCTCCAGCTCCTTGGCCGGCATGGCCTGCAGGCCGCGTTCGAGCACATCGGCCAGCATCGGCCAGTCACGCCGCGAGCCCACCCGCAGCAACTGCGGCAGGCCGATGTCACCCACCACCACCAGCTCGCTGAACTCGCTTTCCCGCGACAGCCGGCTGAGCTGGGCCTCATCGAGCACCGCAAGGCTCGCCTGGCCGCCGATCACCCACTGCAAGGCCTCGCGCTCAGTGGGCACGCCCTGCAGGTTGAGGTTGGGGTAGTTGCCGCGCAGGTAGTCGGCCAGCACGCTGGGCATGCGCACCGCGACACGCTGGTCGGCATCGAGCTTTTCCAGCTCCACGGCCATTGCCCCGGTGCGTGGCCCCACCACCAGTTGCGGCACGCGCATGTACGGGTCGCTGAACAGCCATTTGCGCAGGCTGGCGGGGGTCTGGGTCAGGCCTGGGGCGAAGTCGATTTCGCCGGCCTGCAGGGCGTGCTCGAGGCTGGCCTGGTCACTGAAGTTGCGCCAGGTCAGGTCCAGGTCGAGCGCCCGGGCCAGCCCGTTCACCAGTTCCACGTTGGCTCCGTAGAGCTGCTGCAGGCGGCGGTCGAACTGGGCATAGGGCGCCTGCAGCACCAGGCCCACGCGCAGGCTGCGGTGGCTGTCCAGCCATTGCTGCTGGGCAGGCTCGAGCGCGACCACTGGCGGGGCTTGCGGCCTTGCCAAGGCGATCAAGGGCAGCAACAAGCAGCCGATAACCCACAGGCGACGCAATCGCTTCATTCACACGCTCGTCTTGGCAAGGGCGGCCCAGCAGCATGGCCGTCACGGGCAAATACTATTAGGCTGCCGGTATTATTCTGGCCTTGGGTTGATCCATGTTGACACTTTATCGCACGACGCTGGCAATGTGCTGCCTCGCCTCGCTCCTGCCCCTCGGCGCCCTGGCCGCCGACGCCGAAAAACAACCCGCAGCCGCCGAGGCAAGCGCGGCTGCCGAGCCGCGACCGCCCCTGCTGGAACGCAGCCAGGAAGATGCGCAGGCCCTGGAGCGCCTGGTGCCCAAGGCCGAGCAAGAGACCTTGCAGGCCGGCAACGAAAGCTTCCTGGCGTTGTGGAAACCCGCCAACGACAGCGACCCGCAAGGCACGGTGATCATCGTCCCGGGTGCCGGCGAGAACGCCGACTGGCCGAACGCGGTTGGCCCGCTGCGGCGCAAGTTCCCCGATATCGGCTGGCACAGCCTGAGCCTGAGCCTGCCCGACCTGCTTGCCGACAGCCCGCAGGCGCGGGTGGAAAGCAAGCCGTCCGCCGAGCCGCAAAAAGACAAGGGCGAGACGGCACCGGCCAAGGACACCCCGGCCGACGCCAACGCCAACATCGCCCAGGCCACGGCGGCCGATGGCGACGCCGCGCAGGGCACCGACGCCGAACAAGCCAGCGAGCAGAACGACCAGGCCGACGCCGAACGCATCTTCGCCCGCCTCGATGCCGCCGTCGCCTATGCCCAGCAGCACAACTCACGCAGCATCGTGCTGATCGGCCATGGCAGCGGTGCGTACTGGGCCGCGCGCTATCTGAGCGAGAAACAGCCCGCGCAGGTGCAGAAACTGGTGATGATCGCGGCGCAGACCCCGGCGCGGGTCGAGCATGACCTGGAAAGCCTGGCGCCGACCCTCAAGGTGCCGGCCGCCGACCTCTACTACGCCACCCGCAGCAGCGACCGCAAGGCCGCCGAGCTGCGCCTGCAGGCCAGCAAGCGGCAGAAGGACAGCCAGTACAAGCAGCTGTCGCTGATTGCCATGCCGGGCAACCTGGGTGCCGAGCAGGAGCAGTTGTTCCGCCGCGTACGCGGGTGGATGGTGCCGCAGGAATAGGCCGCGCGGCGCCTATCGCCGGCAAGCCGGCTCCCACACTGACCCTGGCGTCTGTTGGATCCTGGTGGGAGCCGGCTTGCCGGCGATAGGGCCCTCACAGCCCCCGCCGCTTGCGGATCAACGCGTAGGCCTGATGCAACTCCCGGGTCCGCTCGGTGGCCTCGCGCACTTGCGCTTCGCTGGCCCCGGTCCCGGCCAGCTTGTCCGGGTGGTGCCGGCTGACCAGGCGGCGATAGGCCTGCTTGACCCGGTCGCCGTCGGTATCCGCCTCGACCGCCAGCAGCCGCAGCGCCGCGGCATAGGTCATGACGCCAGAGGCCACCGGGGCCTTGCGCGGCTCGTATTCCAGCGACATGGCCTGCACCTGACGCCGGCTCAGCCCCAGTTTCTGCCCCCACTCCAGCAGCAGCTCGCGCTCATGCTGGCCAGCCTTGCCATCGGCCCAGGCCATGCGCCAGCACGCGCGCAAGGTGCCTTCGGCCGCATGCGGCTGCAGGCGGATACGCCGCAAGTGCGCGCCCAGCCGGTCCTTGCCGGCCTTGCCGCGGTTGAATGCGGCAATCGCACGCAGGCGCTGCGCCTCGGCCATGTCCAGGCGCACCATTTCCTGGCGGGCCTGCTGGATATGCTGCTCGGCGACCCGCCCATCGCTCTTGGCCAGGCGCCCGAGCAGCACGAACAACAACTCCTCGTCACGCAGGGCCGAGCGCCCGCCCAGGCGCTCGCGCATGTCTGCCCAGCCCTGCACGCGCAGGCGCCGGTCCATGGCCTGGCCCAGCAATGCGCCGAGCAATGCACCGGGAATGCTGGCGACGGCAAAACCCGCACCCAGCCCGATCACCGTGCCTGGCCACCACATCTCAGGCGCGCTCGCCGATCAGGCGCTCGGCCTCGGCCAGGCGCTCCAGGGTGCCGACATCGACCCAGTGGCCGCGGTAATGCTCGCCGCTCACCTGGCCGGCCTGCATCGCCTGGCGCAATAGCGGCGCCAGCTTGAACGCACCTGGCCGGCAGCCTTCGAACAAGCCCGGATGCAGCACCGACAGGCCGCTGAAGGTCAGGGTGCCGGGCGCATCGTCGCCGTCCACCACCCGCTCGCCCAGCAGGCGGAAATCGCCGCGGCCGTGATGGCCCGGGTTATCCACCAGCACCAGATGCGCCAGGCCCTGCAACGGCGCCTTCAGGCGGGTGAAGTCGTAATCGGTCCAGACATCGCCATTGACCAGCAGGAACGGCGCCTCGCCCAGCAGCGGCAGCGCCTTGAAGATCCCGCCCCCGGTTTCCAGGGGTTCGCCCTCTGGCGAATAGCGGATGCCCAGGCCGAAACGGCTACCATCGCCCAGGTGGTCTTCGATCTGCTGGCCAAGCCAGGCGTGGTTGATCACAACCTCAGTCACCCCGGCCGCCGCCAGGGCGCGCAGGTGGTACTCGATCAACGGCTGGCCGGCGACCGGCACCAGCGGTTTGGGGGTATGCAGCGTGAGCGGGCGCATGCGCTCGCCCTTGCCTGCCGCCAGGATCATCGCTTTCATGCACGCGCTCCGGCCTTGAGTTCGGCGATCAGCTGGCCCAGCTCCGCAAGCTCGGGACGGCGGCTGATCACTTCATCTATATAGGCGAAGAAACGCGGCACGTCGGCCAGGTAGCGCGGCTTGCCATCGCGGTGGCAGATGCGGGCGAAGATGCCGATCACTTTCAAGTGGCGCTGCACGCCCATCAGATCGCTGGCGCGCTGGAAGTCCTCGAACTCAGGCTGCACCGGGATGCCGGCGGCCAGCGCCTGGCCCCAGTAGTTGCGCAGCCAGCCTTCGACGCGGGCCTGGGGCCAGCTGAGGAAGGCGTCCTTGAACAAGCAGGTGATGTCGTAGGTGACAGGGCCGTAGACCGCGTCCTGGAAGTCCAGCACGCCGGGGTTGGGGCTGCTCTGCATCAGGTTGCGCGGCATGTAGTCGCGGTGCACCAGCACCTTGGGCTGGGCCAGGGCGCTGTCGATCAGCAGCTGGCTGACGCGTTGCCAGGTGGCTTTCTGCGCGTCGTCGAGGGCCTTGCCAAGCTCGCGGCCAACGTACCACTCAGGGAACAGCTCAACCTCGCGGCGCAGCAGCGCGTCATCGTAGCTGGGCAGCGCAGCGTCCATCGGCAGGCGCTGGAACGCCAGCAGCGCGGCGATGGCGTCGGCGAACAAGGCGTCGGCGTTGTCGGCATCGATGATGTCGAGGTATGTCTGGTGGCCCAGGTCGCCCAGCAGCAGGAAGCCGCGCTCCAGGTCCTGCGCATGGATTTGTGGCACATGCACGCCGGCGCTCGCCAGCAGGTGGTCGATGGCGACGAATGGTCGGCAATTTTCCTGGGGCGGTGGTGCATCCATGACCACGAAGCTGCGCCCTGCGCCCTGCCAGCGGAAGTAGCGGCGGAAGCTCGCATCGCTGCTGGCGGCGGTCAGGCTGCCCTCGGGCACCTCGCCCCAGGCGTTGTTACGGAAAAGCTGATCGAGCTGCTCATCGAGCCATACAGTCAGTTGTTGCAGGCGTACATCGTGTTCAGGCATTACAAGGGTCTCCGACGGCCCTAGCCGTCAAGCGGGTCATGCTTTATTATCCAGCATCTTTTTCAGACCATCGAGAGGCGTGCGGCCCCACACGCGGGCAGATGGCACGCAGGAAGCCCGGACTAATAAGATGGCATTGAAATCCCCCGCGTTTCGTAGAAAGTTTCCGTTGCTGGTGACCGGCGGTCTGCTGGCCATGCAACCTCTGGCCACCCCTTATGCGGTGGCTGCCGAGCAGTTCGACTGCCAAGTGTCCGCCTCCGGTGGTTGGGACTGCAAGCCCAAGTCCCCCGTCAATAACCTGCCTCCGCGCCCCGTGCACGAAGGTGCCGCGCTCACGTCCGGCACCGAAGCCCCGTCGGCTGAAGCCGAAGGCGGCGAAAAACCGATGCTGGTCACCGAGAGCAAGGGCCGTGGCCTGAAGTCGCGCAGCGAAGACTACAGCCACCTGGACTGGGTCCCGCGTGAAAAGCTCACTGCCGCGCAGCTGGCCGAAACCGGCCCGTACTGCGGTGGCGCGTATGTCGAGCCTATCCGCCCTGGCATGGCCGACACCACGCCGAAGGACGAATCGCCGACCTACATCAATGCCAAGGTGTCCAGGTACCAGCAGGAGCAGCAGATCGCTACCCTCGCCGGTGACGTGGTCATGCGCCAGGGCAGCATGCAGGTCGAGGCCGACGAGGCCAACCTCTACCAGACCGAGAACCGCGGCGAGCTCAAGGGCAACGTGAAGATCCGCGACAACGGCTCGCTGGTGGTCGGCGACGAGGCGCAGATTCAGCTCGACACGGGCGAGGCCCAGGTCGACAACGCCGAATACGTGATGCACAAGTCGCACATCCGCGGCAACGCCCTATACGCCAAGCGTGGCGAAAACGCCATCATCCGCCTCAAGGACGGTACGTACACCACTTGCGAGCCGGGCAGCAACGCTTGGCAGCTGAAGGGCAACAACATCACCCTGAACCCGGCCACCGGCTTCGGTACCGCGACCAACGTCACCCTGCGGGTCAAGGATTTCCCGGTGTTCTATACACCGTACATCTACTTCCCGATCGATGACCGTCGCCAGTCCGGCTTCCTGCCGCCGTCGTTCAGCAGCACCAGCGACACCGGCTTCATGCTGGTCACCCCGTACTACTTCAACCTGGCGCCAAACTATGACGCCACGTTGTACCCGCGCTACATGACCAAGCGTGGCTTGTTGATGGAAGGCGAATTCCGCTACCTGACCAAGTCCAGCGAAGGCCAGTTCGGCGGCGCGTACCTGAACGACAAGAACGACGATCGCAAGGACCAGACTGACTACAAAGATCAGCGCTGGATGATCAACTGGCAGCACAAGGGTGGCCTGGACGAGCGCCTGATGACTGAAGTCGACTACACCGACATCAGCGATCCTTTCTACTTCCAGGACCTTGAAACCGACCAGCTCGGCGTGAAGAGCCAGGACGTGGTCAACCAGCAGGGTGCGCTGACCTGGCGGGGTGATAGCTACACCGCTCGCCTGAACATGCACGCCTACGAAATGGCGACCATTTCGCAGATCACCCCATACGACCGCCTGCCACAGATCACCCTTAACGGCGTGCTTCCATTCCAACCGGGTGGCTTGAACTTCGCCTATGAAACCGAGGCTGTGCGCTTCGACAGGGACTTGAAAAAGGGCCCTGTGTTCAACGAAGACGGTGAACTGGACACGACCGCAGGGCCGAACGGGCGACGCCTTGATGAAAACATCTCCGGCATTGCTCGGGCCAACGGCAACCGTTTGAACGTAGCGCCTTCCATGAGCTTGCCAATGCAAGCCAGCTATGGCTTCGTTACGCCGAAACTGAAGTACGCCTACACCCATTACGATCTGGACCTGGACGGCCAAGGCAAGGCTCAAGCTATCGCCCAATCGGCCAATCCGGCGTACGGCAGCTACAACAGCTCTCTGGACCGCGACATCCCGATCTTCAGCGTCGACAGCGGCTTGTACTTCGACCGCAACACTTCGATGTTCGGCACCAATTATCGCCAGACCCTCGAACCGCGCCTGTTCTACCTCTACGTCCCCTACAAGGACCAGAAGGACATCCCACTGTTCGACAGCGGTGAAACGCTGTTCAACTTCGACTCGCTGTTCCGCGACAACCGCTTCAGCGGTGTCGATCGCATCGGTGACGAGAACAAGCTGTCGCTTGGTGTGACCACCCGCTACATCGAAGACAACGGCTTCGAGCGTCAGAACTTCAGCATTGGCCAGGCGTACTACTTCAAGGACCGCAAGGTCCAGCTGCCGGGCATCGACTACCGTACCCGCAAGGACTCGCAGTCCGACGTATCGCCATACGCACTGCTGTACAACTACTACTTCAACCGCGACTGGCGCTTCAATTCGGACTTCAACTGGGACCCGGACAGCCGCAGCACCCGCTCGGGCAGCGCGATGTTCCACTACCAGCCTGAAGACAACCCGAACAAGATCGTCAACGTCGGCTATCGCTACCGTAACGACACCATCGCCTACGACTCCACCACCGGTACCTGGAAGGTGGGCGGCGGCGACTATGGCACGCCGGGCAGCCCGAACTACATCAAGGACTACTACAAGATCCAGCAGCACGACTTCTCGGTCATCTGGCCGGTCGTACCGCAATGGAACGTCATCGCCCGCTGGCAGCACGACTACAACCGCAATCGCACCCTGGAAGCCATGGGCGGTTTCGAATACGACAACTGCTGCTGGAAACTGCGCCTGATCAACCGTTACTGGATCGACTACGACGACTTCAGCCAGGCCACTCCGCAGAACGAAAAAGGCGACCATGGCATCTTCCTGCAGATCGTGCTGAAAGGCCTCGGTGGCGTGGTAGGCAACAAGGTCGAATCTTTCCTCGACCAAGGCATTCAAGGTTACCGTACACGTGAAGACCAAGCTTATTGATCGTCTGCGCCCCGCGTTGCTGGGCGCTGTATTGCTGAGCGGCGTGGCGCATGCCGCACCGCAACCTTTGGACCGTGTGGTGGCCATCGTCGACAACGACGTGGTCATGCAGAGCCAACTGGACCAGCGCGTCCACGAGGTACAGCAAACCATCGCCAAGCGCGGCGGCGGCGTTCCGCCGACCAGCGCGCTGGAACAGCAGGTACTGGAACGCCTGATCGTCGAGAACCTGCAACTGCAGATTGGCGAACGCTCCGGCATTCGCATCACCGACGAAGAGCTGAACCAGGCCATCGGCACCATTGCCCAGCGCAACGGCATGTCGCTGGAGCAGTTCCGTGCTGCCCTGGCCCATGACGGCCTGTCGTTCGATGACGCCCGCGAGCAGGTCAAGCGCGAGATGATCATCAGCCGCGTGCGCCAGCGCCGTGTGGCCGAGCGCATCCAGGTATCCGAGCAGGAAGTGAAGAACTTCCTCAACTCGGACCTGGGCAAGATGCAGATGTCGGAAGAGTACCGCCTGGCCAACATCCTGATTCCTACCCCGGAAGCGGCCAATTCGGACGCCATCCAGGCTGCGGCGCGCCAGGTCGGCGATGTCTACCAGCAGCTCAAGCAGGGCAAGGACTTCGGCCAGATGGCCATCGAGCGCTCTGCCAGCGAAAACGCCCTGGAAGGCGGCGAGATGGGCTGGCGTAAAGCCGGCCAGCTGCCACCAGACTTCGCCAAGATGCTCAGCAGCATGGCCGTGGGCGACATCACCCAGCCAATCCGCATCCCCAACGGCTTCATCATCCTCAAGCTCGAGGAGAAGCGCGGTGGCAGCGAGAACGTGCTGCGCGATGAAGTGCATGTGCGCCACATCCTGATCAAGCCAAGCGAGATTCGCAGCGATGCCGCCACCGAGCAGCTCGCCGAGCGCCTGTATGACCGGATCAAGAACGGCGAAGACTTCGGCGAGCTGGCCAAGAGCTTCTCGGAAGACCCAGGTTCTGCCCTGAACGGCGGCGACCTCAACTGGGTCGACCCGAACAGCCTGGTGCCTGAGTTCCGCGAGCAGATGGCCAACGCCCAGCAAGGTGAAGTGACCAAGCCGTTCAGAACCCAGTACGGCTGGCACGTGCTGGAAGTGCTGGGCCGCCGCGCCACCGACAGCACCGAGCAGGCCCGCGAGCAACAGGCCCTGAACGTGCTGCGCAACCGCAAGTACGACGAAGAGCTGCAGACCTGGCTGCGCCAGATCCGCGACGAAGCCTACGTTGAAATCAAGCTGCCTGGCGCTGACCAGGCCGCACAGTGAAGCCCCTGCGCTTCGCCGTCACCCCCGGCGAACCAGCCGGCATAGGCCCCGACCTGTGCCTGCTGCTCGCCGCCGACGCCCAGCCTTACCCCCTGATTGCCATCACCAGCCGTGACCTGCTCGCCGAGCGGGCCACGCAGCTGGGGCTGGCCGTCAACCTGCTGGCGGTGCAACCGGGCCAGTGGCCAGAGCAGCCGGCGCCAGCCGGCAGCCTATATGTGTGGGACACCCCGCTGGCGGCGCCCGTCGTGGCCGGCCAGCTGAACCAGGCCAATGCCGCGTTCGTCCTGCAAACCCTGACCCGTGCCGGGCAAGGCTGCATGAACGGTGATTTCGCCGGCATGATCACCGCCCCGGTGCACAAGGGCGTGATCAACGAAAGCGGCATCGCCTTCTCCGGCCATACCGAATTTCTCGCCGACCTGACCCACACCGCCCAGGTGGTGATGATGCTGGCGACCCATGGCCTGCGCGTAGCCCTTGTGACCACGCACCTGCCGCTGCGGGACATCGCCGACGCCATCACCCCCGAGCGCGTGGAGCGCGTGACGCGCATCCTGCATGCCGACATGCGCGACAAATTCGGCATCGCCAACCCACGTATCCTGGTCTGCGGGCTCAACCCGCATGCCGGTGAAGGCGGCCATCTGGGCCGCGAAGAAATCGACATCATCGAGCCGACACTGGCCCGTCTGCGCCAGGAAGGCATGGACCTGCGCGGCCCGCTGCCGGCCGATACCCTGTTTACCCCCAAATATCTGGAGCACTGCGACGCGGTGCTGGCGATGTACCACGACCAGGGCCTGCCCGTACTCAAGTACAAAGGTTTTGGCGCAGCCGTCAACGTGACCCTGGGCCTGCCGATCATCCGCACGTCGGTCGATCACGGCACCGCCCTGGACCTGGCCGGCAGCGGCAAGGTCGACACCGGCAGCCTGCGCGTCGCCCTGGAAACCGCCTACCAGATGGCCGAGAACCGACCATGAACGAGCAATACCAACACCGGGCGCGCAAGCGCTTCGGCCAGAACTTCCTGCATGACGCGGGCATCATCGACCGCATCCTGCGCGCGATCAACGCCAAGGCCGGCGAACACCTGCTGGAAATCGGCCCGGGCCAGGGCGCCCTCACCGAGGGCCTGCTGGGCAGCGGCGCACAGCTGGACGTGGTGGAACTGGACAAGGACCTGGTGCCGATCCTCCAGCACAAGTTCGCAGGCCGCGACAACTTCCGCCTGCACCAGGGCGACGCCCTGAAGTTCGACTTCAACCAGCTGGGCGTTCCCGCGCGCAGCCTGAAAGTGGTCGGCAACCTGCCGTACAACATCTCCACCCCGCTGATCTTCCACCTGCTCAGCCATGCCGGCCTGATCCGTGACATGCACTTCATGCTGCAGAAGGAAGTGGTCGAGCGCATGGCTGCAGGCCCAGGCGGTGGTGATTGGGGCCGCCTGTCGATCATGGTGCAGTACCACTGCCGGGTCGAACACCTGTTCAACGTCGGCCCCGGGGCGTTCAACCCGCCACCGAAGGTAGATTCTGCGATCGTGCGCCTGGTGCCGCATGAAGTGCTGCCATACCCGGCCAAGGATCATCTGCTGCTGGAACGCGTGGTTCGCGAAGCCTTCAACCAGCGTCGCAAGACCTTGCGCAACACGCTGAAAGGCCTTCTCGACAGCCAGGCCATCGAAGCTGCCGGCGTCGACGGCAGCCTGCGCCCTGAGCAGCTGGACCTGGCCGCTTTCGTGCGCCTGGCCGACCAGCTCGCCGATCAGCAAGCCTGATCCAGCCCTTGCCAACCCCATCGCCGGCATGCCGGCGATGGCGCCTCAACTGGCACTCCCCTGTCTCCCCACGCACTGGCCCTCCCCCCCGCCAATAGCCTAGACTGCATGAATCGCCGTATTCGCGTGTTTGCTCAAGGCCCTTGCATGTCCGACCCCCGCTATCAGATCGACGTCAGCGTCGTGACCCGCTACCTCAAAGAACAATCCGACCCCGAAAGCAGTCGTTTCGCCTTCGCCTATACCATTACCGTGCAGAACAACGGCTCGGTCACCGCCAAGCTGATGTCCCGCCACTGGCTGATCACCAATGGCGACGGTGAAGTCGAAGAAGTGCGTGGCGCCGGTGTGATTGGCCAGCAACCGACCATCGAGCCGGGGCAAAGCCACACCTACAGCAGCGGTGCGGTGATCAGCACCCGCGTGGGCACTATGCAGGGCAGCTATCAGATGTTCGCCGAAGACGGCAAACGCTTCGATGCCGAGATCATGCCCTTCCGCCTCGCGGTCCCGGGGGCCCTGCACTGATGGCCACCTACGCCGTCGGTGACCTGCAGGGTTGCCTGCAGCCGCTCAAGTGCCTGCTCGAACGCGTGCGTTTCAACCCGGCAGTCGATCGCCTGTGGCTGGTGGGCGACCTGGTCAACCGCGGCCCCGAATCGCTGGAAACCCTGCGTTACCTGTACTCGATTCGCCAGTCGCTGGTCTGCGTGCTGGGCAACCACGACCTGCACCTGCTGGCGGCCTGGCACAACGTCGAGCGCCTGAAGAAAAGCGACACGCTGCGCGAAATCATCGAAGCACCCGATGCCGACCTGCTGCTCGACTGGCTGCGCCGCCAGCCACTGCTGCACTACGACGAGCCACGCGGTATCGCCCTGGTGCATGCCGGCATTCCGCCACAGTGGACACTCGGCAAGGCGCTGGAGCTGGCTGCAGAAGTCGAAGAGGCGCTACGTGATGACGGGCGCCTGAAGCTGTACCTGGACGGCATGTACGGCAACGAGCCGCACAAGTGGAGCAAGAACCTCAGCGGCATCGAACGCCTGCGGGTCATCACCAACTACCTGACCCGCATGCGCTTCTGCACCGCCGACGGCAAGCTCGACCTCAAGAGCAAGGAAGGCCTGGGCACCGCGCCCAAAGGCTACAAGCCGTGGTTTGCCCACAAGGACCGCCGCTCGCGCCACGTGAAGATCATCTTCGGCCACTGGGCCGCGCTCGAAGGCCGCGTCGACGAGCCTGGCGTGATCGCCCTGGACACCGGCTGCGTGTGGGGCGGGGCGATGACCCTGTACAACGTCGACAGCGGTGAATACCACCGCTGCGAGTGTGCCGACGACGGCAACCTGCGCCAGCCTCCACAACCCGATAAACTCAACGTCCACCCCTGAAGGAAGCCGTACCCATGAGCGAATTCAAGCGCATCCCTCCCGAGCAGGCCCTGGCCCTGCGCGCGCAAGGTGCGGTCGTCGTCGACATTCGCGACCCGCAAGCCTATGCCGCCGGCCACATCACCGGCGCCCGGCACCTGGACAACCACTCGGTCGCCGACTTCATCCGCAATGCCGACCTGGACGCGCCAACGCTGGTGGTCTGCTACCACGGCAATTCCAGCCAGAGCGCCGCCGCCTACCTGGTCGGCCAAGGCTTTTCGGACGTGTACAGCGTCGATGGCGGCTTCGAGCTGTGGCGCGCCACCTACCCGGCCGAAACCGCCCAAGGCACGCCCGAGTAATTTTTTCATTTTTACTGCAGCCCGCGCCCCACGCGGGCTTGCGCCTGACCTGACGAACGGTCACTGGCAACTTCCTCGCCGCTTCCCCTTGACCTTGCGGATAACCAACTATTCTTAAGCGCAGGCCATCCAAAAAAAGGGGAGAGCCGGTACACCGGCGTGCGGGTCATCGGTAGCGTTACAGGGTGTTCTGGGGGGTATACAGCAATCGGCGAACCCGGTTGCATGCCAGCATCAGCTGACTGATCCGGCGTCGTCTCCACGTATCGAGCGAGGTGACGTCATGAGTATTTTTAGCCACTTCCAACAACGTTTCGAGTCTACGCGCCAGGAAGAACTCTCGCTGCAGGAGTACCTCGAGCTGTGCAAAGAGGATCGCAGTGCCTACGCATCGGCAGCTGAACGGCTGTTGCTGGCCATCGGTGAGCCGGAACTGATCGACACCTCAACCAACTCCAGGCTGTCGCGCATCTTCTCCAACAAGGTGATCCGCCGCTATCCGGCCTTTGCCGACTTCCATGGCATGGAAGAGTGCATCGACCAGATCGTCTCCTACTTCCGCCACGCCGCCCAAGGCCTGGAAGAGAAGAAACAGATCCTCTATCTGCTGGGCCCGGTAGGCGGCGGTAAATCGTCGCTGGCCGAGAAACTCAAGCAGCTGATGGAAAAGGTCCCCTTCTACGCGATCAAGGACTCACCGGTCTTCGAGTCGCCGCTGGGCCTGTTCAATGCCACCGAAGATGGCGCCATTCTCGAAGAGGAGTACGGCATCTCGCGGCGCTACCTGAACACCATCATGTCGCCGTGGGCCACCAAGCGCCTGCAGGAATACGGCGGCGACATCAGCAAGTTCCGGGTGGTCAAGCTGTACCCGTCGATCCTCAACCAGATCGCCATTGCCAAGACCGAACCTGGCGACGAGAACAACCAGGACATCTCCGCCCTGGTCGGCAAGGTGGATATCCGCAAGCTCGAGGAATTCCCGCAGAACGACGCCGACGCCTACAGCTATTCGGGTGCGCTGTGCCGGGCCAACCAGGGCCTGATGGAATTCGTCGAGATGTTCAAGGCGCCGATCAAGGTCCTGCACCCACTGCTCACCGCCACCCAGGAAGGCAACTACAACAGTACCGAAGGCCTCGGCGCGATCCCCTACTCCGGGATCCTGCTGGCCCACTCCAACGAATCGGAGTGGCACACCTTCCGCAACAACAAGAACAACGAGGCGTTCATCGACCGGATCTACATCGTCAAGGTGCCGTACTGCCTGCGCGTCAGCGACGAGATCAAGATCTACGACAAACTGCTGGTCAACAGCTCCCTGGCCAAGGCCCATTGCGCGCCGGACACGCTGAAGATGCTCGCCCAGTTCACCGTGCTCTCGCGCCTCAAGGAGCCGGAAAACTCCAACATCTACTCCAAGATGCGCGTGTATGACGGCGAAAATCTCAAGGACACCGACCCGAAAGCCAAGTCGATCCAGGAGTACCGCGATTCCGCGGGTGTCGACGAAGGCATGAACGGCCTGTCGACCCGCTTCGCCTTCAAGATCCTCTCCAAGGTGTTCAACTTCGATCCGCACGAGGTAGCCGCCAACCCGGTGCACCTGCTGTACGTGCTGGAACAGCAGATCGAACAGGAACAGTTCCCGGCAGAAGTGCGCGAGCGCTACCTGCGCTACCTGAAGGAGTACCTGGCACCGCGCTATATCGAGTTCATCGGCAAGGAAATCCAGACCGCCTACCTCGAGTCGTACAGCGAGTACGGCCAGAACATCTTCGACCGCTATGTGCTGTACGCCGACTTCTGGATCCAGGACCAGGAATACCGCGATCCGGAAACCGGCGAAATCCTCAACCGCATCGCCCTCAACGAAGAACTGGAAAAGATCGAGAAACCGGCCGGCATCAGCAATCCGAAGGATTTCCGCAACGAGATCGTCAACTTCGTGCTGCGCGCCCGCGCCAACAACAACGGCAAGAACCCGAGCTGGCTGAGCTACGAGAAGCTGCGTGTGGTGATCGAGAAGAAAATGTTCTCCAACACCGAAGACCTGCTGCCGGTCATCAGCTTCAACGCCAAGGCCAGCAAGGAAGACCAACAGAAACACAACGACTTCGTCACGCGCATGGTGGAGCGTGGCTACACCGACAAACAGGTGCGCCTGCTGTCGGAATGGTACCTGCGGGTCAGGAAATCGCAATAAAGCGGCAAGCTACACGCCGTTCGCCCGCAGCTGGCCAACCAGCTTCGGGCGGCGGTGGCTGCTTTGCTGGCTAGTACGTGCAGCAGCTCGTAGCTTGAAGCGTGCAGCTGTTCCCAGCTACCGGAGGGACCATGAGCTACGTTATCGACCGACGCCTGAACGGCAAGAACAAGAGCACGGTCAACCGCCAGCGTTTCTTGCGGCGTTACCGTGAACACATCAAGAAAGCCGTCGAAGAGGCGGTGAGCCGCCGCTCCATCATGGACATGGAGCATGGCGAACAGATCAGCATTCCCGGGCGGGACATCGATGAACCGGTGCTGCACCATGGCCGTGGCGGCAAGCAGACCATCGTGCACCCAGGCAACAAGGAATTCACCGCCGGCGAGCATATCGCCCGGCCCCAAGGGGGCGGCGGCGGGGGTGGCGGGCGTGGCAAGGCCGGCAATTCCGGCGAGGGCATGGATGATTTCGTCTTCCAGATCACCCAGGAAGAATTCCTCGAATTCATGTTCGAAGACCTTGAGCTGCCCAACCTGGTCAAGCGCCACCTGACCGGCACCGACACATTCAAGACCGTGCGCGCCGGCATCGCCAACGAAGGCAACCCGTCGCGCATCAATATCGTGCGCACGCTGCGCTCGGCCCATGCCCGGCGTATCGCCCTGACCGGCAGCAGCCGTGCGCTGCTGCGTGAGGCGCAAAAGGAACTGGCCCGGCTCAAGGTCGAGGAGCCCGACAACTTCACCGATATCCAGGAAGTGGAACAGGAAATCGATCGGCTCAAGGCACGCATCAACCGCCTGCCCTTCCTCGACACCTTCGACCTCAAGTACAACCTGCTGGTCAAACAGCCCAACCCCAGCTCCAAGGCAGTGATGTTCTGCCTGATGGACGTGTCCGGATCGATGACCCAGGCCACCAAGGACATCGCCAAACGCTTCTTCATCCTCCTGTACCTGTTCCTCAAGCGGAACTACGACCGCATCGAAGTGGTGTTCATTCGCCACCACACCAGTGCCCGCGAAGTCGACGAGGAAGAATTCTTCTACTCCCGGGAAACCGGCGGCACCATCGTCTCCAGCGCGCTGAAGATGATGCAGGAGATCATGGCCGAGCGTTATCCGGCCAGCGACTGGAACATCTATGCAGCCCAGGCGTCCGACGGCGACAACTGGAACGATGACTCGCCGATCTGCCGCGAGATCCTGTCCAAGCAGATCATGCCGCACGTGCAGTACTACACTTACGTCGAGATCACCCCGCGTGAACATCAGGCGCTGTGGTACGAGTACGAGCGAATCGGCGAGGCCTTCCCCGACACGTTCGCCCAGCAACAGTTGGTTTCGGCCGGCGATATCTACCCGGTCTTCCGTGAACTCTTCCAGCGCAGGTTAGCCACATGACCGCCAGAGCACAGAGACGCCAACCCATTTCCACCGGGTCCGAGTGGACGTTCGAGCTGATCCAGACCTACGATCGGGAAATCAGCCGGCTGGCCGAGCGTTACGCCCTGGACACCTACCCCAACCAGATCGAAGTGATCACCGCCGAGCAGATGATGGATGCCTACGCCTCCGTGGGCATGCCGCTGGGCTATCACCACTGGTCCTACGGCAAGCAGTTCCTCAGTACCGAGAAGTCCTACAGCCGCGGCCAGATGGGCCTGGCCTACGAGATCGTGATCAACTCCGATCCCTGCATCGCCTACCTGATGGAAGAGAACACCATGTGCATGCAGGCACTGGTGATCGCCCACGCCTGCTATGGCCATAACAGCTTCTTCAAGGGCAACTACCTGTTCCGCACCTGGACGGATGCCACCTCGATCATCGACTACCTGGTGTTCGCCAAGCAGTACATCGCCCAGTGCGAGGAGCGCCATGGCATCGACGCCGTGGAAGACCTGATCGACTCCTGCCATGCGCTGATGAACTACGGCGTCGATCGCTACAAGCGCCCCTATCCGATCTCGGCCGAGGAGGAACGCCGGCGCCAGAAGGACCGCGAGGAGCACCTGCAGCGGCAGATCAACGACCTGTGGCGCACCATCCCCAAAAGTGCGGAAAAAGGCGGAGACCGCGACGATGCGCGATTCCCCTCCGAACCTCAGGAAAACATCCTCTACTTCATCGAGAAAAACGCCCCACTGCTCGAATCCTGGCAACGCGAAGTAGTACGCATCGTGCGCAAGATCGCCCAGTACTTCTACCCACAGCGCCAGACTCAAGTCATGAACGAAGGCTGGGCGACCTTCTGGCACTACACGCTGATGAACGACCTCTACGACGAAGGCCTGATCACTGAAGGCTTCATGATGGAGTTCCTGCAGTCACACACCAGCGTGGTGTTCCAACCCGGCTTCGATAGCCCCTACTACAACGGCATCAACCCTTACGCACTGGGTTTTGCGATGTACACCGACATCCGCCGGATGTGCGAAAACCCCACCGAGGAGGACCGCCGCTGGTTCCCAGACATCGCAGGCAGTGATTGGCTGTCGACCATCAAGTTCGCCATGAGCAGCTTCAAGGATGAAAGCTTCATCCTGCAGTACCTGTCACCCAAGGTGATCCGCGACCTCAAGCTGTTCAGCATTCTCGACGACGACCAGCGCGACGACCTGGTGGTGCCGGCCATTCACGACGAGGCGGGTTACCGCATCATTCGTGAACAACTGGCGTCCCAGTACAACCTTGGCAACCGCGAACCGAACGTGCAGATCTGGAGCATCGACCGCCGCGGCGACCGTTCTTTGACCCTGCGTCACCAGCAGCACAACCGCAAACCGCTTGGCGACTCCACCGAAGAGGTGCTCAAGCACCTGCACCGCCTGTGGGGCTTCGACATCCACCTGGAAACCGTGCAGGGCGAGCAGGTGGTCAAGACCCATCACATGCCTCCCCGTGGCGAGCACGGCGAAAGCGGCGACTATGGCCGCATGGACCTGGCCGTCATTCATCACCTCTAGCGCAAGGCACCGCCATTGCTGCCGACAGGGTATCCTGTGGGCAGTAATGGAGGTTGCACATGCACATCTACAAAGTCGGCGGCGCGGTACGCGATCGCCTGCTCGGGCGCCCGGTGAGTGATATCGACTGGCTGGTGGTCGGCGCGACCGTCGAGCAAATGCACGCCAAGGGCTACCGCCCGGTGGGCGCTGATTTCCCGGTTTTTCTGCACCCCAAGACTGGCGAGGAATATGCCTTGGCCCGCACCGAACGCAAGAGCGGGCGCGGCTATGGCGGCTTTACCTTCCACGCAAGCCCGGACGTGACGCTCGAAGAAGACCTGATTCGCCGTGACCTGACCATCAATGCGATGGCCGAGGACGACCACGGCAACGTCATTGACCCCTACCATGGCCAGGGCGACCTTGAGCAGGGCATTCTGCGTCACGTTTCGCCGGCGTTCGCCGAAGATCCCCTGCGTGTGTTACGCGTGGCGCGCTTCGCCGCACGCTATGCGCCGCTGGGCTTTAGCGTCGCCGATGAAACCCTGGCGCTGATGCGGCAGATCAGCGAATCCGGCGAGCTGCAGGCGTTGACCGCCGAGCGCAGCTGGAAAGAGATCGAGCGCGCTCTGATGGAGGACGAACCTCAGGTATTCATCCAGGTGCTCCACGATTGCGCAGCCCTGCAACAGCTGATGCCGGAGCTTGACGCCGATGCAGCCTCGCTGGCTGCGCTGATCCAGGCCGCCAAGCATCATCAGCCCCTGCATGTGCGCTGGGCGTGCCTGTTGCAGGGCCTTGATCCTGCATCGATCAAGGCACTGAACCAGCGCTTCAAGGCGCCACGAGAATGCCAGGAACTCGCCCTGCTGGTGGGCGAATACGCGGGGCATGGGCGCAAGGCCCTCGAACTCGAACCCCAGACACTGCTGGAGCTGCTGCAAAAGTTCGATGTGTATCGTCGGCCGCAGCGCTTCGAAGACTTCATAGCCGCGTGCGAAATGGATGCGCGTGGTGCGGGCGCACCAAGTTATCCACAGGGTGACTACCTACGCGGCGCAGCGGCGGCAGCCAGGGCGGTGGACGTGAAGCCCCTGGTGGCGGCGGGGCTGACTGGGCAAGGACTGGGAGAGGCGCTGAAGGAAGAACGACTGAAAGCGCTACAAGACTACAAAAGCGGCGCTGGCCACTGAAGCAGCCCTAATCGCTTGCGCAATCTCTGTGGGAGCCGGCTTGCCGGCGATGAGGCCAGCGAATAGTTGCAGCCTTGGGTAGCCTTTCAGTGCCCTATCGCCGGCAAGCCGGCTCCCACAATTACCCAAGCGTCAGCTGCAGCCCGCGCCACTCGAACGGCACCGGCGCCAGCACCTGTTCGATGCGCGCCTCCTGCCACAGCTGCGCCATGCGCTTGCCTACCCCCGGATGCACCAGGTCAGGCGCCAGCAGCGACAACGGCCACAGCACGAAGGCATTTTTCAGGATCTCGGCCCTGGGCAGCACCAGGCCATCGTGGTTACCGTGCAGATCGTCATACATCAGCACATCGATATCCAGCGGCAACCCCTTGCGGTCAGGGGCATAACGGCCATTGTCGGCCTCGATGAACTTGAGCCGGCGGTCCAGCTCCATCAGCGGCAAGTCGGTCTTGCCGGTCACCACGAAGTTGATGAACGGGCCGCTCTTGATCCCCACCGCCTGGCTCTCGAAGGCCGGAGAACAGCGCATGTCGGTGAGGATGGCAGCCAGCGCATCGAGCCCGGCGCACAGGTGCGCGTGGCGGTCGATGTTGCTGCCAAGGCCCAGGTAAACCGTGCTCAGAGGCATCCGCGCTCGATCTCCACGCCAACACCACCACGGGCCGCAGGAACGGCGCCCGGCTTGGTCAGCTTCAGCCGCACCCAAGGAATGTGGAACTCTTCCATCAGTACCGCGACCAGCCGTTCGGCGAAGGTTTCCACCAACTCGAAGCGTGCCTGCTCGGCAAAGGCCTGGATGCGCGACGAAACGCTGGCATAGTCCAGCGCCAGGTTCAAATCGTCACCGGCCGCGGCCGGGCGGTTGTCCCAGGCAAAGCTCAGGTCCAGGCGCAAGCATTGGCGAATATCCCGTTCCCAGTCATAGGCACCGATGACGGTCTCGACTTCCAGGCCTTCGATGAACACTCTGTCCAAGCACTTCTCTCCACAACACGACAAGGGCGACTGGCGCCGTTAGAATCAGGGCGTCCTCGCCCGGAATAGTTAGCATGTTTTGGTTACTGGCGCTGCTCGCCTACCTGCTTGGCTCGCTGTCCTTCGCCATCGTCCTCAGCCGCCTTTCGGGCAGCCCGGACCCGCGTTCCAGCGGTTCAGGCAATGCCGGCGCCACCAACATGCTACGCCTGGCGGGCCGTAAACTGGCGATCCTGACCCTGCTTGGCGACCTGTGCAAGGGCTTGTTGCCCGTGCTGCTCGCGCGCCTGGCCGGCCTCGACCTGCAGGAACAGGCCTGGGTCGGCGTCTGCGCGGTGCTGGGCCACCTGTTCCCGGTGTACTTCCGCTTCCAGGGCGGCAAGGGCGTCGCCACTGCGGCCGGCATGCTCATGGCCCTGTACTTTCCGGCCGCGCTGCTGGCCATCGGTGCCTGGCTGCTGACCTTCTACCTCACCCGCACCAGCTCCCTGGCCGCCCTGATCGCCACACCACTGACCCTGCCGTTGCTGGCCTGGCGCGAGCCCGAGGCCCTGCTGCCGATCAGCGTGCTCACGGTGATGATCGTCTGGCGTCATCGCAATAACCTTCGCGACCTGTTCGCCGGGCGCGAACGCCATTTCTGACGTTCGCCTGTCCGTTTACAACGGTGGCAACTGCTCCATTGGCCAGCGCGCCTGCACGCTGATCGCCAGGTCCTGCTGTTGCCCGGCCAACAGCCGCTGGCAGCCGGCATAGGCGATCATCGCGCCATTGTCGGTGCAGAACTGGGGACGCGCGTAGTACACGTTGCCTTTGAGCCCGGCGAGCATGTCCTCCAGAGAGGCACGCAGTGCCTTGTTGGCGCTGACGCCACCAGCGATGACCAGGCGCTTGAGGCCGGTCTGCTTGAGTGCGCGCTTGCACTTGATGGTCAGAGTCTCCACCACCGCCTGCTGGAACGCCAGGGACACGTCGCAACGGGTTTGCTCATTGTCGTCGCCAGCATCGCGGCATTGCTGCCAGGTGTTCAGGGCGAAGGTCTTGAGGCCACTGAAGCTGAACTCCAGGCCCGGGCGATCGGTCATCGGCCGCGGGAACACGAAGCGCCCTGGCACGCCGCGCTCGGCCAGGCGAGCGATTTCCGGGCCGCCGGGGTAGTTCAGGCCGATCAGCTTGGCCGTCTTGTCGAATGCCTCGCCGGCAGCGTCATCCAGGCTCTCGCCCAGCAGTTGGTACTGGCCGATGCCATCGACCCGAACGAGCTGGGTATGGCCGCCGGACACCAACAAAGCGACGAACGGGAATTCGGGAGGGTTTTCCTCCAGCATCGGCGCCAGCAGGTGGCCTTCCATATGGTGTACGCCGATCGCCGGGATGTCCCAGGCGAACGCCAGGGCCTGGGCGCACGAAGCGCCGACCAGCAGCGCACCGACCAGGCCAGGGCCCGCGGTGTAGGCGATCGCGTCGATCTCGGTGGCCACGCAGCCGGCCTCGTCCAACACCTGGCGGATCAACGGCAGCATGCGCTTGACGTGGTCACGCGACGCAAGCTCGGGCACGACCCCGCCAAACACACGGTGCAGGTCGATCTGGCTGAACAGCGCATCGGCCAACAAACCGCGCTCACTGTCGTATAATGCGACGCCGGTTTCGTCGCAGGATGTTTCCAATCCCAGTACTAGCATGGGCTCGTCCCTTGTGGGGGCTGAATTCGAAGCCGCGCATGATAGTCCCCGTGCCGGGTGCCGACCAGCGGTTTTCGATCAGAGGCTTTGCATTCCGGCGTACTAAGGGTTAACATCCGCAACCCTTGAAAACCGACGTTCTCCAGCACACCTTTGTTTTGCCAGGAGCACGTCTACCCCGGTAATGAATTAAGGTAGCCCTGGATGCCAGCCGTCAAAGTTAAAGAGAACGAACCCTTCGACGTAGCTCTGCGTCGTTTCAAGCGCTCCTGCGAAAAAGCCGGTGTACTGGCTGAAGTTCGTAGCCGCGAGTTTTACGAGAAGCCGACCGCAGAGCGTAAGCGCAAAGCAGCTGCTGCTGTTAAGCGTCACGCCAAGAAAGTTCAGCGCGAACAGCGCCGCGCCGTTCGTCTGTACTAATACAGACGTTCAACGCAAAGCTTCTGCCCTGCCCGGCTCACCGCCGGGCCGATGGCAGCGGTTGTTTCACCCTTGAGCAGCTAGCCCAAGGCGTCCGTCGCAATTCGCAGCGGGCAATCGTGTCAACGCGTCAGAACTGGTTTCGGCCAGCCGTGCACGTCACACTGACGAGCCCCTGGTAATCCCGGTGGCTACCGACGAGCACACATTCCCTCGCACTTCCCCCTAGCATCACTCGCCCCAACCGGTGCGCTAGCGATTAGACTTGCCAGTTGCCAGATGACGAGACTGCCATGGCCGGGCTGATTCCCCAAAGCTTCATTGACGACCTGATCAACCGCCTCGACATCGTCGACGTGGTGAGTTCGCGCGTCCAGCTGAAAAAGGCCGGCAAGAACTACTCCGCGTGCTGCCCGTTCCACAAGGAGAAAACCCCCTCCTTCACGGTCAGCCCCGACAAGCAGTTCTACTACTGCTTCGGCTGCGGTGCCGGCGGCAACGCCTTGGGCTTCGTCATGGACCACGACAACCTGGACTTCCCCCAGGCCGTCGAGGAACTGGCCCGCGCTGCCGGCATGGAAGTGCCCCGCGAAGAAGGCCGGCGCGGGCAGAAACCCCGCCAGCCAACCGACTCGCCGCTCTACCCGCTGCTCGATGCCGCCGCCGAGTTCTACCGCCAGGCCCTGCGCAACCACCCCACCCGCAAAGCCGCGGTGGAGTACCTCAAGGGCCGCGGCCTGTCAGGCGAAATCGCCCGCGACTTTGGCCTGGGCTTCGCCCCGCCGGGCTGGGACAACCTGCTCAAGCACCTGGGTGCCGACACCCTGCAACAGAAGGTGATGATCGATGCCGGCCTGCTGATCGAGAACGCCGAAAGCGGCAAGCGCTACGACCGCTTCCGCGACCGGGTGATGTTCCCCATCCGCGACAGCCGCGGGCGCATCATCGCCTTTGGTGGCCGAGTGCTCGGCGATGACAAGCCCAAGTACCTCAACTCCCCGGAAACCCCGGTTTTCCACAAGGGCCAGGAGCTGTACGGGCTGTACGAGGCGCGCAAGCACAACCGCAACCTCGACGAGATCATCGTCGTCGAGGGCTACATGGACGTCATCGCCCTGGCCCAGCAAGGCCTGCGCAACGCCGTGGCCACCCTCGGCACCGCCACCAGCGAAGAACACCTCAAGCGCCTGTTCCGCGTGGTGCCCAGCGTACTGTTCTGCTTCGACGGCGACCAGGCCGGGCGCAAGGCTGCCTGGCGCGCCCTGGAGTCGGCCCTGCCGGCCCTGCAGGATGGGCGCCGCGCACGCTTTCTGTTCCTGCCCGAAGGCGAAGACCCCGACAGCCTGGTGCGCGCCGAAGGCACTGATGCCTTCATGGCGCGCATCAACCAGCACGCCCAGCCGCTGGCCGACTACTTCTTCGAGCAACTGAGCGCCGAAGCCGACCCGCGTTCGCTGGAAGGCAAGGCGCACATGGCGACCCTGGCAGCACCGTTGATCGAAAAGATTCCCGGTGCCAACCTGCGCCAGCTGATGCGCAACCGCCTGAAGGAAATCACCGGCCTCGACCCGCAGCAGGTCGAGCAACTGGCCCAGCACGCCCCTGCCGCCAGCAGCGTGCCCGACTACGACCCTGGCTTCGATTACGACGCCATGGCCAGCTACACCCCCGACTACAGCGACATGCCGGCGCACGACTACGCCCCGGCGCAGCAGGAACAGCAGTGGAAGCCGAACAAGGGCGGCGCCAAGAAACCCTGGAGCGACAAGCCCTGGGACAAGAACCGCAAAGGCGGCAAGCCTTGGCAGCAACGCGACGAGGCACCGCCACGCACGCCGGCACCGGTAGAACCGCCGACCCTGGCCGCCCTGCGCACCTTGCTGCACCACCCGCTGCTGGCCGGCAAGGTCGAAGACGCCAGCCATTTCGCCGATGAAGAACACCTCTACAGCCAGTTGCTGGTGGCCTTGATCGAAGCCGCGCAGAAAAATCCTGGGCTAAGCTCAATGCAACTGATTGCACGCTGGCATGGGACCGAACAAGGCCGCCTGCTGCGGGCCCTGGCGGAAAAGGAATGGCTGATCGTGGCCGACAACCTTGAACAACAGTTTTTCGACACCATAACTAGCTTGTCCGCCCGCCAACGCGAGCGCAGCCTGGAACAACTGCTCAGAAAAGCACGTCAAAGCGAATTGACCAGCGAGGAAAAATCACAGCTCCTCGCCCTGCTGAGCCGGAATGTTCCCGCACAAACGCCGACCTCATCTGGCGCGTGAGGCCCATGCTCGGGTATAATCCTCGGCTTGTTTTTTGCCCGCCAAGACCTTCAGTGGATAGGGTGTTATGTCCGGAAAAGCGCAACAGCAGTCTCGTATCAAAGAGTTGATCACCCGCGGTCGTGAGCAGGGCTACCTGACTTACGCGGAGGTCAACGACCACCTGCCTGAGGATATTTCAGATCCGGAACAGGTGGAAGACATCATCCGCATGATCAACGACATGGGGATCAACGTATTCGAGAGTGCTCCGGATGCGGATGCCCTTCTGTTGGCGGAAGCCGACACCGACGAAGCCGCGGCCGAAGAAGCCGCAGCAGCGTTGGCGGCAGTTGAAACCGATATCGGCCGCACGACCGACCCGGTGCGCATGTACATGCGCGAAATGGGTACCGTCGAGCTGCTGACCCGCGAAGGCGAAATCGAAATCGCCAAGCGTATCGAGGAAGGCATCCGCGAAGTGATGGGCGCTATCGCCCACTTCCCGGGCACTGTCGACTACATCCTCGGCGAATACGACCGCGTCACCACCGAAGGTGGCCGTCTGTCGGATGTTCTCAGCGGTTACATCGACCCTGACGACAACATCGCCGCCCCGACCGAAGAGGTGCCGATCCCTGGCGCCAAGGCCGCGGCCGCGAAGGAAGAGTCCGACGACGAAGAGGAAGAATCGGAAAGCGGTGACGACGAGGAAGAGACCGAGAGCGGTCCTGACCCAGTCGTTGCAGCCCAGCGTTTCGGTGCCGTTTCCGACCAGCTCGCCATCACCCTCAAGGTGCTGAAGAAGCATGGCCGCGACCACGCCGAGAGCATCGGTGCAATGCAGGCCCTGGCTGATCTGTTCATGCCGATCAAGCTGGTGCCCAAGCAGTTCGATGTGCTGGTCGAGCGTGTACGTGACGCCCTGAATCGCCTGCGCCAGCAAGAACGCGCCATCATGCAACTGTGCGTGCGTGACGCGCGCATGCCGCGTGCCGACTTCCTGCGCCTGTTCCCGAGCAACGAAACCGACCAGACCTGGAGCGGTGACCTGGCCAAGCGCAACACCAAGTGGGCTGCCGCCCTGGGTGAAAAGGACGCCGCCATCGTCGCTTGCCAGCAAAAGTTGATCGACCTCGAGACCGAGACCGGCCTGACCGTGGCCGAGATCAAGGAAATCAACCGTCGCATGTCCATCGGCGAGGCCAAGGCCCGTCGCGCCAAGAAAGAGATGGTCGAGGCGAACCTGCGTCTGGTGATTTCCATCGCCAAGAAGTACACCAACCGTGGCCTGCAGTTCCTCGACCTGATCCAGGAAGGCAACATCGGCTTGATGAAGGCGGTGGACAAGTTCGAATACCGTCGTGGCTACAAGTTCTCGACCTACGCCACCTGGTGGATCCGCCAGGCGATCACCCGTTCGATCGCCGACCAGGCGCGCACCATCCGTATCCCGGTGCACATGATCGAGACGATCAACAAGCTCAACCGTATTTCCCGCCAGATGCTGCAGGAAATGGGCCGTGAACCGACCCCGGAAGAGCTCGGTGAGCGCATGGAAATGCCTGAGGACAAGATCCGCAAGGTACTGAAGATCGCCAAAGAGCCGATCTCCATGGAAACCCCGATCGGTGACGATGAAGATTCGCACCTGGGCGACTTCATCGAGGACTCGACCATGCAGTCCCCGATTGACGTGGCCACGGTCGAAAGCCTCAAGGAAGCGACCCGCGACGTGCTCTCGGGCCTGACCGCACGTGAAGCCAAAGTGCTGCGCATGCGTTTCGGTATCGACATGAACACCGACCACACCCTCGAAGAGGTGGGCAAGCAGTTCGACGTGACCCGTGAGCGGATCCGTCAGATCGAGGCGAAGGCGTTGCGCAAATTGCGCCACCCGACTCGCAGCGAGCATCTGCGCTCCTTCCTCGACGAGTGAAGACAAAACCCCGGCCCAGGCCGGGGTTTTTCTTATGTGACAAAAGGTCGTGGCCACTCGCTACCCGCCGGGCCGATTGCCCGTCTACACTCGAGTTCAGACCACCTGAATGCGAGGCTGATATGCCGCCTATGCCGGCCATTCTGTTGCTGCTCCTGATCCTGTGGAACACGACGGCCGGCGCCCTGACCCTGACAGACGAGGAAAAAACCTGGCTGGCTGCCCATCCGCAGCTGAAGCTGGGCGTCGACGCTTCCTGGCCACCGTTCGAGTTTCGTGACCAGGAAGGCCGGTACCAGGGATTGGCCGCCGATTACATCGCCTTGCTCCAGGAGCGCCTGGGTGTAACGCTCAAGCCGATCGAGCCCAGCAGCTGGACCGAGGTACTGCAGCAAGCACGGGAAAGCCGCATCGACCTGCTGCCCGGCATCATGTCCACGCCGGAGCGCCAGGGTTACCTGGCCTTCACCCGCCCTTACCTGGATTTCCCCATCGTCATCCTGGCCCATGAAGGCGGCGCACAACCGCGCACCCTCAAGGACCTTTACGGCCTGAAGATCGCCGTGGTGGAGAACTACGCCCCCCACGAGCTGCTACGCACCCACCACCCCGACCTCAACCTGGTGGCCATGCCCAATGTCAGCTCGACCTTGCAGGCGCTGGCTACCGACGAAGTGGACGCGGTGGTCGGCGACCTTGCCTCGAGCATCTGGAGCCTGCGCCAGCTCAAGCTCGAGGGCCTGTACGTCAGCGGCGAGACCCCGTACCGCTACCAGCTGGCCATGGCCGCACCGCGCGACGACAAGGTATTGGTCGGCATCCTCGACAAGGTCATGGCCGACATGTCCAGCGACGAAATCAGCCAGATCCAGCAACGCTGGGTCGGCAACGTGGTGGACCAACGCACCTTCTGGCACGACATGCTGATCTACGGCCTGCCCGCCATGCTGCTGCTGGTCGCCATCCTCGCCGTGGTCATCCGCATCAATCGCCGGCTCAGCTCGGAAATTTCCCGGCGCATCGCGCTGGAGCAGGAGCTGCGCAGCAGCGAGTACCACTACAGGGGCCTGATCGAGAGCCTGTCGGCCATTGCCTGGGAGGCCGACGCCAACGATTTCACCTACAGCTACGTTTCGCCACATGCCGAAGACCTGCTGGGCTACCCCTTGCACGACTGGCTCAAACCCGGGTTCTGGCGCAGCATCCTGCACCCTGACGACGCCCTCTGGGCCCAGGCATTCTGCGAAAGCGAAACCGCCGCCGGGCGCGACCACAGCCTCGATTACCGGGTGATCCGCGCCGATGGCCAGGCGCTTTGGGTACGCAACATCGTCAGCATGATCGAGCACGGCCACCGGCCGGTGATGCGCGGGCTGATGATCGACATCAGCGAAACCAAGCACACTGAAGACGCCCTGCGCCTGTCCGAGCAGAAGTTTGCCTCGGTGTTCCAGCAATGCCCCGACATCCTGCTGATCGCCCGCCTTGGCGACGGCTGCCTGCTTGAGGTGAACGAAGCGTTCGAGGAACAGATAGGCCTTTCACCTGGCCAGGTGGTCGGCCGCACGGCGACCGAGCTGAACCTGTGGGGCGTGCAAGGCACTGGCCCCCTGCTGCTCGAGCGCCTGCATCAGGGCAATGGCATCCGCAACCTGGAGATGAGCTTCCGTCGCAGCAATGGCCAGCTGTTCACTGGCCTCACTTCCGCCGAAACCTTCGAACTCGACGGCACCCTGGCCTTCGTCGTGGCGGTGCGCGACATCAGCCAGCTGAAGGAAACCCAGCAGCAGCTGCAAATTTCCGAAGAAAAGTTCGCCAAGGCCTTCCACGCCTCCCCCGACGGCCTGCTGCTGTCGCGCCAGAGCGATGGCCTGCTGGTCGAGGTCAACGAAGGCTTCTGCCGCCTGACCGGCTACGAACTCAACCCATCGATCGACCAGACCTCGTTCGACCTGGGCATCTGGGTCGACCTCAACGAACGCAAGCGCCTGATCGACCTGCTGGCCCGCGACGGCTTCGTGCGCGACTTCAGCTGCCATATCCGCCGCAGCGACGGGCAGATTCGCCTGTGCGAGCTGTCCACTCGGCCACTGCCCATTGGCGGCGTCGACTGCATGCTGACCATCGCCCGCGACATCACCGAACGCCACCTGATGCAAGAGAAGCTGCAGCTGGCCGCCACCGTTTTCGAAAACACCGCCGAAGGCGTATTGATCACCGATATCGACCAGCGCATCAGCGCCGTCAACCGCGCCTTCAGCGAAATCACCGGCTACAGCGAAATCGAAGCGCTCGGGCAAACCCCGCGCCTGCTCTCCTCCGGCCAGCATGACAGCGCGTTCTACGCTGCCATGTGGCACCAGCTCACCGCCGAAGGGCACTGGCAGGGCGAAATCTTCAACAAGCGCAAGAACGGTGAGCTGTACCCGGGCTGGCTGACGATCAGCGCCGTGCGCAACAGTGAGCGCGCGATCACCCATTTCGTTGCCGTGTTCGCCGACATTTCCAGCCTCAAGCACGCCCAGGCCAAGCTCGACTACCAGGCCCACCACGACCCGCTCACCGGGCTGCCCAACCGCGCCCTGTTCGAAAACCGCCTGCAGGCGGTGCTCACCTGCTCGCAGGTGTCCAACCGCCAGGGCGCGGTGCTGTTCCTCGACCTCGACCGCTTCAAGCACATCAACGACAGCCTCGGCCATCCGGTTGGCGACCTGCTGCTCAAGGGCATCGCCCAGCGCCTCAAGGAGCAGGTGCGCGACGTCGATACCGTGGCCCGCCTGGGCGGCGACGAATTCATCATCCTCCTGCCCGGCCTGCACAAGCCCAGCGATGCCAGCGCCATCGCCAACAAGCTGCTGGCAGGCTTCAGCGCACCGTTCCAGGCCGGCGAGCACGAGTTCTTCACCAGTGCCAGCATCGGCATCAGCCTGTACCCGCAGGATGGCACCGACGTCGCCACGCTGATCCGCAACGCCGATGCCGCCATGTACCGCTCCAAGGCCAAGGGCCGCAACCGCGTCGAGGCCTACACCCGCGACCTCACTGCCCAGGCCAGCGAGCGCATCGCCCTGGAGCACGAACTGCGCCGCGCCATCGAGCGCAACGAAATGAGCTTGAGCTACCAGCCCAAGTTCAGCCTCAAGTCCCAGACCCTGGTGGGTGCCGAAGCGCTGATCCGCTGGAGCCACCCGACCTTCGGCGAGGTGCCGCCCGAGCACTTCATTCATTTGGCCGAGGAGAACGGCACCATCCTGCAGATTGGCGACTGGGTGCTGGACCAGGCCTGTCGGCAGATGCACCACTGGAAAATGGATTACCAGGCCTTCGGCCCCCTGTCGATCAACCTCGCCGGGGCACAGCTGCGCCACGGCGGCCTGGCCAAACGCATCGAACAGCTGCTCAAGACCTACCAGCTCAAGGCCGGCGACCTGCAGCTGGAGATCACCGAGAACTTCATCATGAGCCAGGCCGAAGAGGCCCTGGCCGTGCTGCACCAGCTCAAGCAGTTGGGCGTGCAGCTGGCGATCGACGATTTCGGCACGGGCTATTCGTCGCTCAGCTACCTCAAACGCCTGCCGCTGGACATTCTCAAGATCGACAAGTCGTTCATCCGCGGCCTGCCCGATGACCCGCACGACGCCGCCATCGCCCGGGCCATCATCGCCCTGGGCCGCAGCATGCAATTGACGATCATTGCCGAGGGCGTGGAGAACCTGGCGCAGCAGCGGTTCCTGGCCGCCGAAGGCTGCGAGCAGATCCAAGGCTACATCGTCAGCCTGCCGCTGCCGCCCGAGGAGTTCGCCGCGAGCTTTCTTCGCATAGCACTATCCGATCTTTCGGATGGCACCCTTTCCAAACCCTCGTTATAATCCGGGCGCTTACTGAGGGCCTATAGCTCAGTTGGTTAGAGCAGAGGACTCATAATCCTTTGGTCCACGGTTCGAGTCCGTGTGGGCCCACCAGACACGACAAAGCCGCGCCAATGCGCGGCTTTTTTGTGCCTGCTCGAATCTACTGCGCGTTATCGCGCACCTGCGTCTGGCGAGGGTTGTAGAAGGTGCTGTCGGCCGGGATATCCCGGGTTACCAGCGACATGGCGCCGATCACCACATTGTCACCAATGCTGATGTGGTCGGCGATGATGCAGCTGTTGGCCCCCAGGCTCACGTTGTCGCCGATGCGCAGCGCGTAGTCCTCCAGCCCCAGGGTCTTGATCCCGATCGAGCAGTTCTGGCGAATGAAGAAGTTGCGGCCGATGCTCACATGGCGAGTTATCACCACACCGGGCAGGTGAGCGATGCGCAGGCCGGGGGCGATTTGTGCGCCGATGTCGATATCCACGGCGTACTTCAGGTTCAGGCGCTGCTGCATCCGCCGGGCATGGCGCCTGGCCAGGCCGCCGCGAGCTTCGAGGAACTGGGCCAGGCGAAAGGCGAAGAGAAAGCGCAGTTTATTGTCCTTGCGGGCACGCCGCAGAACATTGAAAAACAGGCTGGTAGAGCGTCCTGGCCGTTTCTTGTTGGAGACTTCCATCCTCCAACATTCGAGCAGGTCGGCGAACTTCACACCGGGGCCTCCAGCAAATGGGCCCACCATGATGACGCAAAACTTGTCTCGATGCACTTGGCCTTGCCCTGCCAACCCTTGCGTGGCTAGGCTTGCCAGCCCACTGCCGAGAGTTTTCCATGACCGATTCACGCCCCATCACCCTCGACGAAATCGACCGCCAACTGATCGCCCTGCTGCAGATCAACGCCCGCGAAAGCGTCGCCACCCTCGCCCGCCAGCTGGGTATCGCCCGCACCACGGTCAACTCGCGCCTGGCGCGACTGGAAAAGGGCAAGGTCATCACCGGCTACGGCGTGCGCCTGGGGCAGCGCCTGATCGGGGGCGGCCTGCAAGCCTATGTCGGGATCAAGGTGCAGCCGCGTTCCGGCAAGGAAGTGGTGCGGCGCTTGAGTGCCATGGGGCAGGTGCAGCAACTGTGCGCGGTGAGTGGCGAGTTCGACTACGTGGCCTGGTTGCACAGCGATACGCCGGAACAGCTGGACCAGCTGCTGGACCAGATTGGCAGTGTCGAGGGCGTCGAGAAGACCACCACCTCGATCATTCTCAGCAGCAAAGTCGATCGCGGTCAGCCGGTATGATTTCGGAGTTTTCCTACCCGCGTTACAAGCGGTAATTCTCCGGCGCGCTCATGCAGCGCCGAGAAGTATAGGCTGGAAAAACGGCCCATTGACGGGCCTGCTCACCCCCTCCAAACTATACGCAGATAACGTACAATCAATGGATGCCATTTTTGTTGAGCTGCCGCCGTTCGAACGTCACCGGTCCGAGTTCCTCAGTGACGAGGAATATCGCTCGCTGCAGCAAATCCTGCTCAGTTGTCCACAGGCCGGCGAGGTCATGAAGGGCACTGGCGGCCTGAGGAAGATTCGCTTTCGAGACCCCTACCGGCAAAAAGGCAAACGCGGTGGTATCCGTGTCATCTACTACTACTGGTTGGCAGGTACTCAGTTCTGGCTGTTCACGCTATATGGCAAGGACATGCAGGACGACCTTACTGATCAGCAGTGCAAGGTGCTGAAAAACCTGCTTGAACGCGAAATACTGATGAGGACACTCCATGCCCCGCAACCTCTTCACTGAACTGACTGAAGGCTTTGACGCGCTAGCCGAACAACGGGTGGGCAAGATGACCTTGCGCACGCATAAAGCCACCTTGACCGAGCTCGCCCCCCTGGCACCGAACGAGCTGATCGAACTGCGCCAGCAGCTCAACATGTCCAGGGCGCTCTTCGCCAACTACCTGCGGACCAATGCCCGTACCTTGGAAAACTGGGAACAGGGCCGCTCCAAACCCAATGCCCAGGCAGTCGCCCTGATCCGCCTGGTACAGAAATTCCCGGAGACCGTAGAGCATCTCGCCTCCTTGGCGTGATCAGTCAAAATCTACCAACCTATCGTCGTTACGACGAAAAAACATACATTAAGCCACCACTCTGCTCCTTAATTACGAACACCCCGCTCCCTAAAATGACCCCCAGGCATCTCCTATACTCAGGCTCCGCTCCTCGCGCAGCCGCTCTGGCAAGGTCACTTCATGAACAAGAAAAACCGCCACCCCGCAGACGGCAAGAAACCCATCACCATCTTCGGCCCGGACTTTCCCTTCGCCTTCGACGACTGGCTGGAACACCCCGCGGGGCTGGGCAGCATCCCGGCGGCTCGACACGGTGAGGAAGTGGCCATCGTCGGCGCCGGCATCGCCGGCCTGGTGGCGGCCTACGAGCTGATGAAGCTGGGCCTCAAGCCTGTGGTGTACGAGGCATCGAAGCTGGGCGGCAGGTTGCGCTCGCAAGCCTTCAACGGCACCGACGGCATCATCGCCGAGCTGGGTGGCATGCGCTTTCCGGTGTCCTCCACCGCCTTCTACCACTATGTCGACAAACTGGGCCTGCAGACCAAACCCTTCCCCAACCCGCTGACCCCGGCCTCGCGCAGCACGGTGATCGACCTCGAAGGCCAGACCTACTACGCCGAGAAGGCCAGCGACCTGCCCGCACTGTTCCACGAAATGGCCGATGCCTGGGCCGATGCGCTGGAAAGCGGTGCCCAGTTCGCCGAGATCCAGCAGGCGATCCGCGACCGCGACGTGCTGCGCCTCAAAGAGTTGTGGAACAAGCTGGTACCGCTGTGGGACGACCGCACCTTCTACGACTTCGTCGCCACCTCGCGCTCGTTCGCCAAGCTCAGCTTCCAGCACCGCGAAGTGTTCGGCCAGGTCGGTTTCGGCACCGGCGGCTGGGACTCGGACTTCCCCAACTCGATGCTGGAAATCTTCCGCGTGGTAATGACCAACTGCGACGACCACCAGCACCTGATCGTCGGCGGCGTGGAGCAGGTGCCGCAAGGGATCTGGCGCCATGTGCCCGCGCGTTGCAGCCACTGGCCCGAAGGCACCAGCCTGAGCTCGCTGCATGGCGGTGCGCCGCGTACCGGGGTCAAGCGCATCGCCCGCGCAGCCGACGGGCGCCTGGCGGTCACCGACAACTGGGGCGACACCCGCCATTACGGCGCAGTTCTCGCCACCTGCCAGAGCTGGCTACTGACCACCCAGATCGACTGCGAGGAATCGCTGTTCTCGCAGAAGATGTGGATGGCCCTGGACCGCACCCGCTACATGCAGTCGTCGAAGACCTTCGTCATGGTCGACCGGCCGTTCTGGAAGGACAAGGACCCGCAAACCGGCCGCGACCTGATGAGCATGACCCTCACCGACCGCCTGACCCGTGGCACCTACCTGTTCGACAACGGTGACGACAAGCCGGGGGTGATCTGCCTGTCCTACGCCTGGATGAGCGACGCCCTGAAAATGCTGCCGCACCCGGTGGAAAAACGCGTGCAGCTGGCCTTGGATGCGCTGAAGAAGATCTACCCGAAAACCGACATCGCCGGGCATATCATCGGCGACCCGATCACCATTTCCTGGGAGGCCGACCCGCACTTCCTCGGCGCCTTCAAAGGGGCCCTGCCGGGCCACTACCGCTACAACCAGCGCATGTACGCGCACTTCATGCAGCAGGACATGCCCGCCGAGCAGCGGGGCATGTTCATTGCCGGTGACGATGTGTCGTGGACGCCGGCCTGGGTCGAAGGCGCGGTACAGACTTCGCTGAATGCGGTGTGGGGTATCATGAACCACTTTGGTGGCCACACCCACCCGGACAACCCAGGCCCGGGCGATGTGTTCGACGAGATCGGGCCCATCGCACTGGCAGATTGAAACAAAGGAGGCAGCATGCGCATCGCTCTGTTCCAGGGCGCACCCCACCCGCTGGACGTGCCTGGCAACCTGCAACGTCTGCGGCACCAGGCGCAACTGGCGGCCGAGCGCGGTGCGCAGTTGCTGGTGTGCCCGGAAATGTTCCTGAGCGGCTACAACATCGGCCTGGCCCAGGTAGAGCGCCTGGCCGAGGCCGAGGATGGCCCGTCGGCCATGGAGGTGGTGGAGATCGCCCAAGCCCACCGCATCGCCATCGTCTATGGCTACCCGGAGCGCGGCGACGACGGGGCCATCTACAACAGCGTGCAACTGATCGATGCCCATGGCCGCAGCCTGAGCAACTACCGCAAGACGCACCTGTTCGGGGAGCTGGACCGGGCGATGTTCAGCGCCGGCGCCGACCACTTCCCGGTGGTCGAACTCGACGGCTGGAAGGTCGGCCTGCTGATCTGCTACGACATCGAGTTCCCGGAAAATGCCCGCCGCCTGGCCCTGGCCGGGGCCGAGCTGATCCTGGTGCCGACGGCGAACATGGCCCCTTACGACTTCGTCTGCCAGGTGACCGTGCGCTCGCGCGCCCAGGAGAACCAGTGCTACCTGGTGTACGCCAACTATTGCGGCGCAGAAGGCGAGATCCAGTATTGCGGGCAGAGCAGCATCATCGGGCCGGACGGCAGCCTGCTGGCGATGGCTGGGCGCGAGGAGTGCCAGTTGCTGGCAGAACTGGAGCATGAGCAGGTAGCAAAGGGGCGCGAAGCGTTTCCCTACCTGACCGACCTGCGTCAGGAACTGCACCGGCGCGGGCACTGACGAGCCCCGCCATGCCAGACGCCACCCGCCACCTCTGCCTGGCCAACGGCCTGCACCTGTCCCTGCGCCACGCCCCGCGCCTGCAGCGCTCGGCGGCGGCGCTGCGGGTGCACGCAGGCAGCCATGATGCACCGGCGAAGTGGCCTGGCCTGGCGCATTTTCTCGAACACCTTTTCTTCCTCGGCACGCCGCGCTTTCCACTGGCGGACGGGCTGATGCGCTATGTCCAGGCCCTGGGCGGCCAGGTCAACGCCAGCACCCGCGAACGCACCACCGACTTCTTTTTCGAAGTGCCGCCTGCAGCCTTGGCCGGCGGGCTTGAGCGCCTGTGCCAGATGCTCGCCGAACCCGACCTTGGCATCGAGCGCCAGCGCCGCGAGCGGGAAGTGATCCACGCCGAATTCATCGCCTGGTCGCGCAACCCGCAAGCCCAACAGCAACATGCGCTGCTGCAAGCGGCACCTGCAGGCCATCCCCTGCGCGGTTTTCATGCAGGCAACCGCTACACCCTGGCCTTGCAGGACCCGGCCTTCCAGAAGGCCCTCGGCGGTTTCCACGAGCGCTTCTACCAGGGTGGCCAGATCACCTTGAGCCTGTGCGGCCCCCAGTCGCTCAACACACTCGAGCAGCTTGGCAGGCAGGCGGCGGGCCTCTTCGCACCCGGCGCGCCCGTGCCGCAGGCGCCGCCACCTGCCTTGCCGGCGCAGCACAGCCAACGGATCTCTGCCCACGACAACCTGCCCGCAGGCGCCGAACAGGCACTGGAGCTGTTACTCGCCTGCCTGAACGACAGCAGGCCGGGCGGCTGGCTCGACGCCCTCCAGCAGCGGGGCTGGCTGCAAGGGTGCAAGGCGCAGATGCTGTACGCCTTCGCCGGGCAGTTGCTCTGGCACATCGACTTGCAGCTGAGCCCCGAGGCCAGCGCCGATGAAGCCTGGGCCTTGCTGCAGGGTTGGTTCGGCTTCCTTCGCCAGGTTGGCCCCGCGCAGCTGAATGCCGAGTTCGGGCTCTTGCAACAGCGCCGCGAACGCAGTGCCAGCGCGCTTGAGCTGGCGCGCCGGGACAGTACTGGTCACCCTTTTGCGGCGCTGGCGCCTCAAGGGCTGCGCGCTTTCACGTCGCTGCTGGAACAGCTGCCAAGCCGCGAGCACGGACAATGGTCGCTGCCTGCGGTCGATTCGCTGCTGCTGGATCAATTGCCAGATGGCCCGGTAAAACCGCTGCCCGCTGCGTTGAAGTTCAGCGACCAACTGCCCATAACGCGCCAGTACGCGGCACTCTATCTGCGCTGGCAGGTACCTTCGGCTTTGCGCCAGCCGCTGCACGCCGCACTTGATCGCGCCCTGCGCCCCTTGCAGCAGCGGTGCGAACGAGCCTCGCTCCAGCTGCAATTCAACGCGGCCGGCGAGTTCTGGCAGTTGCGCTGCGCGGGGCACCCGGCAGCGGTGGCAAGGGCCGTGGAACAGGCGCTGGCGATCTTGGCCGCGCCCCCACCCGCTAGCTGGTCTGCACCCGCCACTGCGCCACCTGCGCTGATCCCGATCAGAGCCCTGCTCGAACAACTGCCAGATGCCGTGCTCGGCGCCCCTCCCAAACCTGCGCCCGCCCATACCCTCGACCAGCAGGTGCTGGAAGACGCCTGGCAGCACAGCCGCTGGCATGGGCTGGCCATGGGCTTCGACGAAGCCGCAAGAGTGACTATGGCTACAGTGCTGCAAGGCTGCCCAGGCCAAGTCGGCAACGCAGAGGCGCCACCTGCCTGGCAGGGTGGTCGCTGGCATCACGCCGAGGTTCCCGGCAGCGAACACGCACTGCTGCTGTTCTGCCCGCTGCCGCCCCACCTGCAAGCCTGCGGTCGCCTGCTCGCGCAATTGCTGCAGGGGCCGGTGTACCAGCGCCTGCGGGTGGAGCTGCAACTTGGCTATGCGGTATTCAGTGCCTTTCGTCAGGTAGAGGGCGTGGGCGGGATACTGTTCGGCGTGCAATCACCACACGTTCGCCAGGCAGAAATCCTCGACCACCTGCGCACCCTGCTGCGCCAGGGCGTGACGCTCGACCCAGCCGCGCGCCAGGCACTGGCCGATCAATTCGACGAAGCGGCCATGGCCAACGACGATCTCGCGCATTGGCTGTGGCAGACACACCTGGCGGCGCACAGCCAATCGCTGGCCGCGTTGCGCGCGTCTATTCTCAACACGCAACAAGCAGATCTGGATGGCCTGCTTGCGCAGATTCTCCACCCCCACACCCCCTGTCTGTGCCTGGCCAATACAGCCGCGCCAGCAGGTGCGTGGTGGTAGGCGCAATCAGGATTATTACGTTGGCTGCAAGAGCGCTTTTCGAAGAATTAACCTTCCGGTACAAATTTTTCTTGTAAGATAGCGCAATCCCAGCCAATGGAACCTCCTGAGCCAGGCGGCATCCCAACAGTAGCTGACCCCACCCACCCATCCGGAAGGAGAGACTCCCATGTGGACCAAACCTGCTTACACTGACCTGCGCATCGGCTTCGAAGTCACCATGTATTTCGCCAACCGCTAAGCCTTGCTTGCGGCTCGACGCCTCGGCCCGCCGGGGCGTCGTCGTTTTTCGGATACGCTTTTCGCACAGAGAGCCACGCCATGTACATCCAGATTCTCGGCTCCGCCGCCGGCGGCGGTTTCCCCCAGTGGAACTGCAACTGCGTCAACTGCAAGGGCTATCGCCAGGGCAGCCTGCGCGCCACGGCGCGTACCCAGTCGTCCATCGCCCTGTCGGATGACGGCGAACACTGGATCCTGTGCAACGCCTCGCCCGATATCCGCGCCCAACTCCAGGCCTTTGCGCCCATGCAGCCGGCGCGAGCGCTGCGCGACACCGGCATCGATGCCATCGTCCTGCTCGACAGCCAGATCGACCACACCACCGGCCTGCTCAGCCTGCGCGAAGGCTGCCCGCACCAGGTCTGGTGCACCGACATGGTCCACCAGGACCTGACCACCGGCTTCCCGCTGTTCAACATGCTCAGCCACTGGAACGGTGGCCTCACGTGGAACCGCATCGAGCTCGAAGGCAGCTTCGTCATCCCGGCCTGCCCCAACCTGCGCTTCACCCCCTTCCCCCTGCGCAGCGCCGCCCCGCCCTACTCGCCGCACCGCTTCGACCCGCACCCGGGCGATAACCTGGGGCTGCTGGTGGAAGACACGCACAGTGGCGGCAAGCTGTTCTACGCCCCCGGCCTCGGCCAGGTCGACGACAAGCTGCTGGCGATGATGCACGGCGCCGACTGCCTGCTGGTGGACGGCACGCTGTGGGAGGACGACGAAATGCAGCGCCGCGGCGTCGGCACCCGCACCGGCCGCGAAATGGGCCACCTGGCCCAGAACGGCCCTGGCGGGATGCTCGAGGTGCTCGATGGCTTCGAGCGCCAGCGCAAGGTGCTTATCCACATCAACAACACCAACCCGATTCTCGACGAAGACTCCCCGGAGCGGGCCGAAGTTCAGCGCCGCGGCGTTGAAGTGGCCTTTGACGGCATGAGCATCGAGTTGTAAGGAGGCGCCATGAGCGACGCATTGCCAATGTCCCCGGCCGAATTCGAACAGGCCCTGCGCGCCAAGGGCGCCTACTACCACATTCACCACCCCTACCACGTGGCGATGTACCAGGGCCACGCCAGCCGCGAGCAGATCCAGGGCTGGGTCGCCAACCGCTTCTACTACCAGGTCAACATCCCGATGAAGGATGCCGCGATCCTGGCCAACTGCCCGGACCGCGAAGTGCGCCGCGAGTGGATCCAGCGCCTGCTCGACCACGACGGCGCGCCCGGCGAGGACGGCGGCATCGAAGCCTGGCTGCGCCTGGGCCAGGCCGTGGGCCTGGACCCCGACCAGCTGCGCTCCCAGGAGCTGGTGCTGCCTGGCGTGCGCTTTGCCGTCGACGCCTACGTCAACTTCGCCCGCCGCGCCAGCTGGCAGGAGGCGGCCAGCAGCTCGCTGACCGAGCTGTTCGCCCCGCAGATCCACCAGTCGCGCCTGGACAGCTGGCCGCAGCACTACCCGTGGATCGACCCGGCCGGCTACGAGTACTTCCGCACCCGCCTGGGCCAGGCCCGGCGTGACGTGGAGCACGGCCTGGCGATCACCTTGCAGCACTACACCACGCGGGCCGGCCAGGAGCGTATGCTGGAAATCCTGCAGTTCAAGCTGGATATCCTCTGGAGCATGCTCGATGCCATGAGCATGGCCTACGAGCTGAACCGCCCGCCTTATCATTCCGTCACCCAGCAACGGGTGTGGCACAAGGGGATCGCCCTATGAGTCTTGACCGCAAACAGGTACCCAACTGGCGCCCCGGCTACCGCTTCCAGTACGAGCCGGCGCAAAAGGGCCACGTGCTGCTGTACCCCGAGGGCATGATCAAGCTCAACGACAGCGCCGGCCTGATTGGCGGCCTGATCGACGGCAAGCGCGACGTGGCGGCGATCATCGGCGAACTTGAACAGCAATTCCCTGGTGTGCCCGAAGTCGCCGACGACATCGAGCAATTCATGGAGGTGGCCCGTGCCGAACACTGGATCAGCCTCGCTTGAGGTGCCGGTCGGCCTGCCGCTGTGGCTGCTGGCCGAGCTCACCTACCGCTGCCCGCTGCAGTGCCCGTACTGCTCCAACCCGCTGGACTTTGCCCAGCAAGGCCAGGAGCTGAGCACCGCGCAGTGGTTCAAGGTGATGGCCGAGGCGCGCGAAATGGGCGCGGCGCAGATCGGGTTCTCCGGCGGTGAACCGCTGGTGCGCCAGGACCTTGCCGAACTGATCGGCGAGGCCCGCCGGCTGGGCTACTACACCAACCTGATCACCTCGGGCATCGGCCTGACCGAGGCGCGCATCGCCGCGTTCAAGGAGGCAGGCCTGGACCATATCCAGATCAGCTTCCAGGCCAGCGACGAGCAGGTGAACAACCTGCTGGCAGGCTCCAAAAAGGCCTTCGCGCAAAAGCTGGAAATGGCCCGCGCGGTGAAGGCCCATGGCTACCCGATGGTGCTCAACTTCGTCACCCACCGGCACAACATCGACAAGATCGACCGCATCATCGAGCTGTGCATCGCCCTGGAAGCCGACTTCGTCGAACTCGCCACCTGCCAGTTCTATGGCTGGGCGCACCTCAACCGCCTGGGCCTGCTGCCCACCCGCGAGCAGCTCGAGCGCGCCGAGCGCATCACCAACGAGTACCGCGCCAAGCTCAAGGCCGAAGGCCACCCGTGCAAGCTGATCTTCGTCACCCCCGACTACTACGAAGAGCGCCCCAAGGCCTGCATGAATGGCTGGGGCAGCCTGTTCCTGACCATCACCCCGGACGGCACTGCCCTGCCTTGCCATGGCGCCCGGCAGTTGCCGGTGCAGTTCCCCAACGTGCGCGACCACGACCTGCACCACATCTGGTACGACTCGTTCGGTTTCAATCGCTTCCGCGGTTATGACTGGATGCCCGAACCTTGCCGCTCCTGCGACGAGAAGGAAAAGGACTTCGGCGGCTGCCGTTGCCAGGCCTTCATGCTCACCGGCGATGCCAGCAAGGCCGACCCGGTGTGCGCCAAGTCGCCCGACCACGGCATCATCCTCAAGGCCCGCGAGGAGGCGCAAACCGCCGAGCTCGCCATTGAACAGATGACCTTCCGCAATGAACGAAACTCCCGTGTCATCGCCCGCGGCTGAATTCAGCGCCGCCCAGGCCGTCGCCGCCGGCACCGATTTCGCCGAGCTCAAAGTCAGTGCCCAAGGGCTGTTCTGGAACGAGTTCCGGCCGGCCGATGGCGCCTGCCGGGTATGGCGCTGGCATGGCTACCAGGCCAGTTGCCTGACGCCGGATGGCTTCAGCGTCCGCAGCCGGGTCTACGAGTATGGCGGCGGCAGTTTCTGCCTGGGGGGCGACGGGCTGCTGTTCGTCAATGAACAGGACCAGCAGGTCTACACCCAGCCACTCGATGGCGGCACACCCCGCGCACTGACGCACGATGACGCCTGCCGCTACGGCGACCTGCAGTGGCACGACGGCAACGTGCTGGCGGTGCAGGAGCGCCACGGGCAGGGCGTGCAGCATTGCCTGGTGGCCTTCGACGAAAAGGGGGTCGAAGTACTGGCCGAAGGCGCCGATTTCTACGCCTCGCCCACCTTGAGCGATGATGGCTCGCGGCTGGCTTGGGTCGAGTGGGACCGCCCGGCACAACCCTGGACCATCACCCGGCTGATGTGCCGCGAGCGCAGCGCCATTGGCGCCTGGGGCCCGGCGCACTGCCTGGCCGGCGCGGACGAATCCCTGCAGCAACCGCGTTTCGATGCCCAGGGCCGGCTGTATTGCCTGTCGGACCGCAACGGGTTCTGGCAGCCGTGGGGCGAAGTCGACGGGCGCTGGCAAGCCTTGCCGGCCGAGCCCGCCGATCACGCCGCAGCGCCTTGGCAGCTGGGCGCCAGCACCTGGCTGGCCATGGGGCCGCACAGCTACCTGGCGAGCTGGTTCGAAGACGGCTTCGGCCAGCTGGGGCTGCGCCGCGCTGATGACCAGGTGGAACGCTACGCCAGCGCCTACACCCGTTTTCGCAGCCTGGCCATGGATGACGCGCAGCTCTACGCCATCGCCGCCTCGCCGATCAGCCCGCCCGCCGTGATCGCCATCGACCGCGCCAGCCACGAGGTGCGCATCCTTGCCGGCGGCGCCGAGGTCTTGCCGGCCGAGCGCATCAGCCTGCCCGAGCCGATCCACTACGGCAGCGGCGGCAGCACCGCCCATGGTTTCTTCTACCCGCCCGCGCACGCGCAAGGCCCGGCGCCGCTGGTGGTGTTCATCCACGGCGGCCCCACTTCGGCGTGCTACCCGGTGCTCGACCCGCGCATCCAGTACTGGACCCAACGCGGCTTTGCCGTCGCCGACCTGAACTACCGCGGCAGCACCGGCTATGGCCGCGCGTATCGCCAGGCGCTGCACCTGCGCTGGGGCGAAAGCGATGTGCAGGATGCCTGCGCAGCGGTAGAGCACCTGGCCTCGCGCGGCATGATCGACCGGCACAAGGCCTTCATTCGCGGCGGCAGCGCCGGCGGCTACACCACCTTGTGTGCCCTGGCCTTGCAGGATGTTTTCCGTGCCGGCGCCAGCCTCTACGGCGTCAGCGACCCGATTGCCCTGGGCCGCGCCACGCACAAGTTCGAAGGCGATTACCTGGACTGGCTGATCGGCGACCCGCAGCACGATGCCGAACGCTACCGCCAGCGTACCCCGCTGCTGCATGCCGCGCAGATCAAGGTGCCGGTGATTTTCTTCCAGGGTGAGCTGGATGCGGTGGTGGTGCCGGAGCAGACGCGCTCGATGCTGGAGGCGCTACAGGCCAACGGGGTCGAGGCCGAAGGGCATTTCTATGGCGGTGAACGGCATGGCCTGCGCAAGGCCGAGAACCTTGCGCATGCGCTGGAAGCCGAGTGGAAGTTCTATTGCCGGGTGCTGGGCCAGTGACGCCTAGCGCTTGGCGATGATGTACACCGCATGCACGATGCCCGGAATGTACCCCAGCAAGGTCAACAGGATATTCAGCCAGAACGCGCCGCCGAACCCCACCTGCAGGAACACACCCAGTGGCGGCAGGATGATGGCGATGATGATGCGAATGAAGTCCATGCGAGTCTCTCCTCAAAGGGTCTAAACAGAGACTAGCTGCGCCAGACAGAGGTTCCACAGGCAAAAAAAACGCCCCTGGCCAAATGAAACAGGCCAAGGGCGATGCGCAGGAACGCCAGACGGTTCGTTGAATTCGTGTTACGCCGAGACTTCGCGGCGGGCATGCTGTTGCGCATGCAGGCGGGCAAAGGCCCGGGCCAGGCGCAGGAGCATCTCGTCGATGTTGCCCTTGCTCACGGTCAGTGCCGGCGAAAAGCGCACCACATCCGTTTGCGGTGCATTGAGCAGCAGCCCTTCGTGCAACGCTGCCTGAACCAGGTCATGGGCCAGGTTCTCCTGCAGCTGCAAGGCCCAGAGCAAGCCTTGGCCACGCACTTCGCCCTGGCCGTAGCGCCCTGCCAGGCGGCTCAGGCCATCGCGCAGGTGGCGGCCGCTGTCCTGCACATGCTCGAAGAACCCCGGCTCCAGCACGGTATCGAGCACCGCCAGGCCCGCGGCGCTCATCAGCGCATTGCCATGGTGGCTGCCTTCCAGCTCGCCGGGCTCGGCGCAGCAAGCACTGCCACGGGCCAGCAAGGCCGCCAGCGGCACGCCACCACCCAGGCCCTTGCCCAGGGTGATGATGTCGGCGCGCACACCATAGGTCTGCTCGGCCAGCAGCGCGCCACAGCGGCCGATACCGGTCTGCACTTCGTCGAGGATCAGCAGGATGCCCAGTTCGCGGCACAGCTTCTCGACGCCTTGCAGGTACGCCTGGGTGGCCGGAATCACCCCGGCTTCACCCTGGATCGGCTCGAGCATGATCGCCACGGTGCGCGAGTCGACCTGCGCATGCAGCGCCGCCAGGTCGTTGAACGGCACCTTGCTGAAACCCGGCAACCCCGGCTCGCAGCGGTTGCAGGGCAGCGGGTCGGAGGCCGACAGCGCGCCCAGGCTGCGGCCATGGCAGCCCTGGGTGGCGGTGATGATGTGATAGGCACCATTGCGATGCAGCTGGCCCCACTTGCGCGCCAGCTTGATCGCCCCTTCACAGGCTTCGGCGCCACTGTTGAGCAGGTAGGCCTGGTCGCTGCCGGTGCTGCGGCACAGGCGGTCGACCAACGCCAGCAAGCCACGGCTGTGGTAGCCGGCCCCTGGGTTGATCAGCGCCTGGGCCTGGCTGCCGAGCGCCTTGACCAGCACGCTGGGGCTATGGCCCAGGCTATTGACTGCACAACCCTGGGTGAAATCCAGGTAGGCACGCCCTTGGTCATCCCACAGCCAGGAGCCCTGGCCACGCACGAACACATGCTCGGCCCGTGTGCTGCCCGGCATCAGGCGCTCGCGGCTCGGCGCTGGCACGTCCGCTTCGAGCACCGGCGCACGCTTGGGCTCGGCGACCGCGGCAGGAGCCGAGCGGCGCAGGTTGAACAGGTTCATCGGGGCTCCAACCAATCACGGTAAAGGGCGGCCAGGGTCCGGTCTTGGTGCCGGCGCATGAATATTTTGCCTTGCCTATCAAAAGTGTTTTTCAAACGGGGTAACAATGCCTTGATTGCTCGCTGTAACCCGTTGCAATACGGCGATAGACTAGGCGTCGGCCGCGCTTGCGGCCATTCCGTTTTTCCAGCTTTTTCGATAAGTGTTACTTATGGATTTTCGCCAACTGCGTTATTTCGTCGCGGTGTATGAAGAAGGCCATGTCGGCCGCGCCGCCGAACGCCTGTCCCTGTCCCAGCCGGCGCTGTCGCAACAGATCCGCCAGCTCGAGCACAGCCTCGACCTGAGCCTCTTCGAGCGCAGCAACAAGCGCCTGCTGCCGACCTTGGCGGCGCATACCCTGTACAACCACGCCCTGCCCCTGCTCGATGGCCTGCAGCGCGCCCATGAGGCGATGCGCAACTTCAAGGGCCAGTCGCTGCGCACGCTGGCCATCGGCGTGCTGCAAACCGTGCGGCCAAGCCTGGTGCCGCAGCTGCTGGAGCGGGTGCGCAAGGCCCAGCCGCACCTTGTGGTGCAGATCTATGAACTGTCGGGGCTGGAGATCGAGCGGCGCCTGCTCAACGGCAGCCTGGACATCGGCATCAGCTACCTGCCACCGCGCCAGCCCGGCTTGCATGGCATGTTGCTGTACGAAGATGAACTGCAACTGGTCATCCCCGATACCCACCCGTTGAAGGATTTCAAGAAGGTATCCATCCGCCAGGCCGCAGAGTTGCCGATGCTGATGCTCGGTGAGGAATTCCAGATCCGCCAGATCTGGAAAGAGCAGCTGGCAAGCCAGGGCCGCCGGCCCCAGGTGCAGGCGGAGATGAACAACATGGGGGGGATTCTCGACAGCCTGGCGCATACCGCGCTGGCGACGATCCTGCCGGGGCGGGCCAAGGATGCTGCCGAAGATGACCAGGGGCTGCTGTGGAAGCCGTTGAGCGAACCGCGGGTGCCGCTCAAGGTCGGCCTGGTGTTCCGCGATGCGCAGCGCCAGCAGGCTTCGGTGGAGTTGCTGCGCAACCTGCTGGAAGAAGAGGCGGATGCCAGGCCGCTGGGGGCCTCACCGCTGGATGTGCTGGGCGGATAAAACACGCGCACAAAGAAAACCCCGCCTAAGCGGGGTTTTCCAGACTGTTTCCCTGTGACATCCCTATCGCCCCACCGTCCTGGCAGGAAATCCTTCGTTGTCCCTGTTCTGTCCTTTGCGCTTCCTGCGCAACGTCCATGTACAAAGAGTAACCGTGGATCCAATCTGAGACCAGTGGCGAAAAGTCACCGCGTCATGTAGGAAAATGCTTACAGGCAACCTGATATCAATCAGAACTGCTCGGCGTCCAGCAGGTACAACGACTCGCTGCCCGCCTTCACCGACGTCACCAGCGAAGTCACCCGCGGCAACAGGCGCGCGAAATAGAAGCGCGCAGTGCCAAGCTTGGCTGCGTAGAACGCCTCGTCGCCCTCGCCCGCCTTGGCGGCGCGCGCCATCAATGCCCACATGTAGCCATAGGCAACATAGCCAAAGGCGTGCAGGTACTCGACCGAGGCGGCGCCGATTTCGTTCGGGTTGCCCTTGGCCTGTGCAAGCACCCACTCGGTCAGCCCGTCCAGCTGGTCCAGGTAGGCGGCCAGGGGTTTGGCGAACTCGTCCAGCTCGCTGCCGGCGCTGGCGATGAACTGGCGGATTTCATCGGAGAACAGCCGGTAGTAGGCGCCACCGCTGGCCACCACCTTGCGCCCCATCAGGTCCAGGGCCTGGATACCGTTGGTGCCTTCGTAGATCTGGGTGATGCGCACATCACGCACCAATTGCTCCTGGCCCCATTCGCGAATGTAGCCATGGCCACCGAACACCTGCTGGCCGTGCACCGTGCACTCCAGGCCCAGGTCGGTGAGAAACGCCTTGGCCACCGGGGTCAGCAGGGCTACCAGTTCCTCGCTGCGCTTGCGCGTGGTCGGGTCTTCGCTGTACTTGGCGCTGTCCAGCTGCATGGCCACGTAGGTGGAGAAGGCGCGGCCGCCTTCGATCAGTGCCTTCATGGTGAGCAGCATGCGCCGCACGTCCGGGTGCACGATGATCGGGTCGGCTACCTTGTCCTTCGCCTGCGGGCCAACGGGGGCGCGGCTTTGCAGGCGGTCGCGGGCGTACTCCACGGCGTTCTGGTAGGAGCGTTCGGCCGAGGCCAGGCCTTGGATGCCCACGCCCAGGCGCTCGTAGTTCATCATGGTGAACATCGCCGCCAGGCCCTTGTTGGACTCGCCAACGATGTAGCCGACCGCTTCGTCGAAGTTCATCACGCAGGTGGCCGAGGCCTGGATGCCCATCTTGTGCTCGATCGAGCCGCAGGTGGCCGGGTTGCGGGCGCCGAGGCTGCCGTCTGGGTTGACCAGGAACTTCGGCACCAGGAACAGCGAGATGCCCTTGGGCCCTGCCGGCGCATCCGGCAGCTTGGCCAGCACCAGGTGGATGATGTTCTCGGTCAGGTCGTGCTCGCCGCCGGTGATGAAGATCTTGGTGCCGCTGACCTTGTAGCTGCCGTCAGCCTGGGGCTCGGCCTTGGTGCGGATGATCCCCAGGTCCGTGCCGGCATGGGGCTCGGTCAGGCACATGGAGCCGGCCCAGACGCCGGCATACATGTTCGGCAGGTACTTTTCCTTGAGCGCTTCGCTGGCGTGGGCGTTGATCGACAGGCAGGCGCCCGCGGTCAGCATCGGATACAGGCCGAAGGCCAGGCTCGAGGCGTTGACCATTTCCTCGACCTGGGCGGAGATTGCCTTGGGCATGCCCATGCCGCCGAACAGCGGGTCACCGCCCACGCCGACCCAACCGCCTTCGGCGTAGGTCTTGTAGGCTTCGATGAAGCCGGCGGGGGTGCGCACCGCGCCGTTGTCCCAGTGGCAGCCTTCTTCGTCGGCGGCGCGGCTGAGCGGGGCAATGCGCTTGCCGGTGACCTTGCCGGCCTCTTCCAGCACGGCCAGGGCCGTTTCAGCGTCGACCGCTTCGGCCAGCTCGGGCAGCTGCGCCCACTGCTCTGCCACCTTGAAGACTTCATTCAGAACGAAGCGCATGTCGCGCAGGGGCGCTTTATAGTCAGCCATCACAACCTCTCGCTAGTCGGGTCGGGGGCGGTCACTGTTGACCGCGGCACGGGGTTGAATCCAGTGTAACCGAACAACTTTTGCGAGACATAGGGTCATCACGCGACCATATAGTCACATTCGGTCACGCCATTCGCACCGCCCCGCGCCGCGATTGTTGCCCATGGACCATGACGCAATTGCGCCCGGCGCCCTTGGCGCTGTACAGCGCCTGGTCGGCCGACTTGAGCACTTCTTCCGGGTTGCGGTGTTCGGCCTGGCGTTCGGCCACGCCGATGCTGATGGTCACCGACACCGTGCCGCCGCCGCTGCCGCTGCGGCGCTGGCGCCCTGCCGAGTCGTCCTGCGGGCGGTTGTTCTGGTCGCGCAACTGCATGGCGTAGTTGGCGATCATCTCGCGCACCGCTTCCACGTGGGGCACGCATTCCTCTGCCGTCTTGCCGGCAAACACCAGGGCGAACTCCTCACCGCCGTAGCGATAGGCGCGCCCGCCACCGGTCACCTTCGACAAGCGGCTGGCGACCAGGCGCAGCACCTGGTCACCGACATCGTGGCCGTGGGTGTCGTTAAATTTCTTGAAGTGGTCGACGTCGGTCATGGCGATCACATAGTTGCGCCCCAGGCGCTGCATGCGCTCGTTCAGCGCGCGTCGCCCGGGCAGGCCAGTCAGCTCGTCACGGAAGGCCATCTGGTAGGCCTCGTGGGAAACCGCGGCAGCGATCATCAGCATCACCTGGCTGCACATGATGTTCAGGGTGAACGGCAGGATGAAGGTCTTGGGCAACATCCAGAAAATGCCCACCAGGCCGATGAGCTGCGCCGCATGCAAGGGCCTGGGCTCGCGCAGGTACTGCACCACCAGCAGGATGAACACGCCGATGAACAGCGGGTAGACCATCTGGATCAGGCTCATCCACTGGCCATGCAGCGATGGCCAGCGGATTTCCGCCAGCCAGCTGAGCAAGGCTTCGGGGAAACTCTGCTCCAGCGCCACCGCCACGCTGCCGACGGCGAACAGCACGGCGAAGCGGGCCAGCAGGTCCTGGGCCAGGTGGGTACGCTCCTGCCACGCGCCGAACAGGCCGTACAAGGCCGGCAGCAGCAGGCAGACCAGGTGGAAGATCACCGCTGCGTCTTCACGCACGCGGCCGTTGTCACGGTAATAGTCGGTCTGGGTATCGAGCAGGAAGTAGGCGATATATACCGTGACCATCAGAAACAGTTCGCGCTGGCGACGGTATACGGCGCAATAAGCACCGCCCAGCAGCAGAACCAACGTGGGCAGCACGTTGAACAGTGAGGTGAAGAAGACGCTGAGGTCTCTTACGTAAGCCGCCGCAAGCCCTGCCAACAATAGAACCAGCGAAGGCAGGAAGTGGCTCGCGCGTACAGCGTTTAGACGAAACAAGGGTAATCTCCGACCCGGCAGATCAATAATGGCATTGTGCCCTTACTTCATCGGCAGCGCACATGAATAGATGAGGACAACCTGGGTTAACGGCCATGGGGGCGCTGCGCTTGAGGTTTTGTTGTAACCAGTTTTAAGCAGGCCAGAATGAAAAAACCCGCCTGCCGGTGAGGGCAGGCGGGTTTCTGTAGAGCCTTGCGGCTTAGTACGACAGGCCGAAGTTTTCTTCGTCCATCGCCATCAGGTTATTGGCACCCGACAGCATGGTCGCCACGTGGGTACGGGTACGCGGCAGGATGCGCTGGAAGTAGAAGCGTGCGGTCTGCAGCTTGGCGGTGTAGAACGCCTCTTCGCTGGTACCGGCCGCCAGCTTCTCGGCTGCCAGGCGGGCGATGTCGGCCCAGAAGTAGGCCAGGCAGGCATAACCGGAGTACATCAGGTAGTCCACCGAAGCGGCGCCCACTTCCTCGCGGTCTTTCATCGCAGCCATGCCGACCTTCATGGTCAACTCGCCCCACTCCTTGTTCAGCGCGGCCAGCGGCTCGACGAATTCCTTGAGCGCGTCGACGCCTTCCTGGGCCTGGCAGAACTTGTGCACGATCTTGGTGAAGCCCTTGAGCGCTTCGCCCTGGGTCATCAGCACCTTGCGGCCGAGCAGGTCGAGTGCCTGGATGCCGGTGGTGCCTTCGTACAGCATGGAGATACGGCTGTCGCGCACGTTCTGCTCCATGCCCCATTCGGCGATGAAGCCGTGGCCACCGTAGATCTGCACGCCGTGGTTGGCGGCTTCAAAGCCGACTTCGGTCATGAAGGCCTTGGCGATCGGGGTCAGGAAAGCCAGCAGGGCATCGGCCTTCTTGCGCTCTTCCTCGTCCTGGCTGTACTTGACGATGTCCACCTGCTTGGCGGTGAAGTACACCATCGCGCGGTTGCCTTCGGCGAAGGCTTTCATGGTCAGCAGCATGCGGCGCACGTCCGGGTGGACGATGATCGGGTCGGCGGCCTTGTCCGGCGCTTTCGGGCCAGTCAGGGAACGCATCTGCAGGCGGTCACGGGCGTACTTCAAGCCACCCTGGAAGGCCACCTCGGCGTGCGCCAGGCCCTGCAGGGCAGTGCCCAGGCGCGCGGTGTTCATGAAGGTGAACATGCAGTTCAGGCCCTTGTTGGCTGGGCCGATCAGGTAGCCGGTGGCGCTGTCGAAGTTCATCACGCAGGTGGCGTTGCCGTGGATGCCCATCTTGTGTTCCAGCGAGCCGCAGCTCACGCCGTTGCGCTCGCCCACGCCGCCTTCGGCGTTGGGCAGGAACTTCGGCACGATGAACAGCGAAATGCCTTTGGTGCCGGCCGGGGCATCGGGCAGGCGGGCCAGGACGATGTGGACGATGTTATCGGCCATGTCGTGCTCACCGGCGGAGATGAAGATCTTGGTGCCGGAGACTTTGTACGAACCGTCTGCTTGCGGCTCGGCCTTGGTGCGCAGCATGCCCAGGTCGGTGCCGCAGTGTGGCTCGGTCAGGCACATGGTGCCGGTCCACTCGCCGCTGACCAGCTTGGTCAGGTAGGTGTGCTGCTGCTCTTCGGTGCCGTGGGCCGAGATGGTGTTCATCGCGCCGTGGGACAGGCCGGGGTACATGCCCCACGACCAGTTGGCACCACCGACCATTTCGCTCAGGGCCAGGCCCAGCGACTCTGGCAGGCCCTGGCCGCCGTGGGCGACGTCGTGGGCCAGGCTCGGCCAGCCACCTTCGACAAATTGTTCGTAGGCTTGCTTGAAGCCGGTCGGCGTCTTCACGCCCGACTCGCTCCAGGTGCAGCCTTCCAGGTCGCCGACGCGGTTCAGCGGGGCCAGCACCTGTTCACAGAATTTCGCGCCTTCTTCAAGGATCGCGTCGACCATGTCTGGCGTTGCGTCCTGGCAACCCGGCAGGCTCTGATAGTGCGCCTCGTAGCCGAGCAGCTCGTCGCGGACGAAACGAATATCACGCAAGGGGGCTTTGTAATCAGGCATTGCGATGAACCTCTGTGATGAGTTCTGGGGAGACCGCCGATACCGACCAGCTCTTGGTGGCTTTCGGTCAAACAGTTGTTTGAAACTTACGTTTAGCACCGCCGGATGTCAAGGAGGGACCATGGTGCCATTTCAGTCACGAAAAATGGCATATCAGCCATTAGGGAAAATCCTGCCCATAAACGACTGTGGGAGCGGGCTTGCCTCGCGAAAGCGCCGGCCCAGACAACAGTGGATGTCCGTTCTGACGCATTCGCGGGCAAGCCCACTCCCACAAGTTTGAGGGGCTGCTGATTGTTGGATCAGGCGTAGGTGTCGATGAAGCGGCCGAGCATTTCGTCGGAAGCCTTGGCGACTTTTGCGCCAAGCTCGACTTCGGTCTTGCCCAGGGCCAACTGCACGGTGCTGGTCGCCAAGTCCATCTGCTGGCTGCGATCAACCCCGCGCAGGCGCTCGGCCTGGAAGTCGCTGGACTGGCTGGTGGCGGCGCGTTCGACGGTGGTGTTGGCGATCTGGCCGGCGGCCTGGTCGATGCGGTTCTGCCCGGCCTGGATGGCGCCAAGGCCCGCGTAGTAGGCGGAGCTACCGGTGATTTCCATGTCAGAACTCCAATGACGCTGGATAGGAACACTGGCAATTAAAGCAGGCCATGACGCAAAAGGCCCGTTTAAATCCCTAATGGCCTAGTGCTAGCTGATAGACCCTGGGCATGCCCGCTAGTCCAGCAGGTCCAGCTGCAGGTGTTCTGCCACCGCGTCTGCGCTCGCCACCTTGAGCCGCGGCACACGCCCCAGGCAAGGCGCCGGCAGGCGTTCGGCCAGGCTGGCCAGGTTCTCTTCCAGGCGCGAGGTACGCGGCTCGATGATGTTGGCGACCCAACCCGCCAGCTGCAGCCCATCGCGGGCAATCGCCTCGGCGCTCAGCAGGGCATGGTTGATGCACCCCAGGCGCACGCCCACCACCAGGATCACCGGCAGTTTCAGCGCAACCGCCAGGTCGGACAGGTTGGCATGGTCGGACAACGGCACCCGCCAGCCACCCGCGCCTTCGACCAGGGTGAAATCCGCCCCCTGGTCCAGCACATGGCGCATGGCCTTGAGCAGCGCCGGCACTTCCAGCGCCACACCCGCCTCGCGCGCGGCCACATGGGGGGCGATGGCAGGCTCGAAGGCAAACGGGTTGACCGCCTCATAGGCCAGCTTCAGCGTGCTTTCGTCGATCAGCGCCTGGGCATCGGCATTGCGTAGCCCTTTGGCCGTGGCCGTGCCGCCGGAGGCCACCGGCTTGGCGCCCAGGGTGCTCAAGCCCTGCAAACGTGCCGCATGCAACAGGCCTGCGGCGATCGTGGTCTTGCCGACATCGGTATCGGTGCCGGCGATGAAATAGGCTTGGCTCATTTCACTCCTCTCATGCCCGTGGCTTGCGCATCACACCATAGACCACCTGATAGGTGGCTGGCAGCCCCTGGGGCTGGCGAAACGCCTCGTATGCCTGCAGCAGGCCCTGCATACGGGCGCGCCCGGTCAGCCCGGAAGGCCTGCCAGGGTTGAGATTATGGGCGCCGAGCGCCTTGAGTTCATGGGTCAGGCTGCGCACATCCGGGTAATGCAGCACATGGGGCTGGCGCTGCAGGCCGAGCTGCTCCAAACCACTGGCCGCACACAGGCGCTGGTAATCCTCGAAGCGGCGGAAGCGGTTGACGTGGACCATGCCGTCCACCGCCTGCCAGCTGGCGCGCAGCTCATCCAGCGTGCCGACGCACAAACTGCTGAAGGCCAGCACGCCGCCTGGGCGCAACACCCGTTGCGCCTCGCTCAGCACACTGGCGAACTGGCCGCACCACTGCACCGCCAGGCTGGTGAACACCAGGTCGACACTGCCATCGCCCAGGGGCAGGCGCTCGGCATCGCCTGCCACGTGATAGGCCGCGCCACCCTGCTCGCCACGGGCGTGGCGCAGCATGCCTTCGGCGATATCCACCGCCACACCGCTGGCAGGCGCAAAGCGCTCGGCCAGCACCCGGCTGAAGTAGCCGGTGCCGCTGCCCAGGTCGAGCCAGCGCGAAGGCGCCAGGTCGCTCGGCAGCTGCTCCAGCAGGCTCACGCCCACGGCGCGCTGCAGTGCCGCCACGCTGTCGTAGCTGGCCGCCGCGCGGGAGAACGAAGCCGCCACCTGGCGCTTGTCCGGCAGCGTGCCAGGCAGGGTTGGATGGGAAAGGTCAGTCATCGCCACTCTCATGCAGGAAACTCTTGATACCCGCCGCCAGCTCCTGTGGGTATTCCAGCAGGAAGGCGTGGGAACTGTCTTCGACCAACCCGACTTCCACGTCGGGCAGCAACTCGCTCAGGGCCTTGGCCGCTTCCGCCGGCACCAGCGCATCGCTGCCGGCGAACAGGTGCAGCTGCGGGCCGGCGTAGGCCTGCAGGGCTTCGCGGGTATCGAGCTGGGCCAGCACTTGCAGGCCGCTGGCCAGGTACAGCGGGTCGGTATCCGGCACACCCACGCCAAGCTGGCGCAACAGCGTGCGCGGCTGCTGGGCGCCGTCGCTGCACAGGGTGCGAAAGCGCTTGAGGGTGACCGAGGTATGGCTGCGGCAACCGTCCAGGAAGGTGCCGAAGGTGTCTGCGGCCATGCCGTGGGGCCAGCCCGGGCGGGCGACGAAACTGGGGTTGCTGGCCAGGGTGAGCAAGCCGCAGCAATGGTCGCCACGCTTGCGCGCCAGTTCGCTGGCAAGCATGCCGCCGAGCGACCAGCCGCCCAGCCAGGTGTCGGTGGGCAATTTGCGGTCAAGGTGCTCCAGCCAGGCCTGCAAATCGGCGTCGGCCAGCTCCGGCAGCGGCATCAGCTCGACCTGCAGGCGGGCGTCCTGGGCCCGCAGGCTGGCGGCCAGCGGCTCCAGGGCAGCGGTGCCCAGGCCCCAGCCGGGCAGAAGGATCAGTCGGTTACGCATCGGCGGCCTCCAGTTGTGGATAACACTCGGCCAATGCATTCAACAATAGCTGCACCTGCGCCTGGCTGTGCGCCGCGCTCAGGGTGACCCGCAGGCGTGCGCTGCCGGCAGGCACGGTGGGGGGGCGAATGGCGGTAACCAGCAGCCCGCGCTCGCGCAGCATGCGCGACAGGCGCAGGGCCTTTGCACTGTCGCCGACCAGGATCGGCTGGATCGGCGTCGGGCTGTCCATCAGCTGCAGGCCGATCTGCTCGGCGCCCTGGCGGAACTGGCCAATCAACGCCGCCAGGTGTTCCCGCCGCCAAGTTTCCCGGCGCAGCAACTCCAGGCTCTTGAGCGTGGCACAGGCCAGTGCCGGTGGCTGGCTGGTGGTGTAGATGTAGGGCCGGGCGAACTGCACCAGCGCTTCGATCAGGTCCTCGCTACCGGCGACGAAGGCACCCGCGGTGCCACACGCCTTGCCCAGGGTGCCGATCAGCACCGGCACGTCCTCCACGCCCAGGCCGAAGTGCTCGACGACACCACCACCCTGATCGCCCAAGGTACCCAGGCCGTGGGCGTCGTCGACCATAAGCCAGGCATCCCGCGCCCGGGCGGCCTTGGCCAGGGCCGGCAAGTCGGCCAGGTCGCCGTCCATGCTGAACACCCCGTCGGTAACCACCAGGGTATTGCCGGTGGCCTTTTCCAGGCGGGTGGCCAGGCTGGCTGCGTCGTTGTGCAGGTAGCGGCTGAAACGCGCACCGCTGAGCAAGCCACCGTCGAGCAGCGAGGCGTGGTTGAGGCGGTCTTGCAGCACGGTGTCGCCCTGCCCCACCAAGGCGGTGATGGCGCCGAGGTTGGCCATGTAGCCGGTGGAAAACAGCAGCGCGCGCGGGCGGCCGGTCAAGTCGGCCAAGGCCTCTTCGACGGCATGGTGCGGCGTGCTGTGGCCGATCACCAGGTGCGAGGCGCCACCGCCGACGCCCCAGCGCTCGGCGCCGGCCTGCCAGGCCTTGATGACTTCGGGGTGGTTGGCCAGGCCCAGGTAGTCATTGCTGCAGAAGGCCAGCAACGGCTGGCCGTCGACTACCACCTGCGGCCCTTGTGGGCTCTCCAGCAACGGCCGCTGCCGATACAGGTCAGCGGCGCGCCGTTCGGCCAGGCGCGCCGCCAGATCGAAGGCCATCTCAGGCCGAGGCTGCGTTGTAGAACAGCTCGCTGCTGCGTTGCTCGACCAGCGCCTGCTCGATGGCGGCCTGGTGCACTTCGTCGGCATGCTCTTCACGCGCTTCGGGCTTGATGCCCAGGCGCGCGAACAGCTGCATGTCCTTGTCAGCCTGCGGGTTGGCGGTGGTCAGCAGCTTCTCGCCGTAGAAGATCGAGTTGGCACCGGCCATGAAGGCCAGGGCCTGCATCTGCTCGTTCATCTGCTCACGGCCGGCGGACAGGCGCACGTGCGACTTGGGCATGAGGATGCGCGCCACTGCCAGCATGCGGATGAAGTCGAACGGGTCGACATCTTCTTCCTCGGCCAGCGGCGTGCCGGCCACCTTCACCAGCATGTTGATCGGCACCGACTCCGGGTGTTCGGGCAGGTTGGCCAGCTGGATCAGCAGGCCGGCGCGGTCATCCAGCGACTCGCCCATGCCGAGGATGCCGCCGGAGCAGATCTTCATCCCGGCATCGCGTACGTAGGCCAGGGTCTGCAGGCGCTCGCCGTAGGTGCGGGTGGTGATGATGCTGCCGTAGAACTCAGGCGAGGTGTCGAGGTTGTGGTTGTAGTAGTCCAGGCCGGCCTGGGCCAGGGCCTGGGTCTGCTCCTGGTCGAGCTTGCCGAGGGTCATGCAGGTTTCCAGGCCCATGGCCTTGACCCCTTTGACCATCTCCAGCACGTAGGGCATGTCCTTGGCGGACGGGTGCTTCCAGGCAGCGCCCATGCAGAAGCGCGTGGAGCCGATGGCCTTGGCCCGGGCGGCCTCTTCCAGGACCTTCTGCACTTCCATGAGCTTCTGTTTTTCGAGCCCGGTGTTGTAGTGGCCGGACTGCGGGCAGTATTTGCAATCTTCCGGGCAGGCGCCGGTCTTGATCGACAGCAGCGTCGAGACCTGCACACGGTTGGGGTCGAAATGCGCGCGGTGCACGGTCTGCGCCTGGAACAGCAAGTCGTTGAACGGTTGCTGGAACAGTGCCTTGACCTCTGGCAGGGACCAGTCGTGACGTGTTGTAGCAGTTGTGCTGGCGCTCATCGGCGTTTCCTTGTTTAGGCTGTAGCTGGCGCCGGGACAGGAATGCCCGCCAGCGCATCACGGATAGCTCGCATAGTCATGGAAGGCCTATGAACTGTCAACCGCATGTAAAAGCACTGGTTTACAACTGTACAAATATTAATCATACCTGTTTGCTCTGTGACGAGCCGGCCGAACAGCCCTACCCCCTGTGCGCGGCCTGCGAGCAGGAACTGCCCTGGCTGGACGAGCACTGCGTGCGCTGCGCGCTGCCGCTGCCCATGGCCGGCTTGACCTGCGGCCCGTGCAGCCGGCGTGCACCGGCCTACGCGCAAGTGGTCGCGCTGTGGCACTACGGGTTTCCCGTGGACACCTTGATCAGCCGCTTCAAGCACCGCCGGCAATGGCCGCTTGGGCGGTTGATGGCCGAGCTCCTGGGCCATGGCCTGCTTCACCGCTATGCCGAAGGGCTGGCCGTGCCCGAGCTGTTGTTGCCGGTGCCGCTGGCCCGGAGGCGGCTGCGTGAACGGGGGTTCAACCAGGCCGGCATGCTGGCGCGCTGGCTGTCGTCACTGCTGAATGTGCGTTGCGATGAGCGCCTGCTGCTGCGCACCCGCGACACGCCTGCCCAGCAGGGGCTGGATGCCAAGGCGCGGCGCCGGAACCTGCGCCAGGCGTTCAGCCTGCAGCGCCCAGGCATGTTCCAGGGCAGGCATGTCGCCCTGGTCGACGATGTGCTCACCACCGGCACCACGGCCCAGGCGATTGCCCAGCTGCTGCACAAGGATGGCGCGCGGCGCGTCGATGTCTACTGCCTGGCGCGCACGCCAAAGCCGGGCCAGGCTTGACTGTGCACCGGCACGAAGGCACCGTCTTGCCATCAGCCCATGACCGCCAAGCCCATGTCCCTACCTGCCCTGCTCACCCAACACATCGCCCGCCGCCCGCAGCGCATCGCCCTGCTCCAGCACGTCGCCGAGCAAGGCTCGATCACCCGCGCCGCCAAGGCGGCCGGCATCAGCTACAAAGCCGCCTGGGATGCCATCGACGAACTCAACAACCTGGCCAGCCAGCCGCTGGTCGAGCGCAGCACCGGTGGCCGCGGCGGAGGCGGCGCGCGCCTTTCGGCCGAAGGCGAGCGGGTGCTGCGCCTGTACCAGCGCCTGCAGAACCTGCAGGCCCAGCTGCTTGAAGCCGCAGAAGAATCCAGCGACCTCGACCTGCTCGGGCGCCTGATGCTGCGTACCAGCGCGCGCAACCAGCTGCAGGGCCAGGTCAGCGGCCTGCGCCGCGAAGGCCGGCACGACCGGGTGAGCCTGGCCCTGGGTGGCGGGTTGGAAATCGCGGCGCTGATCACCCATGACAGCACTGCGCGCCTGGAGCTGACCCTGGGCACCATGGTGGTGGCGCTGCTCAAGGCGGGCTGGGTGCAGCTGCTGGGGGCCGGCGACCCGACAGAGGCAGGCAGCAATGTGCTTGAAGCCACCGTCGAAGAAGTGCTGATCGATGGCCACGAGCCCAGTGAAGTGCGCCTGGCGCTGAGCAATGGGCAGACGTTGTATGCCTTTGCCGAGGCGCAGTGGCTGACGCAGCAGAAGGTGCAGGCGGGGAGCCCGGTGCGGGTGCAGTTCCATCCGTCGTCGGTGTTGCTGGGGGTACCGGTATAGGCGGGCCGCGCTGCGCGCGGTTCGCGGGGCAAGCCCGCTTGTGTCTGCATGAGGGGATAAGATCTAGAGTGAGAGCGGTGAATGGCAAGCTGTTAGCCCGAGGTGCCTTGAGCAC
>NZ_JBIVAB010000021.1:0-87129 GCF_044745345.1 Pseudomonas sp. NPDC087029 | reverse complement strand
TCTCCCACGGTCTGTACTGCGGCTAACAGTCAGAATCGGCTTTGTCGTCCCACCACCCCTTCGAGTATCACCATACAAGCCGGCTTGCCGGCGATGGGCCGCAAAGCGGCCCTGACCTAGCGAGGCAACTCGATCCGCGAAGTCTCCCCAGGCACCACCGGCCAATCCCCCGCAGCCCACTTCACCCTGGCCCGCTCGATCAACTCCGGGTCACTGGCCACGAAGTTCCAGTTCATCCGCCGCGGCCCATCCAGTGCTGCGCCGCCGATCAGCACCAGCTGGCACTCGCCCTCGGCGTACAAGGCCACTTCTTCACCCTCTGGCAGCACCACCAGGCTGCACGCCTCGACTTCCTCGTCATCGAGCATCAGCTCACCATCGAGCACATACAGCGCGCGCTGCGCATGTTCGGCAGGCACCAGCAAGGTGGTCGCCGGTTGCATGTGCACATGCGCGTACAGGGTAGGGGAGAGCACCGGCACCGGCGATTCCAGGCAAAACCCGCTGCCGGCGATCATGCGGATGCGCACCCCCAGGCTATCGCTGACCGGCAGGCTCGCTGCCGGGTGATGGCTGTAGCTCGGCGTGCCCTGTTCGAGCTCGCGTGGCGAGGCCAGCCATACCTGCAGCCCATGCAGGCGCGAACCGTGGGCCAGGGCGTCGGCAGGCGTGCGCTCGACGTGGGCCACGCCGCTGCCTGCGGTCATCCAGCTCACATCGCCGGGCAGCACACGTTGCTCCGAGCCGAGGCTGTCCTTGTGCACGATGGCCCCTTCGAACAGGTAGGTCAGGGTCGATAGCCCGATATGCGGGTGCTGGCGGATATCCATGCCGTGCCCGGGCGCGTAATTGGTCTCGAGCATATGGTCGAAGAACACGAACGGGCCGACGCTGCGGCACTGGGCCGAGGGCAGCGGGCGCAGGATCGGTTGGCCCTCCACCGATTCGGCACGTGGGCGGATGACCAGGGGGCGGCTCATGGTGGGCTCCAGGCGGGCGGCAATTGCCCCCAAGCATAGCGGTTTGCCGGGCGCAGCTGAACCGTGGTGCGCGGTGGCGGGTCTATGCTGCTGTATTGGCCAAAGGAAGCTGCCCATGATCGCCAAAACACTGGCAGGCATGCTGTTGTTCGCAGGGCTGTGCCAGGCGGCGCAGGCGCGTGAGTACCGCTACAGTGACGCCCACCTGCACTACGTCGACTTTTTCCAGGAAAGCGAAGGCATGCCCGCGCTGCTCAAGGCCATGGATGAGGCGGGTGTCGAGCATTCGATGATCTCGGGCATCCCGGTGGCCAAGAAGTGGCACGAGGATGAACCCAAACGCCCGCGCTATTACGCCGGCGACGACGCCGATGCCTACTGGTACAGCGCCACCGACACCTATGTGGCGGCAGCCCTGCAGAAGCTGCCGGCTGAGCAGCGCAAACGCTTTCACCCGTTTCTCAGCGGCTTCAACCCGGTGGACAAGAACGCGGTCAGCCATATCGAGCGCATGCTCGATCTGCACCCCGGCCTGTGGCAGGGCATCGGCGAAGTCTTCACCCGCCACGACGACCTCACCGCACTGACCAGCGGCGATACCCCCCGGGCCAACAACGAGGCGATGACGCGCATCTATCACCTGGCTGCCGAGCGCGACATGCCGGTGCTGGTGCATTCCAACATCACCTCCAAGCGCGAGCGCAACCCGCTGTACCTGGCCGAGATCGAAGAGCCGCTGCGCAATCACCCGCACACCCGGTTCATCTGGGCGCATGCGGGCAGCAGCGTGGAGATTCATCGGCACCAGACGCACATGGACTTTTTGCTGCCGGTGTTGACGCGCCTGCTGGAGGATTACCCGAATTTGTATGTCGACTTGTCGTGGAGTGTGCTGGCGCCTTATCTGCTGGACGAGCAGGGCGTGCCGCGCAAGGCGTGGGTCGATCTGGTGGTGAAGTACCCCGAGCGGTTCATGCTGGGCTCGGATGTGGTGGGCAGGTTTGGCAGCCTGGGCGAGCAGATGCACGGCTTCGAGCCGTTTCTCGATGCCTTGCCCGAGGCGGTGGCGAACAAGGTGGCGCGGGATAATTTTCTGGCTGTCTTGCCCAGGCAGCGTTAGATGTTGCCTTTGCTGGCCTCATCGCTGGCAAGCCAGCTCCCACCTGTACCGCGCTGTGCTCAAGGCGCAGGCACAAAAGAAAACGCCCCGAACCAGTCGGGGCGTTTTCATTTACAGCGCCAGGGCCTTACTTGCCTTCCCAGCGCTTGAGCACCAGGGTGGCGTTGGTGCCGCCGAAGCCGAAGCTGTTGCTCATGACCGTATCGATCTTGGCGTTTTCTTCGGTCTTGCGCAGGATCGGCAGGTCGGCGACCTCCGGGTCCAGTTCGTCGATGTTGGCGGAGCCGGCGATGAAGTTGTTTTCCATCATCAGCAGGCAGTAGATCGCCTCGTGCACACCAGCGGCGCCCAGCGAGTGGCCGGACAGGCTCTTGGTCGAGCTGATCTTCGGTGCCTTGTCGCCGAACACGGCGCGCACGCCCTTCATTTCGGCAACGTCACCGACCGGGGTCGAGGTGCCGTGGGTGTTCAGGTAGTCGATCGGGGTGTCGACGGTGGACAGCGCCTGCTGCATGCAGCGGATGGCGCCTTCGCCGCTTGGGGCGACCATGTCGTAGCCGTCGGAGGTCGCGCCGTAGCCGACGATTTCGGCGTAGATCTTGGCGCCGCGGGCCAGGGCATGTTCCAGCTCCTCGACCACCACCATGCCGCCACCGCCAGCGATGACGAAGCCATCACGGTCGGCGTCGTAGGCGCGCGAGGCCAGTTCCGGGGTTTCGTTGCGCTTGGTCGACAGGGCGCCCATGGCATCGAACAGGAACGACTGGCTCCAGTGCTCTTCTTCACCGCCACCGGCGAAGACGATGTCCTGCTTGCCCCACTGGATCTGCTCCAGGGCGGTGCCGATGCAGTGCGCGGAAGTGGCGCAGGCCGAGGAGATCGAGTAGTTGATGCCCTTGATCTTGAACGGCGTGGCCAGGCACGCCGACACGGTGCTGCCCATGGTGCGGGTGACGCGGTACGGGCCGACGCGCTTGACGCCTTTCTCGCGCAGGGTGTCCAGCGCTTCCATCTGGTTCAGGGTCGAGGCGCCGCCGGAGCCAGCCACCAGGCCGGTACGCGGGTTGGAAACCTGCTCTTCGGTCAGGCCCGAGTCCTTGATCGCGTCCTGCATCGCCAGGTAGGCGTAGGCCGCGGCGTGGCCGACGAAGCGGTAGACCTTGCGGTCGATCAGTTCTTCGAGGTTGAGGTCGATGGAGCCGGAAACCTGGCTACGCAGCCCCTGTTCCTTGTATTCCGGGTTGTAACGGATACCCGGACGGCTGTTGCGCAGGTTTTCGGTGACGGTAGCTTTGTCATTGCCCAGGCACGAAACGATGCCCAGACCAGTGATAACGACGCGGCGCATGCGAATAACCCTTAGAAATTGTCAGTGGAGGTGAACACGCCGACCCGCAGGCCTTCGGCAGTGTAGATCTCGCGGCCGTCAACGCTGACCGAGCCATCGGCGATGGCCATGTTCAGCTTGCCCTTCAGGACGCGCTTGATGTGAATGTTGTAGGTAACGGTCTTGGCGGTAGGCAATACCTGGCCAAAGAACTTCACTTCGCCCGAACCCAGCGCACGGCCGCGGCCTGGCAGGCCCTGCCAGCCGAGGAAGAAGCCGACCAGCTGCCACATGGCATCGAGGCCCAGGCAGCCTGGCATTACCGGGTCGCCTTCGAAGTGGCAGGCGAAGAACCACAGGTCCGGGGTGATATCCAGCTCGGCGACCAATTCACCTTTGCCGTACTTGCCGCCTTCTTCGCTGATATGGGTGATGCGATCGACCATCAGCATGTTCGGCGCGGGCAGTTGCGCATTACCTGGGCCGAACAGCTCACCGCGACTGCAGCGCAGCAGGTCTTCCCGAGTAAAGGCGTGTTGTTTGGTCATGCGAGCTCCTCAATAACCCCCTGTGGCAGGGGATGAATCTTCCCGGCCAACCCGGCATCTCTCCGGGCGGCAGCCTACAGGTAGACTATTGCGTTGTGGTGAAAGTCACAGCGCACCTGGCGAAAGAAGTACAGGTGTGCACTGAAACGTCTATTTTCAGGGCCGGCGAAGGTCCTGTCCAGTCCTTAAGACTGCCGCACTTTAGCATTTATCGCCAGTCGCGGCTGTCCGGCCGGGTAACCAGCGTTGCAATATCCTTTGCAGGTCGGTGCGGCGGAACGGTTTGCTCAGGTAATCGTTCATGCCGGCGGCCATGCAGCGTTCGCGATCGCCCTGTAGCGCGTTGGCGGTCAGGGCGATGATCGGCAGCTGCGCGGTGCCAGGCAGCAGGCGGATGCGCCGGGTGGCCTCGTAGCCGTCCAGCTGGGGCAGGCGGCAATCCATCAGCACCGCGGAAAAACGTTGCTGGCTGACCTGCTCGACGGCCTGGAGGCCGTCGTGGGCCACGCTCACCTCCAGGCCCAGGCTGCGCAACATGGCCTCGATGACGCTTTGATTGACCGGATTGTCCTCCACCAGCAGGATGCGCTCGCCTGCGGCCATCGGCGCCGGCTCCAGGGTGCTGCCCGGCAACGCCGCAGGCGCGGGGCTGGCCAGGGCCAGGGGCATTTCCAGGGTGAAGGTCGAGCCCAGGCCCTCGCGGCTTTCGCCACGCAGCTTGCCGCCCATGCGCTCGGCCAGGGTGCGGGCGATCGACAGGCCCAGCCCGGTGCCGCCATAGCGGCGGGAAATCGAACTGTCGGCCTGCTGGAAGGCGACGAACATCATCTCCAGGCGCTCGCTGTCGATGCCGATGCCCGTGTCGCGCACGCTGCAGGTGAACCACAGTTGTTGGCGGTCGAGCACCTGCCAGCGCGCCTGCACCTGCACCTGGCCGCGCTCGGTGAACTTCAAGGCGTTGCCCACCAGGTTCAAGAGCACCTGGCGAATGCGCGTCGGGTCGCCGACCACCTGGACCTGCTCGTCGCCCTCCGGCAGTTGCAGGTGCAGCTCCAGCCCACGCTGCTGTGCGCTGTGCTGGAACGACTGCACGCTGCTGGCCACCAGCTCGCCCAGGTTGAAGTCGATGCGCTCAAGCTCCAGGGTAGTGCGCTCGATCCGCGAGAAGTCGAGGATGTCGTTGATCACCTTCAGCAGGTGCCCGGTGGATTCGCTGGCCACGGCCGTGTACTCGGCCTGCTCGCTGGTCAACTGGGTGGTTTCCAGCAGCTGCAGCATGCCCAGCACGCCATTCATGGGCGTGCGCAACTCGTGGCTCATCATCGCCAGGAATTCCGACTTGGCGCCGTTGGCCTGCTCGGCCTCCTCACGGGCCTGGATCAACTGCGCAATCGCCTGCTTCTGCTCGACGCTGGCCTGCTCCAGGGCGCTGGCCAGGTTGTTGATATGGCGCGCCAGATGGCCCAGTTCACTGTCATCGACCTCCGGCAGCGGTGCGTCGTATTCGCCTTGCTGGATGGCCTTGACCGCATGGCCCATGTCGCTGATCGGCTTGGCCAGGCTCAGCGCCAGGCGGCGCGCGAGCAGGAAGGTGAAAAGCAATGCGAACAGCGCCAGGATGCCGGCCTTGATGACGATTTCCTGCTGGCGCTGGCTGAAGGCGTCATCCGACATGCCGACGATCACCCGCCCTAGATAATCGTCGCCGATCGACGGCGGCGAGGCCTTGCCTTCCTGGAGGAAGTCGTTGTCCAGGCGAATCTGCTGCAGGCGGATCGGCGCCTGGAACACTTCTACCCGCTGCGCCCGGTTGCTGCTCTCGTCGGACTGCTCGACGTACACCAGGATATGGTTGCGGCTGTCCTGGACCTCGAGAAAGCGCACGTGGGGAATACTCAAGGTGGCGCGCATCAACCCTTCGAGCACTTCGTTGTTGCCGGAGATCACCCCGTACTCGGAGGCCGGCGCGAGCTGGTTGGCGATCAGCTGGCCGGTGTGGTTGAGCTCCTGGCGCAGGTCCTGGATGCGCACGAAGGTAAAGAAGCTGATCAGCAGCAGGGTCAGCAGCAGCGCCGGGCCCAGGCTGATGATCTGGGTGCGGGTGTGGATGTCCCAGCTCAGGCGTTTGCTCATGGGGTGGGTTCTCCTTCGGCCAGGGCCTTGGCAGTGGCCTTCGGATCGATCGCTTCAAGGCCCAGGGCACGTGCCACCTGCTGGTTGCCGCTGACTCCGAAACGGGCCGGGTACAGGCTGCGCGGCCAGCGCGCGGGCGGGTGGTCGAGCAATTGGTCGAGTACCGCCAGCCAGTCGTCCTGGTCGCTGTAGGTGCTGGCCAGGGCGCCGGCGCGGACAAAACCTGCGTTCGGGCCGATCAGCGCCATCTGCCGGCCATAGCTGCTGAGCAGCACGTTCTTTGCGGTCTTGGAGTTGTACAGGTCGGGGTCGTCCAGGCCCAGCAGCACGTCGCTGCTGCCCAGCAGGTGCTGCAGCGGCCGGCTGTCACGCTGGTCGGGCCAGTCCTGGGCGACGATTTCCAGGCCCAGCGGGCGCGCCGCCTGGCGCAGTTCATCGACCAGGAAGTGGCTGTGCTCGCCATACAGCACGCCGATGCGCTGGGCCTGCGGCAGCAGGTAGCGGGCCAGGCGCAACTGCCGAGCCAGCGGCGGGTCACTCCACAGCAGGGTCAGGTAGCCGGGGCGCGACTTTCCCAGGCGCTGTTCGGCCTGCACCCGGCTGATGCGCATGGCCAGGGCCGGCGGCCCGGCGTTTTCCGCCAGGCGCCAGTCCAGCGCAGCGCTGTCGAGCAGCACCAGGCGCGTGTCGGCCTTCAGCTGGCTTGGGCGCGGCAGTTCGGCGACGGTCTGGAACCGCACCTGGTCATGGCTGCGACGGCTTTCCAGGGCCGTGGCAAAGCTGCGGATGCCGGGCTGATCCTCGCCACCGACCACCAGGATCTCGCTGGCGCACAGCGAGCCCAGGGGCCAGAGACAGAACAGCAGCAGGCGCAGCAGACGGGCCATCAGAACTCCAGCTCCGCGCTCACGCTCAGGCGGTGGCGGCTGTCGTAGCGGTTCTGCACCAGGGTGGTCGGTTCATCGTCCAGGCGCTGCTGCCACAGCGCGGCCAGCTCCAGGTTGCTGCCCTGGATGCGAAAGCGCTTGGCCACGCGCAGGTCGAGGCGCTCGTAGCGGTACTGGTTGAGCGCATCGTCGCCATAGTAGAACAGCGCGCTCGACCAGCCCTGGCCCCATTCGCGCAGCCAGCCGGCCGAGCCGCTGTTGCGGGCGGTGTTGGCGCTGTCGGCGGGGTTGCTGGCCCAGGCGTCGACATAGGCATAGGTCAGGCGCAGGCGGTCGCGGCGGGTGGCGCGCAAATCGAACTGCGCTTCGCTGCCACTGAAGCGGGCCTTGTTGGCATTGCTGGCGATGTACTGGTTGTTGCGCAAAGGCTCGCTGATCATTCCGGTGATCTCGTCGTAGAACAGCTTCACATCCATGTTCAGGTCGATGTCGCTGAACTGGCCGTTGTAGCCCAGTTCGCGCGAGCGCATGCGCTCCTGCTCGAGGTCGCCCGGGCCGCGGGTCTTGACGAAGTATTCGCCGTGCTGCTGGCCGAAGGCGTTGGGGGTCAGGTTCTTGACCGTGTAGCTCCAGTTGACGTTGTTCTCGAACATGTCGGGCGAGCGCACCGCCTCGGAATACACCGCGCGCAAGCCGTGGCGCGGGGTGATCAGGTAGTTCACCGCCATGCGCGGGGTCAGCGAGCTGCCGGACAGCTTCGAGTCTTCGAACATCGCACCGCCCTGCAGGATCCAGTGCTCGTCGGCGCGCCACTCGAGCTGGCCGAACAGGCGCCAGGTCTGGTCGTCGAGGCTGCCGTCGAAGTAGGTCTGCGAGTCGGCGCGGTCGTAGCGGTAGTTCATGCCGCTGAGCAGGCGCAGGCTGTCGGTGAGGCTCAGGGTGTCCTGGATTTCCAGGTCGTAGCGGGTTTCCCGGGTGCTCTGGTCGACATCGCCGCAAACCACGTTGCTGCCGCCCTGGTTGTTCCACTGGTTCTTGATCGCATCGACCAGCGCCTGCTCTTCGGGGTTGCTGCTGCTGGGCGGGTTGTTGGCGCCGCGTGCAACCAGCTCGGCGAAATTCGGGTTCAGCTGCCACAGCCGGGTCAGCTCCGGGCTGAACGACAGCGCCGCGTCGCAGGCGCGCCAGACCTGCTGGCGGTCGAAATGCTGCGCCGAGCCCTGCACATAGAGGCTGTGCTCGGGGTTGAAGTCGATGTTCCAGCGCACGGAGCCGGCGTAATCCTTGGCATTGACGTCGGCGTTGTCGCCGCTCTCGGTGACGAAGGGGAACACCGGCTGGTAGGTGTAGGGCCGCTGGTTGCTGCCTTCCTTGGCCGCCAGCTGCCATTCCAGGGTCTGGTTCGGCGCCAGGGTATGGCTGACGCTGAGGTTGAAGCGGTTCGCCCGGCGGCTGTCGCGGTAGTTCTGGCCGAACTGGTTTTCATCGAAGCCGTCGTCCTTCTGGCCCGACACCGAAAGGCGCAGGTCGCCGCCGTCCCAGCCCAGGCCGTGGCTGAGGTAGTAGTCGTCGATGCCGTCCTGGCCGCGGGTCAGCTTCATGCGCGTGCCGTGGCTGTCGGCCGGGTTGCGGGTGAGGATGTTGACCACCGCCATCAGCGCGTTGGCGCCGTAGCTGACGGTGTTGGGGCCGCGGAACACCTCGATGCGCTCGATATCCTCCAGCGCCACCGGGATGTCGCTCCAGTCCACCGTGGCCAGGCCCGCGCGGTACACCGAGCGGCCATCGATCAACACCTGCATGCGCCGCGCTTCGTTGACGTTGGTGCCGTGATAGTTGACGGTCGGCTGGTTGCCGGCGCCATAGCCGATCATCATGCCCGGTACCAGGCGCAGCAGCTCCGGGATGTCGCGGGCACCGCTGGCACGGATCAGTTCGCTGTCGAGCACGGTCATGCTGCCGGGCACCGCTGCCGGGGATTGTTTGAGCCGCGTGGCGGTCAGAACCTGCGGCAGGTCGGTGTTGTCGATGAACAGATCGTCGGCCATGGCCGGGCCGCCGAGCAAGGCGGTGAGCAGCAGCAGGCGAGGGTAGGGAGGCGTGCCAGGAAACACGATACGGCCTTGTATCAGGGTTGAAACACGCATGTTAACTGACCGGTGCGGTTTTGCCAGTGATCTACCGCATGGCCACTGGCTCTGGCGCAGGCGCGCCGTATAATGGCGGGGTCGCCACTTAACTTATGGCTTTAACGGATTGAATATGACTGAACAGCAACCTGTTGCAGTTCTGGGAGGCGGCAGCTTCGGCACCGCCGTGGCGAACCTGCTGGCCGAGAACGGTGTGCCGGTGCGCCAATGGATGCGCGACCCCGAGCAGGCCGAGGCGATGCGCGTCAACCGCGAGAACCCGCGCTACCTCAAGGGTATCCGCCTGCACGATGGTGTCGAGCCGGTCAACGACCTGCTGGCGACCTTGCAGGCCAGCGACCTGGTTTTCGTTGCCCTGCCATCGAGCGCCCTGCGCAGCGTGCTGGCCCCGCATGCCGAGCTTTTGCGGGGCAAATGCCTGGTCAGCCTGACCAAGGGCATCGAGGCGCAGAGCTTCAAGCTGATGAGCCAGATCCTCGAGGAGATCGCGCCCCAGGCCCGAATCGGTGTGCTGTCGGGCCCGAACCTGGCGCGCGAGATCGCCGAGCACGCGCTGACCGCCACCGTGGTCGCCAGTGAAGACGAAGCACTGTGCCAGCGCGTGCAGGCCGTGCTGCACGGGCGCACCTTCCGCGTCTACGCCAGTGCCGACCGCTTCGGCGTCGAGCTGGGCGGCGCGTTGAAGAACGTCTACGCGATCATCGCCGGCATGGCCGTGGCCCTGGATATGGGCGAGAACACCAAGAGCATGCTGATCACCCGTGCGCTGGCCGAAATGACCCGCTTTGCCGTGAGCCAGGGTGCCAACCCGATGACGTTCCTCGGCCTGGCCGGGGTCGGCGACCTGATCGTCACCTGCTCCTCGCCCAAGAGCCGCAACTACCAGGTCGGCCACGCGCTGGGCCAGGGCCTGAGCCTGGAAGAGGCGGTCAACCGCCTGGGCGAGGTGGCCGAGGGGGTCAACACCCTCAAGGTGCTCAAGGCCAAGGCCGAGCAAGTGCAGGTGTACATGCCGCTGGTGGCAGGCCTGCACGCCATCCTCTTCGAAGGCCGCACGCTCAACCAGGTCATCGAGCGCCTGATGCGTGCCGAGCCCAAGACCGACGTCGACTTCATTTCCACCAGCGGTTTCAACTGAGCCGCCGACACTGAGCAAGGAGCAAGACATGAACGATACCCCCGAGCGCGCCCAGCGCGAGTCGATCATCCTGCGCGTGCTATGGATGCTGGTGTTCCTGGTGGTCTGGCAACTGGCCGAGCTGCTGCTGGGCGGCCTGGTGCTGGTGCAGCTGGTCTACCGGCTGGTCTACGGCGCGCCCAGCGCCAGCCTGATGAACTTTGGCGACAGCCTCAGCCAGTACCTGGCGCAGATCGGCCGCTTCGGCACCTTCCACACCGACAACAAGCCTTGGCCGTTCGCCGACTGGCCGGCGCCGCGTGCCCCCGAAGGCGAAACCCCGCATGCCGTGGCCCCGGCGCCACACCCGGCGCGCGACGAGGAGCCCAAGCTGTGAAGCTGTGGGTTCTGCGCCACGGTGAAGCGGAGCCGCGGGCCAACACCGACGCCGAGCGGCGGCTCACCGCCCATGGCCGCGAGCAGGTGCTGCACAGCGCCGCGCGGCTGCTCGGGCAACCGCTGCAGGCGATCATCGCCAGCCCCTACGTGCGCGCCCAGCAGACCGCAGCGCTGGTGCACGACACCCTGGGCTTCGCCGAACCGGTGCGCACCGTGCCCTGGCTGACCCCCGAAAGCAGCGTGCAGCAGGCCATCGGCGAGATCGAACGGCTGGGCCTGGAGCATGTTTTGCTGGTCAGCCACCAACCGCTGGTCGGGACGTTGGTGGGCATGCTCGAGCATGGCCACGGCCAGCAACCGGCCGCCATGAGCACTGCAAGCCTTGCAGAGCTTGAGGGAGACTGGCCGTTGGCAGGCCTGATGACCCTGCGGGCGATCAGTTCGCCTCACTGATCGACGGCAACTGGCATTTTTGTCAGTTGCCGGGGCATTGGATCCATTGCTAGCGTTGCACCCGGATCGATCAGTGGCTGAACCTGCCAGGGAGTGTTGTATGAGTGGTCTGATGGCAGAACTGATACGTTCGCTGGACCTGCAGCCCACGCTGGAAAAACTCAACGAAGGCGAGGTACTGGACTATGCCCAGTACAGCCTGTTGCGCGAATCGGCCGACGCCAAGCTGTATCACCTGCTGGGCAAGGTGCGCAGCGCAGGGCCCGAACAGGCCAGCAACCTGCAAGGGGAGGAAGAACTGCGCAAGCTCCAGGACGCCTGCCTGCGAGTTTCCCACCTGCTGCAGGCCAGTTGCCTGGCGCTGCGGCGCCTGCAACTCGACTACCAGGACCAGCGCCTGGCCCGCGAGGCGCTGGAAGGGCAACTGGCCTACATGCAGGCCTGCCTGCAGCGCTCGTTGGCCAGTTTCGACAACAACCCCTGACCTGAACACCCTTGGCGATGACCTTTCCGGACGTTGCCGTGCGGCGGCAGGATGCCGACAATAGGCCATCATTCCTCGGTCCGGACCAGGCGCCATGTCGCAGCAGATCTTCTTCGCCCATGCCAACGGTTTTCCCTCGGCCACCTACGGCAAGCTGTTCGCTGCCCTGGCGCCGGACTACCAGGTCAGCCACCTGGCCCAGCACGCCCACGACCCGCGCTTCCCGGTCAACGAAAACTGGCAGAACCTGGTGGATGAACTGCTGCACCACCTGGCCAGCCAGGAGGCCCCGGTGTGGGGCGTGGGCCATTCCCTGGGCGGCGTGCTGCACCTGCATGCGGCCTTGCGTTGCCCGCAGTACTACCGCGGCGTGGTGATGCTGGATTCGCCGGTGCTGACCCGCGCCGACCAGTGGCTGCTGCGCACCGCCAAGCGCTTTGGCTTCATCGACCGCATCACCCCGGCAGGGCGCACCCTGGGCCGGCGCGAGGCCTTCAGCGACCGCGACAGCGCGCGGGACTACTTCGCCAGCAAAAGCCTGTTCCGCCATTTCGACCCCGAATGCCTCGAAGCCTATCTGCAACATGGCCTGGAGGAGGGCGAGCAGGGCCTGCGCCTGCGCTTCGACCCGGCCACCGAAATCAGCATCTACCGCAGCATCCCCCACGCCAGCCCAGCCCCCGCGCGGCAACTGCAGGTGCCGCTGGCGATGGTGCGCGGCGATCGCAGCAATGTGATCCGCCACCATCACACCCTGGCCGTGCGCGGCATGCCCAGGGGCGAATACCACAGTGTGCCCGGCGGCCACATGTTCCCGCTGGAGCGCCCGACCGATACCGCCAGCCTGATCAAGGGCCTGTTCGACCGCTGGAGCCAGGCATGAGCGCGCAGGTCGAGGAAGTGCGCCTGAGCCTGGGCCATATCGAACTGGCCGCGCACCTGTTCGGCCCGCAGGACGGCCTGCCGGTGATCGCCCTGCATGGCTGGCTGGACAATGCCAACAGCTTCGCCCGCCTGGCGCCGCAACTCAAAGGCCTGCGCATCGTCGCCCTGGACCTTGCCGGGCACGGTTACTCCGAACACCGCCCGCCAGGCGCAGGCTACGCCCTGGCCGACTATGCCCACGACGTGCTGCGGGTGGCCGAACAGCTGGGCTGGCAGCGCTTTGCCCTGCTGGGGCATTCGCTGGGGGCGATCATCTCGCTGCAACTGGCCAGTGCCTTGCCTGATCGGGTCAGCCACCTGGCGCTGATCGACGGCGTCATCCCGCCCACCGGCGCCGAACAGGACGCCGGCGAGCGCTTGGGGATGGCCCTGCAGGCTCAGCTGCGCCTGGATGGCAAGCGCAAGTCGGTGTACCCGAGCCTGGAGCAGGGCGTGCAGGCGCGCATGAAGGGCATGGTCGCCGTCAGCCGCGAGGCCGCCGAGCTGCTGGCCCAGCGCGGGCTGATGCCCGTGCCCGGCGGATACAGCTGGCGCAGCGACAGCCGCCTGACCTTGCCCTCGCCGGTGCGCCTGAGCCAGGCCCAGGCGATGGCCCATGTGCGCCGCGTCGCGTGCCCGGCCTGCCTGGTGGTGGCCGCCGACGGCATGCTGGCGCGCCACACCGAACTGCTGGAGCAGCTACCCTTCGAGCAAGTGGTGTTGCCCGGCGGGCATCACCTGCACCTGAACGACGAACAGGGCGCGGCCCTTGTCGCAGACTGTTTCAATCGCTTCTTTGGCTTTGCTTGACTTGCACCGGACAAGTGTCGAGGCTTGGCGGGTTGAACAGGGAGACAACCATGTACATGCCAGACATCCATCAACTTTTCACCGGCGCCGCGTGCGGCATGGGTGGCCGATGAGCATTCGAGTTCTCGTTGCCGGCTGCCTGGGGCTCGCCAGCCCGTTGTTGTGGGCCGGCAGCCTGCCAGTGCCGGTGGATGCCAAGGTGGTCGACCAGCGCCCGGCCGTGGAGCAGGAGCGCATCTACCCGATGGGCCCGCTGCGCAAGATCAGCGGCCGCCTGCGCGTCGACGACAAGGTCGAGAGCCGCGGCCAGGTCAGCTCGGTGACCTACGAGCTGCCGGTCGAGCGTACCGCGCGCGAAGCCTTCACCAGTGCCCGCGAGGAACTGCAGCACGACGGCGGCTACCCGCTGTTCTGGTGCCAGGGCCGCGACTGCGGTGAAGCCAGCCTGTGGGCCAACGATGTGTTCGGCAACGCACGCCTCAATGGCGGCGACGAGCAGCAGGCATTCATCCTCCTGCGCCGCTCCGCCGAAGAGGCCGACACCCTGGTTGCGCTGTACAGCGTCACCCGCGGCAACCGCCGCGCCTACCTGCACGTGGAAGAGTTCGTGGCCGGCAGCCCGCTCGGCGACCTGCTGCCCACGGCCGCCACCGTGCTGCGCGAAATGCGCGACACCGGCAAGCTCGACTACCCTGACCTGAGCGCGCCACAGCCGGCCTGGGTCGGCTTGCTCAGCCGCAGCCTGAACCTTGACAGCACCCTGCGTGCCAGCCTCAGCGGCGAACAGGCCGAAAGCTGGCGCGAGCAACTGGTCAAGGCCGGGGTGCGCAGCAACCGCCTCGAAGTCGGCAGCGCCCCTACCGATGGCCTGCACCTGGAACTGATCCGTTGAACGAGTGCCACCATGGCCAACCATGACCGCCTGTTGGTCCAGATCGTATTGCTGGCTTTGCTTGGCGCCGCGTTGTGGGTGATGGCGCCTTTCATTTCAGCCTTGTTGTGGGGCGCCATCCTGGCCTTTGCCAGCTGGCCATTGATGCGCCTGCTGACGCGGGTGCTCGGCGGGCGCGAAACCCTGGCCGCGAGCCTGCTGACCAGCGCCTGGATCCTGATCGTGGCGTTGCCGCTGGTGTGGCTGGGGTTCAACCTGGCCGACCACATCCGCGATGCGACGGCCTTCGTGCGTGACGTGCAGGTCGGTGGCCTGCCCGAGGCGCCGGACTGGCTGGGCAGCGTGCCGCTGGTGGGTGAGCGCCTGGTCCGCTGGTGGCAATCGATGGACCAGCAAGGCGCCGCGCTGATGGCTTCGGTCAAGCCGTACCTGGGCCAGGTGGGCAACTGGCTGCTGGCGCGCAGTGCGCAGATCGGCAGCGGGATGCTGGAATTGTCCCTGAGCCTGGTGTTCGTGTTCTTCTTCTACCGTGACGGCCCGCGCCTGGCGGCGTTCGTGCTGCGCCTGCTGCAGCGGCTGGCGGGCGATCGCGCCGAGTATTACCTGGAGTTGGTGGCAGGTACCGTGCAGCGGGTGGTCAACGGCGTGATCGGCACCGCTGCGGCCCAGGCGCTGCTGGCGCTGATCGGCTTCGTGATCGCCGGTGTGCCCGGCGCCATCGTGCTGGGCCTGGTGACGTTCATGCTGAGCCTGATCCCCATGGGGCCGCCGCTGGCCTGGATCCCCGCGACCGCTTGGCTGGTGTGGAAGGGGGAGTACGGGATGGCCGTGTTCCTCGGTATCTGGGGCACCTTCGTCATCAGTGGCGTGGACAACGTACTCAAGCCTTACCTGATCAGCCGCGGCGGCAATTTGCCGTTGGTGATCGTGCTGCTCGGTGTGTTCGGTGGCCTGATTGCCTTTGGCTTCATTGGCTTGTTCATCGGGCCGACCTTGCTGGCAGTGGGCTACAGCCTGCTGCTGGACTGGAGCCGCAACGCGGGGCAGCAGACGCCGCAGCGCTAGCCTGCACCGTCCTCATCGCCGGCAAGCCGGCTCCCACAGGCCCTGAGCCGAACCTTGTGGGAGCCGGCTTGCCGGCGATAAGGCCGGTAAAACCACCGCAAAACCCAAATCTTTACGCTTTCTTTATTCCCACCCCCACCCCTCGCTCTCGCCCCTTTACGCCCCTCCCTCGGACAATTTCCCCAAAGCGGCCCAAGCCGCACCACGGGGAGTTCCACTCATGTACATGCTCGACGGGCTGTCACTGTTTCTTGCAGTGGCATTGGCGGTTTACCTGCTGGTGGCGCTGCTGCGCGCCGATCGCAGCTAGGGAGTGGCCATGCACAGTTACGACTTCGCTTTGCTGCTGGCGTTTTTCGCCATCGTGCTGCTGCCAGCACCTTGGCTGGGGCGCTTCTACTACAAGGTCATGGAGGGCCAACGCACCTGGCTGACGCCGCTGCTGGGCCCCGTCGAACGCGGCTGCTACCGCCTTGCCGGGGTCGAGGCTGAACAAGAGCAGAACTGGAAGCAGTACGCCCTGGCGCTGCTGGCCTTCAACCTGGCCGGCTTCCTGCTGCTGTTCGCAGTCCTGCTGTTGCAAGGCTACCTGCCGCTCAACCCGCAGCACCTGCCGGGCCAGGAATGGTCGCTGGCCTTCAACACCGCAGTGAGCTTCATCACCAACACCAACTGGCAGGCCTACAGCGGCGAGGCTTCGGTCAGCTACCTGAGCCAGATGCTGGGCCTGACCGTGCAGAACTTCGTCAGTGCCGCCACCGGCCTGGCCGTGCTGGTCGCCCTGTGCCGCGGCATCGCCCGCCGTTCAACCTCCAGCCTGGGCAACTTCTGGGCCGACATGACCCGCGCCACCCTCTACGGCCTGCTGCCGCTGTGCCTGGTGCTGGCGCTGCTGCTGGTGTGGCAGGGCGTGCCGCAAACCTTCGCCGACTACGCCCACGCCGTGACCCTGCAAGGCGCCGACCAGAGCATCCCGCTCGGCCCGGCCGCCAGCCAGATCGCCATCAAGCAACTGGGCACCAACGGCGGCGGCTTCTTCGGCGTCAACTCGGCGCACCCGTTCGAGAACCCCACGGCCTGGAGCAACTTGTTCGAGGTGGCCTCGATCATCCTGATCCCGGTGGCGCTGGTGTTCACCTTCGGCCACTACGTCAAGGACCTGCGCCAGAGCCGCGCGATCCTCGCCTGCATGCTCAGCTTGTTCCTGATTGGCGGCGGCACGGCGCTGTGGTCGGAGTACCAGCCCAACCCGGCGCTGCAGAGCGCCCAGATCGAACAGGCGCCGCCCCTGGAAGGCAAGGAGAGCCGCTTCGGCACCACCGCCTCGGTGCTCTGGACGGTGACCACCACGGCCGCCTCCAACGGCTCGGTCAACGCCATGCACGACAGCCTCAACCCGCTCACCGGGATGGTGGCGATGGTCAACATGATGGTCGGCGAGGTGATCTTCGGCGGCGTCGGCGCGGGGCTGTACGGCATGCTGCTGTTCGTGCTGATCGCCGTGTTCCTGGCAGGCCTGATGATTGGCCGCACGCCGGAATACCTGGGCAAGAAACTGCAGGCGCGGGAGGTGCAGTTGTTGGTGGCGACCTTGCTGGTGATGCCGGTGGGCGTGCTGGTGCTCGGCGCCATCGCCGCCAGCCTGCCGGGCCCGGCCGGGGCGGTGAGCAACCCGGGCCCGCATGGTTTCAGCCAGCTGTTGTACGCCTATACATCGGCCACCGCCAACAACGGCTCGGCATTCGCAGGCTTTGGTGCCAACACGGTGTTCCACAACCTGATGATCGGCCTGGCCATGCTCATCGGCCGCTTCGGCTACATCCTGCCGATCCTGGCCCTGGCCGGCAGCCTGGCGGCGAAGAAAAGCGCGCCCCAGGGGCTGAACAGTTTCCCCACCCACGGCCCGCTGTTCACCGGCCTGCTGCTGGTGACCATCCTGCTGGTCGGTGGCCTGACCTTCCTGCCGACCCTGGCCCTTGGGCCGATCGCCGAACACCTGAGCCTGGGTTTCTGAGGAGCTGACCATGAACATGCCCATTCCTGAAGTGAACGCCGCGCACAGCGCCAAGGACCAGACCCGCTTCGCCGCGCTCTGGCGCCCGGCGCTGGTGCAGGCCTTCGTCAAGCTCGACCCGCGCCAGCTCAAGCGCTCGCCGGTGATGCTGGTGGTGGCCCTGACGGCCGTGTTGACCACCCTGCTGTGCTTCGCCCCCGGCAGTGGCGTGAGCACCGCGGTTGCCGTGCAGATCGCCCTGTGGCTGTGGTTCACCGTGCTGTTCGCCAACTTCGCCGAAGCCCTCGCCGAAGGCCGCGGCAAGGCCCGCGCCGACAGCCTCAAGGCCGGCAGCCAGGGCCTTACCGCGCAACGCCGACGCAGTGACGGCACGTTCGAAACGGTGGCCGCCGGCCAACTGCGCAAGGACGACGTGGTGCGGGTGGTGTCGGGCGAGATGATCCCCGCCGACGGCGAAGTGCTCGAAGGCATCGCGGCGGTCAACGAGGCCGCCATCACCGGCGAGTCGGCGCCGGTGATCCGCGAATCCGGCGGTGACCGCTCGGCCGTGACCGGCAACACCCGCCTGGTCTCCGACTGGCTGTTGATTCGTGTCACCAGCAACCCCGGCGAGTCGACCCTGGACCGCATGATCGCCCTGGTCGAAGGGGCCAAGCGGCAGAAGACCCCCAACGAGATCGCCCTGGATATCCTGCTGATCGGCCTGACCCTGATCTTCCTCATCGTGGTGGTGACCCTGCAGCCGTTCGCCCACTTCGCCGGTGGCAGCCTGCCGCTGATCTTCCTCGCCGCGCTGCTGGTGACGCTGATCCCGACCACCATCGGTGGCCTGCTCTCGGCCATCGGCATCGCCGGCATGGACCGCCTGGTGCGCCTGAACGTGATCGCCCGTTCCGGGCGCGCCGTCGAGGCGGCCGGCGATGTGCATACGCTGATGCTCGACAAGACCGGCACCATCACCTTCGGCAACCGCCGTTGCAGCGCGCTGCATGCCGCCACCGGGGTCACCGCCAAGGAGCTGGGCGAGGGCGCCTTGCTCGCGTCGCTGGCCGATGACACCGCCGAAGGCAAGTCGATCGTCGAGTACCTGCGCCAGTTGCACGACTTCGTCGAGCCCGCCGCCGAGCAGTTTGACGCCATTGCCTTCAGCGCCGAGACGCGCCTGTCGGGCATCGACTTCCAGCAGCACCATTACCGCAAAGGGGCGGTCGATGCGGTGCTGGCCTTCGTCGGCATGCAACGTTTGGAAATGCCCGCCGCCCTGGCCCGCGAAGTGGAGCGCATCGCCCAGAGCGGGGGCACGCCGCTGCTGGTGTGCGTCGACAAGCGCCTGCTCGGCGTGATCCACCTCAAGGACGTGGTCAAGCCCGGCATCCGCGAGCGCTTCGCCGAACTGCGCAAGCTGGGCATCCGCACCGTGATGGTGACCGGCGACAACCCGCTGACCGCCGCGGCCATCGCCGCCGAAGCCGGCGTGGATGACGTGCTCGCCGAAGCCACCCCGGAGAAGAAGCTGGCGCGCATTCGCCAGGAGCAGAACGACGGCCGCCTGGTGGCCATGTGCGGCGACGGCGCCAACGACGCCCCGGCGCTGGCCCAGGCCGATGTCGGCATGGCCATGAACGACGGCACCCAGGCCGCGCGTGAGGCGGCCAACATGGTCGACCTGGACAGCGACCCGACCAAGCTTTTGGACGTGGTGCAGGTCGGCAAGGAGCTGCTGGTGACCCGCGGCGCGCTGACCACTTTCTCCATCGCCAACGACGTGGCCAAGTACTTCGCCATCCTGCCGGCGCTGTTCGCCGCCATCTACCCGCAGCTGGGCGTGCTCAACCTGATGCACCTGGCCAGCCCGCAGAGCGCGATCCTCTCGGCGATCGTGTTCAACGCGCTGATCATCATCGTGCTGATCCCCCTGGCCCTGCGTGGCGTGCGCGTGCAAGCGGCGAGCGCGGCGCACCTGCTGCGGCGCAACCTGCTGATCTACGGGCTGGGCGGCATCGTCGTGCCGTTCGCCGGGATCAAGCTGATCGACCTGCTGCTCAATGCCCTGCACCTGGTCTGAGGAGGCCATCATGAATACGTATGTACGCCCGGCGCTGAGCCTGATCCTGCTGATGACCGTGGTCACCGGCGCCCTGTACCCGCTGGCGGTCACCGGCATTGCCCAGGTGGCCTTCCCCGAACAGGCCAATGGCAGCCTGGTGCGCGACGCGCACGGCCAGGTGCGCGGCTCGGCACTGATCGCCCAGGATTTCCAGGGCGATGGCTGGTTCCATTCGCGGCCTTCGGCGGGGGCCTATGCCACCGTGGCCAGCAGCGCCAGCAACCTGTCGCCGAGCAACCCGGCGCTGGCCGAGCGGGTGATGGGTGACGCGGCGAAGCGCTATCGCACCGAACAAGGGCCGGTGCCGCTGGCCTTGCTGACCACCTCCGGCAGTGGCCTGGACCCGCATTTGCCGCCGCAGGCGGTGGCCTACCAGATCCCGCGGGTGGCGGCGGCGCGGCAGGTGCCGGAGCAGAGGTTGCAAGCGATGCTGGAAGAGGCCACCCTCCACCCATTGATCGGGCCGCCCGTGGTCAATGTGCTGGCGCTGAACCAGGCGCTGGAGCATCTGGCGCAGTGACAGCAAGGCCCCAATCGCAGCCAAGCCGGCTCCCACAGCTTGTGGGAGCCGGCTTGCCGGCGATGGCCTGCAAAGCAGGCCCACAACCAAAGGATGAAACATGAGTGACGCAGCCCGCGCCGACGCGCTGTTGGCCAACCTGCCGCGCGAAGGCCGCGGCAGGCTCAAGGTGTTTCTCGGCGCCGCCCCCGGTGTCGGCAAGACCTACGCCATGCTCCAGGCCGCCCATGCCCAGCAACGCCAGGGCGTGCAGGTGCTGGCCGGGGTGGTGGAAACCCACGGCCGCGCCGAAACCGAGGGGCTGCTGGGCGGGTTGCAGCAGCAGCCGTTGCTGCGCAGCGAGTACCGCAGCGTCACCCTCGAGGAAATGGACCTCGATGGCCTGCTCCAGGCCGCGCCCAAATTGGCCCTGGTCGATGAGCTGGCGCACACCAACGCCCCCGGCAGCCGCCACGCCAAGCGCTGGCAGGACGTGCAGGAGCTGCTCGCCGCCGGCATCGATGTGTACACCACGATCAACGTCCAGCACCTGGAAAGCCTTAACGACAAGGTGCGCGACATCACCGGCGTGCACGTACGCGAAACCCTGCCGGACTGGGTGCTGCAGGAAGCCTTCGAGCTGGTGCTGATCGACCTGCCACCGCGCGAGCTGCTCGAACGCCTGCGCGAGGGCAAGGTGTACGTGCCCGAGCAGGCGAGGGCGGCCATCGATGCGTACTTTTCGCAAACCAACCTCACCGCCCTGCGCGAACTGGCCATGCAGACCGCCGCCGCCCAGGTCGACGCCGACCTTGCCCATGGCTACCGCCAGCGTGGCCAGGAAGCACCGGCGCTGCGCGGGCGCCTGCTGGTCGGCATCGACGGTGACGACCAGGCTGAGCGCCTGGTGCGGCATGCCAGCCGGGTCGCGCAACGGCGCCACCTGCCCTGGAGCATGGTCCACGTGGACAACGGCCGGCTGCGCGACGAAACCGCCCGCCATCGCTTGCAGGCCGCGCAGCAGCTGGCCGAGCGGCTTGGCGGCGAGGTGGTGCTGCTGCGCGCCGGCGAAGTGGCGCACACGCTGATCCAGCATGCCGCCGAGCGCCGCGCCAGCCTGGTGCTGGTGGGGCAGTCCCGCGACCGCCTGCGCCGGCGCTTCTTCGGCGCCGGGGTGGCAGCGCGGCTGCTGCGTGAAAGCCACGGGCTGGAAATCAACGTGCTCGACCGCGATGCCCAGCCCGCACCGGCCGCGGCCGCGGTACAGCGGGTATGGGTGTGGCGCCACTACTTGCTGGCACTGCTTGCCACCGTGCTCGCGGCAGGGTTGGCCTGGGCGGTGTCGAGCGTGCTGGCATTGCCCAACATCTCCCTGGTGTTTCTCGCCGCCGTGCTGCTGGTCGCGGTGCGCAGCAGCCTGGGCCCGGCCCTGGCCTGTGCGGCCTTGTCGTTCCTGACGTACGACTTCCTGTTCATCCCGCCGAATTTTTCCTTCAGCATCCAGCGCGAAGAAGACGTGCTGACGCTGGTGTTCTTCCTGCTGATGGCCGCCCTCACCGGCAACCTCGCCGCCCGCCAGCGCAGCCAGTTGCAGGCGCTGCGCGAAACCCAGGCGCAGACCAGCCAACTGCTCGACCTGTCACGCCGCCTGACCGTGGCCACCGACCGGCGGGCGGTGTTCAACGCGGCCGGCCAGCACCTCAATGGCTGGCAGGACGTGCAGGTGTGCCTGCTCGAGCGCAATGCCGAAGGCCTGCTGCAGGTGGCCAGCGGCGAAGCCCACGGCCTTGGCGACACTGAACGCGCCGCCGCCGAGTGGGCCTGGCAGCACGGCCAGGCCGCCGGGCATGGCAGCGACACCTTGCCCAATGGCCGCTGGTGGTGGTGGCCGCTGGCCGTCGACGACCAGCCCCTGGCCCTGCTTGGCGTGCGCCCGCAATCCGGCGAGCCGCTCAGTGCCCAGCGCCGGCGCCTGCTGCAGGCGCTCGGCCAGCCCCTGGCACAAGCCTTGGCCCGCGCCCGCCTGGCCGAGCAGCTGGAGGCCGCCCGTTTGCACGGCGAGACCGAACAGCTGCGCAGCGCCTTGCTGGCATCGGTGTCCCACGACCTGCGCACCCCGCTGACGGCCATGCGCGGCAGCATCGACAGCCTCCTGGCGCTGGGCGAGGCGATCCCGGTCGAAGACCGCCGCGAACTGCTCGAAGGCACCCGCGATGAAGCCGAACGCCTCGACCGCTACATCCAGAACCTGCTCGACATGACCCGCCTGGGCCACGGCGGCCTGAAGCTTGCTCGCGACTGGGTGGCCCCGGCCGATATCGTCGGCAGTGCCCTCAACCGCTTGCGCGTGGTGCTGGCGCCGCTGCGCGTGCACACCGATGTGCCTGCGCAATTGCCGCTGCTGTTCGTGCATGCGGCGCTGATCGAACAGGCATTGATCAACGTGCTGGAAAACGCCGCGCGCTTCTCCCCGGCCCAAGGCCGCCTGGAGCTGCAGGTGTCGGTGCACGACGAACAGCTGCGCTTTGCCGTCAGCGACCAGGGCCCCGGCATCCCGGTGGCTGAGCGCGAGAAGATCTTCGACATGTTCTACACCGCCGCGCGGGGCGATCGTGGCGGGCAGGGCACCGGCCTGGGCCTGGCGATCTGCCAGGGCATGATCGGCGCCCACGGCGGGCAGATTCTGGTCGGCGAAGGCATCGATGGCCATGGCACCTGCATCACTCTATGCTTGCCGCTGCCCCAGCAACCCGAAGCCGAAAGCGAAGCCCCATGAGCCAGTCCGCCACCATTCTGGTCATCGACGACGAACCGCAGATTCGCAAGTTCCTGCGCATCAGCCTGGCCTCCCAGGGCTACAAGGTGATCGAGGCCGCCACCGGTGGCGAGGGCCTGGCCCAGGCGGCGCTGGCCAAGCCCGACCTGGTGGTGCTCGACCTTGGCCTGCCCGACATGGACGGCCAGCAGGTGCTGCGCGAACTGCGCGAATGGAGCGCGGTGCCGGTGATGGTGCTGTCGGTGCGCGCCAGTGAGGTGCAGAAGGTCGATGCGCTCGATGGCGGGGCCAATGACTACGTGACCAAGCCGTTCGGCATCCAGGAATTTCTCGCCCGGGTGCGCGCCCTGCTGCGCCAGGTGCCGCAGTCGGGCGGCGGCGAAGTGGCGGCCAGCTTCGGGCCGCTGACCGTCGACTTTGCCTTTCGCAAGGTGACCCTGGCGGGCGCCGAAGTGGCGCTGACCCGCAAGGAATACGCGCTGCTGGCGCTGCTGGCCGGGCACCCGGGGCGGGTGATCACCCAGCAGCAACTGCTCAAGGAGATCTGGGGGCCGTCCCATGTGGAGAACACCCACTACCTGCGCATCGTGGTCGGGCATCTGCGCCAGAAGCTCGGCGACGACCCCACGGCGCCGCGGTTCATCATCACCGAGGCGGGGGTAGGCTACCGCCTGGTAGCGCCCGGCGCCTGAGCCCGACGCGCTCTGGCGGGCAAGGCAATAGTGGCAAATTGCAGCAGGTGGCCTGGGCCTGAACCAATTTACCGACTCAACTATGGATAGTGAGTCGATATCATGGATTGCCCTTCTACCCTTGCCCCCACCCCCCACGCCGCAACACAAACCGCGCTGATCCCCAGCCTGCCCAGTGCCCCGGCAGGGATGCCGGCACCCGGCTTCAGCCATTGGCGGATGAGTGCCAGCGTGCTGTTCGAGGTCAGCACGCGCGCCCCCGACGCCTTTTCCTGCTCGCTCACGGTGTATCACTTCAGTCGTTTTCTGTTCTGTTGCGGGCACCTGGATGGCGCCCGCTATCAACGGGATCGCACCCGCCTGGGCTGGTGCGACCTGGACCATTACCTGCTGCACCTGCCGCTGCAGCGCGGCCTTGCCTGCGGCAATGGCATGCGCGTGCGGCCGCGTGACCTGGTGATGCTCGACCTCGCGCAACCTTCGCGTTTCGGCATGGCCAGCAGCGAAGGCATGAGCCTGCTGATTCCGCGTACTGCCCTGTCGTTGCTGCTGTTCGATGCCGGGCAACTGCATGGCCTGGTGCTGCGCCGTGAAACAGCCGCCGGCATGCTCCTGGCGCATCTGTTTTCGTCACTGGCGGCGAGCGCGCCGTGCCTGGGCACGGACGAGGCGCTGAGGTTGGCGCTGCCCCTGCTGGGGATGGTGGCGGCCTGCCTGGCGAAGGCCACGCAAGCGATAGCGCCCGGCGCAGGGCCGGTGGACCTGGGCCGGCGAGTGCGCCTGTTGATCGAGCGCAATCTGCACCGCAGCGACCTCACTCCTGCGCTACTGGCCAAGGAGGCCGGCACCTCGCGCAGCCAGCTGTACCGCGCTTTCGAGCGCTTTGGCGGGGTGCGCCACTATGTGCTGCAACGGCGCCTGCGGCATTGCCTGTTCGCCCTGTGCGACAGCGCCAACGCCGGGCGGCGCATTGGCGACCTGGCCTTCGAGCATGGCTTTGTCGATGAGGCGCATTTCAGCCGCCTGTTCCGCAAGGCCTTTGGCCTGTCGCCACGTGCGGCCCGAACCGCGCTGCACGCCGGGGCAGTGCCGGGCTTCTTCAGCCTGGTACCACTGCCCGGCGAACGCTCGGCACTCGATCAGTGGGTCAGGGAGCTGACCTACAGCTGATGGTGCGGGCGGGCCGGCATTCTGGGACGCGCCTCCAAGTTATCGGGACGCACGCCCCGGGACGCCGCGCCGGGCGCACCTTAACCTGAGCTCAACCAACAACTGCAAGTGCCATCGTCAACCGGCCTGCCCGAAGGCGGCCCTGGATCGGCACTGATTTCGACAAGGAGCGTCAGCCGTGGCGAATCACTCCCTCCACCATCTGATCCAGAGCATTGCCGGCGCTGTCGCCGAAGCTCAGGACAAGATCCAGCGGTTCCAGATGTCGACCGTGCGCCAGTACTTCGACGAGGACAACCGGCCCGTCAGTGTCGATGTGCGCCTGCCATCGCAAGCCCCCGATGCAGCCGAAGGTGAGGAACGCCTTGTACGCGTGCCGTTGCTCTCGCTGGTCGGCTCGCGGCTGCTCACCGTCAAGGACATGCAGATCGACTTCGAGGTCGGCCTGCATGCCGACCAGAGCGATGCCAAGCCTGCGCCCGCCGAAGGTTCCGATTCGGCGTGGCCAACCGATACACATCAGCCTTTGAACGTCGACATGGGCGTTCGCCGCAATGGTGAAGGCGGGCCAATGGCGCGCGTCACCCTCAGAGTCGAAACCCAGCCTTCGTCCGAGGGCATGGCCCGACTGATTCACAACCTCGATAAATTGATCTAGGAGAGACGTCATGCCTGACTTTGCAATGGGTAACCAGTTCAGCGGCCTGCCGATGGGCGAGCTGATCGGCGCACCTTTGGCTGCAGCCTGCGACGCGCAGGTTCGCCTGGCCAATGCCACCGCCAACTTCATCAAGGTGATTGGCTTTCTGCCCCCGGCCGACCCGACCACGGCCGGCCCCAACGATGTAGGCGATATCCGCAACGTGATGTTCAGCTACCAGCGCTCGGCCCCCACCGCCGACGACGCGGGGGCGACCGAAAAGGTCCAGTTGGAGGTGCCGCTGCTGGCGGTGGTCAAGGTGCCGAGCCTGGCCATCAACAAGGTGGATATCAGCTTCGACATGGAGGTGAAGAATTCGGAGCAATCGCGCGACGAGCGCACCGAGGAGGGCAAGTTCTCGGCGGAAGCGAAGTTGGGCTGGGGCCCGTTCAGCGCCAAGGTGAACGTGTCGGGCTCGGTGACTTCGCACAAGGAAAACACCCGCTCCACCGACCAGTCGGCCAAGTACCACGTGGAAGTGCATGCGGTCGATGACGGCATGCCCGAGGGGCTGGCGCGGGTGATGGACCTCATCGCCCAGTCGGTCGCGCCGAAGATCGCCGCCTGAGGCGTGGTCGTGCTGAGTGACCGGCCAGCGGCAGGTGTGCCTGTGCATCAGGCCAGCGCTGGCTGACCAGCTTTTCCGGTAAGGGAGTGCCGTGATGTTCGATTTGACGGATGTTGGATATGTGAAGCGCATCGTGGTTGGCAGCCTCGACCCGGAAAAGCTGACTCCGGAAGAGGCGGTGCAGGCCCAGGCCGCACTGCTCAACCGTTGCCTCAGCGGGACCCCACGCGGGCGCGTGGTGGGTATCGAGAAAAGCTTCAAGTTGCTCAACATCGGTGAGCACCAGGTGGTCTTGCAGGCCCTGACCTACCACGTCGGTTTTGCCCGCAGGCCGTACTGGTTGCCCGATGACGCGGAGCAGCCGTGATGAAGCGGCTGGAGGACCTGGTGTTGGCGCTGGGCGCCGAGATGCAGCGTGCGCAGCAGGCGTGCGAGCGGTTGTGGCCGGGCACCCAGGTGGCTGGCATGACCTGGGTGATGGATGCCTGCGTGGAGCCACTGGGCAGTGCCGGCAGCTATGGCTTGCGTATCGGCAGCCCGCCGACCCGCAAGCAGGCCACCCATCAACTGAGCATCGAAGTACCCGGATACGGCGTCGAGGCCATCGTGGTGCGCGTCGACGGGCAGTTGCTGGCGATCTACAGGAGGCCTGGCAATGAGCAGGCGCAATGACCGTTCCATGCTGTTGGTGCTTTCACAGGAGGAGGGCAGTGCCTTGAAATCCATCATCGACCTCAAGTCGTCCCCCCGCCGCAAGATGTCTGGCCAGAGGCGGCTGGTGATTGCCATCGGCGCCAGCCTGCTGGTCGGGCTCATGGCGCTGGGGCTGGTGCGCCCGGAACTGGCGATCGCCATCGCCGAATGGGTCGGGCTGCTGCTGGCGTTCTGACCCCGGGTATTCATTCAACAAGGAGAGTCAACATGAAACCTATTACCTCACTGCTGGCGGGTGCGCTGGCGCTGACGATCGCGCTGCCCACCCTTGCCGGCCAGGCCTACGAGGGAAGCTTTAAGGATGGCCAGGCAACTGTCGATGTAACCCTGACCCTCGCCGACAAGGGCGCGATGGAAGCAGGCAGCCTTGCCATCCGCAAGTGGGCCTGCGTGCTGAAACTGGATTCGCCCAAGCCGGTGGGCGATGCGTTGCGCTACCCCATCAAGGAAACTGGCAAGGGCCGCTGCGGGCCCTTGAACAACGGCGACCTGCTGAGCCGGCCCGATGGCGATGCGCTGCAGGTGCAGCTGAAAACCTACAAGGGCACCACGATGTACAGCTTCACCCTCACGCCCAGATAGCGGCTGACCCCGCTTCACCAACACAGCATTCCCATCAACAACCTGCGCAAAGGCACGCATTGGACGTCGCCCCACGGGGCGCGTGCACCTGTCGCAAGGAGGCAAACATGTGCATCAACAAATCGGTTGGCGACGGTGGCAGCAACAGCAGGGGCGATGTGCGCAGCCTGCAGTTGCTGCTGAACATGAACAGTGGCCGCGGCGAGTTCGTCAGTGCGCTGGTCTGCGACGGCTTGTGGGGGCAGGGTTCGCGCGTCGCCCTCAAGCGTTTTCAAATGGCCAATGGGCTCGCCGAGAGCAGCATGGTCAAGCCCCAGGACCCGACCCTTGCCGCCTTGCGCGCCGGCCTGCCGGCGGGGCTGGTGAAGGCCAAGCTGTGGGCGATCTTCAACCTGGCCAGCGACCCCAGGATCGAGGCGTTCCGCCAGCCCATCGTCGACGTGTTCGAGCGCTACAGGATCGACACCCCGCTGCGCCGCGCGCATTTCCTGGCGCAGATCGCCCATGAAAGTGGCTGCCTGCAATACACCGAGGAAATCGCCAACGGCAACGCCTACGAAGGCCGCAAGGACTTGGGCAACACCCAGGCCGGCGACGGGGCGCGCTTCAAGGGGCGTGGCCTGATCCAGCTCACCGGGCGCGCCAACTACCGCGAATACGGCAAGGCCTGCGGGCGCGATTTCGAGCTCAAGGACGCGCCCACGCTGGTGAGTACAGACCCAGGGCTGGCGGTGGATGTGGCGGGCTGGTTCTGGAACAGCCGCAAGCTCAACGACCACGCCGACAAGGATGACGTGCGCGAGATTACCCGGCGCATCAATGGCGGCTTCAACGGCCTTGACGAGCGCATCGCCTACCTGGCCCGCGCCAAGTGGCTGCTTGGGCTCTGAACACCTGCTCCAGGTTTTGCCGCACAGGGCGGCAGCACGGGGCGGGTGCGCCCCGATCAACAGCAAAAAGGGAGTTTTGATGATGAACAAGGTGATTGCGATCCATGCAGCGCGCGTGGCACTGGCCGGTTTGGCGCTGGCATCTGGCCTCACGTTTGCCGCAAGCGGTGCGGTATGCCCCTGGGGCGATTCGGCGACGGTGCCGGTGGTCAATCAGAAGCATGTTTTCTGCGGCGAGATAAACAAAAAGGGCAAGGCCGTCGGCTTTCACAGCCGGCCGGGTGGCACGCTGCCCGCGACCGTCCAGGTGACCGCCGATACGGTGATCGCACCGACGACCTCGACCGGTATCTACGAGATGACCAAGTTCGACATCTTGGACGGTAACCAAGGCCCTGCAAGCAAGACGCGCTCTACCATGTTCCCGGACAGTTGCAGCCATGATCAGGTGCTGGCGGCCATCGTCAATGCTGCCAGTGGCAGTACCACGGACACTGGGAAATTCACCGGCTCTTCTGGGTCTGGATGCACCGTCGGGGGCAAGGCGTTCGCCATCGAGGGCTGGCTTCTGGATGGCAAGGTGAACACCGCCTATCCTTCAGCCATCAAGCCATAAGAGTGAAAAGGGCCGGCGTCACTGCGGCCCTTTTTCGATTCATGCGTGGGAGAAAGGCCGTGATGCAGTGTTTGTCCGAACTGGAAGCTAGCTACCCCGGTCTTGGGGCTTTCTTGAACGATGAGGTCAATGGCATCGCAGCCGACTTGCTGCTGGAACAGGCGCGTCATGTGCAGGCCGGTCGGCCTGGGGTGGACTACACGGGAAACGCGTACCACGTGGCGTTTTCCGACAAGGCCGTGGTACTCGAGCACCTGCATCTGCCGAACCATCCCACGGTTACCTTGGGCCTCGATACGTTCATCAGCGTCTTGTGCGCCTGGCGCACTGGCCGGGTGATGTGAGGGCGTTTTGCTGCAGCGCTTGACCTCAGGTTAACTCGAGGTCTCAGGCTGTGGTCTTCTCTTGCAAGGAAGGACACAGCATGAAGACGATGGTTATCGGTGCCAGCAGGGGCTTGGGCCGTGCCTTGATCGAGGGGCTTGGCAAACCCGGGGACACCCTGATTGGTGTATCGCGCTCGCAACCCAGGGATCTTGAACCGTCGCCAGGCACGCGCCTAGAGTGGATCGAGGCAGACCTGGCCGAGCCGTTGGCAGGTGTCGAACAGATCGCGGCAAGGGCGTCGGACAACCTCGATGTGCTGATCTGCAACATCGGCATCTGGGAAGAATTGGCGTTCAGCGAAGGCTACAGCTTCCTGAACGACAGCGATGCGTCGATCGGCAAGCTGGTGGACGTGAACATCACCGCCACCTTGCTATTGCTCAAGCGCCTGGTGCCCAGGCTGCTCGCCGCACCCAGGCCACAACTGATCCTGACCGGTTCCACCTCCGCCTTGCGCCAGAGCGGGCGCCCGGAGGTGGCATTCGGCGCCAGCAAGTTTGCCCTCAACGGCATGGCCGATGCGCTGCGCGAAGGGTTTCGCCAGCACAACCTGGCGGTCACGGTGCTGCAGCTGGGGTACCTGAATACCGACGATGCGCTGGCCACGCCGCTGCACGAGGCGGCGCAGCGTGGGGGTGGCCAGCAGGTGCCCGTGCACGACGTGGTGGCCATGGTCGAGGCGCTGTTGCACTTGTCCACGGCATCGTTCGTGCGCGAGCTGGTGTTGCCGGCGATTGCCGATGAGCGGTTCTGATGCTGCCTGCCACCGCTCAAGCCCCCATTGGCATCAGAAGCTGGCCTTGACCGAGACCATGAAGTTGCGTGGTTCGCCGTAGTAGTTGCCGAACGTCTCGGTGCCGATGCTGGCGTAGTAGCGCTTGTCGAACAGGTTGTTGCCGTTGAGCGCCACCGACCAGGTGTCGTCGATGCGGTAGCCGATACGGCCATTCCAGATCGCGTAGCCCGCCTGGCTGATCTTCTCGCCACTGGCGGGCGATACGCGGAAGTTGTCGCTTTGCGCACTGACCCCGGCGCCGAGGGTGAAGCGCTCCAACGCACCGCTTAAGGCGTACTCGCCCCACATGCGCAGCACATGCCGAGGCACGTAGCTGTTGAACGCGGCGCCGTTCAGGCTGCTGTCGATATCGTCCAGGGTCTTGGTCTGGGTATAGGTGTAGCCGGCAAGCAGCTGCAGGCGTTCGATCACTTCGCCGCTGAGCTCGGCCTCGAAGCCCTGGGCGCGGACCCGGCCTGCGTTGACGTAGCAGTAGCCATCGGAGGACGGGCACGAGGAGTTGTAGTCGGTCTGCGCCTGGTCTTTCTGCACGGTACGGAACAGGTTGAAGGCACCGTTGAGCCGCCCGTCGAACCAGGCGCCCTTGATCCCCAGCTCGTAGCTCTGGCCCACCAGCGGCTTGAGCGCCGCGCCATCTTCGCCGCGGTAGTTGCCTTGCGGGGTGAAGATGTCGGAGTAGCTGGCGTAGGCGGTGAGGTTTTCGTTCAGGTCCAGCAGCACGCCGGCAAAGGGCGTCACCTGCCCGGTCTCGCGGGTGCTGGAATGCTCCGAGGTGCCGGTGTTGATGAAGTCGTAATCGGTCTGGGCGTTGTACCAGCTGACTCGGCTGCCCATGACCAGGGTCAGTGGGTCGGCCAGTTTCAGGCGCAGGGTCGAATACAGGCCCTTTTGCGTGATGCGCGTCTTGGCCGGGCCCCCGCGCGAGGAGTTTTCGATGAAATAGCTGTCGTCGGGCTCCGGGATGAACTTGTCGGGGTTGAACACGTTTTGCCGCTGCGGCAGGAACGCCACCGAGTAGAAGTCATCCTTGTTCGAGCGGCTGGCATTCATGCCCAGCACCAGCTCGTGTTGCTGGCCGAAGGCGTCGAACTTGCCATCGACGTAGGCGTCCAGGCCGTAATCGACCTGGTCGTAGTCGTACAGGCTGCCGAGCATGCCGGTGGTGTTGGTGCCGGGCGTGACGGCGCCAGAGGCGAAGGCGTACTTGATGTCCTGGGTGTTCTTGGTATAGACGCTGGCGACCTTGAGTTTCCAGTTGTCATCGAGCTGGTGGGTGAGGTCGCTGAACACCGTGGTGCGCTGGCTGCGCCAGGTGTTCCAGGCCGGGTCGAGGCAGGTCGAGCGGCTGAGCTTCAAGTCGCTGCGGTCCTTGTAGCGCGGCAGGCCGCCCCAGCATGGGTTGGCGTCGACGTCCTCGTAGGCCACGCCAAGCCCCAGGGTGGTGTCGGGGCTGACATCGAAATCGAGGGCGCCGTAATACACCTGGTCCTTGCGGTTGGCGTCGTCGGTGAAGTAGTGGCGGCTCTGTTGGGCCACCACCGCCCGGCCGCGCAGGGTGCCGGAGGCGTTCAGCGGGCCGCCGGTGTCGAGCTGGCCACGGTAGTTGTCCCAGCTGCCGCCGGACAGCGTGACATCGGTATGCGCCGCTGCCAGGCCCCTTTTGCGCACGAAGTTGACCCCGCCGGCGGTGCCGCCCGAGCCCTTCATCATGCCTGCGGCGCCGCGCAGCACCTCGACGCGGTCGTAGTAGGCCATGTCGCTGCTGAAGCTGTCGGCCTGGACATACAGGTTGCCCATGTCCAGCGGTACGCCGTCGTACTGGTACTGCCCCGACATGCGAAAGCCGCGCGAGTAGAAGTACTTGCCGCCCATGGTCGAGTCGTACACGGTGATGCCGGGCGTCTTCTCCATGACCTGATCGATGGTGTTGAGGTTCTGGTCATCCATCATCTTGCGCGTGATGACCGTGATCGACTGCGGCGTCTCCTTGAGCGAATGCTCACCTTTGCCGATGGTCACGGCGCCGGTGGTGTACGAGCCGCTGTTTTCAGTGGTGGCCCCCAGCACCTGGCTGGTGATGTTGGTGGCCCCCAGCTCCAGTGCCGACCCTGAAGGCGGCACGGCCCGCAGCACATAGGTACCGTTGGCCTGCGGCTCGGCCTGCAGGCCGCTGCCGGCGAGGATCTGGCTGAAGCCTTCGCTGACGCCGTAAGCCCCCTTGAGGCCCGAGGAGCGCAAGCCATTGGTCTGCCGGGCATCGAACGACAGCGCCGCACCCGCTGCGCTGGCGTAGCGGCTGAGCACTTCGGTCAGGCTGCCTGCGGCAATGTCGAACGACTGCACCGCGTTTTGCTGCGCGGGCATGGGCGCTGCGAACGTCATGCTTGGCCAGGCACCGGCAGCCGACACGGCCAACATTCCCACCTTCACTGCAGTCGCCAGACGACCACGCTTGAACACGCCAGACATGTAAAACCTCCCCCCGTAAAAATGATCGATGAAACCCTTTGGGGGATGAGCCGAACGGTGTGTGGGAAAAGTGCAAAAGCCTGGAAGGTTTTTTCAGGACAGCTGCGTGGCAGGTGGCGACACGTTGACCCAGTAGCGGCTGTAGCGCGTGACACGCAGCGCAAATCCGCTTTCCAGCGCGGCGAGTGCCAGGTCGGTGTCATCGATGGGGAAGGCGCCGGAAATCTTCAACTGCGCGATCCGCGGGTCGCAACGCAGCACCCCGGGGCGATAGCGCGACAGGTCTGCCAGCAACTCGCCCAGAGGCCGATCGAGGGCGATGATGCTGCCTTGCTGCCAGGCCCCCACGGATGCGTCATTGGGCATTATCGGCCCTATCGAACGGCCGTCGAACGCAGTGGATTGGCCCGCCTCCAGGCGTACTGCCAGCCCTGCGCCGGCGGCCTTGACCTCAACTGCCTTCTCCAGCACGGCCACCTCGCTACCCAGGGCTTGGCTGCGGACGATGAAGCGCGTGCCCAGCGCCCGCACCACGCCATGCCGGGTGTGTACCTTGAAGGGCCGCTGCAGTGGGTCTGAGGCCGTGGCCACCAGGATTTCACCGCGCAGCAGTTCCAGCACGCGCTGCTGGCCGTCGTACTTGAGGTTCACCGACGTGTCGGTGTTGAGCAGCAACAAGCTGCCATCCGCCAGCCGAAACTCGCGGCGCTCACCCACGGCGGTACGGTAGTCGGCACGCAGCCGCTGGGAGCTGTCGCTGCGCCAGGCCAGCCAGCCCAGCGACGTCGCAGGCACCAGCACGATCACGCTGCGCAGCAGTTGCCGGCGAGAGCGATCGGCCCCGCGCAAGGCGGGCGCGGCCAGGGCAGCGGGCACGCTCGCCATCTGTTCGCCCACGGCGGCGATGCGTTGCCAGGCTTGGCGGTGTACCGGGTCGGCGAGCAGCCAGTCGTTCCAGGCGCGGCGCTGGGCATCGGTGGCAACGCCAGACTGCAGCTGCGCGTACCAGCGCGCGGCCATGCTGATTGCCTTCAACTCGGCAGGCGAAAGGCTCATGCCTGTTGCAACTGCATCAGGCAGCAATGCTCCATGGCCTTGGCCATGTAGTTGTTGACGCTGCGCACGCTGATGTTCAGCTGCTCGGCGATCTGCGGGTAGGTGAGGCCGTCGAACTGCGACAGCATGAACACCTGCTTGACCTTGGCCCCCAGCCCTTGCAGCAGCCGGTCGATCTCCACCAGTGCCTGCAGCAGGATCGCCTGCTCTTCCAGCGAAGGGTGTACCGCCTCCGGCAGTGCGGCCAGGGCTTCGAGGTAGGCCTGTTCCAGCGAGCGTCGGCGGAACAGGTCGATCAGCAAGCCCTTGGCGATGCGCGACAGGTACGGGCGCGGCTCGCGAATCTCCAGCGCGCTACGCGCCTTGATCACCCGCACGAAGGTGTCCTGTGCCAGGTCGGCGGCATCGAAGCCATTGCCCAGGCGCTTGCGCAGCCACCCATGAAGCCAGCCGTGGTGCTCGCAGTACAGGTCGTTGACGGCGCTGCGCAGGGAGAGATCGTTGGCGGGCATGATGATGGAATGGTTCGCGACTGGTAATGAATCTTATTGTCGTGTGGGAGGTGGTTTGTTGGCAAGAGGGGTGGTGCTTCAACCTGAGCCAGAGCGCTGGGCGCAAACGCGTGCTCAGATGAGAAATTTAAACTCCGAGAGCAGTTTTACAGACTCGGGCAGCTTCTGCTGAAGCAACCTGTCCAGATACTCCTGCACGCTGTGAGGTGGGGTCTTCAACGACATTCGTTGGCGTTGGGCCGCTTCAAGCACTGCTGCCTTGTCCAGGTCCCACAGGTCGGCGATGAAGTCGTCGGGATGGAGTGGTTCGATATCGAAACTGCCCAGCACGGAGGCGGGAAAATCCTTGAGGTTGAACGTGACGATGACCGAGGCGTTGCATTTGATCGCAGCTGCGAGGACATGGCGGTCTTCTACATCTGGTAGGTCCAGCCCCTCGACCAGCGGCTCGTAGTCGGTAACGAGAGCATCTGGCACCGCAGCGTCCATGAGCGCTGAGGTGCGGTCCACCTGCGTGCGGGTCAAGTCCGGGCGATTGAGCAGCAGGTTGCGCTTCCACTCCTCGTGAATGTTTGCCGACCAGCGTGCGCGGTAAACGCCAGTCAGAGCAAGGTTCATCAGCAAATCGCGCAAGGGGGCGGGATAGAGAACGTTGGCGTCGTAGAGTGCAGTGAAGGGCGAATGCTTCATTCGTACCCCATCCTCAAGTCTTGGGCTTGCGCCGCAAGCGCGTCCAGTGCGCTGCGGCTGGCCTCATCTCGCTTGTCTTTGTAGGCAACCAGATCAGAAAACTTTACCCGCCGATGGCGGCCAGTCTTGGTGTGTGGAATGACGGCTTCGTCCAGCAGTTTGACCAGGTGCGGGCGAGAGACGTTGAGCAAGTCGGCAGCCTCCTGGGTCGTCAGTTCTGCGTGGATCGGTACCACTTTGACGGAGTTGCCCAGTGCCAGCTCACTGAGGATTTCGCCGAACAAGCGAAGCGCAAAGGTAGGAACCTCGACGACCTGGCGCTGATTCTCTTCGTTGAGCAGCTCAATCCGTTGGGTTTCTGATTTGGTCGACAGGAAAGCGGCCAGGGTGCGGCTGGATTCGACAGCCACGGCAATCTCTTTCTCATCGGGAAGTACATTGCGAGGGAGGTTGGCGGTGGTCATGGGTGTCTCCAGAGCTCTATCGGTAGGGGGCGTTGCGTCTACGCAAATGCATGGCTTCGAGTTATATTCGAAATATTCGAAAATCGCAATAAACGAAACGCCCCCTTCATCAGTTGCCTTGGTGCGCCATGCCCAGCTCGGCATCATCCATCAGGGCCTTGGCCAGCGCGCTGAGGTAGTGCGAGGCCCATTACAGTTGGGGGTTGTCGTCCATCAGGCCGGCGAGGGTCATGTCGCGCACGTAGCCCATCAGCTCGGAGGCTTGTTCGCGGGCGTTGTGGCAGGGGATGCCGGGCTCGATGCGAAACAGCGGGTGGGTCTGGTTTGCGCCCTGGAAGAAGGTGGTTTTGCCAACGGTGAAGTGGGTGGTATCTGTGGTCATTGTTTGATCTCCCTGAAATCTTTGCTGCTTGTGCTGGCCTCATCGCTGGCAAGCCAGCTCCTACAGGGGGCCGCGCAGCACCTGTGGGAGCCGGCTTGCCGGCGATGAGGCCAGCCCAGTCAGCACATCACTGATGCCTAGTGCGAAGTCTGCGGCTCAGCCGGCATCTGCACCTGGATCAACATGGACTCGAGCATGACGCGCAGCGCCTCAACCTCATGCATGGAGGCCATCATCAGGATCGAAGCGGGGGATTTGGGCTGCAGTTGAAGGGCCTGATGTATCACGGTCTGTGCGCAGAGGGCGTAGTCCGCAGCCTGGATGAGGGTGTCTTCGAAGGTGTGGATGTGCGGTGGATCGGGAACGATCTTTAACATTGCATATGTCCTTTTATGGGCGCCGCCACCTGCCTGCTGTCAAACAGAAGGGTGGCAGCTGTACGTGGGTTGACAGACCGGTGGACATAGCAAGTTCCGGCGCACGCAAGCGTGCCCGCACGTACAGCCGCCATAAAGACGTGCTGAAAGCCATGTCCCATCACGGCCTGTCAAAGCCGAATATCGTCGCCAAGCAACGACCCACCGAGCCTAGGGCCCGACCAGAACGACCGCAACGGGAAAATGGCGGTAGGAGTATCTTTGGGAAACGTCCTACAAAATAGAGCTTAAAACTGATTCCTTTCCCCATTCGGCTGCAAGAACGCCGCCTCCAGCAACTGCTGGGTATAGGCATGCTGCGGCGCATGGAAGATCGCCTGCGCGTCCCCCTGTTCCACCACCTGCCCATGCTTGATCACCATCAATTGGTGGCTCAGCGCCTTGACCACCGCCAGGTCATGGCTGATGAACAGGTAGGTCAGGTTGTATTTCTGCTGCAGGTTGCGCAGCAGCTCCACCACCTGACGCTGCACCGTGCGGTCCAGCGCCGAGGTCGGCTCATCCAGCAGAATCAGCGCAGGTTTCAACACCAGCGCCCGGGCAATGGCGATGCGCTGGCGCTGGCCGCCGGAAAACTCGTGGGGGTAGCGGTGGCGTGTGCGCGGGTCCAGGCCCACCTCTTCGAGCGCCGCGATGATCGCGGCCTCCTGCTCGGCAGGCGTGCCGATGCGGTGGATGCGCAAGCCCTCGCCAACGATATCGGCCACGCACATGCGCGGGCTGAGGCTGCCGAACGGGTCCTGGAACACCACCTGCATTTCCCGCCGCAGTGGCCGCACTTGCTTCTGGTTCATGCCTTCCAGCGCCTGCCCGTGGAAGCGAATGCCGCCGCGGCTGGAAATCAGGCGCAAGATTGCCAGCCCAAGGGTGGACTTGCCTGATCCGGACTCGCCGACGATGCCCAGGGTCTGCCCCTGTGGCAGGCTGAAATTGATGCCGTCCACCGCCTTCACATGGTCGACGGTACGCCGTAGCAAGCCCTTCTTGATCGGGAACCACACCTTCAGGTCGTTCACTTCCAGCAGCGGCGAGCCCACTGGGTTGTGCGCGGGCAAACCGCTGGGCTCGGCGTTGATCAGCATCTGCGTGTAGTGATGCTGCGGCGCGCTGAACAGCGTCGCGCAATCGGCCTGCTCGACGATCTGCCCGCGCTGCATCACGCACACGCGGTGGGCAATCCGCCGCACCAGGTTGAGGTCATGGCTGATCAGCAGCAAGGCCATGCCCAGGCGCGCCTGCAGTTCCTTGAGCAGGTCGAGGATCTTCAGCTGCACGGTCACGTCGAGCGCGGTGGTCGGTTCGTCGGCGATCAGCAGGTCCGGCTCGTTGGCCAGGGCCATGGCGATCATCACCCGCTGGCGCTGGCCGCCGGACAGCTCGTGTGGCAGGGCCTTGAGGCGCTTGCGCGGGTGGGGGATGCCGACCATCTCCAGCAGCTCCAGGGTGCGCGCGGTCGCTTCCTTGCCGGTGAGGCCCTTGTGCAGCAGGAGGATTTCGTTGATCTGCTTCTCGATGCAGTGCAGCGGGTTCAGCGAGGTCATCGGCTCCTGGAAGATCATGGCGATGCGGTTGCCGCGGATGCGCTGCAAGGCTTTTTCGTTCTGCTGCAGCAAATCCTTGCCCTCGAAGCGGATGCTGCCGCTGGGGTGGCGGGCCAGGGGGTAGGGCAGCAGGCGCAGGATCGAGTGGGCGGTCACCGACTTGCCCGAGCCGCTCTCGCCCACCAGGGCCAGCGTTTCGCCCTTGCGGATGTCGAAGCTGACGCCGTCGACCACGCGGTTGACCTGCTCGCCGGTGACGAACTCCACGGCCAGGTCGCGCACTTCGATCAAGTTCTGTTCGCTCATTTCACTTCCTCGGGTCGAAGGCATCGCGGGCGGATTCGCCGATGAACACCAGCAAGCTCAACATGATCGCCAGCACGGCAAAGGCACTGATGCCAAGCCACGGCGCCTGCAGGTTGGACTTGCCCTGGGCCACCAGTTCACCCAGCGAAGGGGCGCCCGGCGGCAGGCCGAAGCCCAGGAAATCCAGCGCGGTGAGGGTCCCGATGGCGCCGGTGAGGATGAACGGCATGAAGGTCATGGTCGAGATCATCGCGTTGGGCAGGATGTGCCGGTACATGATCGCGCCATTGCGCATGCCCAGGGCCCGGGCCGCGCGCACGTATTCCAGGTTGCGCCCGCGCAGGAACTCGGCGCGCACCACGTCCACCAGGCTCATCCACGAGAACAGCAACATGATGCCCAGCAGCCACCAGAAGTTGGGCTGCACGAAGCTTGCGAGGATGATCAGGAGGTACAACACCGGCAAGCCCGACCAGATTTCCAGGAAGCGCTGGCCGGCCAGGTCCACCCAGCCGCCGTAGAAGCCCTGCAAGGCGCCGGCGATGACGCCGACGATGGAGCTGAGGATAGTCAGGGTCAGGGCGAACAGCACCGAAATACGAAAGCCGTAGATCACCCGCGCCAGCACGTCGCGGCCCTGGTCGTCGGTGCCCAGCCAGTTGTCCGCCGATGGCGGCGCCGGGGCCGGCACGCGCAGGTCGTAGTTGATGCTCTGGTAGCTGAACGGGATCGGTGCCCACAGCACGAAGCTGTCTTTGTTGGCCAAAAGTTCGCGGATGTACGGGCTCTTGTAGTTGGCCTCCAGCGGGAATTCGCCGCCGAAGGTGGTTTCCGGGTAGCGCTTGAACGCCGGGAAGTACCACTGGCCGTCGTAGCGCACGGCGATCGGCTTGTCGTTGGCGATCAGCTCGGCGCCCAGGCTCAGGCCGAACAGGATCAGGAACAGCCACAGCGACCACCAGCCACGGCGGTTGGCCTTGAAGCGCTCGAAGCGCCGGCGGTTGAGAGGGGACAAGGCCATGTCAGTGCTCCCGGCTGGCGAAGTCGATGCGCGGATCGACCAGGGTGTAGGTCAGGTCGCCGATCAGTTTCACCACCAGCCCCAGCAGGGTGAAGATGAACAGGGTGCCGAAGACCACCGGGTAGTCGCGGTTGATCGCCGCTTCGAAGCTCATCAGGCCCAGGCCATCGAGGGAGAAGATCACCTCGATCAGCAGCGAGCCTGTGAAGAAGATGCCGATGAAGGCCGACGGGAAGCCGGCGATCACCAGCAGCATGGCGTTGCGGAACACATGCCCGTACAACACCCGCGGGCGGCTCAGGCCCTTGGCCTTGGCGGTGACCACGTACTGCTTGTTGATCTCGTCGAGGAAGCTGTTCTTGGTCAGCAAGGTCATGGTGGCGAAGTTGCCGATCACCAGCGCGGTGATCGGCAGAACCAGGTGCCAGAAGTAGTCGAGCACCTTGCCGGTGGTGGACAGCTCGTCGAAGTTGTTGGAGGTCAGCCCGCGCAGCGGGAACCAGTCGAAGTAGCTGCCGCCGGCGAACAGCACGATCAGCAGGATGGCGAACAGGAACGCGGGGATGGCGTAGCCGACGATGATCGCCGAACTGGTCCAGACGTCGAAGTGGCTGCCGTGGCGCACTGCCTTGGCGATGCCCAGCGGGATCGACACCAGGTACATGATCAGGGTGCTCCACAGCCCCAGCGAGATCGACACCGGCATCTTCTCGACGATCAGGTCGATGACCTTGGCGTCACGGAAGAAGCTGTCGCCAAAATCCAGCTGGGCGTAGTTCTTGACCATGATCCACAGGCGCTCGGGCGGCGACTTGTCGAAGCCGTACATGCGCTCGATTTCGGCGATCAATGCCGGGTCCAGGCCCTGGGCGCCGCGGTAGTTGGAGCCGGCCACCGACACTTCGGCGCCGCCACCGGCGATGCGGCTGGTGGCGCCCTCGAAGCCTTCGAGCTTGGCGATCATCTGCTCCACCGGGCCGCCGGGGGCGGCCTGGACGATGATGAAGTTGATGACCAGGATGCCGAACAGGGTGGGGATGATCAGCAGCAGGCGGCGCAGGATATAGGCCAGCATGTCAGTTGGCCTCTTGCGCAGGTGCGTCGACCACTGCCGGGGTGACGCCCGGTTTGATCCACCAGGTGTCGATGCCGATGTCGTACTTGGGCGACACCTTGGGGTGGCCGATGTGGTTCCAGTAGGCCACGCGCCAGGTCTTGATGTGCCAGTTGGGGATCACGTAGTAGCCCCACAGCAGCACGCGGTCGAGGGCGCGGGTGTGGTCGATCAGGCTCTGGCGCGAGTCGGCGTTGATCAGCTGTTCGACCAGTTGGTCGATGGCCGGGTCGCGCAGGCCGATGAAGTTGCGGCTGCCGGGGTTGTCGGCGGCGGCGCTGCTCCAGAACTCGCGCTGCTCGTTGCCCGGCGAGTTGGATTGCGGGTAGCCGCCGACGATCATGTCGAAGTCGCGCGAGCGCAGGCGGGTGATGTACTGCGAGACGTCGACGCGGCGAATGTTCAGGTCGATGCCAAGGTCGGCGAGGTTGCGCTTGAACGGCAGCAGGATGCGTTCGAACTCGGTCTGCGCCAGCAGGAACTCGATCGACACCGGCTTGCCATCCTTGTCGACCATCTTGTCGTCGACGATCTTCCAGCCGGCTTCCTGCAGCAGCTTGTAGGCCTGGCGCTGTTGCTCGCGGATCATGCCGCTGCCGTCGGTGACCGGGTTGTGGAAGGCCTCGCCGAACACCTGCTCGGGCACCTTGCCGCGCAGCGGTTCGAGGATTTTCAGCTCATCCGCGCTGGGCAGGCCCCTGGCGGCCATCTCGGAGTTCTCGAAGTAGCTGCCGGTGCGGGTGTAGGCGCCGTTGAACAGCTGCTTGTTGGTCCACTCGAAGTCCAGCAGCAGGCTCAGCGCATGGCGCACGCGGATGTCCTGGAACACCGGCTTGCGCAGGTTGAAGATGAAGCCCTGCATGCCGGTGGGGTTGCCGTTGGGCAGCTCTTCCTTGACCAGCCGGCCATCGCGCACCGCCGGCACGTTGTAGGCGGTGGCCCAGTTCTTCGCGCTGGTCTCCAGGCCATAGTCGAACTGGCCGGCCTTGAGCGCTTCGAGGGCGACGGTGTTGTCGCGGTAGGAATCGAAGGTCATCACGTCGAAGTTGTAGAAGCCGCGGTTGATCGGCAGGTCCTTGGCCCAGTAGTCCTTGACCCGCTCGTAGCGGATCGAGCGGCCGGCCTTGACCTCGGCGATCTTGTAGGGGCCGCTGCCCAGCGGGATTTCCAGGTTGCCGCGGTTGAAGTCGCGGCCCTCGTACCAGTGCTTGGGCAGCACCGGCAGCTGGCCGAGGATCAGCGGCAATTCGCGGTTGTTCTTGTGCTTGAACTTGAACAGCACGCGCAGCGGGTCTTCGGCGACCACTTCGGCGACGTCGGCGTAGTACTGGCGGTACAGCGGGGCGCCGTCCTTGATCAGGGCGTTGAAGGTGAACACCACGTCTTCGGCGCGCATCGGCTGGCCGTCGTGGAAGCGTGCCTCGGGGCGCAGGTAGAAGCGCACCCAGCTGTTGTCCGGGGCCTTTTCGATCTTGCCGGCGACCAGGCCGTATTCGGTGAAGGGTTCGTCCAGGCTCTGGCGCATCAGGGTGTCGTAGATGGCGCTGACGTTCTCGGCCGATACACCCTTGTTGATGAACGGGTTGAGGCTGTCGAAGCCGCCGAAGCTGGACTGGCGGAAGGTCCCGCCCTTGGGCGCGTCGGGGTTGACGAAGGCGAAGTGCTTGAAGTCGGCCGGGTATTTCGGCGCCTCGTCGTACAGGGTCAGCGCGTGTTGGGGCGCGGCCAGGGCCGGCAGGCTCAGGCAGGCGAGCAACAGGCTGCCGGCCAGCTGGCGCAGGCGGGGCATGGGCATCATTTGGCTTTCTCCGAAGGCTTTATCCACCAGCTGTTCAGCCCGAGGGTGTAGGGCGGCGTGGTGACGAAGGCGAACCGGTTGCGGTAGGCCAGGCGGTGATTGTCGAGATACCAGTTGGGGATCATGTAGTACTGCCATGAAAGCACCCGGTCCAGGGCGCGGGCGGCGGCGACCTGGTCGTCGCGGGTGCGCGCGGCGAGCAAGGTATCGAGCAGGTGGTCGACCACCGGGTCCTTGACCCCAGCATAGTTCTTGCTGCCCTTGGTCGAGGCTTGGCTCGAGTGGAAGTACAGCCACTGTTCGAGGCCTGGGCTCAAGGTCTGGTTGAGGGTCATCAGGATCATGTCGAAGTCGAACTGGTCCAGGCGTTGCTTGTACTGGGCACGGTCCACGGTGCGCAGGTGGGCATCGATGCCGATGCTCGCGAGGTTTTCGACATAGGGCTGCAGGATACGTTCGAGGTTGGGGTTCACCAGCAGCAATTCCAGGCGCAGTTGCCGGCCCTTGCTGTCCACCAGGCGCTGGCCGTCGAGCTTCCAGCCGGCCTGGCCGAGCAGGGTCAGGGCCTGGCGCAGGGTCTGGCGGCTGATGCCGCGCCCGTCGGTGTGGCTGACCTGGTAGGGCTGGGTGAACAGCTTGTCCGGCAGCTGGTCGCGAAATGGCGCCAGCAGCAGCCATTCCTTGCCGGTGGGCACGCCGGCAGCGGCGAACTCGCTGTTGGGGTAATAGCTGGTCGAGCGGCGGTAGGCGCTGCTGAACAGGGCGCGGTTGGTCCACTCGAAGTCGAGCATCAGGCCCAGCGCCTGGCGCACCCGCGCATCGCTGAAGCTGGCGCGGCGGCTGTTCATGAACAGGCCTTGGGTCTGGGTCGGGATGCGGTGCGGGATCTGCGCCTTGATCACCTCGCCCCGGCGCACGGCGGGGAAGTTGTAGCCGTTGGCCCAGTTCTTCGCCTGGTGCTCGATATAGATGTCGAACTCGCCGGCCTTGAACGCTTCGAAGGCCACCGTGGCATCGCGGTAGAACTCGAATTCGACGCGCTTGAAGTTGTACTTGCCGCGGTTGACTGCCAGGTCCTTGCCCCAGTAGTTCTTCACCCGCTCGAACACCAGGCGCCGGCCCGGCTGCACCTGGGTGATGCGGTAGGGGCCGCTGCCCAGCGGTGGCTCGAAGGTGGTGGCTTGGAAGTCGCGGCCTTGCCAGTAGTGCTTGGGCAGCACCGGCATTTCGCCCAGGCGCAGGATCAGCAGCGGGTTGCCGGCGCGCTTGAAGACGAAGCGGATGCGCAACGGGCCGAGTATGTCGACGCGCTGCACTTCCTGCAGGTTGGTGCGGTAGATCGGGTGGCCTTCCTTGAGCAGGGTGCGGTAGGTAAAGGCCACATCCGCCGAGGTGATCGGCTTGCCGTCGTGCCAGCGCGCTTCCGGGCGCAGGTTGAACACCACCCAGCTGCGATCCTCGCTGTATTCGACCGAACGCGCGATCAGGCCGTAACTGGAGGTGGCTTCGTCACCGGACGGGTCGTACTGGCCGGTGCCGACCATCAGCGTTTCGTTCAGCTCGCTGACGCCATACTGCAAAAAGTTTGGCGTGGTCACCGGGCTTGTGCCCTTGAAGGTGTAGGGGTTGAGCGTGTCGAAGGTGCCGAATGCCATGGCCCGCAAGGTGCCGCCCTTGGGCGCTTGCGGGTTGACCCAGTCGAAGTGGGTGAAGGTGGCTGGGTACTTGAGCGTGCCGAACTGCGCGTATCCGTGGCTTTCGCTCACCATCGCGGCTGCGGGAAAGCTCAAGGCCAGGCTGAGTGACAGCAGGAGGGGACGTATCAAGTCGGCATCCGATCCAGGGGCGTTGGGCTTTGGTCGGGGTACAGTAACAGCTTGGCGGGGTTGGAAAAAGGGTGTGTCCGGGGGAATGAAGAGGGCCGCTGTGCGGCCCCGGAATTCACATCAATGTGACAGGTAGACGGTCAGTGTCTGCCCTGGCTTGAGCGCATGCCCGCTGCGCGGATTCCAGCGCTTGAGGTGCTGCATCTCGACGTTGAAACGTTTGGCAACCAAATACAGGGAGTCGCCCTTGCGCACCTTGTACTGGGTCGAACGCTTGCCGGCGGCCGCTACCCGGTTGCCCGCAGCGCTTGGCGCGCTGCTGCCACGCAGGGCCAGTACCTGGCCGGCTTTTACCCGGTTGCCCGGCAACCTGTTCCAGCGCTGGATGTCCTTGACCGACACCCGGTTGGCCTGGGCGATGCTGCTCAGGTTGTCGCCGCGCTTGACCCGGTAGCTGCGCGCCGTGGCCGGCGCCTTGGCTTCGGCGATGGCGCGTTCGAACACTGCCTTGTTCGGCTGCAGGCTGACGATCTGCTCGGGCTTGAGGTCGGTCAGCAACTGCGCCTTGGCGGTCGGCACCAGCAGTTGCTTGGGGCCGTCCACGGTCATGCGCTTCTTGAACGCCGGGTTGAGCTGGATCAGCTCGTCTTCGTCGATGTTGGCGAAGGCAGCCACCCGCGACAGGTCGAGGCGTTCGTTGATGACGACTGCCTCGAAGTAGGGCTCGTTGGCGATCGGGTTGAGGTTTACGCCGTAGGCCTCGGGGGTCATGACCACCTGCGACAGGGCCAGCAGCTTGGGCACGTAGTCGCGGGTTTCCTGCGGCAGGGGCAGGTTCCAGTAGTCGGTGGGCAGGCCGAGCCGTTCGTTGCGCTCGATGGCGCGGCTGACGGTGCCTTCGCCGGCGTTGTAGGCGGCCAGGGCCAGCAGCCAGTCGCCGTTGAACATGTCGTGCAGGCGGGTTAGGTAGTCCAGCGCGGCGTTGGTCGACGCGGTGATGTCGCGGCGCCCGTCATAGAAGTTGGTCTGGCGCAGGTTGAAGTGGCGCCCCGTGGAGGGGATGAACTGCCACATGCCGGCGGCGTGGGCGCGCGAGTAGGCCATCGGGTTGTAGGCGCTTTCGATGGCCGGCAGCAGTGCCAGCTCCAGCGGCATGTCGCGCTCTTCGAGGCGCTCGACGATGTAGTGCAGGTAGAGGCTGCCGCGCTCGCCGGCACTTTCCAGGAAGGTCGGGTTGCTGGCGAACCACAGGCGCTGCTGCTCGATGCGCGGGTTGACGTCGATGCTGTCCTGCAGCACGAAGCCCTGGCGCATGCGCTCCCACACATCCTGCGGCGGCTCGGCAGGCTTGATCGCCAGCGGGGCCGGTTTGTGCTTGATCCGCGCCTGGTAGTTGTGCGCGCGAACGCTGTCGGCTTCGTCGACCTGACGGGTGCTCTGGCAGCCCACCAGGGTGGCGGCCAGCGCCAGCGCACTGATTTGGGCCAGGCGCGTCAGGGCGACTGAATGAGCGGTTCTGCGGCTACGGGAAGACATCGGCGGGGACAGGTTTCCGGGCAAAAAATTTCGGCGATTCTAGAAACCGCTCCCGGCCGGGTCAACCGTTGTCAGCCTGTTGCGATATATCTTGAGGTTATCAGAAGGTGTCCTTCCAAGACCTCAAGGCAGCAAAAACAGTGACCTGCGAGTCGTTTGAATGTCCCTTCCATTCGTCTGCTTTTTGTTTAACTAATGTTTCAGAGGTGCGCAAGAAGGGGTTGGTCAGGCGCTCCAGGCCAATCGTTGATGGCAATGTGATGCGATTTTCCGCACGTAAACGGGTAACGTCTTCGAACCGTTGCTGAACGTGCGGGTTGCTAGGTTCCACGGCCTTGGCAAAACGCAGGTTGCTCAAGGTGTATTCGTGGGCGCAATACACCTCGGTGTTCTCCGGCAGCGCCGCCAGGCGGGCCAGGGCTGGCTGCATCTGCTGCGGCGTGCCTTCGAACATTCGCCCGCAGCCGGCCGCGAACAGGGTGTCGCCGCTGAACAGCACGGGGGTGGCCGGCTGATCGCTGAAAAAGGCGATATGGCCCAGGGTGTGGCCCGGCACGGCAAGCACCTTGAAGGTCACGCCCAGCACGCTGACCTGGTCGCCGTCGTCCAGCGCCAGGTCGCGGCAGGGAATGCGCTCGTTGGCCGGGCCACAGACGCGGGCGCCGGTCAGCTGCTTGAGCCGTTCGACACCGCCGACGTGGTCGTTGTGGTGGTGGGTGACCAGGATGTCGTCCAGCACCCAGCCGGGGTGGGCAGCCAACCAGCCTTCCACTGGGCCGGCGTCGCCGGGATCGACCACCGCGCAACGGCGTTTGGCAGTATCCTGTAACAACCAGATGTAGTTGTCGGAGAAAGCGGGGAGAGCATCGATCTGTATCATGGTGCGGATCCGATTCGCCTAGCGTGGCACATGAGGGCATCTTAGCCGCGATGGCGCGGTGCGAGAACCTTCGAGGGAGAGCGCAATGACCGACCAAGCCTTTGCCCAGGCCGACCCAGACTGGGTCGAGCTGATCAGCCTGGCCCGTGAATGGTTCAACGGCCCACTCGGCCAGTTGATGCTCAAGGAAGAGGAAAAACTGCTGGAAGAAGAGCTCGGGCGCTTCTTCGGCGGTTACCTGGTGCATTACGGCCCCTGCGCCGACGCCCCGCCCAGCGCCCCCCAGGTGCAGCGCAACGTGCGCCTGGGCGCGCCGCTGCCGGGGGTGGAAATCGTCTGCGAAGAGCAGGCCTGGCCACTGAGCGAGCATGCCGCCGACGTGGTGGTGCTGCAGCATGGCCTGGATTTCTGCCTGTCGCCCCATGGCCTGCTGCGTGAAGCCGCCAGTGCCGTGCGCCCGGGCGGGCACTTGCTGATCGTTGGCATCAACCCCTGGAGCAGCTGGGGCATGCGCCATTTCTTCAGCCACGGCGCGCTGCGCAAGGCGCGTTGCATTTCACCGTCGCGGGTCGGCGACTGGCTCAACCTGCTGGGCTTCGCGCTGGAGAAACGCCGCTTCGGGTGCTATCGTCCGCCGCTTGCCTCGCCGGCCTGGCAACAACGCCTGGCGGGCTGGGAACGGCTGGCGGGTGGCTGGCAGAGCTCGGGTGGCGGGGTCTACCTGCTGGTGGCGCGCAAGATGGTGGTCGGCCTGCGGCCGTTGCGCCCGGAGCGCCGCGAACCGATGGGCAAGCTGCTGCCGTTGCCGTTGGCCAAGGTCAACCGCACCGCCGTCAACCCCGATACCGAAAAGCACTGAACATGAGTGGTACATGAGCGAAAGCGTCGAGCTGTATACCGATGGTGCCTGCAAGGGCAACCCTGGCCCGGGCGGCTGGGGCGTCCTGCTGATCTACAAGGGCGTCGAGAAGGAACTGTGGGGCGGCGAGCGCGAAACCACCAACAACCGCATGGAACTGATGGCGGCGATCCAGGGGCTGATGGCGCTCAAGCGCGAATGCGAGGTGGTGCTGACCACCGACTCGCAGTACGTGATGAAGGGCATCAACGAATGGATGGTCAACTGGAAGAAGCGCGGCTGGAAGACGGCCGCCAAGGAGCCGGTGAAAAATGCCGACCTGTGGCAGCTGCTCGATGAGCAGGTCAACCGCCACAAGGTCACCTGGAAGTGGGTGCGCGGTCATATCGGCCACCCCGGCAACGAGCGTGCCGACCAGCTGGCCAACCGTGGCGTCGAGGAAGTGCGCGCCAAGCGCTGAGCTGGGGTACAATCCGCGGCTCTGTAATTGATGCAAGTTGGAGCGCCCCGCGTGGAGCAGCAGCAAGATAAGCGGTTCGTCATTCTCGATACCGAAACCACGGGCATGCCGGTCAGCGAAGGCCACCGGATCATCGAGATCGGCTGCGTCGAGGTCATCGGCCGGCGCCTGACCGGGCGGCACTTCCACGTCTACCTGCAGCCTGACCGCGAAAGCGACGAGGGCGCGATCAACGTCCACGGCATCACCGATGCCTTCCTGGTGGGCAAGCCACGCTTCGCCGAGGTCGCCCAGGAGTTCTTCGAGTTCATCCAGGGCGCCACGCTGGTCATCCACAACGCGGCGTTCGACGTTGGCTTCATCAACAACGAATTCGCCCTGCTGGGCCAGCGCGAGCGCGCCGACATCGCCCAGCACTGCACCATCCTCGACACCCTGCTGCTGGCGCGTGCCCGTCACCCGGGGCAGCGCAACAGCCTCGACGCACTGTGCAAACGCTACGACATCGACAACTCCGGCCGCGACCTGCACGGCGCGTTGCTCGACTCCGAGTTGCTGGCGGACGTCTACCTGGCGATGACCGGGGGCCAGACCAGCCTTTCGCTGGCCGGGCATGGGGCTGATGGCGACAACGATGGGCAGGGCAGTGGGGGCAGTGAAATTCGCCGGATCGCAGGCCGGGCGCCAGGGCGGGTGATCATGGCCAATGCCGAGGAATTGGAGGCGCATGCCGAGCGCTTGGCGGCGATTGCCAAGTCGGCGGGTGGGCCTTCGATGTGGCAGGCATTGACCGAGACGCCGGCCGGTTGATTTACAGGCAGTAGCGGCCCTATCGCGGGCAAGCCGGCTCCCACAATGGGTTACCTGTGGGAGCCGGCTTGCCGGCGACAGGGCCGCCGCTGTAACCATCAGGCTCTACTACCCTGAGAGGGACGATCCGTCCTTCGGAGGTAGCAGCCTGATGTACAAGGACCTCAAGTTCCCCATCCTCATCGTCCACCGCGCCATCAAGGCCGACAGCGTCGCCGGCGAGCGCATCCGTGGCATCGCCGACGAACTGAGCCAGGACGGCTTCGCCATCCTCGCCGCTGCAGACCACGCCGAAGCGCGCCTGGTCGCCGCCACCCACCACGGCCTGGCCTGCATGCTGATCGCTGCCGAAGGCGTCGGCGCTAACACCCACCTGCTGGAAAACATCGCCGAGCTCATCCGCCTGGCGCGCGCGCGGGCGCCCGACCTGCCAATCTTCGCCCTGGGCGAGCAGGTGACCCTGGAAAATGCCCCCGCCGAGGCCATGGGCGAGCTGAACCAGCTACGCGGCATCCTTTATCTGTTCGAAGACACTGTGCCGTTCCTGGCCCGGCAGGTGGCGCGGGCTGCGCACAATTACCTCGACGGCCTGTTGCCGCCGTTCTTCAAAGCCCTGGTCCAGCACACCGCGCAGTCCAACTATTCCTGGCATACCCCAGGCCACGGCGGTGGCGTGGCCTACCGCAAAAGCCCGGTGGGCCAGGCATTCCACCAGTTCTTCGGGGAAAATACGCTGCGCTCGGACTTGTCCGTGTCGGTGCCCGAACTGGGCTCGCTGCTCGATCACACCGGCCCGCTGGCCCAGGCCGAGGCACGCGCGGCGCGAAACTTCGGCGCCGACCACACCTTCTTCGTGATCAACGGCACCTCCACCGCCAACAAGATCGTCTGGCATGCGATGGTCGGCCGCGACGACCTGGTGCTGGTGGACCGCAACTGCCACAAGTCGGTGGTGCACGCCATCATCATGACCGGTGCCATCCCGCTTTACCTGTGCCCCGAGCGCAACGAGCTGGGCATCATCGGGCCGATACCGCTCAGCGAGTTCACGCCCGAGGCGATCCAGGCAAAAATCCACGCCAACCCGCTGGCGCAGGGGCGTGAACCGCGAATCAAGCTGGCTGTGGTGACCAATTCCACCTACGACGGCCTGTGCTATCACGCCGGCCTGATCAAGCAGGTGCTGGGCCCTAGCGTCGAGGTGCTGCATTTCGACGAGGCCTGGTTCGCCTATGCCGCATTTCATGCCTTCTTCGCCGAACGCTACGCCATGGGCACCACGTGCAACGCGCAGAGCCCGCTGGTGTTCAGCACCCACTCCACCCACAAGCTGCTCGCCGCCTTCAGCCAGGCGTCCATGATTCATGTGCAGGATGGCGCCAAGCGCCAGCTCGATCGCGACCGTTTCAACGAAGCCTTCATGATGCATATCTCCACTTCGCCGCAGTACAGCATCATCGCGTCGCTGGATGTGGCGTCGGCGATGATGGAAGGGCCGGCGGGGCACTCGCTGTTGCAGGAGATGTTCGACGAGGCCTTGAGCTTTCGCCGTGCCCTGGCCAATTTGCGCGAGCATATCGCCGCCGATGACTGGTGGTTCAGCATCTGGCAGCCGCCGGCGGCGGAGGGCATCCAGCGCCTCGATGCCGCCGATTGGCTGCTGCAGCCGCGCGCCGAGTGGCACGGGTTTGGCGAGGTGGCGCCGGACTATGTGCTGCTCGACCCGCTGAAGGTGACCCTGGTGATGCCAGGCCTCAGCGCCGGCGGCGTACTGGGCGAGCACGGCATACCGGCGGCGGTGGTCAGCAAGTTTCTCTGGGAGCGTGGCCTGGTGGTGGAGAAGACCGGGCTGTACAGCTTCCTGGTGCTGTTCTCGATGGGCATCACCAAGGGCAAGTGGAGCACGCTGCTGACCGAGCTGCTGGAGTTCAAGCGCCATTACGATGCCAACACGTCGCTCGGCAGCTGCCTGCCGAGCATCGTCGCGGTCGATGGGGCTCGTTACCAGGGCATGGGCCTGCAGGATCTGTGCGACCAGCTGCACGCCTGCTACCGCAGCAATGCCACGGCCAAGCAGCTCAAGCGCCTGTTCACGCGTTTGCCGCAGGTGGCCATGACCCCGGCGCGGGCCTACGACCTGATGGTGCGCGGGGAGGTGGAGGCAGTGCCGATCGAGGCGTTGCTGGGCCGGGTCGCGGCGGTGATGCTGGTGCCGTACCCGCCGGGCATCCCGCTGATCATGCCGGGCGAGCGGTTCACCGAAACCACGCGCTCGATCCTCGACTACCTGGCGTTCGCCCGGGCCTTCAACAGTGGTTTCCCGGGCTTTGTCGCCGATGTGCATGGCCTGCAGAACGAGAGCGGCCAGTACACGGTGGACTGCATCAAGGAATGCGAATGATCTCCACGCCAGTGCGGGCCAGCTCGAAACGGTCCTCACCCAGGTGGTTGACGCGGTCGCCAATGGCCAGGCGATAGGTGGTGATCGGCGCGCCCAGGGCGCTGCCGTCGGTCTGCAGGGTCGACTCCTGGAACTCGTGAACGGGGTAGATGCGGCCTTCGGCGTCTCGGGCGTGGAATTGGCCGACCATTACTGCTGCCATTTAGGTGAAAACCTCTGAAATACGTAGGAAATGTCTGCAGCGATAGACCGTGCATCCCCGCCGGAGTTTTCGCCTACGGCAAAAAAAACCTAAGCGCCGAGGAACGGTCATCTATAACTACAACGTCTCTTTAGCCCGCAAAGGTTGGAAATCGCCATGAGCCAGGTGTATTCGGTAGCGGTTGTCGTCGGCAGCTTGCGCAAGGACTCCTACAACCGCAAGGTGGCCCGCGCCCTTTCAGAGCTGGCACCGTCCAGCCTTGCCTTGAAGATCGTCGAAATCGGCGACCTGCCGCTGTACAACGAGGATGTCGAGGCGGCGGGCGTGCCCGAGCCATGGAAGCGTTTTCGCGATGAGATCCGCCGCAGCGACGCGGTGCTGTTCGCCACCCCGGAGTACAACCGCTCGGTGCCCGGCTGCCTGAAAAATGCCATCGATGTGGGCTCGCGCCCTTACGGGCAGAGCGCCTGGGGTGGTAAGCCTGCGGCGGTGGTGAGTGTGTCGCCGGGGGCGATTGGCGGCTTTGGCGCCAACCATGCCTTGCGCCAGTCGCTGGTGTTTCTCGACATGCCCTGCATGCAGATGCCAGAGGCGTATCTGGGCGGCGCGGCGAGCCTGTTCGATGACAGTGGCAAGCTCAACGACAAGACCCGGCCGTTCCTGCAGGGCTTCATCGACAAGTTCGCCTCCTGGGTGAAGCTCAATCGGGCCGCCTGACAGGGCCCTATCGCCGGCAAGCCGGCTCCCACGGGTAAAGGTATGTGCAATGCCTGTGGGAGCCGGCTTGCCGGCGATGGTTGCAACGCCGCGCTATCAGAACGCCTGCGGCATCTCACCCTTGGCCAACCGCCGGTTGATGTCGGCAATCACCTCAGGCAGATCATTGATGGTGTCGATCAGGTAGTGCGGGCGCGACCCTTCGAACAGCTTGTGAATGCGCTTGCGCTCGCTTTCCAGCTTCTCGGCGCTCACCGCCTGATATTCCTCCCAGGTCAACCCCAGGGCATTGCCCGAGCACACCAGGGCCACGGTCCACATGCCGGCACGGCGGCCTTCCAGAATCCCCGGCACGGTGTCGTCGACCTTCACGCACGCCGCCACGTCATCGATGCCCAGGGCAATCACGTTGGCCAGTGCCTGGGCCGGCCATGGGCGGCCATTGGGGGTTTCATCGGTGGCCACCACGTGGTCGGCGACATAGCCGTTCTTGGCCGCCAGCTCCACCACCTTGTCCATCACCACCTTCGGGTAGCCCGAGCACGAGCCGATCTTGAGGCCTTCCTGGCGCAGGCCGGTGAGGGTGTCCAGGGCACCTGGGATCAGCGCCGAATGCACGGCGATCTTCTCGATCTGCAGCGGCATGAAGCGGTTGTAGATGGCTGTGACATCATCGTCGGTCGGGGTGCGGCCGAACACCTTGCGGTAGCGCTCGGCGATTTCCGGCACGTCGCACAGGGTGCGGATGTGGTCCCACTTGCCCATGCCCATCGGGCCTCGGGCTTCTTCGATCGATACCTGCACGTCGAACTCGGCGAAGGCTTCGACGAAGATCTGGGTTGGGGCGAAGGAGCCGAAGTCGACCACGGTGCCGGCCCAGTCGAGGATGGCGGCTTGCAGCTGGGTAGGATTGCTGTAGTTCATGTGCGCGTTTTCCTGAAAGTGGTGAGGCAGAGGGTCAGATGTCCAGTACTTGCATTTCCCGCAGCACTTGGGCCACGGCATTGACGGCAGCTTGCATGCCATCGGGCCCGACCACGCCGATGCAGCCGACGCGGAAGGTTTCGACCTGGGTCAGCTTGCCCGGGTAGAGGATGAAGCCCTTGGCCTTGACCCGCTCGTAGAAGTCCTTGAACTGGTAGCGGGCATCGTTCGGTGCGTGGAAGGTGACGATGATCGGCGCCTGGATCTCGGCCGGCAGGAAGCTGCGCAGGCCGATGGCGGCCATGCCGTCGAGCAGGGTCTTGCAGTTGTCGGCATAGCGCTGGTGGCGGGCCGGCAGGCCGCCTTCTTCGAAGTACTGCTGCAACGCTTCGTGCAGGGCAGCGACCACGTGGGTGGGCGGGGTGAAGCGCCACTGGCCGGTCTTGGCCATGTAGGCGTGCTGGTCGTGCAGGTCCATGGCCAGCGAGTGGGCATTGCCTTCGGCAGCGGCCAGGGCGGTTTTCTCGGCGAACACGAAGCCCATGCCCGGTACGCCTTCCAGGCACTTGCCGGAGGCGGCGATCAGCGCTTCGAAGGGGATTTCGCGGGCATCGATCGGCAGTGCGCCGAACGAGCTCATGGCATCGATGATCAGGCGTTTGCCGTGGTTCTTGATGACCTGGGCAATCTCCGGCAGCGGGTTGAGGATGCCGGTGCTGGTTTCGCAGTGGATCAGCGCCACGTGGGTCACGGCCGGGTCTGCGGCCAGCAGGCGGTCGACGTCGGCGGCGGTGGTCGGCTGGTCTTCGGCGGTCTCGAAGGTGGTGAAGCTGCGGCCCAGCACCTTGCAGATCTTCGCCAGGCGTTGGCCGTAGGCGCCGTTGATCAGGACCAGCACCTTGCCGTCACGCGGCACCAGGGTGCCGATGGCCGCTTCCACGGCGAAGGTGCCGCTGCCCTGCAGGGGCACGCAGTGGTGGCTGGCGCTGCCGTCGATGATCGCCAACAGTTGCTCGCAGACGCTGGCGGTCAGTTGGTTGAAATCGCGGTCCCAGGAGCCCCAGTCCACCAGCATGGCTTGGCGGGTGCGGAGTGATGTGGTCAGTGGGCCGGGGGTCAGCAGGATCGGGGCGTTGCTCATTCCGTGGTTCCTCACAAGCTGCGGGTTTCGCCAGTTGGTTGGGCGCTGAAACTACGGGGCCTAGGTTGCAATTCACCGAGCTATCAATCAAATTGTTTGTCGTTATGCCAGCCATAAGTCAGGCCGATACAAAATGAACCTTTTCCAGCTTCGCGCTTTCGATGCGGTTGCCCGCGAGGGCAGTTTCACCCGCGCCGCCGAGCGCCTGTTCATCAGCCAGCCGGCGGTGACCGGGCACGTCAAGGCGTTGGAGGAGCACTACCAGATCACCTTGCTGCGGCGCACCGCCCGGCGTGTGGAATTGACCCCAGAGGGCACGCGCCTGGCGGCCATCACCCGGGCCATGTTCGGCCTGGCCGAAGAGGCCCAGGCAATGCTCGAGGCCAACCGCCAATTGCTCACCGGGCGCCTGGAAGTGGCGGCCGACGGGCCGCACCGGGTGATGCCGATGCTTGCCCTGCTGCGCGAGCGTTACCCGGGCATCACCGTCAACCTGCGCCTGGGCAATGCCCAGGAAACCCTGGCCGCGCTGTTGTCCGAGCACGCTGACGTGGCCGTGCTGACCGAGATCGAGCCGCGCAAGGGCCTGCACCTGCAGAACCTCTGCGAGTCGCGCTTGTGCGCACTGCTGCCGGTGGGGCACGACTGGGCCAGGGGCGAGGGCGACCTGCCGCTGGCGGCGCTGCACCAGCAGATCATGGTGCTGCGCGAGCCGAGCTCGACCACCCGGCGCACCTTCGACAAGGCCTGCGCCCAGGCCAAGGTACAGCCGCGGGTACTGCTGGAGCTGGACAGCCGCGAGGCGGTCACCGAGGCCGTGGCTTCGCAGCTGGGCATCGGCGTCGTCTCTTCGACCGAGGTGGCCCATGACCCGCGGGTGTTGGCCCGGCCGTTGGCCGGGCAGGGCTTGCGCAACCAGCACATGCTCGGCTGCCTGGAGCGGCGCCGCGAACTGCGCCTGATCCAGGCCTTCCTGGGCTTGGCGGCAAGCCTGTGAGGCCGCGCCGGCTTGCCGTAAGATGGCCGCCAGTGAGCAACCTGGCGCCGGATGGCCGATGAGCGAGAAAGACACGATTTCCATGCAGCTGGTGCGTGAAGCCCTGTTGCAGAGCTGCCCCGACAGCGATGCGGCCGCTGCCTTGCTGCGGCGCGCCGGGATCGATGCGGGCTTGCTGGAGCAGCCGGATGCGCGGGTGGCTGCCGGTGCCTATGCACGCGTGTGGCGCCTGCTGTCGCAGCGCTGCAATGACGAATTCTTCGCCATGGACCCCCGTGGCCTGCGGGGCGGCAGCCTGGCCCTGCTGGCCCGCGCGGCCATGGCCCAGCCCAGCCTGGGCGAGGCGCTGGATGTGGCCTTGGGCTTTCTCGGCCTGATGCTCGAAGACCTGCAACCGGTGCTGGTACGCCAGGGCAGCCTGGCCGAGATCGTCATCGGCGAGCCCCGTGAACAGCCCCGGCGGGCCTTCACCTACTTCACCTTCTGGATGATCGTGCATGGCGTGGCTTGCTGGCTGGCCGGGCGGCGCATCCCGATTCTGGCCATCGACCTGCGCTGCGCCGAGCCGCCGTTCTGCGACGACTACCGGGTGATGTTCTCCGAGAACCTGCAGTTCGACCGCCCCCGCACGCGCATGATCATCGCCGCCGATTGCCTGGCGCTGACGCCCAGGCGCACGGCCGAAGACCTGCAGCGCTTTCTGGCGCAGGTGCCGGGCAATATCCTGGTCAAGTACCGCGACCCCGACAGCCTGGCCCGGCGCATCCGCCACGACCTGCGCCAGCATGACCCGGCCGGCTGGCCCGATGCCGAGCGCCTGGCGCTGGGCCTGTGCATGTCGGCGTCGACCCTGCGCCGGCGCCTGGCCGAGGAAGGGCAGACCTACCAGGGCCTGAAGGACAGCGTGCGCCGCGAGTTGGCGATCACCTGGCTGGCCGAAGCCGACCTTGGCCTGGCACAGGTGGCGGAGCGCCTGGGATTTGCCGACAGCAGTTCGTTCTACAAGGCGTTTCGCAAGTGGTTCGGCTGCAACCCGGGGCATTACCGCACGCTGGTAGTGCAGGGCGACGGCGCCGCCTGAGCGCCACAAACCGCCGTGCGGGGCAGTTCCCTGTGCCTTGGCAAGTGGCCCTTGCTCACTGTATGGGCCCCTCCAACCCGCACAGGTGCAATCATGTCGCAAGCCACATCCACCACGCTCGCCAACCTCACCGACCAGTTCGTCGCGGCCCGCCTGCCTGATTGGCTCGAACGCGCTTCCCCAGCGCAGATCAACACGCTGCGCGACTGCTATGCAGCCCACCGCGCCAGCCATGGGAAATTGACCAAGGCCCTGCAGGTGCTGCCATCCCCTCAAGCGTTCGCTCATCAGGCATTCGGTGGCCTGCTGACGGCCGAGGCTGCCGCGCTGGGGCTGGAAAACCTTGAATGGCTGGAGGTGCGGCGTCGGCTCAAAGTACCGCAAGGCATCGGTCTGCCCGAGGAGGAAATCACCTATGTGCGCAGCCCCGCGCTGCTGAGGCTGATGCAGAATTTCCCAGCAGGCGATCCTTTCTACGAAGGCAGCGGCTTGGTGGCCAAGGGTAAGAGCGTCCTGCTGGCAGGTGCTGGCAATGACGTTGCCCGGCGCTGTCGGAAGCTGGATGCCGGGCAGCAATACCAGGCCTTGCTGAACAAGGCAGTGACGGACGACGTGCGTAAAGCCTTGGCCGAGCACAAGCGCACGGGCTTCAACCTGGCCTTGGAGCTGGCGGTAATCAAGGGCGCAATCGACGGCGCGGTGCAGGCAGCGCTGCGCAGCATGGCAAGCGGTGCGCGTGCGCAGCTTTCGACCAGCGCTTACCCCGGGCTGCTGAACATTCTCGATTGTGTCACCTTCGACGCGTTGCTTATCCAACTGCGGGACCCTGAAGGCGAGGATGCCGGGGTGGTGCTCTACATGCCCGCCGACATCGAGCATCCACTGCGTTATTTCACCACCCTGGGCCAACTCGATGAAGCCTTGGTCGTCGAACTGGCGAGCCCGGCAGCGCGCCGGCGCTTCGGCGAGCGGGTGGCGTTGAGCGAGCGTGTGGCGTTCGTGAACAAGCTGGGCAAGCGACTGACGGATAACAACCCTGACCTTCAATTGGAGGGCCAGACGGTCGAGGGTGATGCATTCTCCGCCCTGGCCGAGGCACACGTCGCGCGCCTGCGCGCGGATGCCGGCACGCTGCTGGTGACCACCGCAGAAGCCGACAGCAGCGAGGCCAGCAACAGGCTGGCGCGCTGGGAAGGCATTGGCATGGGAGCCCTGGGGATCGCCGGCCTGTTCGTGCCCGGGCTGGGTCAGTTGCTGTTGGCGCAGTTGGCGTATCAGCTGACCCGGCAGACCTGCGAAGGCGTCGTCGATTGGGCGCAGGGTCACCAGCACGAGGCGGCCGAGCATCTGCTGGGTGTAGCGGAAATCGTTGCTGTGACTGCAGCGACAGGGGCCGGGGTAGGGCTGGTAGCGCGCGGCTTCGCCCGCACGGCCTTCGTCGATCAGCTCGAACCTGTGGATGTGGCGGGCGACACGCGCTTGTGGGCGCATGACCTGAGCCACTACGAGGCTGCTCCGGACCAGGCGGTATTGCAGGATGATGGCCTGTACACGCAGGGCACAAAGCGTTACCTGCGCATCGAGTCGCGCTTCTATCAAGTGCACAAACCGGATCCGCACGCCCCGTGGCGCCTGAAGCATCCTCTGCGCGCCGATGCCTTCGAGCCTGAACTGGTCAGCAATGGCGAGCGTTGCTGGCGCCTGCGCCTGGAGCGCCCGCTGGAATGGGATGACAGTGGCGCGATGCTGGACCGGCTGTGGCCAAGCGATCCACCCCTGCAGACGCCGCAGGTGCAAAGGATTCTCCAGGTGTCGGGCGTGGACCGCGACGAGTTGCGTGGGCTACTGGTGGAAAACCGCCCAGTGCCGGCCAACTTGCGCGATACCCTTCGCCGCTTCGAAGCCGACGCACGGCTCACGCGGTTCTTTGCCGGCTTGCAACAGACCCCTGCGCAGTTCACCGATGCTGCCATTCTCGACGGGTGCAAGCTTCATCCCGACATGCAGGGCCTGACCGATTCCCAGATGGGTACCGCGCTGCTCGAAGACCCGAGCCTGTGGCGGGGCCGCTTGCTCGATCACCTGGCTGCGCCCATGCAGCTGGATGACGAAGTGCTGAGGTTGCTCAAACGGGATTTCCCCGGGCTCCCGGATGCCTATGCCCAAGCGACATTGCACGACTTGGCACCGACCGAGCTCGATATCGTCAAGGTTGAACAGCGCCTGCCCCTGGCGCTGGCCACCAAGGCGCGCTCGCTGCTGCAGCTGGCGCGGGTCAACCGTGCGGTGGAAGGGTTGTACCTGCAAGGTGCCTACAACGACGGCACGGGCGAGCTGGTGTTCGCCTTGCTGCGAAAGCTGCCCAAATGGCCTGCCCGGCTCAACCTCGAGCTGCGCAACGGCACGGAGAGCGGCCGGCTGTTGGCGCAACTGGACCCTCAGGGGCCAGCCGCTTCGCGCATCGTGCTGGTCAATCGCGCTGGCGGCTTCAGGTTGTACGACGCGCAGGGGCTGGAGCTCGATATCGAAGTCGAGGAACCGGGGAGCATCTTCGATGCATTGCTGGCGCTGCTCGACGCGACCGAGCGTACAGCGTTGGGCTTGGCGGCGGACGATGCCGCATTGCAGCTTCGCGACCAGCTGGCGGCCGGCCTGCCGGAGCCGCGCCAGAAACTGTTCAATCTACTCGGCTGGCGCAACGAAGCACCGTGGTGCAACCCGGGTTCGCGCCTGCCTGATGGCCGCGTGGGCTATGCGCTGGGTGGGCGGGCCGCAAGCCGGGAGTATTCGGTCATAACCCTGCACGACCGTATTCGTGCGTTGTATCCGGCCTTCAACGAGGACCAGGTCGAAAGCTTCTTCCGGCGCCTGATGCAGGCGACGGAATCGCCTTTCGACCGCCTGATCGATCACGAACGCAACTATGCGCTGCTCGATGAGGCACTCAACCGCTGGGGCGCCAACACCACCGACCGCGCGCTGCGCAACCAGCAACAGCATTTCGCCAATCAACTGCGTCGGGCCTGGCGCCTGGAGGGTGAGGTCGAGGTGAGCCATGGCGGCAATCAAGGCACGATGCGTGTGAACCTCAGTGGCTGGCGCATCGTACTGCTACCCTCGCTGCCGGCGGCCGTGGACATGAGCCATGTGGGCGAGCTGGTGCTGGCTGGCATGGGGCTGGAAGAGGTGCCGGCCAACTTCCTGCGCTGCTTCCACCGCGTGCGTACCCTGGTACTGACCAACAACCGCCTGACAGCCTTGCCCTCGGGCCTTGTCCATCTGCGCGAGCTGCGTTCGCTGCGGTTGATGGCCAACCGAATTCGCATGAATGCACAGAGCCAGGCGGTGTTGTCGTCGTTGTCGCATCTGGAAGAGCTGGATATCAGTTTCAACCCGCTACGTTCGCTCAACTTGCGTTTCGAGCAGCTACCCCAGTTGCGCACGCTGCGCCTTGGCCGATGCCTGTTGCGCAGCATTCCCGAGGCTATCGAACACTGCGGCTTCCTGCAGATGGCCGACCTTAGCGACAACCAGATCGAAACCATTCCAGCCTCACTTCTACGTATGCCGTGGGCCTTCCGTACCCGGTTCAACCTGCTGCGCAATCCGATGTCCTTCCCCGAGCGTGAGCGTTTTTACGGCCTCGATGGCCATGGCGAGACAGCCACGCTGGCGCAGGCGAGCGATGATGCGCTGGCGCGGTGGGTGACTGAGCAGCCGGCCGATCGCCGTCAGGCACGCACGGCGCTTTGGCAACGGCTGCAGCAAGAGGAGGGCAGCAGTGGGCTTTTCGAGCTGTTGCAGGCGTTGACCCAAGGCAGTGACTACAACAGAGAGCGTGATTACATCAGCGATCAGGTGTGGAACCTGCTCGGCGCCATTGACCAGGATGCAACCCTGCGCCAGCAGATCTTCGACAGCGCCGGCGAGACCTTGGGCTGCGTCGACAGCTCTGCCGAGCGCTTCAGCCGCCTGCAGATCCAGGCGCTGGCCTACGAGGCTGGCCAGCGCAGTACGGCCGCCGAAGCCGGCGCAGAGCTGCTCAATCTAGGGCGGCGCTTGTTCCGCCTGGAGGCACTGGACCGTTTTGCTTACTGGGCAGTTGAACAACGACGCGCGGCGCAGGGAATGGTCGATGACCTGGAGATCGTCCTCGGCTACCGCATCCACCTGGCCGACGCGCTGGACCTGCCTTGCCAGCCGCGCACCATGACCTTCAACACCCTGGCCGACATCACCCCGCAACGCCAGCAGGAGGCCTTGCAAGCGGTGCTCGCCGCGCAGACGCCCGAGGCAGTGGCGCAAAGCGTCTCGCGGCAAAGCTTCTGGACCGACCACCTGCGTGCACAACACCCAGCGCTGTTCGCGGCCGTTGCTGCCGATTTCGATGCCCGTGGCGAAGCGCTCGATGCACTGGCCGAGCGCTTGACCACCGAGGAGTACGTGAGCCGTTGGGATGCGCTGAAGACGGAACGCGACAGCGTCGAGCATGAACTGTGCCTGTACCTGAGCCGGGAGGCGCTGAAGAAGGCTTAGCGGCCAAACCGCTCATCCAGATTGAACGCTTTGGCCATTGTCCGCGCGCGGCCTTGGCGTGACCATCGTCAGACCTTTGGTGCGATTCCAACAATAAGAAACCAGGAGTCTGACGATGCGCGATTACGCCGAGGCCGCCCGTTCGTTCGCCTATGCCGATGCCGTGGGCACGGCGCTGCAGGGCAACCTCAAGGGCCTCAATGCCTGTGTCGAATGCTGCGATCGCCATGTCGGCGAGGGCCGGGCCGCGCTGGTCTGGGAAGGCCGCGACGGCAATGGCAAACGCTACAGTTTCGAGCAGCTGCAAGCCCTGGCCAGTCGTTTTGCCAATGTCCTCAAGGACCAGGGCGTAGGCGCGGGCGACCGGGTTGCCGGCCTGCTGCCACGTACCCCTGAACTGCTGGTGACCATCCTCGCCACCTGGCGCCTGGGCGCGGTGTACCAGCCGCTGTTCACCGCCTTCGGCCCCAAGGCCATCGAGCACCGCGTGGCGCAGTCCGGGGCCAAGGTGGTGGTCACCGACCGCGGCAATCGGCCCAAGCTCGATGAGCTGGCGGCCTGCCCGGTGCGCATCACGGTCAATGCGGCCGAGGGCGAGCTGGACTTCCAGCGCCTGCTCGATGCGGCAGCGCCCGAGTGCGAGGCGGTGCTGCGCAGCGGCGACGACCCGTTCCTGCTGATGTTCACCTCGGGCACCACCGGCCCGGCCAAGCCGCTTGAAGTGCCGCTGCGGGCCATCGTCGCGTTCCAGGGCTACATGCGCGATGCAATCGACCTGCGGCCGGCGGACAATTTCTGGAACCTGGCCGACCCGGGCTGGGCCTACGGCCTCTACTACGCGGTCACAGGCCCGCTGTCGCTGGGCCACGCCACCACCTTCTACGATGGCCCGTTCAGCGTCGAGAGCTGTGCGCGGGTGATCGACAAGCTGGGCATCACCAACCTTGCCGGCTCGCCCACCGCGTACCGCCTGCTGATCGCTGCCGGGCGCGAATTCTCGGCGCCGATCCAGGGCCGCCTGCGGGTGGTCAGCAGCGCCGGTGAGCCGCTGAACCCGGAGGTGATCCGCTGGTTCGCCGACGAGCTGGGGGTGACCATCCACGACCACTATGGCCAGACCGAACTGGGCATGGTGCTGTGCAACCACCATGGCCTGCAGCACCCGGTGCACCTTGGCTCGGCAGGCTTCGCCATCCCCGGCCACCGCATCGTCGTGCTCGACGAGCAGGGCGCCGAGCTGCCCGCAGGCCAGCCAGGCATCCTCGCGGTGGACCGCGAACAATCGCCGCTGTGCTGGTTCGGCGGCTACCAGGGTTTGCCGACCAAGAGCTTCGTCGGCAAGTACTACCTCAGTGGCGACACCGTCGAGCTCAACGCCGATGGCAGCATCAGCTTCGTCGGCCGCAGCGACGACGTGATCACCACCTCCGGCTACCGGGTTGGCCCGTTCGATGTGGAAAGCGCGCTGATCGAGCACCCGGCGGTGATCGAAGCGGCAGTGATCGGCAAGCCGGACCCGGAGCGCACCGAGCTGATCAAGGCCTTCGTCGTGCTCGCGGCCGGTGTCAGCGGCAGCGAGGCGCTGCAGGAAGCGCTGCGCCAGCATGTGCGCCAGCGCCTCTATGCCCATGCCTACCCACGGGAAATCGAATTCGTCAGCGAGCTGCCCAAGACCCCCAGCGGCAAGCTGCAACGCTTCATCCTGCGCAATCAGGAAATCGCCCTACAACAAGCCGTGCTGGCCAACCGCGCCAGCGCCTGAAGGATACCTACCATGCACATAGCCAACAGCAATTTCATCGTCAGCGGCGCGGCCTCGGGCCTGGGCGCCGCCACTGCGCAGATGCTGGTCGAGGCCGGCGCCAAGGTCATGCTGGTCGACCTCAACGCCCAGGCCGTCGAGGCCAAGGCCCGTGAGCTTGGCGACAATGCACGCTTCGCCGTGGCCGACATCAGTGACGAACAGGCGGCCAAGGCGGCCGTGGACGCTGCCGTGGCTGCTTTCGGCAGCCTGCACGGGCTGGTCAACTGCGCCGGCATCGTCGGCGCCGAGAAGGTGCTGGGCAAGCAAGGCCCGCATGGGCTGGCCAGCTTCGCCAAGGTCATCAACGTCAACCTGATCGGCAGCTTCAACCTGCTGCGCCTGGCCGCCGCGGCCATGGCCGAAGGCGCCGCCAACGCCGAGGGCGAGCGCGGCGTGATCATCAACACCGCGTCGATCGCGGCCTACGACGGCCAGATCGGCCAGGCTGCCTATGCGGCCTCCAAAGGCGCCATCGCCAGCCTGACCTTGCCGACCGCCCGCGAGCTGGCGCGCTTCGGCATCCGGGTGATGACCATCGCCCCCGGCATCTTCGAAACCCCGATGATGGCCGGCATGACCCAGGAAGTGCGCGATTCGCTGGCCGCCGGCGTGCCGTTCCCGCCGCGCCTGGGGCGCCCGGGCGAATACGCGGCGCTGGCCCGCCACATCATCGAGAACAGCATGCTCAACGGCGAGGTGATCCGCCTCGACGGCGCACTGCGCATGGCAGCCAAGTAAGGAGAAACGAACATGACACTTGCCAACGACCCGATCGTCATCGTCAGCGCCGTGCGCACGCCCATGGGCGGGCTGCAGGGCGACCTCAAGAGCCTGACCGCGCCACAGCTGGGGGCGGCCGCCATTCGCGCCGCCGTCGAGCGCGCCGGCATCGATGCTGCCAGCGTCGAGCAGGTGCTGTTCGGCTGCGTGCTGCCGGCAGGCCTCGGCCAGGCCCCGGCACGCCAGGCCGCGCTGGGCGCAGGGCTGGGCAAGCACACCACCTGCACCACGCTGAACAAGATGTGCGGCTCGGGCATGCAGGCGGCGATCATGGCCCATGACCAACTGCTGGCCGGCAGCGCCGATGTGATCGTCGCCGGCGGCATGGAAAGCATGACCAACGCCCCCTACCTGCTGGACAAGGCGCGTGGTGGCTACCGCATGGGCCACGGCAAGATCCTCGACCACATGTTCCTCGATGGCCTGGAAGACGCTTACGACAAAGGCCGCCTGATGGGCACCTTCGCCGAAGACTGCGCCCAGGCCGGCAACTTCAGCCGCGAAGCCCAGGACCAGTTCGCCATCGCTTCGCTGACCCGCGCCCAGGCGGCGATCAGCAACGGCCGTTTCCGCGCCGAGATCGTCCCGGTGGAAGTCACCGAGGGTAAGCAAAAGCGCCTGGTCGAGGACGACGAGCAGCCGCCGAAAGCGCGCCTGGACAAGATCCCGCAGCTCAAGCCGGCCTTCCGTGAAGGCGGCAGCGTGACCGCGGCCAACTCCAGCTCGATCTCCGATGGCGCGGCGGCGCTGGTGCTGATGCGCCGCTGCGAAGCCGACAAGCGAGGCCTCAAGCCGCTGGCCGTGATCCATGGCCATGCCGCGTTCGCCGATGCCCCGGCACTGTTCCCCACCGCACCGATCGGCGCCATCGACAAACTGATGAAGCGCACTGGCTGGAACCTGGCTGAGGTCGACCTGTTCGAAATCAACGAAGCCTTCGCCGTGGTCACCCTGGCCGCCATGAAGCAGCTCGACCTGCCCCATGACAAGGTCAATATCCACGGCGGCGCCTGTGCCCTGGGCCACCCGATCGGCGCCTCGGGCGCGCGGATCTTGGTGACCCTGCTGTCGGCCCTGCGCCAGAACAACCTGCGCCGCGGCGTGGCAGCCATCTGCATCGGCGGTGGCGAGGCCACGGCCATGGCCGTCGAATGCCTGTACTGAGGTGCAACCATGCTGGTAACTGACGAGCAACAACAAATCGCCGACGCCGTGCGTGACTTTGCCCAGGAGCGGCTCAAGCCGTTTGCCGAACAATGGGACAAAGCCCATCGCTTCCCCAAGGAGGCCATCGAGGAGATGGCCGGCCTGGGCCTGTTCGGCATGCTGGTGCCGGAGCAGTACGGCGGCAGCGACACCGGCTACGTGGCCTACGCCATGGCCCTGGAGGAAATCGCCGCGGGCGATGGCGCCTGCTCGACCATCATGAGCGTGCACAACTCGGTGGGCTGCGTGCCGATTCTCAAGTTCGGCAGCGAGCAGCAGAAGCAGCAGTTTCTCGTGCCACTGGCCAGCGGTGCGATGCTCGGCGCCTTCGCCCTGACCGAGCCCCAGGCCGGCTCCGATGCCAGCAGCCTGAAAACCCGGGCACGGCTGGAGGGCGACCACTACGTACTCAATGGCAGCAAGCAGTTCATCACCTCCGGGCAGAACGCCGGCGTGGTGATCGTCTTCGCCGTGACCGACCCGGACGCCGGCAAGCGCGGCATCAGCGCCTTCATCGTGCCGACCGACAGCCCGGGCTACCAGGTGGCGCGGGTCGAGGACAAGCTCGGCCAGCACGCCTCCGACACCTGCCAGATCGTCTTCGACAATGTGCAGGTGCCCGTGGCCAACCGCCTGGGCGAAGAGGGGCAGGGCTACAAGATCGCCCTGGCCAACCTGGAAGGTGGGCGCATCGGCATCGCCTCGCAGGCGGTGGGCATGGCCCGCGCCGCCTTCGAGGTGGCGCGTGACTACGCCCACGAGCGCCAGAGCTTCGGCAAGCCCTTGATCGAACACCAGGCCGTGGCCTTCCGCCTGGCCGACATGGCGACCAGGATTGCCGTGGCCCGGCAGATGGTGCTGCACGCCGCCGCGCTGCGCGACGCCGGGCGCCCGGCGTTGGTCGAGGCCTCGATGGCCAAGCTTTTCGCCTCGGAAATGGCCGAAAAGGTCTGTTCGGATGCCTTGCAGACGCTCGGCGGATATGGCTATCTGAGCGACTTCCCGCTGGAGCGGATCTACCGCGACGTGCGTGTCTGCCAGATCTACGAAGGCACCAGCGACATTCAGCGCATGGTCATTGCGCGCAATCTTTGAAGGAGCAGTCTGCATGGCATTCGAAACCATCCTGTTGGACATCCACGGCAAGGTCGGCCTGATCACCCTCAACCGCCCGCAGGCGCTCAATGCGCTGAACGCGCAGATCGTCGGCGAGATCAACCAGGCCCTGGACCAGCTGGAAAAGGACCCGAACATCGGCTGCGTGGTGCTGACCGGCTCTGCCAAGGCATTTGCCGCCGGCGCCGACATCAAGGAAATGGCCGAGCTGCAGTACCCGCAGATCTACGTCGATGACCTGTTCAGCGATGCCGACCGGGTCGCCAACCGGCGCAAGCCGATCATCGCCGCGGTGTCTGGCTTTGCCCTGGGCGGCGGCTGCGAGTTGGCGATGATGTGCGACTTCATCCTCGCTGCCGACAACGCCAAGTTCGGCCAGCCGGAGATCAACCTGGGCGTGCTGCCGGGCATGGGCGGCACCCAGCGGCTGACCCGCGCGGTCGGCAAGGCCAAGGCCATGGAACTGTGCCTGACCGGCCGCCTGATGGGCGCCGAGGAGGCCGAGCGTGCCGGCCTGGTGGCGCGCGTGGTGCCGCAGGCCGAGCTGCTCGAGGAAGCCTTGAAAGTGGCCGCGACCATTGCCAGCAAGTCGATCCCGATCAGCATGATGGTCAAGGAAAGCGTCAACCGCGCGTTCGAAGTCACCCTCAGCGAAGGGGTGCGCTTCGAACGCCGGGTGTTCCATGCCGCGTTCTCCACCGAAGACCAGAAGGAAGGCATGGCTGCCTTCATCGGCAAGCGCGAGGCGCAGTTCAAGGACCGCTGAGGCTCAGTTGTCGAAGAAGTACTGCGTTGCCGCAGCCAGGTCGATCGGGCTGCGGTAGACCTCGACCTCGCGGCCATTGGCGTCCTTGCTCGAACGCCCGCTGGCATAGCGCTGCTCGGCGGTTTTCAGGTGACCGGCGGTATAGACGGCCTGCTCGACCTCCCGGCTGGCGTAGTGAAAGTGGGCGTACCAGCGTGGGGTGCCCTGGTGGCTGATGGCGAACTCCTCCATATAGTCGTCGCTGCGCCCGGCCACTTTTGCCAGCTGCCGCCTTGGGCCTGTGCGCTGGATCTCGACCTGCTGCTTGCCGAGCAGGAAACGCAACTCGGCCATCTTCGGTTTCTGCAGCAGCGCCACCCGTGTGCGTTGCTCGATGGCCTGTTTGGCCAATGTCGCCGACAGGTCCTCGATGGCCTTGATGCTCAGGGCTGCATCGGCTTCGCCACTGCCTTCGTCGGTCTGATTGTCACGGGTCAGGCGCGCTTCGATGGCCGAACGATGGCGGTCCAGACCTGCCTGATGGTGCAGCAGGATGTCCTGGATATCGGCTGGCAAGTAGGCGTTGGCCTTCTTGCTTTGCATCAGCGCCAGATCCTGACGCGCGCTGGCCAGGCGCCGGGCACTTTCCCTTAGCAGCCCCTTGAGCTTGCCGGCTGGCAGGGCCGTGGGCAGGGTGCCTGCAGCCGGGGTGGCTACCGGCACCCACTGCTCGTGGTCGCGTTTGTAGCTGCAGGAGACCGAGTCCTGCTCGGCGCCCGGGACGTCGACGATATCGGCATCGTCAGCACGCGGTTGCCCCAGCAGCAAACCGTCGTCGCGGGTTTCGATCAGCCCGGGCAGTTGCCTGCTCAATTGCGAAACCGTGCTGCGTGCAGGCAGGTCGGGGTATTCGGCCAGTTCACTGGCAACGGCCTTGCGCAGGTCGTTGATGTCGTTGAGCAGCGGCTTGAGCGGCGCCGGCTCCGCCCCTGCTTCGAGCGCATCCTGCAAGGCTTGCAGGCGTGCCCGGGCGGTGGCCAGGTGTTGCGCGATGTTGGCCAGCAAGCGACGCCTGACCTCTTCGCTGTCGCTTGAGCGCTTGCTCAGTTGCTGTTGCTGGCCGATGGCAAGTTCGATGCTGTCCCAGGCGCGGTCGATCCAGAATTCGACGTTTTCGCTGGCCTCCAGGGAAATGCGGTTGACGCAGGTTTCGATGCGTATGTAGCGCCAGAACAGCGGCGTCCAGTGACCTTTCTGCTGCTCAACCCGCTGCAGCATGCCGCTGACATTGGGCAGGGACGGGCTGGCCAGCTTGCGCAACTGCTCATGCCCCTCGTTCAGGGCAATGGCGTTGTCGAACAGTTCGTCCACCACCGAGGCGAGAACGCCCAGGCGCTTTCGCAAAATGGCTTCGTCTTCAGGGGTGGCGTCGGCCTGGCGCTTGGCCATGTCGAGCAAGTGCGCACGCTCAGGCTTGTATAGGCGCAGCAGCAAGTCACGCACGTTCAGTTGACAATCGAGGCGGTGGAACAGCGTGCCGGCGCGCAGGTTCTTGTAGTCGGGAAGGGGGGCTTGTGCATTCGCCTCATGCAGTCGCTCGACATGCTCGGCCACGAACGTCTCGAACGCCCGCAGCTTTTCCAGGCAACTGCGCAACACCCGCGCATCGTCCGAGCGCTGCCCCAGGGCGTGGACTTTGCGCACGGTGGGGAGTTGTTCGGTGATGCTTTTTGAGTCGTCCGCCACACGCTTGAGCAATTGTTCGGAGGTTTTCCGGCGTTCCTCCTGCAGCTTGGCGACCCGTTTCGACAGCGGCATGCCGCCGCGCAGGCGCAGCCTCAGGTCCAGTTGCCAGCGGTTGACCTCGTCGCGCCTGAGCCAGGGGCCGAGCGCCTGGTCGTCGCCCACGATGCGCAGCCGCTCGCTTTGTGGGTCGAGCTTGACCTTGAAGGTCTGGTCCTGCAGGCGAACCCATAGCTGGTCCTGATGCAGGAAAAGGCCGCGCATTGGCCCGGATGGGATTGGCGTGCCCAGCAGCGTGGGCGAAATGGCCACCTGCATGTGGGCGAGGGCCTTGGCCTGGTGGCTGTCGAGCTTGAGCGTGGGGTGCGTCCAGGCGAATTCGACCTGAGCCTCGCTCATGCCGGTGACCACCACGGGGGCTGGCAGCGCGGGTGCTGTCGGGGTGTGGGCCAGGGCAATATCCAGTGGATTCTGTTCGTCGAGGCGGGTCATTGCGTGGCTGAAGATCAGCAGGGCGACATTCACCAGCAGCTCGATCCACGCTGCGCTGCGATCGCCCGGCGGGTCGCTGTCATCGACCAGCTGCGCCAGGGCTGTTTCCATCTGCACCAGCCAGGCGGCTTCGGCGATCGGCCCTTCGACGAACGGCAGCACGCTGTTGAGCAACAGCCACCCCAGCGTCTCCCAACGTTGCCAGCGGGTTTCGTCGCTGCTGGCCGACTGGGCCTTGAAGTTGCGCAAGGTTTCCTCGACGCAGGCCTGGTAGATGGCAGGGGCGGCTTCGGCAACCGGTGTTTCGCGCGCCAGTGTCACCGGCGCCGGGGTGAACAACGGCACCGCCCAGTCGTCATCCAGCGGGTGGAACAGGTGCGGCTGCAGAAAGCCGCCATGGGCATAGATGCGCCGGTCCTCTTCAGGCAGGCGGTGCAGGATGTCGTCCTGCAGGTCGCCAGGCTCGCTGATGGCCACCAGTAACGCCAGGCGATCACTGAATTCCACGAGCGGTTCGCGGTGCAGCGGGCGGTATAACAGGCAGCACGCCGTGGCCGAGTCATCGTTTTCGATCAGCCAGGCATTGTGCGGATGGTCGGGCTGCGCATCGAGGCTGCGCAGCAGGCCGAGCGGGCGCAGTACCCAGTGGCTCTGGTCGTCGACCATGGGGGAGAACACGTGCTGCACGGCGGTCAGCGCTTGCAGGGTTGGCTTGTTGTGCTGCAGGTGATGGGTCATCACCTGTGCAGGCAGTTGCGTGCGCAGTTGTGCTGCGAGCCGCTGCTCGCGGGCGCTGCGTTGTTGCGGGTTATCGAGCAGCAGTGCTTGCAGCCGTTTGGGGTAGGTGGCGCCGATGTCGGCTTCGGTGATGAGCCTTTGCAGCGTCGCGGTGTCGAGCCAGCCTGGAATGGCTTGGCCATCGGTGGTCTCCAGGGTCACCCGGCCGGGTTTGAGCAGGCCCAGGTTGGCGATCGCCAGCTGCGCCAGGCTGAAGGTGACCGCTACGCTGGCGCCATCGCTGATGATCTGGCCGCCAACCGAGATGGCGGTGGCGGTGGTCTGGTGGTTGATCACCTGAACAGTGGCCGGATCCACTGGCGTGTCGGGGTGGTCGCGGCGGATCAGGCTGGTTAGCCGCTCGCAGGCGAAGGCCTGTGCGCTGGGTACTCCGTCCAGCCAACTCTTGCCTTCGGCTTCGGCACTGCTGCGGGCGACGTCGGTCAGCATGGTGCTGTACACGATCAGCGACCGAGGGTCGCCCTGGCGCACCCAGCCTGGCAACTGATCGAACAGTGCGGCGTGGGCGGCCTGGTCATTCACGCTGCACAGCTGTGTCAGGGAGGTCAGGCGGTCCAGCGCATCGGCGAGGCGTTCTGCGCTGTTCTGGTCATGAAATGCCGTAGCGGCCACTTCTATGCTTTCGAGCAACTCCTGCAGCAGGTTGAGCGCCAGGGCCTGGAACAGTTGGCGGTCTGGCGTGTTGATCTTCACCTGGGGCGGCGCACTGGCGAGGATGGCTGGCCAGTACTGGCGGATGGCCTCCAACAGACGTTCGCGGGAGGGGTAGGACAGCAAGCGGCCGGCCGTGCTGAACAGCAAGGTGAAGGGTGGGCGACCGGGCGCTTCGGCCCGTTCGATCAGCAGGGCGCTGGCAAGGCTTGGGTCCAGTTGCCAGTCGGCGGAAAAATTCGAGGCCAGGGTTTGCAGAGTTATGCCCTGGGCTGCGCTGAGTTCGAGCAGGTCTTCAAGTTCCGCTGGCCCCTTGGAGAGTGCCTGCAGCGTGGCGTGGGCGGCTGGCACCCGATCAAGGGCGATGACTTGATCCGTGGCGCTGCGCAGCAACCCCTGCAGGTAGTGAGCGAACCACAGCCAGGGCGTTTCGCCGCTGCTGTCGGCCTCGCCCCAGTAATCGACGATGGCTTGGCAATACTTGTCGAGCAGCAGCGGGCCGCTGTCGTTGATCAGTGCTTCGAGCTGGGGGAGGTCTATGGGTACAGGAAAGTCCGGGTCGATGGTCTGCGCCTTGCACACCACATCCTCGCCCGGGGTCAGGTTGAGCGTGGCGCGCATGCAAAACCGCTCCACCAGCACTTCGTACAGCGGGCGCACGTAGGCCACGCCCGGCACCGGGCCGAAACTGGCCAGTTGCAGGCTGGCCGGGTCTTGCGAGTTGCCCAGCTGATAGGCCGGCCACAGTTCCAGCAGCAGTTGGTTGGCAACGTCGAACAAGGCCGGGCGGTGGAGGAATTTTCTGGCGACTGCGCAAGGCAGCCTGGGGCTGCGTGATGGATTTTGGGATGTCGGCATGATGGCACTCTCGGCTGGTGGCAAGGCCGCCATTGGGCCGTTCATGCAGCAGGGGCGGGGGCTACCGGGGTACTGCCCGGTATTCGTGCCGGCCCGGGCCATTGCTCCGATCAGGCGGGAAATGACGGGTGGCAGGGGGAAACCCGGTCATTTCGGTCATTTCCTTCTTTATTGGTGTTGCCCCTGGCGACGTGGCGCCTTAGACTGCCGCCCCCTGTAAAAGAGTGCCGGTTGGCGCTTGAAGAATTCCGTTGCCCAGGCCGAAGCCTGGGCGGCACCCGAATCGCCCAAATGCACATTTTTTCATAGAGAAATCGATGACCAAGGAACAGTTGCTGGCCATGTCGGCCGATGACTACATGAACGCTGATCAGCTGGCATTTTTCACTGCCTTGCTGCAGGCGATGAAAGTCGAAACCCATGAACGCATCGAGCTGAGCCGCGCCACCATCGAAGGCCTGGACACCCCGTCGGACCCTGCCGACGTGGCTTCGGTCGAAGAAGAGCGCAGCTGGCTGGTCAACGCCATTGATCGCGACCAGCGTCTGCTGCCGCAGCTCGAGATGGCCCTGGACCGTATCAGCGACGAGAGCTTTGGCTGGTGCGATGACAGCGGTGAGCCGATCGGCCTGAAGCGCCTGCTGATCAGCCCGACCACCAAGTACTGCATCGAAGCGCAGGAACGTCACGAGCAGCTCGACCGCCACCAGCGCCAGGTCTGACCGCGCGCGGTGTGCCAAGCCCCACGGAGCAGTCCGTGGGGCTTTTTGCGTTTCTTGCGCCTGGGGTTTATTGCTTGGCGTGTAACGCTGCTGTACCGCAATGCGCTGTTTATCCCCGCCTGGCGGGCGTATCATGACGACATCGTTAGGGTGCTAATTATATTCCGGAGGGAATGATGAATAGCCGAGTCGATGTGGCCGTGATGATCGGTACGGGTGTACCGGCAACGCTGCAGGCGTTGGGCAAGCGCATTTGCTGGGTGGTGCTGGTCAATGGCGAGCGCCGTGGTACGGCATTTGCCACTCGCGAAGAGGCGCTTGAGTGTCAGGCAGCCTGGTTGCAGCAATTGCACAAGGGCCACGCTGCTTGAGCCTCGATGAATAAATGCCTTTTAGCGCTCGACGGATTTCGGTGTTTTCGTGCATATTTAATCCCCGCTAATGCGCTCATGGATGCCGCGCCCGATCTGCCGGGGGTCTGCCGTATCCATCGCCTCTTTCTGGCGGATTTATTGTCAGGCATTACGCTTCCTTGTTCAGGGAATAGGTCGAACGGCTGTACAAAGCCCATGTCTGACATGCGTGTGTAAGGATTCCTGCGTGCTGTATCGCTAGCAGGCACAGACGTTTCGCGCTTCGGTTCATTACTCTTTTTCGCCTATCGAATTGCAATGGCCGCACTTCACCGAGCCCGAGTGAGGGCGGATGTCACCGGTTTGAGGATTACTTCATTGGCAGTCAGTACACTGGATACCCACGCCTTGTTTGCACTTGGCGACTTGCGCGGTAAGTTGGCCAAGCTGTTTCAAGGCCGTTTCATATATGTCACCGAACAAAACCCCGAAGGCCTGTACATGGCCGAAATCGATACCGATAGCGCATTGGTTGTCGATGACAAGCAGCGCCTGGAGTTGAAGGTGGGGGATCATTTCCGTGCAGCCGTATTGCCCAGCCGCGAAGGCGGCAAGTTGGAAATGCGCTTTCGCGAGATCAAGCTCAATGTCTACGGCGTAGGCGACTATGCCTTTGTTTCGGTGCCTGAAGGTGAGGGCATCGTCTTCCGTGAAGGGCAGGGCGTGATGCTGGTGTTCGCGGCCCAGCAACAAGTGCAGGAAGGCTTGGGCAAGCTGCTCAAGGCGGTTACCGGCAAGGTTGCGAAATGGCGCAAGGGCGAACTGACCACTTTCAAGGCCAGTGAATGAGCGAGCCAGGCGAGGAAACCGGCAGCCGTGCCGCGTTCCATCGGCAGTATCAGGAGCAGGCGACAGCCCAGGCCAAAGCCCTGCTGGCTCGGCGTGAAGCGCTGCAAGGCGCTTGGTTGAGCTGGGTGGCCGCACAGTTGTACCAGCTTACGCCGCCGCCCTATGCGGCCATGGTGCGACGGGAGCTGCAGCGCCTCACCCAGCCGTGAGGCGAGCATCACTCAGTTACCGCGATGGCCGCCGCTGCTGGTTTCATCGGGTACCGGCTCCTTGGCCATGCGCTTGCGAAACAGCGCTGCACGCGCCAGCAGCAGCGTGGTCACCGGCACGGTGATCGACAGCAGGATAGGTATCAGCCAGGCGTGCAGCACCGGGCTTTGCTTGAGCCACGAAAAATACAGGATCGACGCCAGCGCAACGCACCAGGCGCCGATGGTCGAGGCCAGCGCCGGCGGATGCATGCGCTGGAAGTAGTCCTTCAGTCGCACCAGCCCGATCGCACCGACCAGGGCGAACAGGCTGCCAATCAACAGCAATGCCGCCGTCACCAGCTCCAGCCAGAACGGCAGTTCAAGGGCCTGATTCATTCGATCACCTCGCCGCGCAGCAGGAACTTGGCCAGGGCGAACGAGCCGACGAAGCCGAACAGCGCAATGAGCAGGGCGCCTTCGAAGTAGGTGTCACTGGCATAGCGAATGCCCAGCACCAGCATCATCAGCATGCCCAGGATGTACAGGTAGTCCAGTGCCAGCACTCGGTCCTGGGCGGACGGGCCGCGAAACACCCGGATCAGCGCCAGGCCCATGGCCAGGGCGAAGATGAACAGGCTGGCGAGGACTGCGTTGGCGAGCAGGCCTGTCATTCGAAAATCTCCATCAGCGGGCGTTCGTAAGTGTGTTTGAAGTGCTCGATGAAGGCCGCTTCGTCTTCCAGGTCGAACACGTGCAATAGCAGGACGCTGCGGTCCAGGGCCAGCTCGGACCAGACGGTGCCGGGCACCACGGTGGTGATCATCGACAGCGCGGCCAGGCCGTGGGCGTCGTGCAGGTCGAGCGGGATGTGCACGAACGCCGAGCGCGGCGCTTGCTTGCCGGCCCGCAGTACGCCACGGGCGACCAGCAGGTTGGACACGATCACGTCGATACCGACGCGAGCGATCAGCTTGGCAATCACCAGCGGCCGGCGCACATGGGCGCGTTGTGGCCGCAATGGCGCCATCAGCAGCGGGGCAAGTACCGCCAATGCGGCGGCCAGCAGCACGTTGCCGGGGCTGACCGACAAGTTCATCAGCAACCACAAGCCGAACAGCGCGACGGACAGCAGCGGAGCGGGGAACAATCGGCTCATGGCTGCACCTGTTCGTCGAGGGTGGTCGGGCCCGGGATGGGGCGTGCAGCCATCACCGCTTCGATATAGCGCTCCGGCGTCTGCAGGCTGGCGGCGGTGTCCTGGGTGTAGCGCAGCAACGGCTCGGCCCTGAAGCTGAGGATGATGCACAGGCCCAGCAGGATCACGATCGGCAGGCATTCATAACGGCGCAAAACCGGCGAAGGCCGCTCTTCAGGCTTCCAGAAGCGCTGGATGCCCACGCGGCCGAAGGCAATCAGCGAGGCCATGCCCGACAGCACCAGCAAGGCCACCAGGCCCCAGCCCGCGGCAGGCAGCGGTTGCTCGGCGGCAACACCCAGCCCCAGCGGGTTGAACAATGCGCTGATCAGGTTCAGTTTGCCGACGAAGCCCGACAGCGGCGGCATGCCGATGATCAGCAGGGCGCAGGCGATGAAGCTCAGGCCCAGGAAGGCCATCGTCCAGGGGATGATCTGCCCGATCACGGCCTTTTGCTCGTCGTCCAGGTTGATGCCCTTGGGCGGGTGCAAGGACTCGAGCGGCGACGGCATGGCGTCCTCTTCGTCATCCAGCGGCGCTTCGTTGGCCGAGCGCGAGCGCTCGACCAGCTCGGCGAGCAAAAACAGCGCGCACAGTGCCAGGGTCGAGTTCACCAGGTAGAACAGCGCCGCGCCGGTCAGGGCGGGCTGGGCAAAGCCGATGGCGCCGAGCAGGGTGCCGGCGGAGACCAGGATGCTCAGGGCGGCCATGCGCTCCAGGCGCTGGGCTGCAAGTATCGACAGCGCCGCGATGGCCAGGGTGGCGAGGCCGCCATACACCAGCCATTGCCCGCCGAAATGCGCGGAGGCACCTGCCTGCCCGGAGAACAGCAGTGTCCACAAGCGCAGCACGGCATACAGGCCAACCTTGGTCATGATCGCGAACAGCGCGGCAACCGGTGCGCTGGCCGAGGCATAGGCCGGCACCAGCCAGAAGTTCAGTGGCCAGATCCCGGCCTTGACCAGGAACGCCATGGCCAGCACCGCGGCGCCGGCATGCAGCAGGCCGCGGTCGGCTTCCGGCACCAGCGGGATCTTCAACGCCAGGTCAGCCATGTTGAGCGTGCCGGTCACGCCATAGAGCATGGCGGCGCCGATCAGGAACAAGGAGGAGGCGAACAGGTTGATGGCGATGTAGTGCAGGCCTGCTCGCACCCGTGCCCGGCCCGAACCATGCAGCAACAGGCCATACGAGGCTGCCAGCAGTACCTCGAAGAACACGAACAGGTTGAACAGGTCGGCAGTGAGAAACGCCCCGTACAGGCCCATCAGCTGAATCTGGAACAAGGCATGGAAGCTGGCGCCCGCGCTATCCCAGCGGGCGCGGGCAAACAGCAATGCACTGAGGCCGATGACCCCGGTCAGGGTCAGCAGCAGTGCCGAAAGGTGGTCGAGCACCAGTACGATGCCGAACGGCGCTGGCCAGTTGCCCGGCAGGTAAACGCCAATCGACTCTGCCTGCCCCTGGGTGCGCACCCACAGCAGCAAGCTGACGGCGATGGCCAGGCCGGTGAAGGTCGACAGCAGGTTGAGGCGCCCCTTGAGCTGGCGATGCTTCTCGCCCAGCAGCAACATCAGCGCTGCGGTCAGCAGCGGCAACAGGATGGGCGCGACGATCAGTTGACTCATCCCTGTCATTCGTCACGCTCCCGGCCGTCCACATGGTCGGTGCCGGTGAGGCCGCGCGATGCCAGCAATACCACCAGGAACAACGCGGTCATGGCGAAGCTGATCACGATCGCGGTCAGCACCAGGGCCTGGGGCAGTGGGTCGGTGTAGTGCAGCAGGTCCTGGGTCACGCCCTCCTTGATGATCGGCTCCTTGCCGATGAACAGGCTGCCCATGCTGAAGATGAACAGGTTGACCCCATACGACAGCAGGCACAGGCCCATGATCACCTGGTAGGTGCGGGGGCGCAGGATCAACCACACCCCGGAGGCGGCCAGTACACCGATGGCGACTGCTATGACTTCTTCCATCAGGCGGCTCCTGCTTGGCTGGTTTTCGACGAATTGCCCGGGCGATAGGCGCGGACCGACTGGTGCGCCAGGGCAGTGAGGATCAGCAGGGTCGAGCCGACCACCACGGTGTACACGCCGATGTCGAAGAACAGCGCGCTGGCCACATGCACGTCGCCCAACAGCGGCAGGTGCAGGTGGGCGGTGTGGGTGGTGAGGAACGGATAGCCCAGCAGCATGGCACCGACCCCGGTCAGGGTGGCGCAAAGCAGCCCGGTGCCCATCCAGCGCAGCGGCCGCAGGCTCATCTGTGCCTCCACCCACTGGGTGCCGGCGACCATGTACTGCAGGATGAACGCCACCGACATCACCAGGCCTGCGACGAAACCGCCGCCTGGCTGGTTGTGGCCGCGCATGAACAGGTACATCGACACCAGCAGGGCGATCGGCAGCAGCAGGCGAACCAGCACCGCTGGCACCATCATGAAGCCCAGGGCGGTGTCGGTGGCATGGCGTGGGTTGATCAGGTCGGTGACCACGTCAGGTGCCAGCAGGCGCTGCTGGGAAGGCAGCTGCATGCTCTCCTTGGGTGGGCGGAAGCGGCGCAGCAAGGCGAACACGGTGAGCGCCACGGCCACCAGCACGGTAATCTCGCCGAGCGTGTCGAAACCGCGGAAGTCCACCAGCATCACGTTGACCACGTTGGTGCCACCGCCTTGGGGCAGGGCCCGGCTCAGGTAGAACGAGGAGATGTCATTGGGCGTGGGCCGCGTCAGCATGGCGTAGGACAGCACGGCCATGCCGGCGCCGACCAGGATGGCCAGCACCAGGTCGCGCAAGCGCCGCACACGCGCCCGCTCAAGGCTCCCGGGCAAAGGAGAGACGCCTTCGATACGCCGTGGCAGCCAGCGCAGGCCGAGCAGGATCAGCACCGTGGTGACCACTTCCACCACAAGTTGGGTCAGGGCCAGGTCGGGTGCGGAGAACCAGACGAAAGTGATGCAGGTCATCAGGCCGCAGACACTGACCATGATCAGTGCGGCCAGGCGGTGGTACTTGGCCTGGTAGGCCGCGCCGATGGCGCAGGCAATGGCGATCAGCCACAGCGCGACGAACACGCCGGAGCCCGGGATCTTGGGCCGGTCGCCCCAACTCAGGTCGCTGTACAGCATGGGCGTGAGGCCGGCGAGGAAGGCCGCCAGCACCAGCATGAACAGTTGCGACTGCAGGCGGCGGCTGGTCAGCAGCTTCTCGACCCGCCGTGCCAGCAGCATCAGGCGCACCTGGCCATGTTCGAACAGGCGCTTGCCATTGAAGCGCTCGATCAGCGGCGGGTTCGGGAAGCGGCCCAGGCGTAGTTGGTTGCGCAGCAGCAGGTAGAGCACGACGCCACCGCTCATGGCCACCAGGCTCATGATCAGCGGGGCGTTCCAGCCGTGCCAGATGGCCAGGCTGTATTCCGGCAGGGTGCCGCCCACCACGGGCAGGGCGGCGGCGGCCAGCAGCGGGCCGACCGATTGTGCGGGGAAGATGCCGACCACCAGGCAGGTGAGCACCAGCAGCTCGACCGGCGCACGCATCCAGCGAGGTGGTTCATGCGGGGTGTGCGGCAAGTCCTGGGCGGGCGGGCCGAAGAACACATCGACCGTGAAGCGCAGGGCGTAGGCGACGCTGAAGGTGCCGGCGAGGGTGGCGATCACTGGCAGCGCGGCCTCGACCCAGGCGGTCGAGGAAATGAACACGGTCTCGGCGAAGAACATTTCCTTGGACAGGAAGCCGTTCATCAGCGGTACGCCCGCCATCGAGGCGCTGGCCACCATGGCCAGTGTCGCGGTGTAGGGCACCAGGCGGATCAGCCCGCTGAGGCGGCGGATGTCGCGGGTGCCGCTTTCGTGGTCGATGATGCCGGCGGCCATGAACAGCGAGGCCTTGAAGGTGGCATGGTTGAGGATGTGGAACACAGCGGCCACGGCCGCCAGCGGGCTGTTCAGGCCCAGCAGCAGGGTGATCAGGCCCAGGTGGCTGATGGTGGAGTAGGCCAGCAGGCCCTTGAGGTCGTTCTGGAACATGGCCGCGAAGGCGCCCAGCAGCAGGGTCAGGGCGCCGGCGCCGCCGACGATCCAGAACCACTCCTCGCTGCCCGATAGCACCGGCCACAGCCGCGCGAGCAGGAACACCCCGGCCTTGACCATGGTCGCCGAGTGCAGGTAGGCAGAGACCGGTGTGGGCGCCGCCATGGCGTGGGGCAGCCAGAAATGGAAGGGGAACTGCGCGCTCTTGCTGAGCGCACCGAGCAGGATCAAGGGCAGCAGCACGGGATACAGCGCATGCTGGCGGATGACATCGCCAGCGGCCAGCACCTTGTCCAGGTCGTAGCTGCCGACCACATGGCCAAGCAGCAGCGCGCCCACCAGCAGGCACAGGCCGCCGGCCCCTGTGACCATCAGCGCCATGTAGGCGCCGCGGCGGGCATCGGCGCGGTGGTGCCAGTAGCCGATCAGCAGGAACGAGAACAGGCTGGTCAGCTCCCAGAAGAACACCAGCTGGATCAGGTTGCCGGAGATCACCAGGCCGAGCATGGCACCCATGAACGCCAGGAAGAAGGCGAAGAAGCGCGGCACCGGGTCTTGTGGCGACATGTAGTAGCGCGCATACAGCGACACCAGGCTACCGATGCCCAGCACCAGCAGCGAGAACAGCCAGGCGAAGCCGTCCATGCGCAGCACGAGGTTCAAGCCGAGGCTGGGCAGCCAGAGGAATTCTTCGCGGATGACGCCGCCGTCGGCGATCTGGGGGTACAGCAGTGCTACCTGGACCGTGCCGACCAGGGCCACGAGCCCCGCAAGGATGGACTCGGCATTACGTGCGTTGTGCGGCAGCACAGCTGCCAGGCAACTGCCCACGAACGGCAGAAGCAGTAGCACTATCAATGACATAGCGTTCTATTCTGGAAAGGTTTGCAAGGATCATACGTGCCGAGCAGGTGATCACCAACACGCAAGCTGTCGCAGAATCATACAAACATGGCGTGACAAGCCATTTTTTTATAACAGTTTTTTACAAAGCATAGCTGCAGTTGCGCGCTTTACCGGCCGGTTTCGTGTTCGTGATCGTGCGCTATCTCGATGGGCTCGCTGGCCTCGCGGGTGCGGCGCAGCTTCAATTCGCTCACCACCACGGCCACCACGATCAACACACCGCCCAGCAGCGCCACGCCGGGCAGGCGGTCGCCGGCTAGGCGCCCGACAATCCCGGCCCACACCGGCTCCCCGGCGTAGATCAGGGTGGCGCGGGTTGGCGATACCGATTGCTGCGCCCAGTTCATCGCCACCTGGATCACCGCGCTCATGGCACCCAGGCCGAGCGCGCTGAGCAGCAACAGCCAGGAGAAGTCGGGGAGGCGCTCCTGGGTCGGGACGATCATCAGGAACGCCAGCAGCGAGGCGGTGGCCAGTTGCACCACGGTCACCCGGCGCACATCGACCTGGCCTGCGTAGCGGCTGATCAGGATGATCTCGCCGGCGATGGCCACGGCGCTGACCAGGGTGACCACTTCGCCTTCACTAAAATGCAGGGCGCCGCCCTGTGGCCCGGCCAGCAGCATCAGGCCGATGAACGCCAGGCAGATGCCGATGCTGGGCATCAGCCCTGGCCGGCGCCCCAGTACCAGCCACTGCAACAGTGGCACGAACGGCACGTAGAGCGCGGTGATGAACGCCGACTGGCTGCTGCTGATGGTCTGCAGGCCCATGGTCTGCAAGCCGTAGCCGAGCATGATGGTCACGCCGATCAGCACCCCGGCCTTGAGCTCGGTGAAGGTCAGCCCAGGCAGTGCCCGCGCCGACACCAGGCCGACGAACAAGGCCGCCGCGGCAAAGCGCAGGCCGACGAAGAACATCGGGCCGCTGACGGTCATGACGTTGTGCACCAGCAGGAAGGTGCCGCCCCACAGCATGGTGATGAACACCAAAACCATTTCGGCCTTGCTCAGGCGAAACGACAGGGAGGTCTTCGGGCTGCTGGTCGGTAGGCTCATGCGCTTGCACACTCAGAGGGGGGCGGCGCACAATCGGCGCAAAGTGGGCAGTATACTGCGCAACCTGGGTAAGTGAGCAATATAGTGCACAAAGAATCCACGCACCGCGCGTCGGTGCTGCAGCATGTCAGCTTCAACGTTCGCAGCCTGCGCAATGCCGCTGCCATGAGCCAGACCACGCTGGCCGAGCGCTCCGGGGTCAGCCGACGCATGCTGGTGGCAATCGAGGCAGGCGAAAAGAATGTCAGCCTGACCACCCTGGACTTGATCGCCGAGGCCCTTGGGGTGGCGTTCAGTACGCTCATCCAGGCACCCGACCAGCGCGACCCCAGCCGTATCGACGAACTGGCCTGGGCAGGGGTGCACCCGCAGAGCAAGGCGGTGCTGCTGGCCAGCAGCGCGGCGCGGCGCGAGGTGGAAATCTGGGAGTGGACCCTGGCGCCAGGCGAATGCTACGTCAGCGAAGCCGACGCCGAGGGGTGGAGCGAGCAGATCTATGTGGCCGAAGGCCAGCTCACGCTGATCATCGAAGAGGCCGAGCACTGCCTGCAGGTCGGCCAGTTCCATGTGTTTGCCAGCAACTGCCGGTACGCGTATCGCAACGATAGCGCTGTGACCACGCGCTTCGTGCGCAACGTGGTGATCTGATCGCGACCTGTCATCGGTCCAGCAGCTCGTCCGTCTTCACCACCTTGGCATAGGCGAACGCCAGCGCGGCCATTGCCGAGGCATGGACGTGCGCCGCGGGCACCTGCTTGCCATCGAAGTCCAGCGCCAGGGTGGCGCAGGCATCATGCGCTATGGTGACCTCATAGCCGAGGTCGGCCGCGGCGCGGGTGGCAGCGTCGATGCACATGTGGCTCATGCTGCCGACGATGGTCAGGGCCTCGATGCCGTGCTGGTCCAGGGTGCCCTTGAGGGGTGTATCGCGAAACGCATTGACCTTGTGTTTGAGCACCACGGGTTCGCCCTCTTGGGGCTGCACCTTGCTGTAGATCGCCGCACCGGGCGATGCCGGCGCGAAGAAGGGTGCGTCGGCCGCTTCGAACTCATGGCGCACATGCACCACCAGGTCACCGCGCTGGCGCGCTGCGGCCAGCAGCCTTGCGGCATTGTCGGCGGCCTGTTCGGCGCCTTCGAGCGCCCATTTGCCGCCGGGGAAGTAATCGTTCTGGATGTCGATGATGATCAACGCCTGCTTGCTCATGCTGCCTCCTGTGGCGGTCGTTGTGGCCAGACGCTAGTTATAGGTGCTGCAGCGCTGTACTGCCGGGAAATAGCGCGCAATCACGGCGCGGGTGGATGCGGCCCAGGGCCCGCTTCGGCCAGGTGATCCTGGCGGTTACGCAGCGGGCACTCCTTCAGCGATAGGCAGCCGCAGCCAATGCAGCCGTCCAGCTGGTCGCGCAACATCACCATCTCATCGATGCGTCGGCTGAGGTCCTCGCGCCAGCGCGCCGATAACCGCTGCCAGTCTTCGGCGGTCGGGGTGTGGTGGCTGGGCAGCGTGGCGAGGGCCGTGGCGATCTCGGCCAGCGGGATGCCCAGGCGCTGGGCCATCTTGATCACCGCCACGCGGCGCAGCATGGCACGCGGGTAGCGACGCTGGTTGCCCGTGTTGCGGCTGCTGTGGATCAGGCCTTTGGTTTCATAGAAGTGCAGGGCGGTAACGGCCACGCCGCTGCGGGCGGCCAGTTGGCCGACGCTCAGTTGGGTGTCCTGCGCTGTCGAGGTGGGGCGTGGCATGCGCAAAAAGCTCTTGACCTTGAGTTAACTGGAGGTTTTACCCTGCTGGCCATCGCGCTGCAAGCGTCCGAAGCAAGGAGACTGACCATGACGGCCACGCCGCATGCTTTGTGGTTTACCCAGATGATCGAATACGAAGTGCCGGTTTCGCGCCAGGCCGCATTGGCCCAGGCCCTGGTCACGCGCAGCGAGGAATTGGCTTTGCGTTGCGAAGGGCTGCAGGGGGTCAGTGTGCAGGCCAGCGATGACGGCAGCCGGGTGCTGCAGTACTTGCAGTGGCAGTCGCGCCAGGCGTGGGCGACGGCGGCACAAAGCTTTGCTCAAGAGCCGTTTCTCGACCTGCTCAGCCAGCACCAGGCGCGGGGTGTCAACTTTACCGCCTACCAGGCGCTACGCAGCCTGGTGCGCGGCGCCGACGGCGGCCTGCATTGCCAGGTGGGCGAGCGTCAGGCGTACCACGGTGCGTAGTGCGGGTAGCGGTCCAGGCGCGCACCGATCACCATCTCGCTGATCCAGGCGGCCAGGATCGAGCTGTAGGCCTTCTGGCTTTCTTCGCTGGAGAGCGCGTGGTCGGCACCGTCGACGATGCGGTGGGTCAGCGAATGGGCGCCGATGAACGCCGAGCGGTAGCTCATCAGCGTGGTGTGCGGCACATAGTCGTCCTGCTCGGATTCGACCAGCAGCACATCGCCGGCGAATTCCGCGCAGGCGGCCAGCGCCCGGTTGTCGGCCGGGCCGAGCGGGCGCTGGCGGTAGGCGTTGAGGCGCTGGCGATCGAGGGCTTGCTTGGGGGTGTCCCATTGGTCATCCCAGTACATCGCCGGTACCCGCAACGCCAGCCATTTCACCGGTCGCTGCAGGGTCAGCAAGGTGGCCAGGTAGCCGCCATAACTGCTGCCGATGATGGCGATGGCATTGCTGTCCACGGCGGGGTGATTGGCCAGGCAGTCATAGGCGGCCAACAGGTCCTTGAGGTTTTGTTCACGGGTTACCGTCAGCCGCTGGTTCTCGGTCTTCTCATGGCCGCGCAGGTCGAAGGTCATGCATACGCAACCCAGCCCGGTGATGTGCCGGGCGCGAGCCAGGTCACGCTGCTGGCTGCCGCCCCAGCCGTGGACGAAGAGGATGCCGGGCATCTTGCTGCCGGGGCTGACCAACGTACCGGCGATGCTGCCGTTGTCCACCTGCAGCTCTACGCTTTCACTCTGAATGGTCATGCTCGCGAATCCGCGCGAATTTGCTGAGTTGTCCGAGTTCACTGTCGTTTCCTTGATAGAAGAGGGTGGCATCGGCGGGCAGGTCGTGGCTGCCGAACACTTCATGGGTGGAGGCGCGCAGCCGTTGCAGGGCGGGGTCGCCGGCAAATGCCTGCAGGGCCAGCAGTTCGGCGCTGCTGGCGCCACCCGGGCGCCAGGATTGTTCGAGCACGCCGCTGCGCAGGTGGCCCTGGGCATTGCTGCCGCGGGCGATGTCATAGTTGCGCCGCGATGCAATGAAACCTGGGAAGTGCTGCTCTGCCGCCTGCTCGTAGGTGATGGCCTGGTTGATCGCCAGGCGCAGGTGATCTTCCAGGGGCAGCTGCAGCAAGGCTTGGTAGTCGCCGCGCACCACTACCAGGTCGGAGCCTGCGTAGACTTCGGTGCCCTGGTGGTCGTGGGTCAATTGCTGGGTGCCGTGGTAGCTGCAGGTTATGCCAGCAACGCGGACCTGGCCGACACTGAATGTCTGCACATCACTCAGGTCTTCTTCCAGCACCAGGCCCCAGAGGGCCAGGTCCTGGTCATCGAGGTCAGCCAGCAGCGGCTCCAGTTGCTCCGCTTGGGTGATCACTTTCTGCCCGCGCCCGGCACAGGCCAGCACCGGCTTGAACCGAACGGGGCCATCGAGCAACAGCAACTGCGCTGCGCGGCGGGCGTCGGCTTTACTGAAGACGGTGTAGCCGCGCAGCAGGGCGTCACTGGCCTGCTGGGCGAAGGCATCGGTCCAGCCAGGTGGAAACGTGGCGTTGGCAGGCAGCGGGTGGGAGATTGCCTTGGTGGCCATGTAGGGATGGCTGACCAGGCCGCCAAACAGGTCCTGTTCGCTGCGGATGCCCATCGGTGCGTAGCGGGCCGGGTCGACCAGGGTTTCGGTGGGCAGGTAATAGAAGTTGTCCGCAGCACTGGGCGTTTGCACGTTGTGCGCGGTTGCACAGCCCAGCAACTGGGCCAGGCCGGCAGCGAGCTTGAGGTGTACGGCGCGCTCGTGCTCCGGGGTGTGTTCGCGGGTGTCGAGCAGCACGACGGCAGTCTTCGGGTCGCAGGCGCTGGGCATGGGCATCGACCTGTCTGCAGGGAATGTACTGGTTGTGAAGCTTGTGCCTGCGGGAAGTTCAGCCGCAGTCGATCGAAGGTAGGGGCGTTGCACACGGGCGTTGCCTGGGCCTGGATGATTGCAGCGCTGGGATGGCTGCTCCATTATCGACATCCTGGATCAACCAAGATGTGTCCGCAGGAGTGCGCATGAACGTTCAGACCACGATAGAGCAGAGTGTGCCGCAGCGCCTGGCGCGCGTGCGCGAAGTGATGGCCGAGGCGGGTATGGATGCCCTGCTGGTGCCCTCGGCAGATCCGCATCTTTCCGAATACATGCCGGGCTACTGGCAAGGGCGCCGCTGGTTGTCGGGGTTCGAAGGTTCGGTCGGCACGCTGGTGGTCACGGCGGATTTTGCCGGGCTGTGGGCCGACAGCCGCTACTGGGAGCAAGCCGAGAAAGAGTTGGCGGGCAGTGGCATCGAGCTGATGAAGCTGCAGCCGGGCAAGCCGGGTGCATTGGAGTGGCTGGGTGACAACGTCGTCGCTGGCGGCGCCGTGGCCGTGGATGGCGCGGTGATGGCCCTGGCTTCGGCGCGTCAGCTCGAAGAGCGCCTGAGCGCTCGTGGGGTGCGCCTGGTGACTGACCTTGACGTGCTGGGCAGGGTCTGGGAAGGGCGCCCGGCATTGCCAGGCAACCCGGTGTACCAACACCTGCCGCCCCATGCCACGGTGAGCCGTGCCGAAAAGCTGGCCCAGCTGCGCAGCACCTTGAAGGAGAAGGGGGTTGATTGGCATTTCCTGGCCACCCTCGATGACATCGCCTGGCTGTTCAACTTGCGTGGCAGCGATGTGTCCTACAACCCGGTGTTTGTCTCCTTTGCGCTGATCAGCCAGGAACAAGCCATTCTCTTCGTGGGTGCCGAAAAGCTCGATGATCACTTGCGCCATGTGCTGGAGGTGGACGGCATCGAGGTGCGTGACTACCCGCAGGTGCAGCAGGCGCTAGCAGGTTTGGCTGCAGGCAGCCGGCTGCTGGTCGACCCTGCTCGGGTGACGTGCGGCCTGTTGAAGAACCTGGACGGCCAGGTGCAGTTGGTCGAAGGGCTGAACCCGACCACCTTGAGCAAATCACGCAAGGGGGCCGAAGAGCTGGTGCATATCCGCCGGGTCATGGAGCAGGATGGCGCGGCTTTGTGCGAATTCTTCGCCTGGTTCGAGGCGCATCTGGGCAAGGAGGTCATCACCGAACTGACCATTGATGAGCAATTGAGCGCCGCACGGGCGCGCCGGCCCGATTTCGTCTCGCTGAGCTTCTCCACCATTGCCGCCTTCAATGGCAATGGCGCGATGCCGCATTATCGGGCGACCGAGCAATCCCATGCAGTAATCGAGGGGGATGGCTTGCTGTTGATCGATTCGGGTGGGCAATACCTGGGCGGTACTACCGATATCACGCGGATGGTCCCGGTGGGTACGCCGAGCCTTGCGCAGAAGCAGGACTGCACGCGCGTACTCAAGGGGGTGATCGCCCTGTCACGGGCCACCTTCCCCCGCGGTATTCTCTCTCCGCTGCTCGATGCCATCGCGCGTGCACCGATCTGGGCAGACCAGGTCGACTATGGCCACGGCACCGGCCATGGCGTGGGCTATTTCATGAACGTGCACGAAGGGCCGCAGGTCATCGCCTACCAGGCGGCAACCACCCCGCAGACAGCCATGCAGGTCGGGATGATCAGCTCGATCGAGCCCGGCACCTATCGCCCGGGTGCCTGGGGGGTACGTATCGAGAACCTGGTGGTGAACCGCGAAGCCGGCAACAGTGCGTTCGGCGACTTCCTGAACTTCGAAACCTTGACGTTGTGCCCCATCGATACCCGCTGCCTGCTGCCGGAACGGCTGACCCAGGAAGAGCTGGGCTGGCTCAACGATTATCACGCAACCGTGCGCGAACGTATTGCGCCATTGCTCAAGGGCAACGCACTGGCCTGGCTGCAGGCGCGTACTGCGCCGTTGTAAGAGGGCGGGAGGCTATTAAAAAGGGCAGCTCATGGGCTGCCCTTCTTTATTACTTGCAGATGACGATCATGCTGCGGCTGGTGTAGCCGGCAGGGTTGATGCCAAACAGGTAGTCACCCGGTTCTTCGTCGGTGTCCCCCGAGCGCGCAACGACCTTGTAGCCGCGCTTGCTGCAGGAGGTGGCCGCTTTGCTGTAGCACTTGTCCCACGACGAGGAGAGGCCGGAGCAGTTGATATGCAGGCCCTTTTTCCCCTGTTTGACCTCAGTCTTCGCCGTCGCGGCGCATCCAGCAATGGCCAAAACGGCCAGGATGAGCAAAATACGTTTCATTCCTGTCCTTAAATGCAGGGTTGGCTTTGTGCCTTACCCTTCGGTTATCGCTGCGTTTCTTCCTGAATTCCCCGGCATCCGTGCGCATACAAGTAGATAGCGTGAAGATTATGCTTTTGTGACAGCTTAATCAGCGAGGCGGGGCGCCACAATGGCTAATGCCGTCACAAATGCAAAGTTTTCTCAAATCAGTCCGCGGCGACTGCTGGCGTGCTGTCGCGGCGCATCGAAAGCGTAGCGCCTACAGAGGCCGCAATGATGGCAAGAATGGCCAGCCATTGGCTTACGCTCAGTACCTCGCCCAGGAACAATAGTCCGGAAAGTGCCCCGATTGCAGGTTCGACGCTCATCAGGGTGCCGAAGGTGCGTGCGGGCATGCGGGTCAGGGCAACCATTTCCAGGCTGTAAGGCAAGGCGGTCGAGAGGACGGCCACGCCCAGCGCCAAGGGAATGAGCGCGGGTGTGAGCAACGCGCTGCCAGCATGGACGATGCCGATGGGGGCCACGAACAGGGCCGCGACCACGACGCCCAGTGCCGCGCTCTGAATGCCATGTTCGGCGCCGGCACGTTGGCCAAAGAGGATGTACAGCGCCCAGCAGACTCCTGCCCCCAGTGCATAACCAACGCCTGTCAGGTCCAAGGGCTGGCCGCTGTCGCCGATTGGAATCAGCAGCAGCAGGCCGGCAACGGCCAGGCCAATCCAGAGAAAATCAATAGCCCGTCGCGAGGCGAACAGGGCCACGGCCAACGGGCCGGTGAATTCCAGGGCTACGGCGATACCCAGCGGGGTGGTCTGCAGAGCCATATAGAAGAGGAAGTTCATGCCGCCCAGCGCCATGCCATAGATGACCACGTTGCGCAGGGTGCTGGCGGTCATGCGCACGCGCCATGGGCGCAGTATCGCCAGCATGATGATACTGGCGAATACCAGGCGCAGGGTGGTGGTGCCCTGTGCGCCAACGATGGGGAACATGCTTTTTGCCAATGAGGCGCCGGATTGAATCGATGCCATGGCGATCAGCAGCAAGCCGACAGGGAAGAGCATGGCGGCCAGGCTGCGAGGCTGGGTGTTCATTTGTGGAAGGGAATCCTTAGAGGGGTGGGGCTGCGTGAGCACTATAGTGCGCAAATGCTGGGTAGCGGTGCAAGGTGCAAAGGGGGCGCACTTTCAAATAAATGAACGGCAGGGGTTGACGGGCTTTCGAATCCCCTTATAATGCGCCCCACTTCCAGCGTAGTCGGAACGAGAAACTCCTTGAGATTCAATGAGTTACTTAATCCAGGT
>NZ_JBIVAB010000020.1:0-87236 GCF_044745345.1 Pseudomonas sp. NPDC087029 | reverse complement strand
TGGACAGGCGCTCAAAGCCGGTGACCACGCCATGCACGGTGCGCAGCGGTTTGATCTGGGGTGCGGGCAGGCCCAGCAGGGGCAGCTTGCTGGGGGGTGGATGCAGGCTGAAGGTGGCGCGTTTGCCGAGCATGAGCTCGACGGCGATGTCCTGTTCTGCCGAGGTGAATTCCACGCGGTAGAGGAAGGGTTCGCTGAGCTGCTCCCTGCCTTCGAAGGACAACACATCGAGTGCTGCGGCCAAACCCTCCACTGCCAGTTTGTGCTGGCTGGGGTTGAACAGGCCCAGAATCCCTTCTGCCATGTTCAGGCCTCCACGGGCGCACGTTGCGCGAGCTGAGCCCCGTCGGCGTCGGCGAAGTCCAGGGTGACACCCAGCCCCTCGCTATGCCCCAGTGTCACGCCTTGCGTGGCCTGCCCGGCTGCCTGGCGCTGCAGCAGTTGAAGGCTCAGCACGGGAAGGATCTGCTGATTCAGCAAACTGTCGATGTTGCGGGCACCGCTATCGGGCAACAGGCAGGTATCGACCAATGCATCGTTGAGCGCCTCATCGATGCTGCACTTCACGCCATAGTGACGCTCAAGCCGCTTGGCCACCTGGGCGAGCTTGATGGCCACGATGCGTTTGAGCGCATCCGCTCGCAGCGGCCGGTAGATCAGGGTTTGAAAACGCGCCAGCAAGGCAGGCTGGAAGTGTTCGCGCAGAACGGGGCGAAGCAGATTCTGCAGGTGACTGTCGGCGGCTTCGGGTTGCGCATGCAGAAAATCTTGCAGCACGTCGCTGGCGAGGTTGGATGTCATGAGGATAACGGTGTTGCGAAAATCAACTTCCCGCCCTTCGCCATCACGCATGAAACCGCGGTCGAAAACCTGGTAGAAGAGGTTGAGCACATCGCGGTGGGCCTTCTCTACCTCATCCAGCAACACCACGCTGTAGGGGCGCTGACGCACCGCTTCGGTGAGCACCCCGCCCTGCCCGTAGCCCACGTAGCCGGGCGGCGAGCCCTTGAGCTGGCTGACGGTGTGCGCCTCCTGGTACTCCGAGAAATTGAGGGTGATCAGCGACTTCTCGCCACCGAACAAGCTGTCCGCCAGCGCGAGTGCTGTTTCGGTCTTGCCGACGCCACTGCTGCCGACGAGCAGGAAAACGCCCAGCGGGGTCTTGTCATCGGTCAACCCGCTGCGGGCTGCACGCAGGCGTTGAGCCAGTGCGTTCAACGCGTGTTCCTGACCAATGACGCGTTCTGACAGCTGCTGTTCCAGGGCCAGAAGGCTGGCGTGTTCATCCTTGAGCAAGCTGCCCAGCGGCACACCGGTCCAGTCGGCAATCACTTCGGCCACGCTGCGCGCGGTCACATCCAGCGCGAGCAAGGGCTGCTGCCCTGCGATGCTGCCCAACTGTCGCTGCAGCTCAGCAATTTCAGCAGGATCCTTTGCTACAGACTGACGCGCTTGCAGCAAGTGCTGAGTCAGCGCCAGCTCTTGCCGATACTGCAGCTCAAGGGCCGCTTGCTGCTCTTGCAAATGGCTCAGTTGTTCACCAAGCCTGGCCAACAGGTCGTCGTCGCAGCGCCCCCGAAGCTGACCGTCCTCTTGCACAGCCTGCTGCTGCAATTTGAGCGCGGCCTGGCTGGACTTGAGCCGCACCAACGCCTGCGGTTCGCAGTCCAGGCTCATGCGAACGCGAGCACAGGCCGTATCGAGCAGGTCGACTGCCTTGTCAGGCAAGCGGCGGCCGGTCAGGTAGCGACGCGACAGGGTGACCGCCGCCTGAACCGCTGCATCTTCGACATGCACGCCATGGTGGTCGGCATACCGCGCCTTGAGCCCACGCAGCATCAGGCAAGCGTTGCCATCGTTGGGCTCATCGACCTTGACCATCTGAAAGCGACGTTCCAGCGCAGCATCACGCTCAAAATATTGTTTGTACTCACTCCAGGTGGTGGCGGCGAGGGTGCGCAGCTCGCCCCTGGCAAGGGCGGGCTTGAGCAGGTTTGCAGCATCTGCCGCGCCAGCCTGGTTGCCGGCACCGATCAGGGTGTGAGCTTCATCGATGAACAACAGGATGGGCGTGGGGGACTGTTGAACGGCATCGATGACACTTTTGAGCCGCTGCTCGAACTCGCCCTTTACACCCGCGCCCGCTTGCAACAGGCCAAGGTCCAGGGCCCGCACTTGCACGGGCTTGAGGCTGTCAGGCACTTCCCCTGCGCTGATGCGCAAGGCCAGGCCTTCGACCAGCGCGGTCTTGCCTACCCCTGGCTCACCGACCAGGATCGGGTTGTTCTTGCGCCGCCGACCGAGGATGTCGATGACCTGGCGAATTTCGTCATCCCTGCCGAACACCGGGTCGATCTGCCCTGCCGCAGCTTTCGCCGTGAGATCTTGCGTGAACCGTTCGAGCACTTGCGACAAGGCAGTGTCATCGAAGGCCTGGCTTTCACCCGTAGGTTGCTCGCCCAGCGTGACCGGGCTCTCGGGGCGTTCCTCCGACGCTTGATCGAGCGATGCAGCCATTTGCTGCAATTGCGTTGAGCCGATACTGAGCAATGGCCAGGCGGCCGGGCACCTGAGCAACCCTGGAGCCTTCAGCAAAGCGCCCAACAGATGAGACGAACGCAAGCACTCGCTGTTGCCCTCCAGCGATGCCTGCAACCACGCATCGGTAATCAGCTGCTGCAGCTCATTGCTCAGTTGCGGCTTGCTGCGAACGCTACGTGGCAACTTGTCGAAGTACTCGAGCAAGCCTTGCCACATGGCATCCATGTCCCAGTTGCAGCGACGTGCAATCACTGTCAGGTCGCCCTGCCCTTGCTCCAGCAACTTGAGCAGCCAGTGTTCGAGGGTGATCTGCGCGTGACCGCGGCTCTGGCACATGGATGCAGCCGCCGTCAGTGCCTGGGCACAATAAGCGTTGAGGCGACGAAGCAGGCGGGTTGGATCATGTGACATACAGTGCGTCCTTGTTAGGCGGGCAAGACGTGCGTCCGAGTAGCAGGTGACGAGGAGCGATGTGTTCGGTTGAACATCCTCGAACGGACGCTCAACCCAGCACACCGGAAAAGATCCGGCAGACGAAAGCCGTCTGCCGGCAGTAGCGCATCAGGCGCTTTGGCGCTCATTCCAGGAGTCGGAATGAATGATGTTGCCGTCCTTGAAGGCCCAGGTGATCTTCTCGTAACGCAGTTGAACCTCTTCCAGGTGGTTGAACTTCTCCTTCGATGGCTCCTTGATGTCGTGCATCGTCGGAGCAACAGTTACGACTTTGACGTTCTCCAGGATGGTGCTGAAGTACTCGACCTCATACCCGTTATCGTCGATCTGGTACCACTTGAACTCAGCTCTTCTCAGTGTTTGGCCAGTGGTCACCGCTTTGTAGAGGTACGGGCTGGAAGCATCGATTTGCTTGGTGAACACAAACGGCTCATGAATGCGCGTTCCCGTCAGCTTTCCGGTGTTGTTGTCAGTTGGGATGTACAAGTTGTGTTGTTGAGCGACCACTTCGATAGAACCTTCGCGGCCCTTGACACTCACAGAGCCTTTCACCTCCGTTCCGGCGTCATCTGTCAGCCAAAGGTATACGGGTATAGCCATGTGAAACTCCTTCTCCTGGAAGTTGAATGCCGCCAAATGCGGCCTGGGTTACGCGCCCGACGCCACGGCCGGAGAGGCACAGGCCCCCGGCTCTGGCACCAGGCGGATTTCTACGCGACGATTGAGCGAGCGACCGTGCTCGGTGTCATTGCTGGCAATCGGTTGGCTGGCACCGAAGCCCTGGACGGCAAAGCAGCTGCCGGGGATATCGCCCATGCGCGACATCCATTCGTGCACCGCAGCAGCGCGTGCGGTGGACAAACGCAGGTTCTGCTCGTCATTGCCGGTGGCGTCGGTGTGCCCGGTTATGACAATCAGCCAGCCAGGCTGGGCCTTGATGCCGACCAGTGCCTTGACCAGCACGTGGGTCGACTCCAGCTTCAGTTGGGCGCTACCACTGCTGAACAGTGACAGGCTGTTTAACCGGACGACCTCGCGGGCATTGCTTGGGAGGGGCACTGTCGCCGGCCGGCGATGGCCGGAAATCGTGGCGTGCACAGCCGCCCGCAACCGCTCCCCCTGATACAAGCCCAAGCCAAGCGACCACGGCTCGCCCTGACGGTAGTAGTCGTCCAGGCGCAGCGCATCCTGGCGAAGCGTTGCCAGTGCCTGCTCTTGATGCGGGCTCAGCGTCGCAGCCTGGTAACGGCGCAGATCGTCAGTTACCTGGCGCACGAGCAATGTGTTCTGCCATGCCGAGCTCATCAGCGCGATGACACCTGCGCCGACCAGCAGCCACAGGCCCAGCAACTGCGCACGGTATCGGTGGTGACGCGGGGCGTTGATGGGCAACAGATGAAGCAAAGGGTCAGGGAATGGCGACTGCTCGGCGACCTTGGTGGCCGGCGCCTTGGGCATGGCGCGCAATCGCGTGTGTTCATGCAGCCAACGTTGCCACAGGTTGTTTTCCACCCAGTGCCCCGTCGCTGGCCCTGCCACGAAGGCAACTGCCACGGCAGGCCAAAACGCATGACTGTGTCGCTTGCCCGCCCCGTCAGACTTCATCAGTTCAGCAAGCCATTGGGTGGCGCTGTGCAACTGCACGCACGTCTCCAGGCGCGCCGCTGGATTCGCGCTTTGCTGCCACTCGCTCAGGTCGATGCAGTCACCCGCCTCCCGCACCACCAGGCCGGTTTTGCCCGCTTCCCAGCTGAACCAGCCCGCTGACAGGGTTTGCAGGTAGCACGTCACCAGGACAGGCAGGCCGACTCCACGCTTGCGCACCATGGCCACTTGATTGCCAAAGCGGCGTATCTGGCCAGTCAGTACTGGCGCGTCGCTATGGGCACAAGGATCGACAATCAACAACGCACTGAGCTGCCCGTTCCACGCCGGCCTTTTTGCCAGCACTTGCGCAGCCAGCCCTTGCAATTGGTCTACGCAGGGCACCCGTACATAACAACCCAGATCGGTCACACGCAGTGCCAAGCGGTCATCGGGAATCGGGCCGAACAGGCCGACAAGCCCATCACCACACACCAGCAATACGGGGTGAGGGTATGAAGCGGGCGGGAAGGCGCAACCCTGCGCCAAAAGCAGGTCACCTGGGTATGCCTCTGGTCTTGAGGCACGCAGCCAAGTGAGGAGCGCCGCGCACGCTATCGCTACCACGCAGAGCACCCGCCAGCCAGCGGCAAGAGGCACGATCGCCACGATCGCCAAGGCCAATGCAGCTGCCCATAAACTGAGGCCGCGAATCTGCTTGCGTGTCATAGGCGCCTCACACCAGGCCTGGCAGCAGCGAGGCAAGCGCCCCTGCCAGTACGCGGTCCAGCCCCCACCAGACACCGGCGAGAACCACGCTCGCGGCGACAATGTGCAGCACAGGTGAATGCAGCCAGGCCAATGCTTGCCGCGAAGGGGTTTTACCTGCCCGCACCACTAGGCCTTGCGTGAGGTCGAGCGGGGCAACTTGCGAGGTAAGAGCAGCCAGCAGTTGCTGGCGCTCCGGGTCATTGGCATCGCGATACCGCCCCAGGAAACCCAGCATCAACACCCGTTGAAAAACGGTGAGCACAAGCGGGTTGCCCGAAGGCTCTGCCAGGACCGAGCGTATTTCCTGATAAACAAACTCACCCGCCTGATGGGTATTGAAGAACCTGGCCTGCAAAGACTCTCTGGCCCAGGCGGCATGAGCCTCGTCCACCACGCGCGCGAGCACGGTTTCGTCCAGCAAGGCGCATTGGGCGTGGCTGATGAAATCGATGTTTCGCGCATCCAGCCCTGCCTCCACGAGTGCTTCACGGGCGCGTTCGACTTGCTCTACACAACTGTTCCAGAGCTCCGGCGAGCTGTGCACCTTGGCGCCCTGGCGCAACTCGATGACCAGCAGATAGGTGTCCTGCAGCAGCTCGTCGATGTTCAAGCGCGAGGCGAAGGGTTGCTCTATCCGCTTCATGCGCGCAGTACCGCAAAGAGTTCAAGCTTGAGGTCCGCGAACGTGCTCGGCACGTACAGCGCACAGACGCCTTCGGCCAACATGGCCTGGCCCTTGGCATGGGCGAGATCGAGGGCGAAGTACTGATTCTCCAGCCGCAACGGAATGGCCGCCGGCACATGGCTGAGCGGCTGCAGGGGTACCCCCTCCAGCGCAGCGTTCACCAGGTGATCCACGTCCTGTGGCGCACCTACCTTGCACAGCCTGGGAAACTGGCTCTGCACCTGGGCAACGGGCAGCCGGCAACGAACCGACAGATAGAAATCAGCGCCGTTGGGTTCGAGCAGGCGGGGGTCGTTCAAGCTGACCTGCCAACGGTTGGCACTGGGCTGCTCCAGCACCAGCGCCACGACCCGCGATGGCAGGCTCGCTTCCAGCAAGCTGGAAATGGTCCGCATCAAGGGCGGCAACACGGCTTCCAGGTTGCCGTGCTGGTACGGCGCAATGCTGCCAACATCCTGATCGAGCGAGAACGTCAGCAAACTCCCCGCCAACTGGATAAGGCATTGATACACCTGCTCGGGATGCCGAGCGGGCTGGGCCTTGAGGTCTGCCAGCACTGGCTGGAAGGTGTTCAAGGCATTGAGCAGCCAGAACAAGGTGACATCCGCCACGGCAAAATCGGCCATGCGCTGGTTGCTTTCACGGCGCATGCCCATCAGCCGCTCTCGCTTGGCTGAAAGCTGCGTCAGCAGGTTGTCCAACTGCGAAAGCAAACCTGGATGAGCATCGACACTCAGCAGCGGCGCAATGAACGCGCCATCCACCTCCCAACCACCCTGGGCGCCACGCACGAGGCGAGCCAGGGGGCATGTCAGGTAGTCGGCATTGTCGTCATCAGCAAAACGCAGGCTCAAGGCGTGCTCCAGTACGCCAATTGACTGCACTTCGTCACCGAACTGGTCCTGCACCTCGCGCCATACCTGGCGATAGCGCTTCGGACGATCAGCCGTGCGGCCTTCGAACAGGCAGTTGTTGCCGTTGGCCTGCTCCAACGGCAAGGCCAGCAGCACCGTTGCGCTTTGTGCATCCTCCGGCCGATGCGCAAGTTCGATCGCCGCGGGTAACGGGTCGATACGATCAGTGTCGATCAATGTGCCATCCGGCATGCAGAGGCGAATGCAAGCTGCCTTGAGTTTGCCGAGAAGTAGCGCGTCCTTATCGAACGCCACTGCCTGTATGCCCCAAGGATGAACAAGGCCCAGTTGCATACAGAAACGGTTGGCCCACGATTCGAGGCGAGCTTGCTGTTGGAATTGTTGCGGCGACAACAGCATTCCCGAAGCCCATAACGGACGCGCAATATTCAAGGCATAGACTCCTGCAGCCGTGGTTACGATTTCGCCTTAGGCATTTGCGATACCAATGACAAGTTGATGTCCATACCTTCCACTTGAAAGTGCGGCACAGCGAACAACTTGACCCGGAAGAAGCCAGGGTTGTCGTCAATGTCTTCGACGATCACCTTCGCCTCGCGTAAAGGATGTGAAGCTTGCAAGTCATCGCTCGGGTCGGTCATTTCAGTTACCAATCCGCCGACCCACTTGTTCAACTCCATTTCGAGCAAACGGCGGTCTTTGGTCGTGCCAATGTTTTCTCGCTGGATCAGCTTCAAGTAATGGGCAATTCGCGACAGCAGGAAAACATAGGGCAAACGGGCGTTGATACGGCTATTGGCCGTCGCTTCGGCGGTATCGTAAATCGCGGGCTTATGCGCAGAGTTCGCCGAAAAGAAACACGCATAATCGCGATTCTTGTAATACGACAGCGGGATGAGGCCCAGGTTGGAGAATTCAAACTCACGGGTTTCTGGGATCATCACCTCGGAGGGGATTTTTACCTGGTTTCCCGTGCCCAGATCATAAAGATGAATCGGCAGGTCGCTGACCGCACCGCCCGACTGCGGCCCACGAATTTGCACGCACCATCCGTTGGTGATAAAGCTCTTGACCATATTGGCGGCGAAGGCAAACGTGGCGTTTACCCAGAGGTACTTGCCATGGTCGGGGCCTTTGACCTTTTCCACGTAATTGAAAGCCCGTACCGGGCGCGTATCCGGGCCGTAAGGCAAGCGGCCCAATACCCGTGGCATCAACAGCCCGACGTAGCGCGCATCGTCGCTGGCGGCAAAACTCTGCCACTTGATGTACTCGGCGCGGTCCATGTAGTTGCCGATGTCCTTGATGGCAGCAACGTCCTCCATGCTTTCCTTGCCAAAAAAAGCTGGCCCCACCGCTCCCAGGAAGGGCATATGCGCAGCCGCCGCCACTTTCGAGATGCTGCGCAGCAGCGCGATGTCTTGCGGGCTGCGGTCGAACTCATAGTTGGACACTGCGGCGGCGATGGGCTCGCCTCCTGGCGTGTCGTACTCCTGCGTGTAGGTATGCAGGTACAAGCCGCTCTGGGCGATTTCGGGTGCGTCGTCGAAATCCTGGACCAGGTGGGCTTTGCTGATATCCAGCAGTTCAATGCGCACGTTCTGGCGGAAGTCTGTCTGATCGACCAGTGACTTCGCGCCGCGCCAGGTTGATTCGACTCGCTGGAAGTCAGGGTGGTGCATCACCGCATCGAGCTGACGGCTGATTTGTGTATCCAGCGCTGCGATGTGCCTGTCGAGCAATGCCCTGTCGAGGCGCTCGACTTTCGACGACGCACCTTTGAGTAAATCGAGAAAGACACTTATGGATGCCGTCACGCGCGCGTCGGCACTCGCCTCCGAGAGCACCTCTACACTTTGAAACGCTTCAATCCCACCCATTTCGGCAAGCGGTTTGAGATTGATTCTTTCGAAAAGCGCGTGGTACACACCCTGACTTTCAGCCAATACCGTGCCGCTGCGCGTTTGCGCAGAAGTTTGTTTTTCGGACATTTCTAACTTCCTGTGATGGGGTCGAAGCGCGATCAATGCTCAGTGGGCGGGGCCAATGCCGTCAGTTCGCTGCGCAAGGCTTCGCTCAATGTTTCATCCCTGAGGATGCGCTCCAGCTCGGTGCGAAACGTGGCGTTGTCCAACACATTGGCTTTCAATTCACGCAACAGATTGCGCATCGCCAGAAGCGCCCGCAGCTGAGGAATTTGCCGCGCCACGTGTTCGGGTTCAAAATCCTTGATGCTTTGGAATTGCAACGCGACCGAGGTATCGGAGCCGTCGTCGACCAACGTGTTTTCCACCGCCATTTGCAACGTGGGCGAAAAGTCCGCCAGGACGTGATCGAAGTTATTCTTGTCGATATTGATTTTTGCTCTTTCTGAAAGGGGGCGCTGCTCCGCGCCGTTGCTGTAATCCCCCATCAACATGAGTTTCAGCGGTAGCTCAACCTTGCGTTGCGCACCGCCCGTATGCAGATCCAGCTTGATATTGACGCGTGCCTTTGGCACTTCGCCTTGAAAACTCTTCGAAGCCATAACCCCTCCCGAAATTTGGCGGGCCTGATGATGTCGTTAGTTGAATATCGCTTCTTTCTAACGACAAGCGCCGCACCACCGGGTGACACCTTGGATGAAGTTTTCAAATCAATCTATAGTTGGGCCAAAAGATAGACCGGGCCTACATTTAATGGAAATTATTCCTACAGAAAATCTGTAGCAGGCAGTTATCGCGGAAACTTTCAATTGATTCACATCAATAAAAAGCGTCTGGAAGAAATTCGATAAAACCAGCGTCACTGAAACGTGAGGACGGTCAAGGACAAAGAGAGGGCGTCATGTGAAGTGCTGGCGGCTGCCACGTCCGGCTTTGGCCCTGGCAGGCCAAATTCCAGGCACAAAAAAAGAGGCCCTTAGGCCTCTTCCTTGTGATCCCAGCGACGCACTGAGGATCGAATTTGGAGCGGGAAACGAGACTCGAACTCGCGACCCCGACCTTGGCAAGGTCGTGCTCTACCAACTGAGCTATTCCCGCGTCGTGATGGGCGCCATTCTACCGATATCTAAAATGGCGTCAACCCCTTGATTCAAAAAAGTTTTATTTCTGCTCCGAACCTTCGCGCAGGTGCGGCCAGGCGGCCAGCAGGTAGTGCACCATCGACCACAGGGTCAGCGCCGCCGCCACCAGCAGCAAGCCGTAGCCCAGCACCACCCAGAAGCTCACGATCGGCGGGTTGGCCAGCAGGATCACCAGCGCCAGCATCTGCGCCGCGGTCTTCCACTTGCCCAGGTTGGACACGGCCACATGCGCCCTCGCCCCCAGCTCGGCCATCCACTCGCGCAGGGCCGACACCACGATTTCGCGGCCGATGATTACGGCCGCCGGCAGGGTCAGCCAGAAGTTGGCGTGTACCTGCACCAGCAGCACAAGGGCCACGGCCACCATCAGCTTGTCGGCCACCGGGTCGAGGAAGGCGCCGAACGGCGTGCTCTGCTGCAGGCGGCGCGCCAGGTAGCCGTCCAGCCAGTCGGTGGCGGCGGCGATGGCGAACACCGTGCTGGCGGCCATGTAGCTCCAGTGATAGGGCACATAGAACAGCAGGATGAAGATCGGGATGAGCAGGACGCGTAGAACGGTGAGCAGGTTTGGAATATTCATCGGTACGACTGGCTGCGGGTTGAGCCCGGCATTCTACTCGCTATGCAGGCTGGCATAAATTGATTCGGCAAGCTTTTTACTGATGCCGGGGGCTTTGGCGATTTCGTCGATGCTGGCGCGGTTGAGCTCCTGCAGGCCGCCGAAATGTTTCAGCAGGTCGCGGCGGCGCTTGGGCCCTACCCCGGCCACGTCTTCCAGGGTCGACACGCGCCGGGCCTTGCCGCGCCGGGCGCGGTGGCCGGTGATGGCGAAGCGGTGGGCTTCGTCGCGGATCTGCTGGATCAGGTGCAGCGCCGGGTTATCGCCCTTGAGGGTGAACTCGTGGGCCACGTCGTTGAGGTAGAGGGTTTCGAAACCGGCCTTGCGCGTCACGCCCTTGGCCACGCCCAGCAGGGTCAGGTCGGTGAAGGCCAGCTCCTGCATCACTTCGCGGGCCATGTTCAGCTGGCCCTTGCCGCCGTCCACCAGCAGCACGTCGGGCAGCTTGCCCTCGCCGTCCTTGATGCGCCCGTAGCGGCGGGTCAGGGCCTGGTGCATGGCGGCATAGTCGTCACCCGGGGTGACGCCTTCGATGTTGAAGCGCCGGTAATCGGATTTCAGCGGGCCTTCGGGGCCGAACACCACGCAGCTGGCCACCGTGGCTTCGCCGCTGGAATGGCTGATGTCGTAGCACTCCAGGCGCTGAGGCACTTCATCCAGGCCAAGCACCTCGGCCAGGGCCTCGAAGCGCGCGGCCATGTGCTGGCGGTTGGCCAGGCGGGCGTTGAGCGCCTGTTCGGCGTTGGTCACCGCCAGCTGCTGCCAGCGCGCGCGGGTGCCGCGCACCCGGTGGCTGATGCTCAGTTCGCGGCCGCGCAAGGTCTGCAGGGCCTCGGTGATGGCGGCGAAGTCTTCGTGCACCACGTTGACGATCAGCTCGCCCGGCAGCTCGCGCTCGGCGTTGCCCAGGTAGTACTGGGAGAGGAACGCGGCCATCACTTCGGCCACCTCCTCCTCGATGCCCACCTGCGGGAAGAAGTTCTTGCTGCCCAGCACCCGCCCGCCGCGCACGCTGATCAGGTGCACGCAGGCGCCCCCGGGGTTGACGAAGGCGGCGACCACGTCGACGTCACCGGAGCCGCCCTCGATGTACTGCTGGTCCTGCACCCGGCGCAGCAGGGCAATCTGGTCGCGAAGCTCGGCGGCCTTCTCGAAGTTCAGGGCCATGGCGGCCTTTTCCATCTCGGCGTTGAGCTCGTTGCCCAGCTGCTGGCTGCGGCCTTCGAGGAACATCACCGAGTGGCGCACGTCCTCGGCGTACTCTTCGGGCTCGACCAGGCCCACGCACGGCCCCTTGCAGCGCTTGATCTGGTACTGCAGGCACGGCCGGGTGCGGTTGGCGTAGTAGCTGTCTTCGCACTGACGCACCGAAAAGGCTTTTTGCAGCAGGCTCAGGCTTTCACGGATGGCGCCGGCGCTGGGGTACGGCCCGAAATAGCGGCCCTTGGCCTTTTTCGCACCGCGGTGGATGCCCAGACGTGGGAATTGCCCGTCAGAAAGGAAGACATAAGGGTAGGATTTATCGTCGCGCAACAAAATGTTGTACGGCGGCCGCCACTCCTTGATCAGGTTCTGCTCGAGCAGCAGCGCCTCGGTCTCGTTGGCGGTGATGGTGGTTTCCACCTGGGCGATACGGCCCACCAGCGCGGCGGTTTTCGGCGCCAGGCCGGTCTTGCGAAAATAGCTGGCCAGGCGCTTCTTGAGGTTCTTCGCCTTGCCCACGTAGAGCAGGCGGGCTTGGGCGTCGAACATCCGGTAAACGCCCGGGCGACCACTGCAGGTCGCCAGGAATGCGCTGGCATCGAAATTCTGAGACATGAGGGTTTACAGGCTTGCGTCGACCATACCGTGGCGAACGGCCAGCAAGGTCAGTTCGACGTCGCTGGTGACCGAGAGTTTTTCAAAGATCCGATAACGGTAAGTATTGACGGTCTTGGGCGACAGGCACAACTTGTCGGAGATGATCTGCACCTTCTGGCAGCCAACGATCATCAGGGCAATCTGGATTTCCCGCTCCGACAGCGCATCGAACGGCGAGCCTTGCGGCTGGAACGACTTGAGCGCCATCTGCTGGGCGATCTGCGGGCTGATGTAGCGCTGGCCGGCGAACGCCAGGCGGATGGCCTGGACCATTTCGTCGAGCCCCGCGCCCTTGGTCAGGTAGCCGGCGGCGCCAGCCTGCATCAGCCGCGTGGGGAACGGGTCTTCTTCGCACACGGTGACGGCCACCACCTTGATGTCGGGGTGGCTGCGCAGCATCTTGCGGGTGGCTTCCAGGCCGCCGATCCCAGGCATCTTCACGTCCATCAGCACGACGTCCGGCTTGAGCTCTCGGGCCAGCTTCAGCGCCGACTCCCCCGAATCCGCCTCGCCCACCACCTGCAGGCCGTCGATGTCGGCGAGCATGCGTGTAATACCGGTTCGTACCAGATCGTGGTCGTCGACCACTAGGACCCTTATCAAGCAGACACCTCGTCAACAGGGCGATTGGATCCCGCCACCTTAACAAAATTTTTCAAGACGAACCTAGCGTAAAACTTCTGTCACACCTGACTGGCGCTCATGATGCCGGGGCCACGCCCCCTGGCCGTTCCTGCCCTCGCCCGCCAGGCGCTCGAGCAGATGCCCCAATGCCGCCTGGTCGGCGGCCGACAAGCGTCGAAACGCCCCCAGCAAACCGCTTTCTTGCGTGCTCAGGCTCTCCAGCGGCGCAGGCGTGCGCACACCGCTCAATACATAAAGTGCATCAACCCCCTTGGCCGCCAGCGACGCCAGGTAATCGAGCCGTGGCGTGCGCTCGCCGCTTTCGTACTTGCCTTGGGCATTGGGCTCGACGCCGCCGATATCGCCAAACACCCGCTGGGTCATGCCCAGCCGCTCGCGCTCTTCCCTTAGCCGCGGACCGAGTCCGTTCATATGACGCTTCTCCTTTCCTTTAATCGTCATTGGGGCCTGCCCACCATCCTGTGCGCAGTTGCAGACTGCGTGGTCACTATGCCCCTGGTCAGCATCCGTCGCAAGCCAGTATTAGGCCATCAGGCATATCGCAGCAGCGGGCGCGAACCTGTTGTTAATCATGGGAAATAACAACTTGGGCCGCTGACAACAAACACCCACGGGGCGGAAAAACAGGGGGAACGCCATCGATCTGGCGCCATTAAGCCGGCATCAAGGGGGAAGAAGTTTTTTTGACGCCCAACTAACAGCAACTTTAACTCATTGATTTGCTTAGGTTTTTTAACTTTCACAGAGATAAATAAGGCGATTTGCAAATAAGCCAAGAGCAACGCTTGCAATAAAAATAAGAACGCATTTAGTCTGTAAATAGACCACTAAGAAACAGCCTGTAACGCCACTTCTGAGCGCGGCTTAATTCTGCGCGTCTGCCATTCGACAACTACTTGAACTGTGTATCTCGGCCGGCTTCGCCGCGCCTGGGGAGAGGGATCTATGAACATCAGTATCTTTGGACTTGGCTATGTCGGCGCGGTCTGCGCGGGTTGCCTTTCGGCCCGCGGCCACCATGTGCTGGGGGTGGACATTTCCCCGGCGAAAATCGAACTGATCAACCAGGGCAAGTCGCCCATCGTCGAGCCGGGCCTGGAGCAATTGCTGCTCGACGGCGTGCGCCAGGGCCGCCTGCGCGGTACCACCGATGTGCAGGCGGCCATCCTGGCCACTGAAATGTCGCTGCTGTGCGTAGGCACGCCGAGCAAGAAGAATGGCGACCTCGACCTGGTCTACATGGAAGCGGTCTGCCGCGAAATCGGCGCGGCCCTGCGCGACAAAGGCAGCCGCCACACCGTGGTGGTGCGCAGCACCGTGCTGCCCGGCACGGTGAAGAACGTGGTCATCCCGATTCTGGAAAAAGCCTCCGGCAAGCGCGCCGGCGTCGACTTCGGCGTGGCGGTGAACCCGGAGTTCCTGCGTGAAAGCACCGCCATCCAGGACTACGACTTCCCGGCCATGACCGTGATCGGCGAACTGGACAAGGCCTCGGGCGACCTGCTCGAGTCGCTGTACCAGGGCCTGGACGCACCGATCATCCGCAAGCCGATCGAAGTCGCCGAGATGATCAAGTACACCTGCAACGTCTGGCACGCCACCAAGGTCAGCTTCGCCAACGAGATCGGCAACATCGCCAAGGCCTCGGGCGTGGACGGCCGCGAGGTGATGGACGTGGTCTGCCAGGACTTCAAGCTCAACCTCTCGCGCTACTACCTGCGCCCAGGCTTCGCCTTCGGTGGCTCGTGCCTGCCCAAGGACGTGCGCGCCCTCACCTACCGTGCCAGCCAGCTCGACGTCGAGCACCCGCTGCTGGCCTCGATCATGGCCAGCAACCGCAACCAGGTGCAGAACGCCATCGACCTCATCGAGCGCCAGGACAAGCGCAAGGTCGCCCTGCTCGGCCTGAGCTTCAAGGCCGGCACCGACGACCTGCGCGAAAGCCCGCTGGTGGAACTGGCCGAGCGCTTGATCGGCAAGGGCTACCAGCTGCGCATCTTCGACTCCAACGTCGAATACGCCCGGGTGTTCGGGGCCAACCGCGAGTACATCGAATCGAAGATCCCGCATGTCTCGTCGCTGCTCAACAGCGACCTGCAACAGGTGATCGATGACGCCGACGTGATCGTCCTGGGCAACAACGACGAGCGCTTCGCCCGCGCCCTGGAGGCCGGCAACGGCAAGCAGGTGATCGACCTGGTCGGCTTCATGCCCGGCATCAGCGACACCCACACCCAGGGCATCTGCTGGTAACCGCCACCCCGCACAGCAGCGCAACACCCCACGCAGGCCCCGGCCTGCGCGGGGCTTTGCGCGGGCGGCGGAAAACAGGAGTCATGGCTACATGGATCGACAGCAACCGCCCTTCGTGGCACCAGGCTACTTGCGCGCGGGCGCCAGCTTCTTCGCCTGGGCCTGCCTGGCCGGCCTGATCGCACTGGCATCGGAGATGGTCGCGCCGCAATACCTGGACCCGAACCATCACCTGTTCATCTTCATCATCGGCACCCTGGGCATGTGGCGCTATGGCAATGCCATCGTCCACTACCTGCGCGGCATGTACTTTTTGCACTGGCAGTTCCCGCGCCTGCGCCGGCGGGTCGAGCGCATGGGCGATGCGGCCTTGCCGTCGCACCTGTTCATGGTGGTGACCAGCTTTCGCATCCCCACCCACACCACCTTCAAGGTGTACCAGTCGGTGTTCCAGGAGGTGCAGCGGCTGAAGGTACCGTGCACGGTGATCGCCTCGATCGTGGAAAAGGGCGACGAGACCTTCATCAAGGACATCATGCGCAACGAGGTGCAGGGCCGCGACGACATCAAGCTGGTGATCGTGCGTGCCCGCGGCACCGGCAAGCGTGATGGCCTGGCCCACGCCTTCCGCGCGCTGTCCCGGCAGATGCCGCTGGAAGACGCGGTGGTCGGCGTGGTCGACGGCGACACCATGATGCTGCCCGGCTGCGTCGAGCGCGCGGTCAAGCTGTTCGCCGTGCTGCCCGACGTTGGCGGCCTCACCACCAACGAGTTCTGCGAGGTCGAAGGCAGCCGCTGGATGCGCCAGTGGCACTCGATGCGCTTCGTCCAGCGGCACATCAACATGTGCTCCATGGCGCTGTCGCACCGGGTGCTGACGCTGACCGGGCGGCTGTCGTTCTTCCGCGCCTCGGTAATGATCGACCCGGCGTTCATCCGCGACGTCGAGGCCGACTTCCTCCAGCACTGGCGCCTGGGCCGCTTCCAGTTCCTCACCGGCGACGACAAGTCGAGCTGGCTGAGCCTGATGCGCGCCGGCTGGGACACCTTCTACGTGCCCGACAGCCACACCCTGACCGTCGAGCACCCGCCCAGCGACAACTTCTGGGTGGCCACCCGCCAGCTGATGTTCCGCTGGTACGGCAACTCGCTGCGCCAGAACTTCCGCGCCACCGCCCTGCTTGGCCGGGCGCGGCTGGGGCTGTTCACCTTGTACGTGCTGCTCGACCAGCGGGTGTCGATGTGGACCTGCCTGATGGGCCTGACCGCCTCGGTGGTGGCCGGCCTGGTGTTCGGCATCCAGTACCTCTTGGTGTACCTGTTCTGGGTGCTGATCTCGCGCAGCCTGGTGACCGTGCTGTTCGTCTTCGCCGGCCACCCGGTCAGCCCGATGTACCCATTCGTTCTCTATTACAACCAGATCGTCGGTTCGCTGATGAAGGTCTACGCGATGTTCCACATGGACCAGCAAAGCTGGACGCGGCAGAAGACCACCCTGGCCACCGGTAGCGTCGACTTCGACGCCACCCTCAACCGCTGGTCCTCGAAGGCGATGCTGTGCTCATCGATCGCCATCTTCTTCGGGGTCATCACCGTTCTTTTGGAACTCACGCAACGTTAAGGAAAGGCGCCTGCACATGAGTAGCACGAACATTCCCGTGGCCCCGGGCAAGACAGCGGCCAACATCGTCCACGAGGCCATCGACGAGCGCCAGTACGTGCGCACCCGGATGAACGCCCGCGTACGCCTGAGCAGTGCCGGCCAGGCGCCGTTCGAAACGGCCCTGCAGGACATCTCCCTCGGCGGCCTGGGCCTGCGCCACGAGGCGCCGCTGACCATCGGCGCGCTGTACGACGCCTCGATCCGCCTGCGCCTGAACCAGGTCGACCTGAGCATCGACAGCAAGATCCGCATCGTCTCCCAGCGCGGCAGCGAAGTGGGCGCGCAGTTCGTCGAGCTCGATGCTCAGAAGCGCGACATCCTGCGCTACCTGATCAGCGCCTACATGTCGGGCGAAATCGCCGACATCAACGGCCTGTTCAACGTCATGCAGCGCGAAAACTACATCAAGGAGCGCAAGCACAAGTACGCCAGCGCCCGCACCCCGGGCGCGCGCCTCAAGGCCCTGGCCGGCACCCTGGCGTACACCGCCGCCGGTGTCGCGGCGCTGGCGTTCGTCGGCTACAAGGGCTACCTGCTGTTCTTCCGCATCCCGGCCGTGCAGGCCCAGGTGGCGGCCAACGCCCAGGTCATCAGCATGCCCGACAACGGCTACGTGAAGTACCTGCTGCCCGCCGACGCCAGCGAAGTGAAGGCCGGCCAACCGGTGGCGAACATCTCCACCCAGCTGGCCACCAGCTTCACCAGCCCGGCCGACATGAAGGCGGTGGCCGACCTCGCCCCCGGTGACCTGCAGGCCCTGCTCGGCCGCGCCACCATCGAGACGGTGATCAACAGCCCCTGCGACTGTTTGGTCTACTACCCCGGCCAGCGCCTGGACGGCTACGGCTACAAGCAGGCGCCGCTGCTGCACCTGCTGCCCAAGGACCAGGGCCTGTTCGTGCGCGCCAACGTGCCGTTCGACAAGCTTGCCGATGTCGACCGGGTGAAGTCGGTGGACATGCAGGTGTTCGGCCTCGACCAGCACTTCAGCGGGAAGGTGGTCGACGCCCGCGTCGATGAAACCAACCGCAACCTGGCGCTGACCATCCAGCCGGACACCCCGCTGCCGGCCGACGCCTACCAGAAAGCGGTGGCCGTCGACCTGTACCTGGGCCTGCCGTTCGGCGCTGCGCGCTGACTGGCCGAGGACTGACCCCATGAGCGTGAACATGCCGTCCCGCCTGCTGCTGGCAAGCCTGGCCCTGGCCTGCGCCAGCGCGGCCACTGCCGGGCAGAGCCTGGAACAGATCCGCTACGCGCTGTACAAGGACCCAGGCGCCGAGGTCACTGCCGACCTGCGCGAACTGGCGGCCCGTGGCGACCTGGCCAGTACCCTGCTGCTGGGCGATGTGCTGGCCGGGCGCGACGACGCCAGCCGCACGGAGGTGGTGGCGCTGTACCAGAAGGCCTTTGCCGACGGCCACGGCCTGGTGCCGGCGCTGGCCTCGCTGGCCCGCCTGATCGACCGCACGCCCAGCCTGCGCGAAGCGCAACGGCCCTGGGTGGCCGAGGCGCTGACGCGCTACCCGGCCAACCTCGACCCGCGCAACACCAGCACCACCCTCGAGGTGTTCCTGGCCTACCCGGAGCTGGTCGAGACCACCCAGGCCGCGCAACTGCTGGGCCTGTACGAACGCGCCTGCCTGCTCAACTGCCGCCCCGAGCTGTACCACGCGGTGCTGGCCGAGCGCCAGGGCGACCGCGCCAGCGCCGAGCGCTGGTACCGCCAGGCGGTGCAGGTGGATGTGCGTGCCATCGACCGCTACTACGCGTTCCTCGGCGAGCGCCAGGATCAGCTGTTCCCGGCCTTCGCCGACCAGCTCGAGGCGCAGCGCGAGCAGTTGCCGGTGGAGATCGTGCACCGCATCGCCGCGCTGCTCGACAGCATCACCAGCGTGCAGCGCGCCGAGCTCGACGCCGACCGCTACGAGCGCCAGGCCGCCACCAGCACCCTGGAGAAGCTGCCACCGAGCGCCGAGCAACTGGCCCGCGACAAAGCCCAGGACGATGCCCTGAACCTGGCCAGCGCCCGCGTCCAGCGTTGGCGCGACGTGGCCGTGGCCCGCGGCTTCGTGCCGGCCATGGTGTCCAAGGCCAACTACATGATTTCCAACCCCACCGAGCACAACGCCGAAGAAACCCAGGCGCTGATCGACCAGGTGCGCGAGCGCGAACCGACCCGGGCCAAGGCCCTGCAGGCGCAGTTCTACATGGTCAACAACTGGCTGACCCTGGACCCGGACAAGGCCCGCGCCCTGATCGAGGAGCTGCGCGCCAACCACTACCCGGGCGCCGGCCTGCTTGAGGCCGAGTACTACAGCAAGGGCGTGGCAGACCAGCCCGACCAGGAAAAGGCCCTGGCCCTGTTCCAGGCCGAAGCCGACAAGGGCAACACCGCCGCCTGGTACCGCATGGCCACGCTGCACGCCTATGGCCGCGCCCTGTGCCACGACCCGGTCAAGGCCTACACCTACGCCCGCGTCGCCCTGGACCTTGGCGAGCGCAGCGCGCGCAGCCTGCTCAAGCGCCTGGAGAAGACATTGCAAAAGGATGACATCGAGCGCGCCCTCGCCGCTCGCAACGGACTGTTCAAGGAGGCCACCCTGTGAAAGCGCACCACCCCCTGTTCGGCGCCCTGCTGGCCCTGGCCCCCTTGCCAGCGGCACTGGCAAGCGAAGAAATCACCGGCCCGGAAGCCGACAGCAACGAGCCGGTGCGCGTCGCCGCCGCCGATGGCAGCGAGCCGGTCATCACCTCGGAGTTCTTCAACAAGCTCACCGTGCAGACCGGCTACGGCCCCGAGGACTCGCAGGTCGGCAGCGACCGCGAGTCGTTCTACAGCCTGCGCTACGAGCCATCGTTCGCCTGGTACTCGCCGGAAAAGCGCTGGGCCAAGTGGATGGTCTACGGCCGCCTGTGGCTGAACTACGACTCCAGCCAGTCGAGCAACCTGACCAACGAAGCCAGCAACGGCAATGAGCGCGAGCAGCCCGAAGGCTGGTACGCCGAACTGCGCGAGCTGTACGTCAAGCGCAACCTGATCGGCGACGACCCGCGCTTCTCGGCCTCGCTGGGCCGCCAGCGGTTCTACGACGACTACGGCATCTGGTGGGACGACAGCCTCGAGTCGCTGCGCTTCAACTACCAGGACACCTTCAGCGAGGCGTTCTTCGCCGTCGGCCAGAAATTCCACAACTACAACACCGACGTCAACCGCCTGGCCGACAGCGAGGAGCGCACCACCTACCTGATGGGCCAGTACGCCTACCGCTGGAGCCCGAACAACCAGGTCGGCGTGCGCCTGATGCACGAGAACGACCACAGCGGCCACGACGCCGACGACCGCTACGACTTCAAGGGCATGCGCTACGGGCTGTTCTTCAAGGGCGACAACCTGGCCTACCCGGTGCTCAGCGACTACCACCTGGAGCTGGCGGCGCTGGACGGCAAGATGGACAACACCGACGGCAACGGCCAGACCAGCACCGGCCACAGCAGCAAGGGCTGGGCGGCCCTGGGCGAAGTCGGCAAGCGTTTCGACAGCCTGCCATGGACCCCACGCCTGGCCCTGCGCGGCGGCCTGACCGACAAACCCAGCGACGAAAACGATGGCTTCCGCCTCAATGCCATCCAGTCCGACCGCATCACCCGCAGCGGTTCCTACAGCACCCGCCTGACCAGCTCGTTCGTCGCCCTCGACCTGCGCAACCTGAGCTACTACGGCCTGGCTGTGGAAACCCGGCCGACCCCACGCAGCGCGCTGGATTTGCGGGTCACCCAGCTGAACCTGCGCGACGCCGATGGCACCCTGCCGATCCGCATGAACGGCGACCAGCGCGCCGAGCGCAACCGCGCCATCGCCCAGGGCAGCAACGGCAACGGGCGCAACGTCGGGCAGATGCTCGACCTCAACTACTACTGGAAGATGTTTCCGGTAGCCATCGACGGCAAGCACCTGGACGTCAACGCGCTGGTCAGCGCCAGTTACCTCAATGCCGGCAGCGCATTGGCAACCGGCGACGACTACCAGCTGAGCGTCGGCGTGGTCATCAGTTACTAAGGACGGGCCCTGCCATGATCTTCGCCTCCAATGTGTTCCTGTTCCTTTACCTGCCGCTGTTCCTGGCCGTGTACTTCCTGGCAAGGCCAAGCTGGCGCTCGACGGTGATCGTGGCCGCCAGCTACATCTTCTATGCCTGGTGGCGGCCGGACTTCCTGCTGCTGTTCGTCGGCATCACCTACTGGAACTACGCCTTCGGCCTGCGCATCAAGGCGCGCCTGGATGCCGGCGACAAGCGCTGGGCCCTGCGCCTGCTGTGGATCGGCGTGGCCGGCAACCTGGCGACCCTGGGCTACTTCAAGTACGCCAACTTCGGTGCCGAAGTGCTGGCCCTGCTGCTGGCGCCGTTGGGCATCAACACCTGGACCCTGGAAAACATCTTCCTGCCGCTGGGCATCTCGTTCTACGTGTTCCACGCGCTGAGCTACATCGTCGACATCTACCGCAAGGACGCCACGCCCACCCGCAGCTTCATCGACTTCGCCGCCTTCGTCGCGCTGTTCCCGCACCTGGTGGCCGGGCCGATCCTGCGCTACAGCCAGCTGGCCCCGCAGCTGCGCGAGCGCAGCCATTCCCTGGAGCTGTTTTCGCTGGGCGTGTGCCGGTTCATGCTCGGCTTCATCATGAAGGTGCTGATCGCCGACCGCCTGGCGCCGATCAACGTGCTGTTCGTCAGCGAGGGCGCGCTGCAGTTCAGCGATGCCTGGTTCGGCCTGGTGATCTCCACGCTGCAGCTGTACTTCGACTTCGCCGGCTACAGCCACATGGCCCTGGGCCTGGCGTTGATGATGGGCTTTCGCTTCCCGGAAAACTTCAACCAGCCCTATGTGTCGCAGAGCATCACCGAGTTCTGGGCGCGCTGGCACATGACCCTGGCGCATTTTCTGCGCGACTACGTGTACATGCCGCTGGTGCGCAAGCGCGTGGCCGGCGCGCTGCCGGCGCTGGTCTGGACCATGCTGCTGTCGGGCCTGTGGCACGGGGCGAGCTTCGCCTTCATCTGCTGGGGGCTGTTCTTCGGCATCGGCATGGTCATCGAGCGCAAGTTCGGCCTGGCCACCAAGGTCACCACGCCCTACCGCCTGGGGCGCAACCTGCGCACCGCCCTGCTGATCGTGCTGAGCATGCCGCTGTTCTTCACCATGGACCTGCGCCACAGCCTGGACATCTACAAGGCGCTGTTCGGCTTCAACGGCTTCGGCTCGCTGCAGCTCTACGTGCTCGGCGCCTCGAAGATGGCCATGGCCTTTGCCCTGGTGGCGCTGGCCTGGCTGCTGCTGGCCGGGATCAACAACGTGCGCTTCTATGCCGGCAACAAGGAAGGCTACTTCATGCGCCATGTCGGCGCGCTGCACAGCGTGCTGCTGTGGGGCGGTTTCCTGTTGGCGCTGAGCAGCCTGGCGGCCAACTCCTTTTCGCCCTTCCTGTATTTCCAGTTCTAGGAGACGGCCATGTACCCGGTAATGAATTCGGCCAGCAAGGCCAATGGCCTGATCTTCGCCCTGGTGCTGGGGGCGATGTTCATCTATTCGCTGCCGCCGGTGGCGAGCTTCGCCCGCACCTCCACCGACACCTGGAACCTGTTCGTCGACGGCAAGCTGCTGCGCAAGTTCGAGCAGGCCTACGACAAGCGCTTCTTCCTGCGTGAGCCGTCGGTGCAGCTGTGGGCCGACGCCCAGTTCCACCTGTTCGGCGAAGGCACCAAGGGCGTGGTGCTGGGCAAGGATGGCTGGCTCTACACCAACCAGGAGTACCGCGTGCCCAACGACCTGGAGGCCAACCTGGGCAGCCAGCTGGAGCAGATTGCCAAGGTGCGGGCGCAACTGGCCGAGCACGGCAAGCAGTTGGTGATCCTGCCGCTGCCGATGAAGCTGGACGTGTACGCGGCGCATGCCGAACAGGCCTTCGACCCGCGGGTGAGCAGCCTCTACGACCGCTTTGTCGCCGAGCTGCAGCGCCGCCAGCTGGACGTGGTGCCGCTGCGCTCGGCGTTCCTGGCCAACCTCGACGGCCCGCAGCTGTTTCTCAAGTCCGACACCCACTGGAGCCCGGAAGGCGCGCGGTTATCGGCCTACGAGCTGGCGCGCCAGCGCCCGCAGCTACTCGGTGACCAGGTGTACGTGTCGCACAAGGCCGGCGAAAAGAGCGTCAAGGGCGACCTGATGAACTACATCCAGTTCGACCACGCGCGCCTGGCGCCGCAGTTCGGCCCCAACCCGATCGCCCTGTACGAAACCCTCAAGGCCGAGCAGCAGGCCGACGACCTGTTCGCCGAGCAGGACCAGAGCCTGCTGCTGGTGGGCACCAGCTACAGCAAGATCGACGACTGGAATTTCGTCGGCTTTCTCAAGGAAGCGCTCAACCGCGACCTGTTGAGCATCGCCGTGGAAGCCCGCGGCCCGTTCGAGGCGATGAACCAGTTCCTGGCCAGCGACCAGCTGGCCAATGCGCAGGTCGACACCGTGGTCTGGGAATTCCCCCTGCGCACCCTGCTTGCCCACCGGCCCGGCTCGCTCAGCCGCAGCGCCACGCCGCAACATTTCTGACGAATCATGGAGAACCTGATGAAACTGACCCACCTGTTCGCTGCCATCGCCCTGGCCACCGCCAGCCACGCCACCCTGGCCGCCGAGGGCAATGCCGACCTGTATGACGCGGTGGCCCCGGCCGACTCGGCGTTCGTGCGCGTGCTCAACCTGTCCGACAGCAACATCGACGTGACCCTCAGCGGCAAGGTCAACCCGCAGCGGGTCGCCGCCGGCCAGCTCAGCGGCTACCGCTTCACCCCGGCAGGGGCGCACAAGATCGCCGTCGCCGGCAAGGCCATCGAGCCGCAGCTCAAGGCCAATGCCGCCAGCACCGTGGTGTATGACGGCAAGCAGCTGACGCTGATCAGCGACAAGTACGTCAACGAGCCGAAAAAGGCCCAGATCGCCTTCTACAACCTGACCCCCACCCAGGCTGCGCTGAAGACCTCCGATGGCAAGCACGAGGTGGTCGCCCCGCTCGCCAACGGCCAGACCGGCACGCGCATGGTCAACGAAATCAAGATCGACTTCGCCGCCTATGCCCAGGACACCAAGGTCGCCAGCTTCGACGAGCAGTTCCTCAAGAAGGGCCGCTCCTACAGCTATGTGCTGCTGCCGGGCAACCGCAGCATGACCCTGGCCAACAGCATCGACCCCACCGAGTGACGCCCACGCTGCAAGGATGAATGGCACATGAAGACGCTTCTAACCTCCGCCCTGGGCCTGGCCATGGCCGTGCTCAGCCTGCCCGGCCAGGCCGCGCCGGCGGGCAAGGCCGGCTGTGAAAACCTGCAGTGCATGGTCTGCCCGGCGCTGAGCGACCCGCAACGCTATGGCGAAGGGCGCATGAAGCTGATGCGCGAGATCGTGCCCGGCAAGGACCGCTGGCTGTTCCGCTCGATGGTCGACCTGACCAACGACTTCGGCATCCCCGCCCCCATGCGCCCGGAGTTCGCCCGCCTGATGCAGGCCTTCGAGCGCCAGGGCATCCATGTGGCCATGGCGATCCAGCCGACCCGCGGGCTGATGCACCGCGACAAGCTGCTGCCGGGGCAACTGCACGGCTTCGACTACGCCCGCGCCAGCAGCAACCTGGGCAGCTACCTGGGCCAGCTGCGCCAGGGCGGCGCGGTGGTGGCGCCGATGATGCAGCTGGTGCAGCAGCCGCCCGAGGGCGAGTACTTCTTCCGCCGCGACCACCACTGGACGCCCAACGGCGCCGAGGCAACGGCCAAGCTGATGGCCGAGGAAATCCGCCGGCAGCCGTTCTACGCCGGGCTGGCCAAGAAGGCCTACCGCACCGAGCCGGGCGTGATGGTGCCCAAGGACGGCACGCTGAACCTGGCGCTGAGCTACATCTGTGGCAACAACTATGGCTTTCAGTACGTGCGCGGCTACCAGACCATCCCCGAGGCCGCGGGCGCCGATGCCTTGTTCGACGAAGCGCCCGACCCCGAAGTGATCCTGGTCGGCGACAGTAACGCCGCCGCCCGTGAAGACGAGAGCAAGCAGTTCAACTTCGATGGCTACCTGAAGCAGTACCTGGGGGTGGACATCCTCAACTATGCCCTGCCGGGGGTAGGCGAGGATGGCTCGCTGCTGGAGTACCTGCTGTCTGGCGACTACAAGCCCAAGGCGCCGCCCAAGCTGATCGTCTGGGAACTGCCGGCCAACTACCGGCTCGACTCGCCGTTGATGTACCGCCAGCTGGTGCCTGCGGTGCAGGGCGGCTGCGCGGTGTCCAAGGAGGTGCTGGGGGCGAAGCTGCAGCGCCCGGCGCTGAAGGTGGGCGAACGCATCGAGCTGCTGAGCAATGCCGGCAGTGGGCGCCAGTCGCTGAGCGGATCGAAGGGGTTTCTCGACATTCGCCTGAGTGACAAGAACGTCAAGGACTTCTACATCATCGTGTATTACGACAATGGCGCGCGGGACAAGGTGTGGTTCCGCCGTGAGGCAGCGGTGACCGGGGGGCAGTATTACCTGGAGCTGAGCAAGGACCCGGCGTTTGCCGGGGCCAACTTGCTGTCGGTGTTCATGGAACCGACCAAGCCGGGGACAGTGGCTACCGATGTGGAGACGCGGCTGTGTCTGTGAAGAATGTATTGCCGGGGCTGGGGCTGCTTTGCAGCCCTTTCGCGACACAAGGCCGCTCCTACAAGGATCGCGCGGCGCCTGTAGGAGCGGCCTTGCGTCGCGAAAGGGGCGCAACGCGCCCCCAGAACCTCGCGCTGCTGCTGGCCTTCTCCCTATGGCTCCCGCAAACCCAGGCCGCGCAATCCATCTGGCCCGCCCACAGCACCCCACAGTCGGCCATGATCGCCGACTACCGCACCCTGTCCTGCACCCAGGAGCCGCCCGCGCCCTACACCGGCACCCTGCACCTGCAAAGCAAGTACGACCAGCGCGATGCCAGCAAGTCGACCCTGCGCAGCAGCCCCGACGCCGACAGCGAGCGCATCGGCAAGCAGGTCAAGCAGTTCGTTGGCGGCCTGATCTACGCCAGCAAGCGCTTCCAGCGCGCCAAGAAGCCCCAGCAGGCCAACATGGCCCTGGCCTGCCAGGACCAATGGCTGCAGCGCTGGGCCGAAGCCGGCGCGCTGCTCAACCCCGATGCCAGCGGCACCGGCATGGCCGCACGCAAATGGGCGCTGGCGGCCATGGCCGGCAGCGTGCTGCTGACCCAGGCCGCCAGCGACGGCAAGCTGCAACTGAGCCCGGCGCAGAAAACCTGGTTCAGCCGCCTGGGCGAATTGGTGATCGCCGAATACGACCCACGCCGCACGGCCAAGGGCGTGTACTTCAACAACCACGACTACTGGGCAGCCTGGGCCGTGGCCGCCACCGGCATGCTGGTGGGCCGCGACGACTTCATCCAGTGGGCCGACGGCAACCTGCGCCGCGGCCTGGCCCAGACAGTGCGCAGCAGCGACGGCAGCTATGCCTACCTGCCGCTGGAAGTGGCGCGCAGCAAGCTGGCCGCCACCTACAGCCAGTACGCGCTGGTACCGCTGGTGCTGCTGGCAGAATCGGCACGCGCCAATGGTTTAGGGTGGAGCGCCGAAGACCAGCACACCCTGGACCTGCTGGCCAACTTCGCCGCCCGCAGCGTGCTCGCCCCCGATGAGCTACCCGAACTCAAGGGCCAGGCACAAACCGACGTGGCGCCTTACAAGCTGGCCTGGCTGATCCCGTTCCTCGAGCGTAACCCCCGGCACGCCCTGGCGCGCCAGCTGTACGACAGCGAAGACGGCGAGGTGGACAACTACAGCCAGCTCGGTGGCCCGCTCAAACCCTTCTACTCGCCACTGCCCGGATCAAGGAGCTGACCCATGGCCGCCCTCGCCCGCTTTTCCCTCACCTGCCTGGCCGCCTTGTGCCTGGCCGGCACGGCCCAAGCCGCCAGCCAGGCGCTGCCGGCCAACCAGACGGTGACCCAGCTGACCCAGGACCAGCGCCAGCTCAAGGTCGACCAGTTGCGCCAGCAGGTGCGCCAGGCCGTGGCCTTCCAGCAGGCCGAACGCCCGCGCCCGGCAGGCCGCGCCAGCGTCAGCCTGCAGCCGATGTTCTCGGCCCAGGCCGGCAGCTGGCCGTTCGAACCGTTCGTCAACAACGGCCTGTTCCGCGCCATCGCCGGCTACCAGGCGCATCACCCGCAGGTGGTGCAGCTGCGCGGCGGCAGCATCACCCTGGCGCAGTTGCACGATGCCCTTGGCGACCCGCGCATCCTCAAGCGCTACAAGGACGGCTACCTGCTCAGCTACCCGCTGCTGATCGCAGCCGATGCCGGGCTGGTGATCGAAGGCACCAGCCTGTACCTGTCGAGTTTTTCCGGCACCGCGCTGATCAACCAGGGCTGGCTGGGGCTCAACCAGTCGAGCCTGGAAAGCATGGCCGGCGAGCGCCCCGGCGCCACCGAACGCGCCTGGCGCCCGTTCGTGGTGGCCTGGGCCGGCAGCCACACCCAGGTGCTCGGTTCGACCCTCAAGCGCCTGGGCTACAACGCCAACCTCTCGCGCGGCCTGACCACCGCCCTGAGCGCCCAGCAGCCGGCGAGCACGCGCCTGGCCACGGTGCTGATCCGCGACAGCCACTTCAGCCAGATGTCCAGCGCGGTGGAGTTGCAGCACAGCCAGGCGACCATCGGCGCCAGCCAGTTCGAGCAGTCGCAGCAATACGCCATCGATGTGCGCGACAGCCAGCTGAAGCTTGAGGGCAACCAGCTGCGCGGCATCGACAACAACAGCGGCGTGCGCCTGCGCGGGCAGACCCGGGCGCTGGTGCAAGGCAACCTGATCCTCGGCGCGGCCAAGGCGGCCATCGAGGTCAGCGAGCAGCAAGGGGCGGTACTGTTGGCGGGCAATCGCATCGGCGACAGCCGTGGCAATGGCATCCAACTGCGCAACCTGGCACCGACCGCGGCGGCGCCGCTGGTGATCGACGACAACCTGCTGGCCAGCAGCCAGGGCAGCGCGGTGGATGCCAGCGAAGTGGGCGCCGTGGCGTTGCTCGACAACCGGATTGGCAATACCTCGGAATATGCCGTGAGCGTGCGCAACGCCGCGCCGCTGCCGGGGCCGCTGGTGCTCAGCGGCAACCGCCTGGGCCAGGTGGGCAAGGCGCTGGTGCGGGTGGAGGGGGTGCGTGATGTGGTGCTGGGGGCGAACAGCTATGAGGGCAAGCCGTTGCTGCAGAACCTGTTGATTGGGGATTTGCTGCCGTTGCAGGGGCAACTGCTGGAGGCCACTGTGCGCCAGGGGGGCACGGTGCGGGTGCAGCAGCAGTGATTGATCGGGCCCTATCGCCGGCAAGCCGGCTCCCACACCCATCGCATGGGCACTGCAGGCCCCTGTGGGAGCCGGCTTGCCGGCGATAGGGCCCGATCAGCTCACCCCACCACCCGCTGCATACGCACGAAACACTCATCCTCGCCCATCTCGACAAACCCATGGCGCAGGTACAGCCGCCGCGCCGGGTTGCTCTTGAACACCATCAACCTCAGCAACGGCAAGCGCCGCTGCCCGGCCCAAGCGGCCAACTGCTCCAGCACCCAGCCGCCCACCCCGCGCCCTCGCTGCTCTGGCCGCAAATGCAGCTCGCGAATGAACAGCGCCTGGCGGTCCTGGCTGAGGCTGCAGAAACCCAGCACGTTGCCTCCCTCGACGATCAGCCACTGCTCGCGCCAGCCCCAGGCCTGGTCGAAGGCCTCTTCGACCCACAGCAGATCGAACTGGCGGTAATAAGGCAGCATCGCCCGGCGCGTGAGGTCGCGGGCGAAGGTGCAGTCCTGGTCGCTGGCGCGCTTGAGTTCAAGGGGCATAGCACACCGGCGAACTGCCCGGCGCGCGCCGTTCCCATTCCTCTTCGAGCCAGGCGGCCAGCACCTGGGCGTTGTTGTGCTCGGTGTCCTTGCCGGCATACAGCAGGGTCAGGTCACCCTTGGCCAGCCAGTCCAGCAGCGGATACCAGTGCTCGGGATGGGCTGCCAGCTCCTGCCGATAGCGCTGGGCGAACGCATTGAAATCGAGCTCGCCCTGGTGAAACGCCTTGCGCAATCGAGCCGACGGCGCCACCTCGCGCAGCCACTGGCCGTGCAACTCATCCTTGCGTTTGTTGCGCGGCCACAGGCGGTCGACCAGCACCCGCTGGCCATCGCCGGGGTCAGCCGCGTCATAGACGCGCTTGCAGCGAATCATGGGGTTCTCCAGCCTTTACCACTCGTCTTGAGCCTAGGTAATTCATTGACCGAGGTCACGTCCCGGTAACGAATTGTTTCTATGCTGACAGCCTTCGGCACCTTCGCCTGAAGCCACTCGGAGCCACCATGGCAACCCCGTCACTGGCCAGCCAGCCGCAACTGGCCCACCGCGATTCACGCCCGCAGCTGTCGCACAAACCCGGGCGCGCCACACTCTTTCTGTTCTTCGGCCTGCTCATGGCCGGCATCGCCTACACCGCCTGGAGTCTCAAGCAGGACGTCAGCGCCAGCGGCACGGTGATCACCACGGTCACGCCGTTTCTGCTGCTCGGCCTGGCGCTGTTGATCGCCCTGGGCTTCGAGTTCGTCAATGGCTTCCACGATACCGCCAATGCCGTGGCCACGGTGATCTATACCCACTCGCTGCCGGCGCCGGTGGCGGTGGTCTGGTCGGGGCTGTGCAATTTTCTCGGCGTGCTGCTTTCCAGCGGCGCGGTGGCCTTCGGCATCATTGCCCTGCTGCCGGTGGAGCTGATACTGCAGGTGGGCTCCACCGCGGGGTTCGCCATGGTCTTCGCCCTGCTGCTGGCCGCGATCATCTGGAACCTCGGCACCTGGTGGCTGGGCCTGCCGGCCTCGTCCTCGCACACCCTGATCGGCTCGATCATCGGCGTGGGCGTGGCCAACGCCCTGATGCACGGGCGCGACGGCACCAGCGGGGTGGACTGGGGCCAGGCCAGCAAGGTCGGCTACGCCCTGCTGTTTTCGCCATTGATCGGCTTCGCCTGCGCCGCCCTGCTGCTGCTCGCCCTGCGCGCGCTGGTCAAGCGCAAGGAGCTGTACCAGGCACCGGAAGGCCGCACGCCGCCACCTTGGTGGATCCGTGGGGTGCTGATCCTCACCTGTACCGGGGTTTCCTTCGCCCACGGCTCCAACGACGGGCAAAAAGGCATGGGCCTGATCATGCTGATCCTGGTCGGTACCTTGCCGATGGCCTACGCGCTGAACAAGACCATGCCCAGCGAGCAGGCGCTGCAGTTCTCCGCCGTTGCCGAAGTGACCCGCCAGGCCCTGGTGCGCAGCGACCCCCGGCCGTTGCCCGGCGACCCGCGCCAGGTGCTGACCGCGTTCATCTCAGAGCCCAAGGCCAACCCGCAACTGGTGCCTGCCCTGGCCAGCCTCACCGGCATGATCGGCGAGGAAGTCAAAGGCTACGGTTCGCTCAAGCGGGTGCCGGCCGAGGCCATGGCCAACGTGCGCAATGACATGTACCTGACCAGCGAAGCGATCCGCCTGATGGAGAAAAACCAGCTGGTCAGCTTCGACGCCGACACCCGCAGCCACGTGCAATTGTTCAAGACCCAGCTCGACGACGCCACCCGCTACATCCCGCTGTGGGTCAAGGTGGCCGTGGCCATCGCCCTGGGGCTTGGGACCATGGTCGGCTGGCGGCGCATCGTGGTGACGGTGGGCGAGAAGATCGGCAAGACCCACCTGAGCTATGCCCAGGGCGCTTCGGCCGAGGTGGTGGCGATGTGCACCATCGGTGCTGCGGACATGTTCGGCCTGCCGGTTTCGACCACCCATGTGCTGAGCTCTGGCGTGGCCGGGACCATGGTCGCCAATGGCTCAGGGATTCAGAAACGCACGCTGATCAATTTGCTGATGGCCTGGGTGCTGACCTTGCCGGCGGCGATGCTGCTGGCGGGGAGCCTGTACTGGCTGCTCAACCAGATTTTTTGAGCTGACCGGTCTGGCCCTATCGCCGGCAAGCCGGCTCCCACAGGTACACCACTGGGCCTGAGTGCTGTGGAGTACCTGTGGGAGCCGGCTTGCCGGCGATAGGGCCAGACCTGCCCACATCAACCCGGAATCTTCAGCCCACGCTGCACCGCCGGCCGCTCGAGGAACCTGGCCAGCACCCGCTGCACTTCCTTGAACTCATCGAACCCCACCAGCTCCCGCGCGTTGTAGCGCTCCACCAGGTTGCGCACCCAGGGGAAGATGGCGATGTCGGCAATGCTGTAGTGCTCGACCATCCATTCGCGGCCCTTCAGGTGCCGGTCCAGCACGCCCAGCAAGCGCTTCGATTCGTTGACGTAGCGATCACGCGGGCGCTTGTCTTCGAAGTCCTTGCCGGCAAAGAAATGGAAGAAGCCGACCTGGCCGAACATCGGCCCGATGCCGCCCATCTGGAACATCAGCCACTGGATCGTCTGGTAGCGGGTGGCCGGGTCCTGGCTGAGCAGTTGCCCGCTCTTTTCCGCCAAGTACTGCAGGATCGCGCCCGACTCGAACAGCGGCAGCGGCTGGCCGCCCGGCCCGTTGGGGTCGAGGATCGCCGGGATTTTGTTGTTGGCACTGAGGGAGATGAACTCCGGGCTCATCTGCTCGTCGCTGTCGAAGCTGACCTTGTGCGCCTCGTAAGGCAGGCCGATCTCCTCCAGCATGATCGACACCTTCACCCCATTGGGCGTGGGCAACGAATACAACTGCAGGCGCTCGGGGTGCTGCGCGGGCCATTTGCGGGTGATGGGGAATGCGCTGAGATCGGTCATGGTCAACCTGTGCCAGGGAAGTGGAACTTGTCACTCTAGTGGCATCGCGCGCGGCTGACCATCACCGGCCGGTGCTCAGCTCGCCTGGCCGTGCGCCTTGAGCTTGAGCTTTTCGGTGTCGACGCGCACGAACACCGAGTCAGCGCTGACGGTGAGCACATCGCCGGCCCAGACCTCGCACAGCACGCGGGTCTTGCGCCCCACTTCACCTTCGACGCGCGCCTTGAGCAGCAGCTCGACTCCCATCGGCGTGGGCTTGAGGTAGTTCACGCCCAGGCTGCCGGTGACGCAGTCGATACGCGGCAGGCTGCCGGGCTCGCGGCCCTCGGCGCGGTAGTGATAGGCCATGGCCGTCCAGTTGGAGTGGCAGTCGACCAGCATCGCCAGGAGCCCGCCGTAGACCAGGCCGGGCCAGCCGATGAAGCTGCTGTCGGGGTTGTGCCGGCACAACAGGTGGATACCATCGCTGTCCCAGTGGCTTTGCAGGTGCAGGCCGCTGGGGTGGGAGCAGCCGCAGCCATAGCAGGTGCCTTCGGGCGCGGCCAGGGCCTGGACGGAAAGGGTGTGCTCGTTCATACGCTTCCTGTGCTTGTTGGAATGGGGGCGCGCAACGCCCCCATTAAATCAGAAAGCTCAAGCCGTCTGCGCAACCACCTTGCCGCCCTTCTGGGTCAGCGACACCAGCAGGATGAACAGGGTTACCCCAGCGGTCATCAGCGTTTCGTAACGGTAGGCCTCGTTGAACAGCATGTAGCCGAGCACCAGCAAGATGGTGCCGATCACCAGCCAGGTGAGCCACGGGAACAGCCACATCTTCAGCTCCAGCGGCCGCCCTTCGCGGTCGGCACGGGCACGCATGCGCAGCTGCGACACGGCGATCACCAGGTACACCAGCAAGGCGATGGCGCCGGTGGTGGAGAGCAAAAAGCCGAACACCTTGCCGGGGAACACATAGTTGACGAAGCAGCCGGCAAAGCCTGCCAGGGTGGAGAGAAGCACCGCCACGGTCGGCACGCCCGCGCCGGAAATACGCTTGGTCATGCTCAGCGCCTGGCCGCGTGCGCCCAGCGAGTAGAGCATCCGCGAGGCGGTGTAGAGGCCGGAGTTCATGCAGCTGGTGACCGCCACCAGCACCACCAGGTCGACCAGCAGCTTGGCGCCCGGCACGTTGAGCACTTCCAGCACCCGCTGGAACGAGCCTACTGCCTTCAGGCCTGGGTCGTTCCACGCCACCAGCGACACCACCAGGAAGATCGACGCCAGGTAGAAGATCGCGATGCGGTACACCACCAGGTTGGTGGCGCGGCGGATCTTGTCTTTCGGGTTGGCGGTTTCATCGGCGGCGATGGTCACGATCTCGGCGCCGAAGAACGAGAAGATGGTGATCAGCACCCCGCCCAACACCGTGCCGAAACCGTTGGGCATGAACCCGCCGTTATCCCACAGGCGGCTCACGCCGGACACTTCGGCCAGCGGCCAGAAGCCGAATACGGCCAGGCTGCAGACTGCGATGAAGGCGACGATGGCAATCACCTTGACCAGGGCGAACCAGTACTCGAACGCCCCGAAGTTCTTCACGCTGACCAGGTTGGTGCCCGACAGCAGGAACATGATCAGGAAGGCGAACAGCCATGACGGCACCCCGGGGAAGTAGGCGTGCAGGATGTCTGCGCCGGCGATGGCCTCGACCGGGATGATCAGCACCCAGAACCACCAGTACAGCCAGCCGATGGTGAAGCCGGCCCAGGGGCCGATGGCCTCGGAGGCGTAGGTGGAGAACGAGCCGCTGTTGGGGTTGGCGATGGCCATTTCGCCGAGCATGCGCATCACCAGCAGCACCAGCAGGCCGGTCATGGCGTAGGAAATGAGGATAGCCGGGCCGGCGGTGGCGATGGCGTTGGACGAGCCGATGAACAGGCCGGCGCCGATGATGCCGGCGATGGAGATCATGGACACCTGACGCGATGTCAGGCCGTGCTGCAAGGAACGCTGTTTGTTGTTGTCTAGCGAAGCCATGGAGAACCCTCGAATGGGTCGGCCGCCACACGGACGGCTGAAAAAGTTGGAGCAGAATTCTTGTAGGTGTGTTGCTCTTTTTTCTTGTTCTGAAGTTGCCGGTCGCGCACTGACCTCCTCTTTGCATCACCGGTTGTAATCGTTGATCGAGGTCAGTATTAATCTATAGGCGCGGGTCAACAAACGACCTTTTCGAAGCACATGATTCCATTTGGGAATGAACTTCTTCCTTTTTTGCTCGGTAAATCCTTGCCATGTCCAAACGCCTGATGCCCTCCACCACCGCTTTGCAGTGCTTCGAAGCTGCCGCCCGCCACCTGAGCTTCACCCGCGCCGCCGAAGAGCTGCACCTGACCCAGAGCGCCGTGAGCAAGCAGGTGGCGCAGCTGGAGGAGATGCTCGCGCACTCGTTGTTCCAGCGCATTCGCAGGCGCCTGCACCTGACCCCGGCCGGCGCCCTGTACCTGGCCGAGGTGAACAAGATCCTCAACCAGATCGACATCTCCAGCCGCTACATCCTCAGCTACGGCGACGAAACCGAGGTGCTGCGCATCGCCACCCAGCCGACCTTCGGCGCGCGCTGGCTGGTGCCCAGGCTCAAGGGTTTCGGCGACCGCTACCCGCGCATCCACCTGGACATCCGCAATGAGCTGGAGCCGTTCGACCTGGTGCAGGCCAAGGCCGACATCGCCTTCTTCTTCGGCCAGGGCACCTGGCCGGGGGCGACCTGCATCGAGCTGTTCAGCGAAGAGGTGGTGCCGGTGTGCGCCCAGGCGCTTACCGAGCACCGCCTGCTGCAGTGCGCCTCGCGCCCGGAAGCCTGGCACGAGTGGTTCCTGGGCCTTGGCCTGCACAGCCAGAACAGCTACCACGGGCCGCGCTTCGACACGTTCTACCTGTGCATCCGCGCGGCCATCGCCGGTTGCGGCATCGCCCTGATTCCGCGCTACCTGGTGGCCGAGGAGCTGAGCGAGGGCAAGCTGGTGGTGGCCTGGGACCACCCGGTGGCGAGCAACGGCCGGCACTTCATCGCCCATGCCGAGCATGCCGCCGAGGTGCCCAAGGTCAGGGCATTCGTGCAGTGGATTCGCGAGCGGGTGGCTGAGGGGGATTGAGCGCACCTGCACGGGCTCGAAGTTGTCGAGTACTTTGTGGGAGCGGGCTTGCCCCGCGAAGAGGCCGGCACAGAAAGATCACGAATCCAGGGAATGATCGCAATCAAATAATTCGTTTGCGGAATAATACCCCGGCACGCTTGGATAGTAAGAAACTCGAACAAGGTCCGCGTGCCCCATGAACCAGGAAAGTATCAGCCAATCCATTGCCATCGTTCACCCGATCACACTTTCCCATGGCCGCAATGCCGAAGTCTGGGATACCGACGGCAAACGTTACATCGACTTCGTCGGCGGTATCGGCGTACTCAACCTGGGCCATTGCAACCCGGCCGTGGTCGAGGCGATCCAGGCCCAGGCCACGCGCCTGACCCACTACGCCTTCAATGCCGCGCCCCACGGGCCGTACCTGGCACTGATGGAGCAGCTGAGCGCCTTTGTCCCGGTCAGCTACCCACTGGCCGGCATGCTCACCAACAGCGGCGCGGAAGCGGCGGAAAACGCCCTGAAAGTCGCCCGCGGCGCCACCGGCAAGCGCGCCATCATCGCCTTCGACGGCGGGTTCCATGGGCGCACCCTGGCCACCCTCAACCTCAACGGCAAGGTCGCCCCGTACAAGCAGCGGGTTGGCGAACTGCCAGGGCCGGTCTACCACCTGCCCTACCCCAGCGCCGACACCGGGGTAACCTGCGAGCAGGCGCTCAAGGCCATGGAGCGGCTGTTCAGCGTGGAACTGGCGGTGGAGGACGTGGCCGCGTTCATCTTCGAACCGGTGCAGGGCGAAGGCGGCTTCCTGGCCCTGGACCCGGCGTTCGCCCAGGCCCTGCGCAGGTTCTGCGACGAGCACGGGATCCTGATCATCATCGACGAAATCCAGTCTGGCTTCGGCCGTACCGGCCAGCGCTTCGCCTTCCCGCGCCTGGGGATCGAGCCCGACCTGCTGCTGCTGGCCAAGAGCATCGCCGGCGGCATGCCACTGGGGGCGGTGGTCGGGCGCCAGGCGCTGATGTCGGCATTGCCCAAGGGCGGCCTGGGCGGCACCTACTCGGGCAACCCGATCGCCTGTGCCGCGGCGCTGGCGAGCCTGGCGCAGATGAGTGACGAAAACCTCGCCACCTGGCGCGAGCGCCAGGAGCAGGCGATCGTCAGCCGGGTGGCGCGCTGGCAAGGCCGCTTTGCATTCATCGGCCGCCTGACCGGGGTCGGCGCCATGCGCGGTATCGAGTTCGTCAATGCCGACGGCAACCCGGCACCGGCGCTGCTGGCCAAGGTGATGGAAGCGGCGCGGGCCAAGGGGCTGCTGCTGATGCCCAGCGGCAAGGCGCGGCACATCATCCGCCTGCTGGCACCCTTGACCATCGAGGCCGAGGTGCTCGAGGAAGGCCTGGATATCCTCGAGCAATGCCTGGCGCAGCTGAGCTGAGGCTTACAGGCCCAGCTCGTCGGGGGTGAGCATGTCGGATTCGAAGGCGATCCAGCCGCCTTCGAGTTCGGCGTGGCCGTTGACGATCGGGCCGTAGTAGGTCAGGCCGTTGTCCAGGGTCACGCAGATGTGCGTGGCGGGTTTTTCGGGGGCCGCGAGCGTACCGACGAAATGCACCTTCTTCAGGGTTTCGGTCACCGCTTCGAGGCCGACGCGCATGCTGGGGTTCTCGGAGGCCTCGGTATCGCCACCACGGTCTTCGGCGCTGATGGTCACGATGGCGGTGTACGGGTACTTGTTGCTCAAGCGGGGTTACCTCGGAGTCAGATGTAGGCTTGCGGGCGCGTAGAGTACGGCAGCCGTGCCCTGTTGTCTCTACTGGCCTCATCGCCGGCAAGCCGGCTCCCACACGGCATAACCGCATGGCCTCCCCCGCCCTGATCTGTTAGGGTGCCCGCCGATGCACGCCACACCACACGAGGACACCGAGTGAGCGCCGAAGAACCCCTGATCGCCGACCTGTTCGAGGTCGACAAACGCCTGACCCTCAAGCCCGTCGTGGACTTCAACAGCTACCTGCGCGCAGCCTTCGGCGAAGGCCCGTGCCGCTGCCACCGCTGCAGCGAAGGCGCTGACCCGAGCACCTACAGCCACGCCCACAGCTTCACCTTCGAAGGCCGCAGCTGGCACCGCCGTTTCGCCAGCACCGCCGGCAGCGATGTGGCCCAGGCGCTGAAAAAGGCCTGGCTGTCGTACACCAAGGCCGAACTGACCCTGGCCGGCACCCTCGATCTGGCCACCCTCAAGACCTTCACCGAGGCCGCCCTGCACGAGCGCCTGCTGGCCCTGCTGGCCGCCAGCGGCCTGGCCCGTGAAGTCGAAGGCGTTTGGCTGCTGCAAGCCCAGGCCGACTGACGGCCCGGCGGTAAAGCAGGATTCTCCCGCTCTGCTACCTTGGGAGAATCCGCATCGCCGCAGGTAGTCCGTCATGGCCCGTACAACGCCCATCGAGCTGTACCGCAATATCGGCATCGTCGCCCACGTGGACGCCGGCAAGACCACCACCACCGAGCGCATCCTCTTCTACACCGGGGTCAACCACAAGATGGGCGAGGTGCATGATGGCGCCGCGACCATGGACTGGATGGCCCAGGAGCAGGAACGCGGCATCACCATCACCTCGGCGGCGACCACGGCCTTCTGGCAAGGCTCGACCAAGCAGTTCGCCGACAAGTACCGCTTCAACATCATCGACACCCCCGGCCACGTCGACTTCACCATCGAGGTGGAGCGCTCGCTGCGCGTGCTCGACGGCGCGGTGGTGGTGTTCAGCGGCGCCGACGGGGTCGAGCCGCAGTCCGAGACCGTGTGGCGCCAGGCCAACAAGTACCACGTGCCGCGCCTGGCCTACATCAACAAGATGGACCGCCAGGGCGCCGACTTCCTGCGCGTGGTCAAGCAGATCGACAAGCGCCTGGGGCACCACCCGGTGCCGATCCAGCTGGCCATCGGCAGCGAGGAAAACTTCATCGGCCAGATCGACCTGGTGAAGATGAAGGCCATCTACTGGAACGAGGCCGACCAGGGCACCAGCTACCGCGAAGAAGAAATCCCCGCCGAGCTGCAGGCACTGGCCGACGAATGGCGCGAGCACATGCTCGAAGCCGCGGCCGACGCCAGCGACGAGCTGACCGCGAAGTTTCTCGACGGCGAGGAACTGACCATCGACGAGATCAAGGCCGCGCTGCGCCAGCGCACCATCGCCAACGAGATCGTGCCGACCATCCTCGGCTCCTCGTTCAAGAACAAGGGCGTGCCGCTGATGCTCGATGCCGTCATCGACTACCTGCCCGCGCCTTCGGAAATCCCGGCGATCAGGGGCACCGACCCCGACGACGAAGACAAACACCTGGAACGCCACGCCGACGACAAGGAGCCGTTCTCGGCCCTGGCCTTCAAGATCGCCACCGACCCGTTCGTCGGCACCCTCACCTTCGCCCGGGTCTATTCCGGGGTGCTCAGCTCCGGCAATGCCGTGCTCAACTCGGTCAAGGGCAAGAAGGAACGCATCGGCCGCATGGTGCAGATGCACGCCAACCAGCGCGCCGAAATCAAGGACGTGTGCGCCGGCGACATCGCCGCGCTGATCGGCATGAAGGACGTGACCACCGGCGACACCCTGTGCGACATCGACAAGCCGATCATCCTCGAGCGCATGGACTTCCCCGACCCGGTGATTTCCGTGGCCGTGGAGCCCAAGACCAAGGCCGACCAGGAGAAGATGGGCATTGCCCTGGGCAAGCTGGCTCAGGAAGACCCCTCGTTCCGCGTGCGCACCGACGAGGAAACCGCCCAGACCATCATCTCGGGCATGGGCGAGCTGCACCTGGACATCATCGTCGACCGCATGCGCCGCGAGTTCAACGTCGAGGCCAACATCGGCAAACCCCAGGTGGCCTACCGCGAGAAAATCCGCAACACCTGCGAGATCGAGGGCCGCTTCGTTCGCCAGTCGGGCGGGCGCGGCCAGTACGGCCACTGCTGGATCCGCTTCGCACCGGGCGATGAGGGCAAGGAAGGCCTGGAGTTCACCAACGAGATCGTCGGCGGCGTGGTGCCGCGCGAGTACATCCCGGCCATCCAGAAAGGCATCGAGGAGCAGATGAAGAACGGCGTGCTCGCCGGCTACCCGCTGATCAACCTCAAGGCGGCAGTGTTCGACGGCTCGTACCACGACGTCGACTCCAACGAGATGGCCTACAAGATCGCCGCCTCCATGGCCACCAAGCAGCTGTCGCAAAAAGGCGGCGCGGTGCTGCTGGAGCCGGTGATGAAGGTCGAGGTGGTGACGCCCGAGGAGTACCAGGGCGACATCATGGGCGACCTGAGCCGGCGCCGCGGGATGATCCAGGATGGCGACGAGACCCCGGCCGGCAAGGTGATCCGCGCCGAGGTGCCGCTGGGGGAGATGTTCGGCTATGCCACCTCGATGCGCTCGATGACCCAGGGGCGGGCCAGCTACACCATGGAGTTCACCCGCTATGCCGAGGCGCCGGCGAGTATCGTCGAATTGATCGTGAAAAAAACCAGCGGCAAGTGATCAGCGAAGGCTTCGCCTTCGATCGCCGGCAAGCCGGCTCCCACAGCGATCTGCAGCGTTGCACTGATCGGTGTGGGAGCCGGCTTGCCGGCGATGGGGCTCAGTGCTGTTCGCCAGCCCGCTTCAGCAGCTTCTTGCAACGCTCCGACAAGTGCACCACGCGCAGGTGCTTGCCCGCCTTGGCATAGCGCTCGCGCAAGGTCTTCAAGGCAGCGATCGCCGAATAGTCGACAAAGCTCAGGTGCTTGCAGTCCAGGGTCACCTTGGCCGGGTCGCTCGCGGCATCGAACTGGTTGAGAAACGCCGTGGTCGAGGCGAAGAACAGCGTGCCGTGCACCTGGTAGTACTTGCTGCCCTCGGCATCTTCATGGCTTTCGGCATACAGCTCCCGCGCATGCTGCCAGGCGAAGTTGATCGCGGCGATGACGATGCCGAACAGCACCGCCGTGGCCAGGTCGGTGAACACCGTGACCACGGTCACCGCAATGATCGCCAGCACATCGCTCACCGGCACCTTGTGCAGCACCCGCAAGGACGCCCAGGCGAACGTCTGCTGGGCCACCACGAACATCACCCCCACCAGCGCCGCCAGCGGAATACGCTCGATCAACGGCGACAGGAACAGCACGAACAGCAGGATCATCACCCCGGCGACCACGCCTGACAGCCGGCCACGGCCGTTGGAGCTGAGGTTGATCACGGTCTGCCCGATCATCGCGCAGCCGCCCATGCCGCCGCACAGGCCCGAGACCATGTTGGCCGTGCCCAAGGCCACGCACTCGCGGTCCGGGTAGCCGCGGCTCTCGGTGATTTCGTCGGTGAGGTTGAGGGTCAGCAGGGTTTCCAGCAGCCCGACCATGGCCATCAGCACCGCGTAGGGCGCGATGATCTTCAGGGTTTGCAGGTTCCAGGGCACCTGCGGCAGGGCCAGCGCCGGCAGGCCACCGGCGATGTGCGCCATGTCCCCGAGGGTGCGCGTGGGCAAGCCGAGCAGGTACACCAGCAAGCCGACCCCAAGGATCGCCACCAGCGCCGGCGGCACCGCACGGGTGAGCTTGGGCAGCAGGTAGACCACCAGCATGGTCAGCGCCACCAGGCCGATCATCAGGTACAGCGGCGCACCGCTGAGCCACTGCTCGCCCTGCTTGAAGTGCTCCAGCTGGGCCAGGGCGATGACGATCGCCAGGCCGTTGACGAAGCCGAGCATCACCGGGTACGGCACCAGGCGCACCAGCTTGCCCAGGCGCAGCAGCCCGAACAGGATCATCACCACCCCGCCCAGCAGCACCGTGGCCAGCAGGTACTGCGCGCCGTGCTGCACCACCAGGGCGACGATGACCACCGCCATCGAGCCCGCGGCGCCGGAAATCATCCCCGGCCGGCCGCCGAACAGTGCCGTCAGGGTGCAGATGATGAAGGCGCCATACAGGCCCATCAGCGGGTTGAGGTGGGCGACCAGGGCGAAGGCGATGCACTCGGGCACCAGGGCAAAAGACGTGGTCAGGCCGGCGAGCACGTCGGCACGAAGTCGAGCGGGTTTCATGGGAATCCTGTGATGGCGCCCACCCTCGAGCCAGGCATCTTCGCGGTAGATACCAGGGCCGAGGGCGAGCAAGAAACGAGGCGGCCGATGTTACGGAATTTGTCCGGCAGCAGCCACCTCGCCTTCTACCTCAGAACCACTGGCCAAAACGGCGGATGTACAGGGCCTTGATGGTCTGTGCCAGCACGCAGTAGCCCAGCAGGGTGGCTGCCAGCCAAGGGAAATAGGCCAGCGGCAGCGGCACCAGGCCGATCATCGCCCCCAGGGGCGAGAACGGGATGTAGATGCCCAGGCACATCACCAGGCCCGTGGCCAGGATCACCGGCAGCGCCGCGGTGCTCTGCACGAACGGCACCTTGCGGGTGCGCAGCATGTGCACCACCAAGGTCTGCGACAGCAGCCCCTCGACGAACCAGCCAGACTGGAACAGCGCCTGCATCTGCACGCTATTGGCGGCGAACACGCACCACATCACGGCGAACGTGGTGATATCGAACACCGACGAGGTCGGCCCGACCCAACGCATGAAGCGGCCGATGTTGCGTGCATCCCATTGCCGTGGCTTGCGCAGGAAGTCCTGGTCCATGCGGTCCCACGGCAGCGCCAGCTGCGAGGCGTCATACAGCAGGTTCTGCAGCAGCAGCTGGATCGCCAGCATCGGCAGGAACGGCAGGAAGGCGCTGGCCACCAGGACCGAGAACACGTTGCCGAAGTTGGAGCTGGCCGTCATGCACAGGTACTTCATGATATTGCCAAAGGTTTCACGCCCTACCCGCACGCCGTCGCCCAGCACCAGCAGGCTCTTGTCCAGCAGGATGATGTCGGCCGACTCCTTGGCGATGTCGGTGGCGCTGTCGACCGAAATACCGACGTCGGCATCGCGCAGGGCCGGGGCATCGTTGATACCGTCGCCAAGAAAGCCGACGGTATGGCCATTGCCCTGCAGGGCCTTGAGCACACGCGACTTCTGCAGCGGGGTGAGCCGGGCGAACACCGTGCGCCGCTCGACCTGCTCTGCCAGCTGCGGGTCATCCATGCTGTCGATGTCCTGGCCCAGCAGCGGTTCGCCGGGCGCCAGGCCCACTTCACGGCAGACCTTGCAGCACACCTGGGCGCTGTCGCCGGTCAGCACCTTGACGGTCACCCCTTGCTCGGCCAGCGCAGCAATGGACGGGCCGGCGCTGTCCTTGGGCGGGTCGAGGAAGGTCAGGAAGCCGCGAATCACCAGGTCGCGCTCATCCTCGGCGGCGTACTGCAGCTTGCCGTGATCGGCGCCCAGGGCACGGGTGCCGAGCAACAGCACGCGCAGGCCCTGCTCGTTCAGGGCCTCGGCCAAGGCCTGCAGCTGCGCCCGGCGCGGGCCGTCGAGCACGGCCTGCACAGCGCCTTGCTGAACATGGCTGGCGATGGCGAGCATTTCCTCCACGGCGCCCTTGCTGACCAGCAGCCGCTCGCCCAGGGCATCCTTGACCACCACCGACAGGCGCCGGCGAATGAAGTCGAAGGGCAGTTCATCGACCTTGGCATAGGCGAACGGTGCCTGGAACCCAGGCGTCTCGGCAGCGCAGCGCAGCACGGCCTGGTCCATCAGGTTCTTCACCCCGCTCTGGTGGTGGCTGTTGAGCCAGGCCAGCTCCAGCAGCTGCGGGTCGGGCATGCCGCTGGGCGCCAGGCACTGCTCGAGGGTGATGCGGTCCTGGGTCAGGGTGCCGGTCTTGTCGGTGCACAGCACGTCCATCGAGCCGAAGTTCTGGATGGCGTTCAGGCGTTTCACCACCACCCGCCGCCGGGCCATGGCCACTGCGCCCTTGGCCAGGTTGGCGCTGACGATCATCGGCAGCATTTCCGGGGTCAGCCCCACCGCCACCGCCAGGGCGAACAGAAAGGCATCGCTCCAGTCGTGCTTGACCAGGCCGTTGAGCAGGAACACCACCGGCACCATCACCAGCATGAAACGGATCAACAGCCGGCTGACGCTGTTCACCCCACGGTCGAAGGCGGTCTGGCTGCGCGAACCGGCGATGGCCTTGGCCAGGGTGCCGAAATAGGTCCGCCGGCCCGTGGCCAGTACCACCGCACGGGCATGCCCGCTGACCACGCTGGTGCCCATGAAGCAAACGTTGGCGGTTTCCAGCAGGTGCCCTTCACCGCCGGCGCTGTCGCTGACCGACTTCTGCACCACGTGCCCGAGGGTGTCGTACTTTTCCACGGGCAGCGCTTCGCCGGTGAGCACGGCCTGGCTGATGAACAGGTCACGCGATTCGATCAGGCGCACATCGGCGGGGATCATGTCGCCCGCGTGCAGCTGCACGATGTCGCCGACCACAAGCTCGGCCATCGGCACCTCGCGCAGGCGCGGCACCTGCCCCTGCTCCTGGCTGCGCGACACCGTGGCGGTGGTCCGCACCATGGCCTTGAGGGCTTCGGCCGCCTGGCTCGAACGGTATTCCTGGTAAAAACGCAGCAGGCTGCTGAGGCTGACCATGACCAGGATGATCAGCACCTTGGTCAAGTCGGCATCGTTCGGGTTGCCGGCGCGGATCGGCAGCCAGTAGTCGGTGACGAAGCTGAGCGCGGCAAGGGTCAGCAGCACATAGATGAAGGGGTTGTGCAGCGCCCCGAGCAATTGCCTGAAGGGCGTTTGCGGGGCGCCATGCAGCACTTCGTTGGCGCCATCGCGCAGCAGCCGGCTGGCGGCTTCGGCCTCGCTCAGGCCGTGCGGGTTGGCGCCGAGGTGTTCCAGGGTAGCGGCCAAGCCATCGGCGGCTTCGCGGGCCAACGGGCCCGAACGGGTGTTGCGGTCTTTGACGGTCATGGTCTGTGCTCCTGCCGTGGGAGGCAATGCGAAGCACGGACGCAGCACCGGCTAGCCAGTACGCGCGGGCACCTCGGATCGCAGTGTGAGACTTCGTCGGTCTGGCATGGGTGGGTTCACTTGCGTGGGTTGGAAACCCAAGCGTAGCGCGACCAAGGGCGCACAGGGTGAAGCTGAAAAAGGTTTCATCATCGGCGCCGCAGTTGTGATCCAGACACGGCAAGAAGCCGGCAAATTTGCCATCATGTTGATTCCACCCGCGGAGACCATGGACATGCCGCTACGCCACCTTTTCGCTTCCCTGCTGCTGGCCACTAGCCTGGCGGCCCAGGCAGCCACCGAAGTGCTGCCGCTGCAGCACCGCAGCAGCGCCGAACTGCTGCCCGCCGCCCAGTCCTTCATCGGCAAGGACGGCAGCGTCAGCGCCTTCGAGAACAAGCTGATCGTCAACGCCAGCCCCGAGCGCATCGACGATTTGCGCACCCTGCTGCAGCAGCTGGACACCGCACCCAAGCGCCTGTTGATCAGCGTCGACAACAACGACAGCAACTTCCAGGACGCGCGTGGCAATGGCCGCGTGATCCGCTACGGCACCAGCAACCGCGAAGGCGGGCTGCAGCAGGTGCAGGCCAGCGAAGGCCAGCCGGCGCTGATCCAGGTGGGCCAGAGCATCCCGATCACCAGCACCAGCACCGACGGCTATGGGCGTATCCAGAGCGACACCGAATACCGCAATGTGACCCAGGGTTTCTACGTCACGCCAAGTGTGAGCGGCGATACGGTTCGTCTGCAAATAAGCAGCAATAATGACCGAATCAGCCAGGAACGTGCCTATGTAGTGAAAGTGCAGAGCACCGACACGACCCTCACTGGCAAGCTCGGCGAATGGATCACCCTGGCAGGCTACAACCAGCAGTCCCAAGCGGACCGCAACCTGTCAAGCCGCACATACAGCACCCAGCGCGGTGAAAACATGACTTTGCGTGTCAAAGTCGACCTTCTCGACTGATCCCAGGCAAATCAAGGCCTCGACCCAAGGCCTTGAAACTGACCGGCAAGTCGCATCCGAGCGAAAATGTAGTAAGTGAAAAAAAGCACTACAAAACATTTGACAGGTACTTTTTCCCAAGGGCATGATGGCCTCGCTCCCGCTAATCAGGGGCCCTGGCAAGGGCCTTCGAGGCGTACTCCCAGCACCCCGGGAGGCACCTCGTGTCTATACGGCCCACAAGGCGGTTCGACGGGATTGCGACTGCAACGAAGAAGTTGTCCCGAGGGACGGAAGCGCATCACCGCAGTACTGGCAATCGCGTAGCACCGCAGCAAGGCAACCACGAGCCGACCTGCAGGCGCACACCTTCGCCCAGCCTGCACCTCCTTCCCCCTTCGAGCCTTCGCGTTCGCCGCCGCACTCCCCCGGACAGGACAGCCGCCACACCCCCTGATTCGCTTCGTGAGCATCAGCACAATTACCCCAAGATCGATGCGACGAGGTTTATTTCCATGGCACTGACACGCGAACAGCAAATTGCAGCCCTCGAGAAAGACTGGGCCGAAAACCCGCGCTGGAAAGGCGTGACCCGTACCTACACCGCCGCTGATGTCGTTCGCCTGCGTGGCTCCCTGCAGCCGGAGCACACCCTGGCCCGCCAGGGCGCAGAAAAACTGTGGAAGCTGGTCACCCAAGGTGCCCACCCGTCCTTCCGCCCAGAAAAAGATTTCGTCAACTGCATGGGCGCCCTGACCGGCGGCCAGGCAGTGCAGCAGGTCAAGGCCGGCATCCAGGCCATCTACCTGTCCGGCTGGCAGGTTGCCGCCGACAACAACTCGGCCGAGTCGATGTACCCTGACCAGTCGCTGTACCCGGTCGATTCGGTACCGACCGTGGTCAAGCGCATCAACAACTCGTTCCGCCGCGCCGACCAGATCCAGTGGAAAGCAGGCAAGAACCCGGGCGATGAAGGCTACATCGACTACTTCGCACCGATCGTGGCTGACGCCGAAGCCGGCTTCGGCGGCGTGCTGAACGCCTACGAGCTGATGAAGAACATGATCGAAGCAGGCGCCGCCGGCGTGCACTTCGAAGACCAGCTGGCCTCGGTGAAAAAATGCGGCCACATGGGCGGCAAGGTCCTGGTACCGACCCAGGAAGCCGTACAGAAGCTGGTTGCAGCGCGCCTGGCCGCTGACGTTTCGGGTGTGCCGACCATCATCCTGGCCCGTACCGACGCCAACGCCGCCGACCTGCTGACCAGCGACTGCGACCCTTATGACCAGCCGTTCGTGATTGGCGAGCGTACCCGTGAAGGCTTCTACAAGGTGCGTGCCGGCCTCGACCAGGCCATCGCTCGCGGCCTGGCCTACGCCCCGTATGCCGACCTGATCTGGTGCGAAACCGCCAAGCCGGACCTGGACGAAGCCCGTCGCTTCGCCGAAGCGATCAAGAAGGAGTACCCGGACCAGATCCTGTCGTACAACTGCTCGCCTTCGTTCAACTGGAAGAAGAACCTGGACGACGCCACCATCGCCAAGTTCCAGCGCGAACTGTCGGCCATGGGCTACAAGCACCAGTTCATCACCCTGGCCGGCATCCACAACATGTGGCACGGCATGTTCAACCTGGCGCACGACTACGCCCGCAACGACATGACCGCCTACGTGAAGCTGCAGGAACAAGAGTTCGCCGACGCCAGCAAGGGCTACACCTTCGTGGCTCACCAGCAGGAAGTCGGTACCGGCTACTTCGACGACATGACCACCGTGATCCAGGGTGGCGCTTCGTCGGTGACTGCACTGACCGGTTCGACCGAGGAAGAGCAGTTCCACTGATAGCAGTGGCTTGCTGAAAGAGGCCCGGGATTCGAAAGGATCCCGGGCCTTCTTTTTTGCTGCACTGGCCCTATCGCCGAACGCGCAGGTATTGGAGAGTCCTGTGGGAGCCGGCTTGCCGGCGATAGGGCCAGAGCAGAACCCAGGATCCGGACTATGCTTGTGGCAGCCCAGCAGCAAGGTCCGCCCATGCCCCGCCCAAGCCACTTGCTCATCATCGCTGCCGCAGCCGCCGCCCTCTATATATATGCACTGGCCACCGGCAACGCCCTGCTCGGCCTCTTGGCCAAGCCCATTCCGGTACTGGCCCTGATCGCCTGGATGCTCGGCGCGCCCGCCACCGCCTATCGGCGCTGGATCACCCTGGGCCTGGGCTTCTCGGTGCTCGGCGACATTCTGCTGGCCGTGCCTGGCGACCTGTTCGTGTTTGGCCTGGCCGCCTTCCTCTGTGCACACCTGGCCTACCTGCGGGCGTATTGCAGCAAGACCTTGCGCCCGGCACTGCCGGCACTGATATTGAGCGCCATCACCGGCATCACCCTGCTCGGCGTGCTGGCCAGCCACGGCCTCGGCCCGCTGTTGATCCCGGTGGCGCTGTACGCACTGGCCATCAGCGCCATGCTCTGGCGTGCCCTGGCCTGTGGTGGCGTCGCCGCGCTGGGCGCCTGCCTGTTCGTGTTCTCCGACAGCCTGATCGGCATCGACCGCTTCGTCAGCCCGTTCGCTGCCGCGCCCTACCTGATCATCCTCGCCTACTGGCTGGGCCAATGGGCGATTGCTTCGTCAGCCCAGCACGGCTTATCCGGCAAAGTATTGACCCAGAGCGGTGCGGGCGGTGTCGGAAACTGCTAGAACAAGAGTCTTTCGCATTTGCAAGTAGGGGGCTGACGGCATATGAACTTGCAAGACTCAGGACAGGTATAGTTTCAAGGATCAGGTTAAACGATATTAATTATCATTACCAAGTTAGCGCTTCGTTACACCGGGCAAGAAACATAATTAACAAAACCGTGCGCAATGCCCGAATTTCAAGGCTTTCAGCCAGTTAGGAGGGATTTTTATTCTTAATGCTACGAATAAATTTGCGACAGAAATTTTACTTGCACCGGGTTTACCCATAAAATCAGCGCGATTGATTCAGCTGCGACATTTGGTCACTGCACCTGCGACACCACGTCGCCGCTCTACTTATTTCAGACTGCAGAGCTGGGTCTCTGTATAAGGATCTCTAGCATGTCCGATTCGGCAGGACTCATCGCCCACAACTGGGGCTTTGCCATCTTCCTTTTGGGTGTCGTCGGCCTGTGTGCCTTCATGCTCGGCCTGTCCAGCCTGCTCGGTAGCAAGGCCTGGGGCCGCGCCAAGAACGAACCCTTCGAATCCGGCATGCTGCCCGTCGGCAGCGCTCGCCTGCGCCTGTCCGCCAAATTCTATCTGGTCGCGATGCTGTTCGTGATCTTCGATATCGAAGCCCTCTTTCTCTTTGCATGGTCTGTGTCCGTCCGCGAAAGCGGCTGGACCGGATTCGTCGAAGCACTCGTTTTCATAGCAATTCTGTTGGCAGGTCTTGTCTACCTATGGCGCGTCGGGGCACTTGATTGGGCTCCCGAAGGTCGTCGCAAGCGGCAAGCGAAGCTGAAACAATGAGGCTTTGGCATGCAATACAATCTCACCAGAATCGATCCGGATGCGCCCAACGAGCAGTACCCGGTCGGTGAACGGGAAACCGTCACCGATCAACTGCTAGAGGACCAGGTCCACAAGAACATCTTCATGGGCAAACTTGAAGATGTGCTGCGTGGCGCGGTCAACTGGGGTCGCAAGAACTCCCTCTGGCCGTACAACTTCGGCCTGTCCTGCTGCTACGTGGAAATGACCACGGCCTTCACAGCGCCCCACGACATCGCCCGCTTCGGCGCCGAAGTCATCCGGGCATCGCCGCGTCAGGCCGACTTCATGGTCATCGCCGGTACCTGCTTCGTGAAGATGGCGCCGATCATCCAGCGCCTGTACGAGCAGATGCTCGAGCCCAAGTGGGTCATCTCCATGGGTTCGTGCGCCAACTCCGGCGGCATGTACGACATCTACTCGGTCGTTCAGGGGGTCGACAAGTTCCTCCCCGTGGACGTCTATGTGCCCGGCTGCCCGCCGCGCCCTGAGGCTTTCCTGCAAGGCTTGATGCTGCTGCAGGAGTCGATCGGCCAAGAACGACGCCCGCTTTCCTGGGTTGTTGGTGATCAAGGCATTTACCGTGCCGAGATGCCAGCCCAGAAAGACCTGCGTCGTGAGCAGCGCATCGCCGTAACCAACCTGCGCAGCCCCGACGAAGTCTGATCCAGCGACCTGCCGCCCGCTCCTATTGGGAGCCGGCGGCCTGGCTTCATTCTTAACGTTGACCCAAAGCGACCGAGACCATGACAGCGGACAACGCTATTTTCATTCCGCCCTACAAGGCTGACGACCAGGATGTGGTCGTCGAACTGAACAACCGTTTTGGCGCCGAAGCATTCGTCGCCCAGGAAACCCGCACCGGCATGCCCGTGCTGTGGGTCAAGCGCGCCCAGCTCAAAGAGGTGCTCAGCTTCCTGCGCGGTGTCGCCAAGCCCTACAGCATGCTGTACGACCTGCACGGCGTCGACGAGCGCCTGCGCACCCAGCGCCGTGGCCTGCCGGCCGCCGACTTCAGCGTGTTCTACCACCTGCTGTCGATCGAACGTAACAGCGACGTGATGATCAAGGTGTCGCTCAGCGAAGGCGACCTGAACCTGCCCACCGTGACCGGTATCTGGCCCAACGCCAACTGGTACGAGCGCGAAGTCTGGGACATGTTCGGCATCGACTTTGCCGGCCACCCGCACCTGAGCCGCATCATGATGCCGCCGACCTGGGAAGGTCACCCGCTGCGCAAGGACTACCCGGCCCGCGCCACCGAGTTCGATCCCTACAGCCTGACCCTGGCCAAGCAGCAGCTTGAAGAGGAATCGGCACGCTTCAACCCCGAAGCCTGGGGCATGAAGCGCCAGGGCGCCAACGAGGACTACATGTTCCTCAACCTCGGCCCCAACCACCCTTCGGCCCACGGCGCGTTCCGTATCGTCCTGCAGCTGGACGGCGAAGAGATCGTCGACTGCGTCCCGGACATCGGCTACCACCACCGTGGCGCCGAGAAGATGGCCGAGCGCCAGTCCTGGCACAGCTTCATCCCCTACACCGACCGCATCGACTACCTCGGCGGGGTGATGAACAACCTGCCGTACGTGCTCGCCGTCGAGAAGCTGGCGGGCATCAAGGTGCCGCAGAAGGTCGACGTGATCCGCATCATGCTGGCCGAGTTCTTCCGCATCACCAGCCACCTGCTGTTCCTGGGTACCTACATCCAGGACGTCGGCGCCATGACCCCGGTGTTCTTCACCTTCACCGACCGCCAGCGCGCCTACACCGTGATCGAGGCGATCACCGGTTTCCGCCTGCACCCGGCCTGGTACCGCATCGGTGGCGTCGCCCACGACCTGCCGCGCGGCTGGGACAAGCTGGTCAAGGACTTCGTCGAATGGCTGCCCAAGCGCCTCGACGAATACACCAAGGCTGCCCTGCAGAACAGCATCCTCAAGGGCCGTACCATCGGGGTTGCCGCGTACAACACCAAGGAAGCCCTGGAGTGGGGCACCACCGGTGCCGGCCTGCGTTCCACCGGTTGCGACTTCGACCTGCGCAAGGCCCGCCCGTACTCCGGCTACGAGAACTTCGAGTTCGAAGTGCCGCTGGCCCACAACGGCGATGCCTACGATCGTTGCATGGTCCGCGTCGAGGAGATGCGCCAGAGTATCCGCATCATCGACCAGTGCCTGCGCAACATGCCGGAAGGCCCGTACAAGGCGGACCACCCGCTGACCACGCCGCCGCCCAAAGAGCGCACCCTGCAGCACATCGAAACCTTGATCACGCACTTCCTGCAAGTCTCGTGGGGCCCGGTCATGCCGGCCAACGAGTCGTTCCAGATGATCGAAGCGACCAAGGGCATCAACAGCTACTACCTGACGAGCGATGGCGGCACCATGAGCTACCGCACCCGGATCCGTACCCCGAGCTACCCGCACCTGCAGCAGATCCCTTCGGTGATCAAAGGCAGCATGGTCGCCGACCTCATTGCGTACCTGGGCAGTATCGACTTCGTTATGGCTGACGTGGACCGCTAAGCATGAACAGCACGCTTATCCAGACTGACCGTTTCGCCCTGAGCGAAACCGAGCGCTCGGCCATCGAGCACGAGATGCACCACTACGAGGACCCGCGCGCGGCGTCCATCGAAGCCCTGAAGATCGTCCAGAAGGAACGTGGCTGGGTGCCGGACGGCGCCATCTACGCCATCGGCGAAGTGCTGGGCATCCCGGCCAGCGACGTCGAGGGTGTCGCCACCTTCTACAGCCAGATCTTCCGCCAGCCGGTCGGCCGCCACATCATCCGCGTGTGCGACAGCATGGTCTGCTACATCGGCGGCCACGAGTCGGTGGTCAGCCAGATCCAGAGCGAACTGGGCATCGGCCTGGGCCAGACCACCCCGGACGGCCGCTTCACCCTGCTGCCGGTGTGCTGCCTGGGCAACTGCGACAAGGCCCCGGCGCTGATGATCGACGACGACACCTTTGGCGACGTGCAGCCTGCTGGCGTCTCCAAGCTGCTGGAGGGTTACGTATGACCATCACTTCCTTCGGCCCGGCCAACCGCATCGCGCGCACCGCCGAAACCCACCCGCTGACCTGGCGCCTGCGTGACGACGGCGAGCCGGTCTGGCTGGCCGAGTACGAGTCCAAGAACGGCTACGCCGCTGCCCGCAAGGCACTGGCCGAGATGTCCGCCGACGACATCGTGCAGAGCGTCAAGGACTCCGGCCTCAAGGGCCGTGGTGGCGCAGGCTTCCCCACTGGCGTGAAGTGGGGCCTGATGCCCAAAGACGAATCCATGAACATCCGCTACCTGCTGTGCAACGCGGACGAAATGGAGCCGAACACCTGGAAGGACCGCATGCTGATGGAGCAACAGCCCCATCTGCTGGTCGAGGGCATGCTGATCAGCGCCCGCGCCCTGAAGGCCTACCGTGGCTACATCTTCCTGCGTGGCGAATACACCACCGCGGCGAAGAACCTCAACCGCGCCATCGATGAAGCCAAGGCCGCAGGCCTCTTGGGCAAGAACATCCTGGGCAGCGGTTTCGATTTCGAGCTGTTCGTGCACACCGGTGCCGGGCGCTACATCTGCGGTGAAGAGACCGCACTGATCAACTCGCTGGAAGGCCGCCGCGCCAACCCGCGCTCCAAGCCGCCCTTCCCTGCCGCCGTTGGCGTGTGGGGCAAGCCGACTTGCGTGAACAACGTCGAGACCCTGTGCAACGTGCCGGCGATCGTCGCCAACGGCAACGACTGGTACAAGTCGCTGGCCCGCGAAGGTAGCGAAGACCACGGTACCAAGCTGATGGGCTTCTCCGGCAAGGTGAAGAACCCAGGCCTGTGGGAACTGCCGTTCGGCGTCACCGCCCGCGAGCTGTTCGAAGACTACGCCGGCGGCATGCGCGATGGCTTCAAGCTCAAGTGCTGGCAGCCAGGCGGCGCCGGTACCGGCTTCCTGCTGCCCGAGCACCTCGATGCGCAGATGTACGCCGGTGGCATCGCCAAGGTCGGCACCCGCATGGGTACGGGCCTGGCCATGGCGGTCGACGACAGCGTCAACATGGTCTCGCTGCTGCGCAACATGGAAGAGTTCTTCGCCCGCGAATCGTGCGGCTGGTGCACCCCCTGCCGTGACGGCCTGCCGTGGAGCGTGAAGATGCTGCGCGCGCTGGAGAAAGGCCAGGGCCGCGCCGAAGACATCGAGACCCTGCTGGGTCTGGTCAACTTCCTCGGCCCAGGCCGCACCTTCTGTGCTCACGCACCGGGTGCCGTCGAGCCATTGGGCAGTGCCATCAAATACTTCCGCTCGGAGTTCGAGGCCGGTGTGGCGCCTGAAAGCGCTGGCACCCTGCGCCCGAACCTGGCGAAGCCGATCGTGGTCGGCGCATAACAAGATGAGCTGCGGGTGGTCCGTGCCACCCGCCAGCCCGCAGGCCGGCCCGAATGATTCGTGGCGGGCCGCGGGCTCACCGATTTCCATTAGCCACGCCCGCTCACGCGGGCCAACGAAGAACTTTGAACAATGGCCACTATCCACGTAGACGGCAAAGCGCTCGAAGTCAACGGTGCAGACAACCTGTTACAGGCGTGTCTGTCGCTCGGCCTCGACATCCCCTATTTCTGCTGGCACCCGGCGCTCGGTAGCGTTGGCGCCTGCCGGCAATGTGCGGTCAAGCAGTACACCGACGAGAACGACACCCGTGGTCGTATCGTCATGTCCTGCATGACCCCTGCCTCCGACGGCACCTGGATTTCCATCGACGATGACGAGTCCAAGGCGTTTCGCGCCAGCGTCGTCGAATGGCTGATGACCAACCACCCGCACGACTGCCCGGTGTGCGAGGAAGGCGGTCACTGCCACCTGCAGGACATGACGGTAATGACCGGCCACAACGAGCGCCGCTACCGTTTCACCAAGCGTACCCACCAGAACCAGGACCTCGGCCCGTTCATCGCCCACGAGATGAACCGCTGCATCGCCTGCTACCGCTGCGTGCGCTACTACAAGGACTATGCCGGTGGTACCGACCTGGGCGTCTACGGCGCCCACGACAACGTGTACTTCGGCCGCGTTGAAGACGGCGTGCTGGAAAGCGAATTCTCCGGCAACCTGACCGAGGTCTGCCCGACCGGCGTGTTCACCGACAAGACCCACTCCGAGCGCTACAACCGCAAGTGGGACATGCAGTTCGCCCCAAGCATCTGCCACGGCTGCTCCAGCGGCTGCAACATCAGCCCGGGCGAGCGCTACGGCGAACTGCGCCGCATCGAGAACCGCTTCAACGGCTCGGTCAACCAGTACTTCCTGTGCGACCGCGGCCGCTTCGGCTATGGCTACGTCAACCGCACCGACCGCCCGCGCCAGCCGTTCCTCGCCGATGGCACCAAGCTGGGCCTGGACGCCGCCCTGGACAAGGCCGCCGACCTGCTGCGCGGCCGCACCATCGTCGGTATCGGCTCGCCACGCGCCAGCCTCGAGAGCAACTACGGCCTGCGTGAGCTGGTCGGTGCCGAGTACTTCTACTCGGGTATCGAAGCCGGCGAACTGGCCCGCGTGCGCCTGGCCCTGAACGTGCTGAACGACAGCCCGCTGCCGGTGCCGACCCTGCGCGACATCGAAGACCACGACGCCGTGTTCGTGCTCGGCGAAGACCTGACCCAGACCGCTGCCCGCGTCGCCCTGGCCGTGCGCCAGGCCACCAAGGGCAAGGCCGAGGCCATGGCCGAATCGATGAAAGTGCAGCCGTGGCTCGACGCCGCGGTGAAGAACATCGGCCAGCACGCGCTGTACCCGCTGTTCATCGCCTCCCTGGCTGAAACCAAGCTCGACGACGTCGCCGAAGAGTGCGTGCACGCCTCCCCGGCCGACCTGGCCCGCATCGGCTTCGCCGTGGCCCACGCCATCGACCCGAGCGCCCCAGCAGTCGCCGGCCTGGACCAGGAAGCGCAAGCCCTGGCCCAGCGCATCGCCGATGCCCTGGTTGCCGCCAAGCGCCCGCTGGTCGTTGCCGGCACCTCGCTGGCCGACCCGGCGCTGATCGAAGCGGCCGCCAACATCGCCAAGGCCCTGAAGCTGCGCGAGAAGAACGGCTCGCTGAGCCTGGTCGTGCCTGAGGCCAACAGCCTGGGCATGGCGATGCTCGGCGGCGAGTCCGTCGATGCCGCGCTGGACGCGGTCATCAGCGGCAAGGCCGACGCCATCGTGGTATTGGAAAACGACCTGTACGCCCGCGTACCGGCCGCCAAGGTCGACGCAGCCCTGGCCGCGGCCAAGGTGGTGATCGTCGCCGACCACTCCAAGACCGCCACCCTGGACCGTGCCCACCTGGTGCTGCCGGCCGCCTCCTTCGCCGAAGGCGACGGTACCCTGGTCAGCCAGGAAGGCCGTGCCCAGCGCTTCTTCCAGGTGTTCGACCCGCAGTACCTGGACAGCAGCATCCAGATCCACGAAGGCTGGCGCTGGATGCACGCCCTGCGTGCCACCCTGCTGAACAAGCCGGTCGACTGGACCCAGCTGGACCACGTCACCAGCGCCTGCGCCGAAGCCGCCCCGCAACTGGCCGGCATCGTCAACGCAGCGCCAAGCGCCGCATTCCGCATCAAGGGCATGAAGCTTGCCCGTGAGCCGCTGCGCTACTCCGGCCGTACCGCCATGCGCGCCAACATCAGCGTGCACGAGCCGCGCACCCCGCAAGACAAGGACACCGCGTTCGCCTTCTCCATGGAAGGCTACTCGGGCTCCGCCGAGCCGCGCCAGCAGGTGCCGTTCGCCTGGTCGCCGGGCTGGAACTCGCCGCAGGCCTGGAACAAGTTCCAGGACGAAGTCGGTGGCCACCTGCGCGCCGGTGACCCGGGCGTGCGCCTGATCGAATCGCAGGGCGACCGCCTGAACTGGTTCAACGCCATCCCGGGCGCCTTCAACCCGGCCCGTGGCACCTGGACCGCGGTACCGTTCTTCCACCTGTTCGGCAGCGAAGAAAGCTCCTCGCGCGCCGCCCCGGTGCAAGAGCGCATCCCGGCTGCCTACGTGGCCCTGGCCAAGTCCGAAGCCGACCGCCTGGGCGTCAACGAGGGTGCCCTGCTGAGCCTGAACGTCGCCGGCGTTTCGCTGCGCCTGCCGCTGCGTATCAATGAAGAACTGGGCGCTGGCCTGGTTGCGTTGCCCAAAGGCCTGGCCGGCATTCCGCCTGCCATCTTCGGTGCATCCGTCGAAGGTCTGCAGGAGGCAGCACAATGAGCTGGTTCACCCCCGAAGTGATCGATGTGATCCTCACCGTGCTGCGGGCCATCGTGGTCCTGCTCGCGGTGGTGGTCTGCGGCGCGCTGCTCAGCTTCGTCGAGCGCCGCCTGCTGGGCTGGTGGCAGGACCGTTACGGCCCGAACCGCGTAGGCCCGTTCGGCATGTTCCAGATCGCTGCCGACATGCTGAAGATGTTCTTCAAGGAAGACTGGAACCCGCCCTTCGTCGACCGCGTGATCTTCACCCTGGCGCCAGTGGTGGCCATGAGCGCCCTGCTGATCGCCTTCGTGGTCATCCCGATCACCCCGACCTGGGGCGTCGCCGACCTGAACATCGGCCTGCTGTTCTTCTTCGCCATGGCCGGCCTGTCGGTCTATGCCGTGCTCTTCGCCGGCTGGTCGTCGAACAACAAGTACGCCCTGCTGGGCAGCTTGCGCGCGTCGGCACAGACCGTGTCGTACGAGGTGTTCCTGGGCCTGGCGCTGATGGGCGTGGTGGTGCAGGTGGGTTCGTTCAACATGCGCGACATCGTTGAATACCAGGCCCAGAACCTGTGGTTCATCATTCCGCAGTTCTTCGGCTTCTGCACCTTCTTCATCGCTGGCGTCGCCGTGACTCACCGTCACCCGTTCGACCAGCCGGAAGCGGAACAGGAACTGGCCGACGGCTACCACATCGAATATGCCGGCATGAAATGGGGCATGTTCTTCGTCGGCGAGTACATCGGCATCATCCTCATCTCGGCGCTGCTGGTAACTCTGTTCTTCGGCGGCTGGCACGGCCCGTTCGGCATCCTGCCGCAACTGTCGTTCCTGTGGTTCGCGCTGAAGACCGCGTTCTTCATCATGCTGTTCATCCTGCTGCGCGCCTCGATCCCGCGCCCACGCTATGACCAGGTGATGGACTTCAGCTGGAAGTTCTGCCTGCCGCTGACCCTGATCAATTTGCTGGTGACCGCTGCGATCGTGCTCTACAACACGCCAGCCGTCGCGGCCCAGTGAGGATTTGACCCATGTTCAAGTATATCGGCGACATCGTTAAGGGCACCGGCACCCAGCTGCGCAGCCTGGCAATGGTGTTCTCCCACGGGTTCCGCAAGCGCGACACCCTGCAATACCCCGAAGAGCCCGTGTACCTGCCGCCGCGCTACCGCGGCCGCATCGTCCTCACCCGCGACCCCGATGGCGAGGAGCGTTGCGTTGCCTGCAACCTCTGCGCGGTGGCCTGCCCGGTCGGCTGCATCTCGCTGCAGAAGGCCGAGACCGAGGACGGCCGCTGGTACCCGGAGTTCTTCCGCATCAACTTCTCGCGCTGCATCTTCTGCGGCCTGTGTGAAGAAGCGTGCCCGACCACCGCGATCCAGCTGACTCCGGATTTTGAAATGGCCGAGTTCAAGCGTCAGGACCTGGTGTACGAGAAAGAAGATCTGCTGATCTCCGGCCCCGGCAAGAACCCTGACTACAACTTCTACCGTGTTGCGGGTATGGCGATCGCTGGCAAGCCGAAAGGCTCTGCACAGAACGAAGCCGAGCCGATCAACGTGAAGAGCTTGCTCCCATAAGGACAGAAAGATGGAATTCGCTTTCTACTTCGCATCCGGGATCGCCGTGGTCTCCACCCTTCGGGTGGTTACCGGCACCAACCCCGTGCACGCCTTGCTTTACCTGATCATTTCGCTGATTTCCGTGGCCATGATCTTCTTCGCCCTGGGTGCGCCGTTCGCCGGCGCCCTGGAAGTGATCGCCTACGCCGGCGCCATCATGGTGCTGTTCGTGTTCGTGGTGATGATGCTCAACCTGGGGCCGGCTTCGGTCGCCCAGGAACGGGGCTGGCTCAAGCCCGGTATCTGGGCAGGGCCGGTGATCCTCGCCGCGCTGCTGCTGCTGGAGCTGCTGTACGTGCTGTTCGTCGCCCCGAGCGGCGCCGGCATCAGCGGCACCACCGTGGGCCCGAAAGAAGTGGGCATCAGCCTGTTCGGCCCGTACCTGCTGGTGGTCGAACTGGCGTCGATGCTGCTGCTCGCGGCGGCCGTCACTGCCTTCCACCTGGGCCGCAACGAGGCGAAGGAGTAAATCATGGGTGCTATCCCTCTCGAACACGGGCTCGCCGTCGCCGGCATCCTGTTCTGCTTAGGTCTGGTTGGCCTGATGGTCCGCCGCAACATCCTCTTCGTGCTCATGAGCCTGGAAGTCATGATGAACGCCTCTGCCCTGGCGTTCGTCGTCGCCGGTGCCCGTTGGGTCCAGCCCGACGGCCAGGTGATGTTCATTCTGGTGATCAGCCTGGCAGCCGCCGAGGCCAGCATTGGCCTGGCCATCCTGCTGCAGCTGTATCGCCGCTTCCACACTCTCGACATCGATGCTGCCAGTGAGATGCGCGGATGAACCTTCTCTTCCTGACTTTCGTCTTCCCCCTCGTCGGCTTCCTGCTGCTGTCGTTCTCGCGCGGGCGGTTCTCGGAGAACCTGTCCGCGCTGATCGGCGTCGGCTCGGTGGGCCTGTCGGCCGCCACCGCCGCCTATGTGATCTGGCAGTTCAATGTCGCCCCGCCTGAAGGCGGCGCGTACAGCCAGCTGCTGTGGCAGTGGATGTCGGTGGACGGCTTCGCGCCGAACTTCACCCTGTACCTGGACGGCCTGTCGGTCACCATGCTCGGCGTGGTCACCGGTGTCGGCTTCCTGATCCACCTGTTCGCCTCCTGGTACATGCGTGGCGAAGCCGGTTACTCGCGCTTCTTCTCGTACACCAACCTGTTCATCGCCAGCATGCTGTTCCTGATCCTCGGCGATAACCTGCTGTTCATCTACTTCGGCTGGGAAGGCGTGGGCCTGTGCTCGTACCTGTTGATCGGTTTCTACTACAGCAACCGCAACAACGGTAACGCGGCACTGAAGGCCTTCATCGTCACCCGTATCGGCGACGTGTTCATGGCCATTGGCCTGTTCATCCTGTTCGCCCAGCTGGGTACCCTGAACGTGCAGGAACTGCTGGTGCTGGCACCGCAGAAGTTCCAGGCGGGTGACACCTGGATGGTACTGGCGACCCTGATGCTGCTGGGTGGCGCGGTCGGTAAATCGGCCCAGCTGCCGCTGCAGACCTGGCTGGCCGACGCGATGGCAGGCCCGACCCCGGTTTCGGCACTGATCCACGCGGCAACCATGGTGACCGCGGGCGTGTACCTGATCGCCCGTACCAACGGCCTGTTCCTGCTGGCGCCGGACATCCTGCACCTGGTCGGTGTGGTTGGTGGTGTCACGCTGGTGCTGGCCGGCTTTGCCGCCCTGGTGCAGACCGACATCAAGCGTATCCTCGCCTACTCGACCATGAGCCAGATCGGCTACATGTTCCTGGCCCTGGGCGTTGGCGCCTGGGACGCGGCGATCTTCCACCTGATGACCCACGCCTTCTTCAAGGCCCTGCTGTTCCTTGCCTCGGGTGCGGTGATCGTTGCCTGCCACCACGAGCAGAACATCTTCAAGATGGGCGGCCTGTGGAAGAAACTGCCGCTGGCCTACGCCAGCTTCGTGGTCGGTGGCGCGGCCCTGGCGGCCCTGCCGATCGTGACCGTGGGCTTCTACTCCAAGGACGAGATCCTCTGGGAAGCCTTCGCCAGCGGCAACAGCGGCCTGCTGTACGCCGGCCTGGTCGGTGCCTTCATGACCTCGCTGTACACCTTCCGCCTGATCTTCATCGCCTTCCACGGCGAAGCCAAGACCGAAGCCCACGCCGGCCACGGCATCAGCCACTGGCTGCCACTGGGCGTGCTGATCGTGCTGTCGACCTTCGTCGGCGCCTGGATCACCCCGCCGCTGGCAGGCGTGCTGCCTGAAAGCGCCGGCCACGCCGGTGGTGAAGCCAAGCACGCGCTGGAAATCACCTCGGGCGCCATCGCCATTGCCGGTATCCTGCTGGCCGCGATGCTGTTCCTGGGCAAGCGTCGCCTGGTCTCGGCCATCGCCAACAGCGGCATCGGCCGCGTCCTGTCGGCCTGGTGGTTCGCCGCCTGGGGCTTCGACTGGATCTACGACAAGCTCTTCGTCAAACCTTACCTGCTGATCAGCCACATCCTGCGCAAGGACCCGGTTGACCGCAGCATCGGCCTGATCCCTCGGATGGCTCGCGGCGGCCACGTCGCCATGAGCAAGACCGAGACTGGCCAGCTGCGCTGGTACACCGCCTCGATCGCCGTCGGTGCCGTGCTGGTGCTCGGCGCCGTGGTAGTGGCCGCGGTATGACAATGAATCTTGCGACTTTGCCAAAGGAAACCAACCCGTCATGATTTTGCCTTGGCTGATCCTGATCCCCTTCATCGGCGGCTTCCTGTGCTGGCTGGGTGAGCGCTTCGGCGCCACCCTGCCGCGCTGGATCGCACTGCTGACCATGTCCCTGTTGCTCGGTATCGGCCTGTGGCTGTGGGGCACCGGCGACTACACCCTGGCCCCCGCTCCGGGCGCCGAACCTGCCTGGGCACTGGAATACAAGGTCCAGTGGATCAAGCGCTTCGGCATCAGCATCCACCTGGCCCTGGACGGCCTGTCGCTGCTGATGATCCTGCTCACCGGCCTGCTCGGTGTGCTCTCGGTATTGTGCTCCTGGAAAGAGATCCAGCGTCACGTCGGCTTCTTCCACCTCAACCTGATGTGGATCCTGGGCGGCGTGGTCGGTGTGTTCCTGGCCCTGGACCTGTTCCTGTTCTTCTTCTTCTGGGAAATGATGCTGGTGCCGATGTATTTCCTCATCGCGCTCTGGGGTCACAGCTCGGCAGACGGCAAAAAGACTCGGATCTACGCCGCCACCAAGTTCTTCATCTTCACCCAGGCCAGCGGCCTGATCATGCTGGTGGCGATCCTTGGCCTGGTGCTGGTCAACTACAACACCACCGGCGTGCTCACCTTCAACTACAGCGACCTGCTCAAGGCCGAACTGCCGGCCGGTGTCGAGTACGTGCTGATGCTGGGCTTCTTCATCGCCTTCGCGGTGAAGCTGCCGGTGGTGCCGTTCCACTCCTGGCTGCCTGACGCTCACGCCCAGGCACCGACCGCAGGTTCCGTGGACCTGGCCGGTATCCTGCTGAAGACGGCGGCCTACGGCCTGCTGCGCTTCGCCCTGCCGCTGTTCCCGAACGCCTCGGCCGAGTTCGCGCCGATCGCCATGACCCTGGGCCTGATCGGTATCTTCTACGGTGCCTTCCTGGCCTTCGCGCAAAGCGACATCAAGCGCCTGATCGCCTTCTCCAGCGTCTCGCACATGGGCTTCGTGCTGATCGGCATCTACTCCGGTAGCCAGCAGGCCCTGCAAGGCGCGGTGATCCAGATGCTCGCCCACGGCCTGTCGGCCGCCGCGCTGTTCATCCTGTCCGGCCAACTGTACGAGCGCCTGCACACCCGTGACATGCGCCAGATGGGCGGCCTGTGGCACCGCATCGCCTACCTGCCAGCCATCAGCCTGTTCTTCGCCGCCGCCTCCCTGGGCCTGCCGGGTACCGGCAACTTCGTCGGCGAGTTCCTGATCCTGATCGGCAGCTTCGCCCATGTACCGTGGATCACCGTGATCGCCACCACCGGCCTGGTATTCGGTTCGGTGTACTCGCTGATCATGATCCACCGCGCCTACTTCGGCCCGGCCAAGGCCGACACCGTGCTGGCCGGCATGGACGGTCGCGAAATGATCATGGTCCTGGGCCTGGCGGTACTGCTGGTGCTGCTGGGCGTGTATCCGCAGCCGTTCCTCGACACCTCTGCCGCCACCATGAGTGGTGTGCAGCAGTGGCTCGGTTCCGCTTTCACTCAACTCGCTTCGGCCCGGTAAGAGCGCTATGGAATTCACCACTCAACACTTCATCGCATTGGCGCCGATGCTGATCACCACCATCACCACGGTGGTGGTGATGCTGGCGATCGCCTGGAAGCGCAACCACTCGCAGACCTTCCTGCTGTCCACCGTGGGGCTGAACCTGGCCCTGCTGTCGATCCTGCCGGCGCTGAAAGTCGCGCCGCTGGCGGTCACCCCGCTGATCACCATCGACAAGTTCGCCTGCCTGTACATGGCGATCATCCTGGTGGCCACACTGGCCTGCGTCACCCTCGCCCACGCCTACCTCGGCGAAGGCTCCAAGGGCTTCCCGGGCAACCGTGAAGAGCTGTACCTGCTGCTGCTGATGTCGGCCCTGGGCGGCCTGGTGCTGGTCAGCGCCAACCACCTGGCCGGCCTGTTCATCGGCCTTGAGCTGCTGTCGGTACCGGTCTACGGCCTGGTGGCGTATGCCTTCTTCAACAAGCGGTCGCTGGAAGCGGGCATCAAGTACATGGTGCTGTCGGCTGCCGGCTCCGCCTTCCTGCTGTTCGGCATGGCCCTGCTGTACGCCGACGCCGGCAGCCTGAGCTTCGACCAGATCGGCAAGGCGCTGGCCACCACCAGCCTGCCAAGCCTGCTGGCGCAACTGGGCCTGGGCATGATGCTGGTGGGCCTGGCCTTCAAGCTGTCGCTGGTACCGTTCCACCTGTGGACCCCGGACGTGTACGAAGGCGCCCCGGCGCCGGTCGCCGCGTTCCTGGCCACGGCCAGCAAGGTTGCGGTGTTCGCCGTGGTCGTGCGCCTGTTCATGATCTCCCCTGCTGCCAGCAGCGGCGTGCTGAGCACCGTACTGGCAGTCATCGCGGTGGCCTCGATCCTGATCGGCAACCTGCTGGCGCTGACCCAGAGCAACCTCAAGCGCCTGCTCGGTTACTCGTCCATCGCCCACTTCGGCTACCTGCTGATCGCCCTGGTCGCCAGCAAGGGCCTGGCCCTGGAAGCCATGGGCGTGTACCTGGTCACCTACGTGATCACAAGCCTGGGCGCATTCGGTGTCATCACCCTGATGTCTTCGCCTTACGGTGGCCGTGATGCCGATGCGCTGTACGAGTACCGCGGCCTGTTCTGGCGCCGCCCGTACCTGACTGCGGTGCTGACCGTGATGATGCTGTCGCTGGCGGGCATCCCGCTGACCGCAGGCTTCATCGGCAAGTTCTACATCATCGCCACCGGCGTCGAGTCGCAGCTGTGGTGGCTGGTCGGCGCCCTGGTGATCGGCAGTGCCATTGGCGTGTACTACTACCTGCGCGTGATGGTCACCCTGTACCTGGTAGAGCCGAACCTGCGTCGCCACGACGCCCCACTGAAGTGGGAACAGCGCACCGGTGGCGTGATGCTGCTGGCCATCGCCATCCTGGCGTTCGTGCTGGGCGTCTACCCGCAACCGCTGCTGGAGATGGTCCAGCAGGCAGGTCTGCAACTGATCGGTTGATCAGGATGTAAAAAAAAAACACCCCGCTCTGCGGGGTGTTTTTTTATCTGCGTGAAACAGATTGGGCAGCGCGCTTTGGGGAACGCTGCCCAGAGGCAGCATCCTCCTCCCGCTGCAATGCGGTGTGGCGTTGCTCCCTACTGGCGGAGGGTAGATGCACCTGTGGGTTGGGCATGCCACTGGGTGACAGTTCATGGGTCATTTCAAACTCCGCGCGCACCGACCACCCGCATGCCTCAGTGGTGCATTGCAGGTAGGCAACCCGTAAAAAAATATGTCGTCCTTCGCTGGTACGGATACGCATTCGGCTATTGCAATGGGGACAGACCAGCTTGTAAGTACTCACGGCACGTACCTGCTAATGGCTATTGGGCAAAAAAGCTGTAAGGCTGATCGACAAGTTGCCGCGCTATCAGCCAAATCGATAACGGTTTTTTTCATTACACTACTGCTCATGCCAGGATTTCTCCTTTAAACGAAACCGATGTATTCATAACGAGTATTTTAAGCCTAAGGAATATCTTTAAACCAGCCATGGATATTTGTAATGAGTAACCAATCGCTCGCCTCAGTACTGGCACGCCTAAAGCTTCTGACCGGTTCAGATACCGATGTTCAGCTAGCACGGGCCCTGGAAGTCAGCCCTCAGACACTGAGCAGCTGGAAGGTCCGCGACAGTATTCCGTACTCACTATGCGTATCCATCGCCCGAAAACATGAGTGCACACTCGATTGGCTGTTGATGGGAGAAACGCAAAACCCTTCGCCCGCCCAAACCGAAGACGGGTGGGAGAACGATGTGCTCGAGCGCTTGCGCAGCCTTTCATCGGCGGACCGGCAGGCCATCTTCCTGCACATCGAAGACAAGCATCGCATCCAGCGCCTCGAGCAACAGCTGCACGCGCTCGCCCAGCGCGCCCCGGGGCAGGCTTGAGGCTAACCGCGTCGGCGCCAGCGCTGGATCAGCTCGCGCACTTCCACCGTATCGAGCCAGACCAGCACCTTGAGCGTGATCGGTATCACTACCACTGCGGCGACGAAGGCGGCCATGCCGCGCGACAGCATGGGCGCCAGCGACTGCAGCAACGGCTCGAACAGATAACCGACGCCCAGGGTCAGAAACACCAGCATCAACTGCTTGCGTATTGACAGGCGCTTGCGCGAAACGATGTTCAAGCGATCCCGCGCGGCACTTACCAGCAAGGCCCCGAGCAACGCGCCCAGCAGCACGCGGCCTTCCGACGTCAACAACTCGACGACTGCGCCGACAGCATCCTTGAGTTCGTAGTCCTCAGCCATGTTCGACCTCCTCGGAAAATGCCCGGAAAAAGCGCTCCCCATGCAAGGTGCGCCACACAGCAGCGGCGATGAAACACCGGTAACACACCGACAGTGCACGCCCTTGAGTGTGCCCGGCCAGGTCTTCCAGGCGCTTGTAACCACGGGCCCGCAGTGCCGCCCGCCAGCGCGCGAACTCCTGGGCGGCAGCGATGCCAGCGCAGCGCACCGCCAATACCAGGCGCGCCTCGCTGACGTCGTCGCCAAGGCGCAATCGCTCACGCAATGCACGCAATTCGATGCGTGGCCAGAAAGGATCATGGCAATCGGGAAAATGTGCCTTGTTCATGGCCCCTGCGCCTTCAGCCGGCCGTTGAATCGGGATATCCATGTACGCCTCCTCAGGCTTCGGCCAACATGCCGTAGCGAATGGCCTTGATCACCGCCGCGATGCGGGTGGGGACAGCGAATTTGCGCAGGATGTTGGACACATGGAAATTGACCGTCGATTCCTTGCACTGCAGGATCTGGCCGATCTCCCACGAGCTCTTGCCATAGGCGCACCACAGCAGCACCTGCTGTTCTCGAGGCGTGAGGCGGACCGGCACATCGATTGCGCTGTCGGCAATCAATCGCTCACTGTTTTTCATCATCGAACTCCTCAACCATCGCCAACTGCGACAACCAATCGTGCTGCCGCCCTGCAATGCACATTACGAAGCGCCACTGCCCGGCACTACTCGCACGCTTTGTAGCACCTCGCCCTACAAGACTTGTCTTGAACCACGGCTGCAAAAGGCTGAAATTGCGCGTGCTCTGAACGTCATTTCGCTCGTCACAACGCCGTTGCCTGTCTGCCCTTCGCCTGGAGTTGTACGATGCGTCCTGTTTTGCCCCTTTCGTCATGCCTCGGCCTTGTGGCTGCTTTTTCTGCAGGGCCCGGCGCAGCAGCGCCCTCGGTCGAACTGGGCCAGCTGCTGATCAATGACCAGGAGCAAAGCGAGCTGGAGTACGCCCGCGAGCGCCTCCAGGCGATACCCGGCGCCAGCAACCTGGTGGACATGCAGCACGTCGAGCAGGGCCGGGTGGCCAGCAACCAGGATGTACTGGCCTACCAGCCCGGGGTGTTCGCCCAGTCGGCGGGCAACGATGGCATCAAGCTGTCGATCCGTGGCTCGGGCATCAACCGCGCACCCGGCGCCCACGGCTCCGGCGTGTACACGATGTTCGACGGCCTGCCCCTGACCGGCCCCGGCGGCACACCTTATGAATTGTTCGAGCCGCTGTGGCTGAGCCGCGCCGAGGTGCTGCGCGGCGCCAACGGCTTCGACCAGGGCGCCTTGGCCCTGGGCGGGGCGATCAACTACGTGACCCACACCGGCTACGATGCCGCGCCGCTGCAGGTGCGCTACGAGGCTGGCAGCCGCGGCTACCAGCACCGCCATGTCAGCTCCGGCCAGGTACTGGGCAACCTCGACTACTACGTGGCCCTGACCGACTCCGAATACGATGGCTACCAGGCCCACAGCAGCGGCAGCGCCAAGGGCATCGCCGCCAATATCGGCTACCGCTTCAACCCCAACCTGGAAACACGCTTCTACCTGCGCTACCGGGAAACCGAAAACGACCTGGCCGGGCGCCTGACCAAGCAGCAGATCAAGCACGACCCACGTGCCGCCAACGCCGCCTACCTGGCCCGCGACGACAGCCGCCCGCAACCGGGCAGCACTTGGGTCGGCAACAAGACCACCTTCTACCTTGAAGACGACGCCCGGGTGGAAGCCGGGCTGGTCTATCACGACTACCCGATGGATCTGCGCGAAGGCCCGATGCGCCTGAAGGTCGCCTACTCCGACGTCAGCGGCACGCTGAACTACCTGCGCCGCGACACGCTGCTGGGCCACCAGAGCAAGACCACGATCGGCTGGCGCACCACCAAGCACCTGCCCAACAGCGGCGCCTCGCAGTTTGCCCGCAGCAGCGGCGACAATTTCGGCGCCCGCGTGCGCGACTTCAGCTACCAGGGCTCGGACACGGTGCTGCACGTCGGCAACGACCTGGAGCTGATCCCCGACCTGTGGCTGACCACGGGCCTGGCGATGATCTACACCCGCCGCGAAAGTGACGTGACCTACCCCGCCAGCGGCGGCAAGGTCAGCCAGCATGACTGGGACTACGCGCCGCGCCTGGGGCTGCGATACGACATCAGCCCGGCCCTGCAGGTGTACGGCAACCTCAGCCGCTCGGTGGAGCCGCCGCACCCTTGGGCGCTGATCTGGAGTGCGCCGGTCAGCACCCAGCCGATCGAGATGCAGAACCAGACCGCCACCACCCTGGAGCTCGGCGCGCGCGGCGATTCGGCGCTGGGCCGCTGGGACCTGGCCTGGTACTACTCGCAGGTTCGCCATGAACTGCTGGCCGTGGAGATCGTGCCGGGTGTGCTGCCCAAGGAGTTCAATGCCAGCGCCACGGTGCACCAGGGCGTCGAGGCGGGCCTGGACAGCACCCTCTGGGAGCGCGCCGGCAGCGGCAAGTTGAGCCTGCGCCAGGCCTACACGTTCAGTGACTTCCATTACCGCGACGACGACCAGTTCGGCGACAACCGCCTGCCTGGCATCCCCATGCACTACTACCAGGCCGAGCTGCGCTACGACTGGCCGAGCGGTTTCTATGCCGGGGTCAATACGCAGATGGCGTCCAAGGTGCAGGTCGACTATGCCAACAGCTACCACGCCGACGCCTACGCGCTGCTGGGCGCACGCCTGGGCTGGAACTCGCCCAAGCAGGACTGGCAGACCTGGCTGGACCTGCGCAACCTGACCAACGAGCGCTACGCGGCGACAGTGACGCCCGGCTACAACGATGCCGGGCAGGACATCGCCCGCTCGACGCCGGGGGAAGGGTTTGCTGCGTATGTGGGGGTTTCGTACAGCTTTCGCTGAAGCAGCCGCCTATTGAGGCAACTGCACCTGCGGCTTGGTGGCGGCGAAGATCGCCCAGCTCGACAAGAACAGGGCCGCGATCAACGGCCCGATCACGAAGCCATTGAGCCCGAACACCGCCAGCCCGCCCAGGGTGGACACCAGGATCAGGTAGTCCGGCATCCGCGTGTCCTTGCCCACCAGGATCGGCCGCAGCACGTTGTCCACCAGGCCGATCACCAGCACGCCGAAGGCCGTCAGGATGATCCCCTGCAAAATCGCGCCCGTCAGCAGGAAGTAAGCGGCCACCGGCGCCCAGATGATCCCGGCGCCGACCGCCGGCAGCAGTGACAAGAACGCCATCATCACCGCCCAGACCAGTGCGCTGGGGATGTCCAGCACCCAGAAGATGAAGCCGCCCAGCGCCCCCTGGGTAATGGCCACCAGCACGTTGCCTTTCACCGTGGCCCGCACCACCCGGTTGAACTTCAATTGCAGCCTGCGCTTCTGGTGCTCGGGCAACGGCACGGCAAGGCGCACCTGGCGCGCCACCTCGGCGCCCTCGCGAAGAAAGAAGAACAACAGGTACACCATGATGCCGAAGCTCACCAGGAAGTCGAACGTGCCCTGGCCGAAGCTGTATGCCTGGCCGGCCAGCACCTGGCTGCCTTGCGTGGCCCACTTGGTGATCTTGTTCTGCAGGCCGTCGAGGTTGCCCATGCCCAGGCTGTCCAGGCCATGCTGGGCGAACGCCGGCAGCATGTGCTTGCCGCGCGTGACAAAACCGGCAATGTCCAGTTGCCCGCTTTCGATGCGCTGGTACAGGTTGGCGCCCTCCTGCACCAGCAGCGCGCTGGTGATGATGACCGGCAGCACCGCCACCACCAGGCAGACCAGCAAGGTGGTGGCGGCGGCAAGGTTGCGCCGCCGGCCGAAACGCAGCAGCAAATTGCGTTGCAACGGGGCGAACAGGATGCCGAGGATGACCGCCCAGAAGATCGCGCCATAGTACGGCAGCAGAATCCAGACGAAGGCAAGCGTCACCAACGCCAGGAGTACGGCAAGGGCTTTGTTCTGCAGCGCGGTCGCGTTCATGGCGTTTCCTTCAGGGGCCTGAATAGTTAGTGCAGGCGATCACTGGAAAAGTGCCACTGACGCCTTGATTCAAATCAATACGCCCCCTGCGCCAACGCCCTAGGATCCGCGACTTTTGCCCCGGTGCGCCCATGACCCCGACCGCCAAGCCCGAACTGCTGGCCCCCGCCGGCACGCTCAAGACCATGCGCTACGCCTTCGCCTATGGCGCCGACGCCGTCTACGCCGGCCAGCCGCGCTACAGCCTGCGGGTGCGCAACAACGAATTCGACCACGCCAACCTGGCCCAGGGCATCGCCGAGGCGCATGCCCTGGGCAAGCGCTTCTACGTGGTGGTCAACATCGCGCCGCACAATGCCAAGCTCAAGACCTTCCTCAAGGACCTGGCACCGGTGGTGGCGATGGCGCCGGATGCGCTGATCATGTCGGACCCTGGCCTGATCATGCTGGTGCGCCAGCACTTCCCGCAGATGCCGGTGCACCTGTCGGTGCAGGCCAACACGGTCAACTGGGCCAGCGTGCAGTTCTGGCAGGGCCTGGGGTTGAGCCGGGTAATCCTGTCGCGCGAGCTGTCGCTGGAGGAGATCGAGGAAATTCGCCAGCAGGTGCCAAACATGGAGCTGGAGGTGTTCGTCCATGGCGCGCTGTGCATGGCCTACTCCGGGCGCTGCCTGCTGTCGGGCTACCTCAACAAGCGCGATGCCAACCAGGGCAGCTGCACCAATGCCTGCCGCTGGAAGTACCAGGCAACCCCGGCCAGCGAAAACGCCACCGGCGACATCGTGCAGCAGGTCGAACCGACCCTGGGCCTGGGGGCACCGACCGACCAGGTGTTCCTGCTGCAGGAAAGCAACCGCCCCGGTACCGAACTGCCCGCCTTCGAAGACGAGCACGGCACCTACATCATGAATGCCAAGGACCTGCGCGCCATCCAGCACGTCGGGCGGCTGGCGGCCATGGGCGTGCATTCGCTGAAGATCGAGGGCCGCACCAAGTCGCACTTCTACTGCGCCCGCGCCGTGCAGTCGTACCGCCAGGCGATCGACGATGCCGTGGCCGGGCGGCCGTTCGACATCGCCCTGATGGACAACCTCGAATCCCTGGCCCAGCGCGGCTATACCGAAGGTTTCCTGCGCCGCCATGTGCACGACGAATACCAGAACTACCTGCGCGGCAACTCGCTGTCCGAGCGCCAGCAGTTCGTCGGCGAACTGACCGGGGCCCGGATTGACGGCCTGGCCGAGGTCAAGGTGAAGAACCGCTTTGCCGTGGGCGACCACCTGGAGCTGATGACCCCGCGCGGCAACTATCACTTCGACCTGCACCGCCTGTGCAACCGCCAGCAGCAGGCCATCGAGGTAGCGCCAGGCGACGGCCATGTGGTGTACCTGCCGATCCCCGAGCAGGTGCCGCTGGAGTTCGGCCTGCTGATGCGTGACCTCGGCCACGAGCAGCCGGCAGCGCTGCCTGACAATGCTGTAATCCCCGCCTCAGCCAGCTGACAGGCGCCACGGGCGACGATCGTGACTCTTCTGCATGAGGTCACGACATGTTGCCCACCCCTTCCCGCCGCACCTTCGTCAAAGGCCTGGGCGCCGCTGCCACGCTCGTGGGCCTGGGCCTGTGGCGGCCACTGGCCAATGCTGCCGATGGCCGCGCCCTGGCCGGCCAGCACTTCGAGCTGTACATCGGCCAGACCCCGGTCAACATCACCGGCCAGCCGCGCACGGCCCTGACCGTCAACGCCAGCCTGCCCGGGCCCGTGCTGCGCTGGCGCGAAGGCGACACCGTGACCTTGCGCGTGCGCAACCGGCTGGAGCAGGACACCTCGATCCACTGGCACGGCATCATCCTGCCCAGCGAGATGGACGGCGTGCCCGGGCTGAGCTTCGCCGGCATCGCCCCCGGCGGCGACTACCTGTACCGCTTTACCCTGCGCCAGAGCGGCACCTACTGGTACCACAGCCATTCCGGCCTGCAGGAGCAGGCCGGGGTGTATGGCGCGATCGTCATCGAGCCGCGCGAAGCCGAGGTGCATCGCTACCAGCGTGACCATGTGCTGCTGTTCAGCGACTGGTCCGATCAAGCGCCCGAAGCGCTGCTGGCCACGCTGAAAACGCAGTCCGACGCCTTCAACTACCACAAGCGCACCCTGGGCGACTTCATCGACGACGTTGCCCAGAACGGCTGGCGCGACACCGTCGACGAGCGCCTGGCCTGGGCACGCATGCGCATGAGCCCCACCGACCTCGCCGACATCAGCGCCGCAGCCTACACCTACCTGCTCAACGGCCAGCCACCGGACGGCAATTTCACCTGCCTGTTCCAACCCGGCGAAACCGTGCGCCTGCGGCTGATCAACGCATCGGCGATGACCTACTTCGATTTCCGCATCCCCGGCTTGCAGCTCACGGTGATCGCCGCCGACGGCCTTGCCGTGACGCCGGTGAAGGTGGACGAGCTGCGCATCGCCGTGGCCGAAACCTACGATGTGCTGGTAACCGTCGGCGACCTGCCCGCCTATACCCTGTTCGCCCAGAGCATGGACCGCAGCGGCTATGCCCGCGGCACCCTGGCCCGTGCGCTCGGCCTGCAGGCCGAGGTGCCGCAGCCCGACCCACGGCCGGTGCTGAGCATGGCCGACATGGGCCACGGCAACATGGCAGCGATGGACCACAGCAACATGGCGGGCATGGACCACGCCAGCATGGCCGGCATGGACCATAGCGCCATGGCGCCCATGCAGCAGCACCCGGCCAGCGAAACCGGCAACCCGCTGGTGGACATGCAGACCATGGCCCCGCGCGCCAACCTCGACGACCCGGGCATCGGCCTGCGCGGCAATGGCCGGCGGGTACTGACCTACGCCGACCTGCGCAGCCCCTACCCCGACCCGGATGGCCGCGAGCCCTCGCGGGACATCGAGCTGCACCTGACCGGGCACATGGAGCGCTTCGCCTGGTCGTTCGACGGCATCAAGTTCAGCGACGCCGAGCCGCTGCGCCTGGCCTACGGCGAGCGGGTGCGCATCACCCTGGTCAACGACACCATGATGACCCACCCCATCCACCTGCACGGCATGTGGAGCGACCTGGAGGACGAGCACGGGCGCTTCATGGTGCGCAAGCACACCGTCGACATCCCGCCCGGGAGCCGGCGCAGCTACCGGGTCAGTGCCGACGCCCTGGGCCGCTGGGCCTACCACTGCCACCTGCTTTACCACATGGAAACGGGCATGTTCCGCGAGGTACGCGTCGATGCATGAGATCAACAGGCACATCATCGGCAGCCTGGCCTTGCTGGCGCTGCTCAACAGCGAACGGGCCATGGCCGGCGCCGCCCCCATGGCCAACCACCAGGTGCACGATCGCGCCATCAACTGGGCAGTGATCGTCGACCAGCTGGAGTACCAGCACTTCGAGAGCAGCAGCGCGCTGAACTGGAACGCCATGGCCTGGATCGGCGGCGATGTCGACCGCCTGTGGCTGCGCAGCGAGGGCGAGCGCGAGCAGGGCAAGACCCACAAGGCCGAACTGCAGGCGCTGTGGGGCCATGCCATCAGCCCCTGGTGGGAGCTGGTCGGCGGCCTGCGCCAGGATTTCAAGCCCGCCAGTGGCCAGGCCTGGGCGGCGTTCGGCATCCAGGGCACACCGCTGTATGGCCTGGAGCTGGAAGCCACGGCCTATGCCGGCGAGCGACAACAGACCGCGCTGCGCCTGGAGGCCGCTTACGCTATGCTGCTGACCAACCGCTGGATCCTCGAGCCAACCCTTGAAGCCAACCTTTACGGGCGCAACGCTGCAGCCCACGAGCAAGGCGCAGGGCTGGCCGACAGCGAAATCGGCCTGCGCCTGCGCTATGAAATCACCCGCGGCTTCGCCCCCTATATCGGGGTAAGCTTCAACCGCCTGCACGGCAACCGCGCCGACCAGGCCCGCGAACAGGGCGAAGACCTCGCCCAGACCCGCCTGGTGGCGGGGGTGCGCCTGCGTTTCTAAAGGAGTCGTTCGACCATGCTGCGTAAACACCTGATCACCTTCGGCCTGCTGGCCATCACCGGCCTGGCCCAGGCAGCCGAGACCATCGACGTCTACCGCGACCCCAACTGTGGCTGCTGCAAGGCCTGGATCAGCCACCTGCGCGACAACGGCTTCACCGTCAATGACCATGTCGAGCCGAACATGAGCGCGGTCAAGCAGCGCCTGGGCGTGGCGCCACGCCTGGCGTCGTGCCACACCGGGGTGATCGACGGCAAGTTCGTCGAAGGCCACGTGCCGGCCGAACAGGTGCGCCTCTTGGCCAAGCGCGCCGACCTCAAGGGCCTGGCCGTGCCCGGCATGCCCATGGGCTCGCCAGGCATGGAAATGGGTGACCACAAGGATGCCTACCAGGTCATCGGCGTGACCCAGGACGGCCAGGACACCGTGGTCGCCAACTACTGATGCTCAGCCTGGGGGCGCTGTTCCTCAGCGCCTTCGGCGCTGCCACCTTGCTGCCGCTGCAATCGGAGGCGGTGCTGGTGGGGTTGCTGCTGCGCCAGCCCGATGCCTGGCTGACCCTGTTGCTGGTCGCAACACTGGGCAATGTGCTCGGCTCGGTGGTCAACTGGCTGCTCGGCCGGGCCATCGAGCACCTGCGCCACCGGCGCTGGTTCCCGTTCAGCGCCCGCCAGCTGGAACGTGCCCAGCAGCGCTACCAGCGCTGGGGGCAGTGGTCGTTGCTGCTCAGCTGGATGCCGGTGATCGGCGACCCGCTGACCCTGATCGCCGGGATCATGCGCGAGCCGTTCTGGCGCTTCATGCTGCTGGTGACCCTGGCCAAGGCCGGGCGCTACATCGTCGTGGCATTGGTAACCCTGGGTTGGTTTCACACTTGGTGACACCTTTAACGTTTAAGGTGCTCCACTGACTGCTACAGTCGCCAATTCCTACATGGTCCTACACGGAGTGCCCCCATGCTGCGCGCAACCGCCCTGGCCCTGGCCTGCCTTGTCGGCGCCCCGGCCATCGCTGCCGAAACGCCCACCTACGGCAAGCAGCTCGAAGGCTTCAGCTACCCTCACCCACTCAAGCATTTCGACTTCCAGTCCCAGGGCCAGCCCCTGCAGATGGGCTACATGGATGTGCCTGCCAAGGGCCAGGCCAATGGCCGCAGCGTGGTGCTGATGCACGGCAAGAACTTCTGCGCCGCCACCTGGGAAACCACCATCGATGCCTTGAGCCAGGCCGGTTACCGGGTCGTCGCGGTGGACCAGGTGGGCTTCTGCACCTCGAGCAAGCCGGCGCATTACCAGTACAGCTTCCAGCAACTGGCCAGCAACACCCACGCCCTGCTCGAGCATCTGGGCATCGACCAGGTGGCCGTCCTCGGCCATTCCACCGGCGGCATGCTCGCCACCCGTTACGCGCTGATGTACCCACAGCAGGTCGAGCGCCTGGCGATGGTCAACCCGATCGGCCTGGAAGACTGGAAGGCCCTGGGCGTGCCCTACCGCAGCGTCGATCAATGGTATGCCCGCGAACTCAAGCTCGATGCCGAGGGCGTGCGCGAATACGAGCGCAAGACCTACTACGCCGGGCGCTGGAAGCCGGAGTACGAGCGCTGGGTGCAGATGCTGGTGGGGCTGAACCAGGGGCCGGGGCATGAGGCGGTGGCGTGGAACTCGGCGCTGATCTACGACATGATCTTCACCCAGCCGGTGTACTACGAGTTCAAGGACTTGAAGATGCCGACCCTGCTGATGATCGGCGACCAAGACAGCACCGCCATCGGCAGTGACATCGCCCCGCCGCAGGTCAAGGCGCAGCTGGGCAAGTACGCGGTGCTTGGGTCGCAGGTGGCGAAACTGATTCCCCACGGCGAGCTGGTGACCTTCGAAGGCATGGGGCATGCGCCGCAGATCGAGGAGCCGCGGCGCTTCAACCGCACCCTGGTGGAGTGGCTGGCGCGCTGAGCTGGCAACGCCCCGGGCTTCAGGCGAAGCGTTGCAGCTGCATCTCCCGCAGCCGGCTCAGGGTCCTTTGGAACGGGAACGCCAGGTACCCTTGGGTGTAGAGCGCATCCAGCGGTACCTGCGCCTCCAGGTACAAGGCCACCCGGCGGTCATAGCATTCGTCGACCAGGGCAATGAACCGGCGCACCGCGTCATCCTTGGGCGACAGGGCGGGCAGCTCACGGTCGCCCGCCGCCACCCGCGCCGCGCCATCTTCGGTGCCCCGGGCGATACGCCCTTCGCGCTGGGCACCGCCCAGGGCCGGCACCCCCTCGACCAGGATCGCCGCAAAGCGGTCGCACAGGGCCATGAACTCCATGGCCGACAGCGGCTGCTCGCACAGGTCGGCAAACCGGCACCAGATGGCCTCGGCGCTGTGGCGGATGACCTGAACCTGGCGTGTGCCGACCGACAGCGGCTCGGTGCTGCCAGGGCCCTGGGGGCTGAGCTGCTGGAAAACCGCCTGTAGCTGGCCCGGCCTGCCCGCTTCGGCCACCCAGTAACGTTGCCGGGCGGCGCCGGGATGCAGGCGGTGGTCCTGCTCGCCGGCCACCGGCAATACCTGCATGTGCCGCTCGATGGCGTGGATCGCCGGGAGGAAGCGTTCGCGGTTGAAGCCGTCGCGGTACAGCTGCTCGGGCGGCTGGTTGGAGGTGGCCACCAGCAGAACGCCCTGATCGAACAGCACCTGGAACAGGCGGCCGAGGATGATTGCATCACCGATGTCGCTGACGAACAGTTCGTCGAAGCACAGTACGCGGATCTGCCCTGCCAGCTCGCGAGCCAGCGCCTGCAGCGGGTCGGCGGTGCCATTGAGCTGGAACAGGCGCTGGTGGACCCAGGCCATGAAATGGTGAAAGTGCTGGCGCCGCGCTGGCACGTTCAGGCAGCGGTGGAACAGGTCCATCAGCCAGGTCTTGCCGCGGCCTACCGGGCCCCAGAGGTAGAGGCCCTGGGTCGGGCGGCCTTTTTCCAGGGCTTCGAAGCAGGCCTGCAGCGCGTCGACGGCCTGGGCTTGCGCCGGGTCCGGGGCGTAGCCTTGGGCGGTGAGGGCTTGCTGGTAGAGCGATTTGGGATCGTGCGTCATGCGGCATTATGTTCACGGGCCCCATCGCCGGCAAGCCGGCTCCCACATGTACACCGCAGGTACACCACAGGGCTGGAGGTCTAGGGTGTACCTGTGGGAGCTGGCTTGCCAGCGATGGGGCCGGTGCAGGCCACATACCTGTTCAGCCGGCGTTGAGGCCGACTTTGAGCAACTGCCCATCCTTGGCGTCGGTCAGCACATACAGATAGCCATCCGGCCCTACCCGCACATCGCGGATGCGCGCCTTCAAATCGCCCAGCAAACGCTCTTCATGGACGATCTTGTCGCCATCGAGCTGCAAGCGGATCAGCTCCTGGGTCGCCAACGCGCCGATGAACAGGTTGTGGTCCCAGGCCTTGAAGGTAGGGCTGTCATAGAAGGCCATGCCGCTGATGCCGGGCGATTTTTCCCAGACATGGTGCGGGTCGACCATGCCATCGACATGCTTGCCCTTGGCCTCGGGAATCGGCAGCAACGAGTAGTTGATACCGTGCGTGGCGATCGGCCAGCCATAGTTCTTGCCGGCCTGCGGGATGTTGATCTCATCACCCCCGCGTGGGCCGTGCTCATGGGTCCAGAGCTTGCCGGTCCAGGGGTTGAGCGCGGCGCCCTGCTGGTTACGGTGGCCAAACGACCAGATTTCCGGGCGCACATTGGCATTGCCGACGAAGGGGTTGTCCTTGGGCACTTCACCGTCGGGCAGGATGCGCACCACCTTGCCTTGCAGCTTGTCCAGGTCCTGGGCGGTCGGGCGCTGGTTGTTCTCGCCCAGGGCGATGAACAGGTAGCCGTCACGGTCGAACACCAGCCGCGAACCGAAGTGGTTGCCGACCGACAGCTTGGGCTGCTGGCGGAAAATCACGGTGAAGTTCTCCAGCCGTGCGCGGTCTTCGCTCAACTGGCCGCGGCCCACTGCAGTGCCGGCCTTGCCGTCGCTGCCTTGCTCGGCATAGGAGAGGTAGACCGTGCGGTCCTTGTCGAACTGCGGCGAAAGCACCACGTCGAGCAGGCCGCCCTGCCCCTCGGCCCACACCTTGGGCACGCCGCTGATCGGCGCGCCGACCTTGCCTTCGGCGTTGACCAGGCGCAGGTTGCCGGTGCGCTCGGTGACCAGCATGTCCTTGCCGCCCGGTAGAAACGCCAACGCCCAGGGGTTGCGCAAGCCGTCGGCGACGGTACTGACGCTGAGCGTGCCCTCTTCACTGGGGAACTGCTGCTCGGATGCAGCCTGCGCCAACAAGGGCAGCAAGGTAGCGGCGGCCAGCGTGGCCAGCCAGGGGGCTTTGTTCATGCACAATTCCTTTCGTGGAGGGCTCAGGGCACGCGTTGGCTGTCCCGCGGGGGCCGGGTGGGTTCCAGGTTGGGAGCCTGCTGTTGGCGGCGCAAGTTGTCGCCGTTGCCGATGCCACGGTTGTCGAGGCTGGGTGTGGGCTGGATGGGGACGGTCGAAGGCCCGCGCACCGGCGGGGTGGCGGGCATGCTGCCCTGGCGGCTGTTGGGGTTGGCACGCTGGATCGGGCTGTTGTACGGGTTGTTGTTGCTGGCGGCGAGCTGCAGGGGCTGCAGCGGGGCAGCCTGCACCGGCAGGCACAGCAACAGGCCGATGGCCACGGCTGGCAATGTAAGGTTCATCCTCACCTCCTGTACGAAAAAGGCGCGCCTCGTGCGTTGGATAGCCTAAGGCGCGATGGGTTCGCGGCAAAAGTGTGAATGCGATTCCTGATGTTTCAGTATGAACCTGCCAGGGTGGTCATGCAGCCGTTGTTACCGGGCGCTGTCGACCTTGTGCCGCGCCGCATACAGGCACAGCATCTCCATCGCCAAGGTGGCACCGGCCAGGGCGGTGATGTCGGCATGGTCATAGGCCGGCGCGACTTCCACCAGGTCCATGCCCACCAGGTTGATGCCGCGCAGGCCGCCGAGTATTTCCAGCGCCTGCACCGTGCTCAGGCCGCCGCACACCGGCGTACCGGTGCCGGGCGCGTAGGCTGGGTCCAGGCAGTCGATGTCGAAGGTGAGGTACACCGGGCGCTCGCCCACCCGCTGGCGGATCGCCGCGATGATCGCCTCGGTGCCTTGGCGATGCACTTGCCGAGCGTCGAGGATGGCGAAGCCCTGGCTGTCGTCATTGGTGGTGCGCAGGCCGATCTGCACCGAGCAGGACGGGTCCACCAGGCCTTCGCGTGCGGCATGCCAGAACATGGTGCCATGGTCGATGCGCTTGCCCTCCTCGTCCGGCCAGGTATCGCTGTGCGCATCGAAGTGGATCAACGCCAACGGGCCATGGCGCCGGGCATGGGCCTTGAGCAGCGGGTAGCTGATGAAATGGTCGCCGCCCAGGGTGAGCATCGCGCAGCCGGCTTCGAGGATATGGCTGGCATGCGCCTCGATGCTGCCTGGCACCGACTGCGGCGTGCCGCTGTCGAAGGCGCAGTCGCCATAGTCGATGACGGCCAGGTGGTCGAACGGGTCGAACGCCCACGGCCAGTGCCGGGCCCAGGCCTGCTGCACCGACGCGGCACGGATCGCCCGCGGCCCGAAGCGTGCACCCGGCCGGTTGCTGGTGGCGTTGTCGAACGGCACGCCGCTGACCACCACATCCACCCCGCGCAGGTCGCGGCTGTAGCGACGGCGGGAGAAACTGGTAATACCGGCGTAGGTACTTTCCGCAGCGGTGCCATACAGGCTGTCACGGGTCATGGCCTGGTCATTGTTCTGGGCTTGATCCACGGTCGGGCTCCTTGGTGGTCTGGGGGTTACTGGCGGGTGCGGAAGGCGGTCCACAGCCGGTTGCGCTGGCGCAGGTCGGACAGCGCCATGCTGCGGTCGGCATACAGGCGCTCGCGCACCGCCGCCGGCGGGTAGATGTCCGGGTCGTTGCGCACCGCCTCGTCAACCAGCGGTGTGGCGGCCTGGTTGGCGTTGGCGAAGAACAGCGCATTGGTCAGCGCGGCCACCGATTCGGGCTTGAGCATGAAGGCGATGAAGGCGCGGGCCGCCTCCGGGTGTGGCGCGTCCTTGGGGATGACCAGGTTGTCCTGCCAGACCAGCGTGCCTTCGCGAGGAATCCGGTAGATCAGCTCGAACGGCTTGCCGGCGCGGCGCGCCTGGTCGGCGGCCATGGCCGCATCGCCGTTGTAGGTCAGCGCCAGGCACACGCTGCCGTTGGCCAGGTCGTTGATCTGCCGGCCGTTGGCGACATAGCTGATCGACGGCTGCAGCTGGCTCAACAGCTTCTGCGCCTGGGCAAGGTCGGCCTTGTCCTGGCTGTACGGGTCCTTGCCGAGGTAATTGAGCGCCACGCCGATCACTTCCTGCGGCGAGTCGGGCATGGCGATGCCGCATTCCTTCAGGCGGCTGGCGTATTCGGGTTTGAACAGCAGGTCGAGGCTGTCCAACGGCACATCGCCCAGGCGCTGGCGCACCGCCTCCACATTCACCCCCAGGCCCAGGGTGCCCCAGGTGTAGGGCACGGCATAGCGGTTACCCGGGTCGGCCTCGGCGAGCTTGCCCAGCAGGTCCTTGTCGAGGTTGGCATAGCCGGGCATGCCCTGGGCATCCAGCGGCTGCAGGGCGTTGGCCTTGAGCGCCCGGGCCAGCACGGTGGACGATGGCACCACCACGTCGTAGCCACTGCCGCCGGTGAGCAGCTTGGTTTCCAGCACCTCGGTGGTGTCGAAGGTGTCGTAGCGCACCTTGTAGCCAGTCTCGCGCTCGAAGCGCTGCAGCGTTTCCGGGGCGACGTAATCGGCCCAGCTATAGAGGTTGACGACCTTCTCTTCGGCCTGCAGCGGCAAGGCCAGGCACAGGGACAGCAGGCACAGCGACTTTCGCATGGCGGACACCTCGGGCAATGGGTGGATGCCGCCAGCATGCCAGCCGGGTTACATTGCAAGAATGGCAACTTTGCAAAGCTGACATTCACCAGGAGCAATGTGATGCTCGGACAACTGCACGACCCTGACCTGCACCTGTTGCGGCTGTTCGTCACTGTAGTCGAGGCCGGCGGCTTCAGCGCCGCGCAAGGCGTGTCGGGGCTGAGCCAGCCCACCATCAGCCAGCGCATGGCGCAACTGGAGGCGCGCCTGGGCTATCGCCTGTGCAGCCGCGGCAAGCGTGGCTTCAGCCTGACGGAAAAGGGCCAGCTGCTGCTGGAGGCGGCGCGCGGCTTGCTGCTGGACATCGAGCGCTTTCGCCAGCAGGCCAATGGCGTGGCTGGGCGCTTGCTTGGCACGGTGCGGGTCGGCATGGCGGAAAACCAGGATGCGGCCGTCAACCTGCGGCTGGCGCGGGCCATTTCACGCTTTCGCGAACGGGATGAGGCCGTGCAGCTGGAGCTGATCAGTGCGCCACCTGCGGAGCTTGAGCGCTTGCTGCTGGAGCAGCGCCTGGACTGCGCCATCAGCTACTTTTCCGGCAACCAGGCGGCGTTCGACTACCAGCCGTTGTTCGAGGAGCGCCAACGCTTGTACTGCGGCAAGGGGCATGCGCTGTTCGGCGCGGCGCAGGTAACTCGTGAGCAGTTGCTGGAAGCTGACCAGGTGCGCCACCCCTACCGCTTTCTCAAGGGTGGCGAGCCGTTCCAGAGCCGGCGCAGCATGGCCGTGGCCGAGCAGATCGAGAGTGTGCTGATGTTCATTCTGTCGGGGCGGCATGTGGGGTACCTGCCGTGCCACTGTGCCCAGGCGTGGGAGGAACAGGGGTTGCTGTGGGCGCTGTATGCCGAGTTGGACTTCGTGGTGCCGTTTACCTTGGCCAGGCATCGGGGGCAGGTGCCGGGGGAGGCGCAGCGGGCGTTTGCGCAGGATTTGCTGGCGGTGTTTGGTTGAGCGGTGGTTTGACTGGGCCGGCCCTATCGCCGGCAAGCCGGCTCCCACAGGTCCGCCACACCTTTCAGCCTTGTGTTGTACCCGTGGGAGCCGGCTTGCCGGCGATAGGGCCAGCAGATCAGTACGCCATGCTCCAGGTCAGGGTGTAGGTACGCCCCCGCCCTTGGTAGTCATACAGGTACGCCGGGCCGTAGGTGGGCGAGTAGAACAGCGTCGCGCGCTGCCCCCAGACGGTGCTGTACTGCTTGTCCAGAAGGTTCTGGATGCCCGCGCTGAAGGTCCCGAAGCCGGTGTCCTGGCTGCCCAGCAGGTCGAAGGTGGTGTAGCCGTCGATCTCGTGGTCGGCATCATCCTTGAGGCTGAAGGCATGGTTGGCCTGCAACCTGGCACTGCGCCCCTCACCCTTCCAGCCAACGAACGCGGTGGACTTGGACAGCGAGGCATAACGCGCATCACGCTTGATCCAGCCACCGTCGGCGTCCTCTTCCTCGGAGCGGGTCAGGTGCAGCGTGCCGCCCGCTTCCCAGCCGCTCTGGAAATGCCGGGTCAAGGCGCCTTCGAAGCCGAAGTCGCGGCTCTTCTGGTCTTCGACGTTGATGGTCAGCGTCTGCGAATCGACGTTGATGATCTTGTCCGACCAGATGTAGTACAGCGCTGCCTGGGCATCCCAGTCCAGGTCGGCGTAGCGCCAGCCCAGCTCGACCTGGCGGCTCTTGATGCCGGCCAGCGGGTTGTCGGCCACGCTGAGCCCCGGCTTGCCGTAGTACTTGGCCGGGTCTGGCAGGTCGAAGCCCTCGCCGTAGTTGGTCCACACCTGGTGGCCGTTCTTGAAGTCGTAGATGGCACCGACGTTGTACAGGCTGACCTGGTAGTCGTTGCTGCCACCGGGCACGCCTTTGAAGTCGCTGACGTCCACATCCATCTGCTGGCGCCGGGCGCCGCCGGAGAGGGTGAGGTTGTCGGTGGCATGCCAGTCCAGCTGGCCATACACCGAGACGCCGTCCACGCGGTAGCTGGGGTAGCGGGCGGCCTTGCTCTGTTTGTCCAGGTCCAGGCCACCGCTTTCGGATGAGGTCTGGGCATCGAAGGTGGTCTGGTCGGCATTGAAGCGCTCGCGGTCCAGGTCGACGCCGTAGGTGAGCTTCAGCGTGTCCCACTGCTTGGCGAACAGGCCCTTGAGGCTGGTGACTTCGAAGTTCTGCTGCGAGGCGGCGAAATACACCCCGCGCGAGCCGGTTGGCGTGGCGCGGTTGTAGTACGGGAACGGGTAGAAGTTGTCGTCTTCCTTGCGATAGGACGCCTGCAGATAGAAGTCCTGGCCCAGCACATCGGTGTGGTGGTAGTTGGCGTTGAGCAGCAGGCGCCGGGTGCGCGGCTCAAGGTCCGACGAATAGCCGCTGCGCAGTTCGGCGTCTTCAAGGTCGGAGGGCGCGTTGTAGTTGAGGTTGGGGAAGTAGATGCCGGTGCTGCCGTGGTTGCCGGAGTCGTAGTACTGGGCCAGCAAGTCGAGGCTTTGTTCGTCGGTGAGCTTCAGGCCAATCGTGCCGAGTACGTCGATGGTGCGGTTGTACTGCAGGTCGGTCTGGGTGTTGTCGATGAAGATCTGCTCGCCCGCGCCGTCGTAGAAGGCTTCGTTCTGCTCGCCGGAGATGCCCAGGCGGGCATTGACCCGCTCGTTGCCGCCGCTGATGGACTGGGCAAAACGGGTGGCCAGGTCATCGCTGTTGTTGAAGCCGCTGCTGGCGCCCAGCTGGGTCTCGAAGCGTGCCGGGCCCGGCTCGCCCTTCTTGGTGACGATGTTGATGATGCCGCCGGTGGCGCCGCCGCCATAAATGGCGCTGGCGCCGGAGAGCACTTCGACGCGCTCGACGTTGAACGGCGAAATGCTGTCGAACTGGCGCGAAAGCCCGCGCGAGCTGTTCTGGCTGACCCCGTCGATCATCACCAGCACGTTGCGCCCGCGCATGTTCTGGCCGTAGTTGGTGCGCCCTTCCGGCGCCAGGTCCAGGCCCGGAACCAGCTTGCCGATGGCTTCCTTGAGGCTCACCCCGCTGTCGATCTGCTCGCGCAGCTGCTGCTGGTCGACCACCCACACCGTGCCCGGGATTTCACTGATGGCGGTGCTGGTGCGCGAGGCGACGCTTACTTCGATGGGCTTGAGGTTGACTGCCTGGGGGGCGGCTGCGGCCTTGCTCAGGGTGACGGTGCGGGCATCGCTGAACTGCCAGGCCATGTCACTGCCGGCGAGCAATTGCGCCAGCGCCTGCTCGACGCTGTAGCTGCCTTGCAGGGCCGGGCTGGTCAAGCCCTGGACATCGGCGGTGGTGTACAGCAGGTGCAGCCCGGCCTGGTCGGCGAATGCGGTCAGCGCCTGGTCGAGGGATTGCGCGGGCAGGTCCAGCTGTACCTGGCGAGTTTCCATCGCGGCCTGCCCGGCTGGCGTGGCAGCCCACGCGTGCAGGGGGCCAGCGAAGACGGCCAGGGCGCTGCAGGAAAGCAAGGCGTGATGGAAACGACCGCCGCGACGGTACGAAGGCATGGGCATGAGAGGCACGAATGAGCTTCCAGACAAGTCGTAAATGAGAATGAGTTGCTGATCAGTCCCACTACGACGATCTGGCTTGTACGAACTTGCAGTGCCAAATGAAAAATATTTCGATTATTTTTTAATGCTTCAGTACACCACTGCCAGCCATGGCAGATAAGTGACCTTGAGGCCGTAGCGTTGCTCGAGGGTGTGCAGCAGTGCCTGGGGTTCGCCCAGGTCGAACACACCACTGACTTCGAGTGCCGCCAGCTTGCTGTCGGAGAGCACGATGCGCCCGTGCTGGTAACGCTCGAGTTCGGCCAGCACCTGCCCGAGCGGCTTGCCGTTGAAGATCAGCTTGCCGCGTTGCCAGGCGGTCTGCGCGCTGGCGTCGGGCGATACGGCCAGGTTTTGCGAGCCGGCCCAGGCATCCCCTTTGGCCAGCACCACATGGCCGTCGCGGCGCACGCTGAAGGTCGCGGCATTGCCTTGCACGGGCTGCGCTGCGGTCTCGACCACAAAGGGCCGTGGATCCTCGGCGGTCTCGAACAGCGCCTCGCCGGCGCGCAACGTGACCCTGCGCTCGCTCGCGGTAAAGGCCACATTCAGGGCACTGGCGCTGTTGAGCACCACCCGCGAGCCGTCCGCCAAGGTGATGTGCTGCCGCTCGCCCATGGCGGTGTGATAGTCCGCCAGCCAGAGCGGTATCTGCTGCCAGCTGCCGTAGCCGGCCACCAGCAACATCAGGGACGCCGCGATGCCAGCCGCCCAGTGCCGCTTGGGCCGGCGCAGGGGGGGCGCTTGGAAGGCTTGGGCCGTCGGCGTGTGGCCGAGGCTCTGCCACAGCGCCTCGGCTTCGCATGCCGCCTCGGCGTGCGCCGGGCTCAGTGCACGCCAGCGCAGGTAGCGCGCCTGGTCGGCCGCGCTGGCATTGCCCGAATGCAGCAGTACCTGCCAGTCGAGGGCATCGTCGGACAAATCGCTGATGGGCTGTGGCACAGGCATGCTCAAGGTGTCAGTCATGGTTATGTTTGAGCCAGTCGCGGCAATGGCGCAGGGCCTGGCCGATGTATTTTGCCACCATGCTCTCGGAGACGCCCAGTCGTTGTGCGATCTGCGCCTGGGTCAGGCCCTCGACGCGATTGAGCAGCAGGGCCTGGCGAGCCTTCTCGGGCAGCAGCAGCAAGCCTTCATCAAGAATCTTCAGGCGTTCGCGGGCCAACAGCGCCGCCTCCGGCGCCGGGGCCGGGCAGGCTACCTCGGCGCCACCATCGCTGTCCTCGTGGCTGGCGGCCAGGCGCTGCTCACGGCGCAAGGCGTCGATCGCAAGGTTACCCGCCACGCGGAAGATGAAACTGCGCGCGTGCAACACCGGCACCGCCTGCTCATCGATCTTCACCAGCTTGAGGTAGGTCTCCTGCGCCACGTCGGCAGCGCGCTGGCGATCGCTCATGCGCCGGGTCAGAAACTGCAGGAGGTCGTCGTAGTGCTCCTGGAAACTTGCCAGCAGACCAGACACGGGAGACGTCAGCATTGGGTGGAGGCACTGCCAGTAGGAGGAATTATCGGGCGTTAATGAGAAACAGTATCTTTCATAATGCCCGACACTTTCAACGCTACCGTGCATTTGCCACACTGCAGGCCTGACTCTGCTGGCAAGGTTCGCGCCCATGGCTCTGCGTTTGCGTCGTTACACCCGCCTTTTGCTGGTCTTGCTGATGGCGAGCGGGCTCAATGCCTGTGCGCTGTTCCAGGCCCGTGACCCGATCAACATCACCGTGATCGGCTTCGAACCGCTTGCGGGGCAGGAGCTGGAAATGCGCATGGCGGTGAAGATGCGCGTGCAAAACCCCAACGAACAGGCGATCGACTACAACGGCATCGCGCTGGACCTGGAAGTCAACGGCCAGCCCCTGGCCGCGGGCGTCAGCGACCAGCAGGGGCATATCGGCCGCTATGGGGAGCAAGTGGTCGTGGTGCCGATCAGCATCACGGCGTTCTCGTTCCTGCGCCAGGCTTATGGCCTGGGGCAGCTCGATACGCTGCAGGGCATGCCCTACGTGCTGCGCGGCAAACTCGCCGGTGGCCTGTTCGGTACCGTGCGGTTTACCGAGCAGGGCAAGCTCGACCTGCCCAAGGGCGCAAGCCTTGGCTGGTGAAGGTGTCAGCGGTTGCCGCTGGCGGCCGCCATCATCTTGTTGACCTCGCTGCGCACCATGCTGGCGTACTCGGGAGGCGACATGGCGTCCAGTTCGGCGCGCACCCATTCGGCCCATTTGCCTTTGCGCCGGGGTTTTTCAGCAATCAGCCGGGCAGCCTCACCCTTGGCCTTGCCCAGGTTGTTCTGCCACAGCTCGAACAACCGAGCTTTCTCTGCCTCGATCTGCGCCCGTTCCTGGAAGCTCTTGTTGGCCAGATTGAAACTCATGGAAATACCTGCCATTGAAAATGGCCGCTATCTTACACCTTGGCGGCGCATCATCGAAAACCGTCGCAACTTTCCGCACGCGCCGGCATCCATTGCTTATCCACCCCCATCGACGAGGACGAGTTCATGGCCCGTAAAACTGCCGCACTGACCGACAGCGACCAGATCAAGGATCAGGTATTCAGCGAGCTGCAATCACTGATCGAAGAGTCGGAGAAGCTGCTGAACGACAGCGCCGCGCTAGTCGGCGAAGAAGCCGATACCTTGCGCGCGCAAGTCAGCCTGAAACTGCGCCAGGCCCGGGAAGCCGCTGGCCAGGTGCGTGCCAAGGCGCAACCGGTGGTCGACGCCACCCAGGACTACATCGGCGGCCATCCGTGGCAGACCGTGGCGATTTCCGCCGGCTTCGGCCTGGTCATCGGCCTGTTGCTGGGTCGCCGCCCTTGAGCTGAATCAGGCGGCTTGCGCCATTGGAATACCGCTGTGGAAGCGGAGCTCCTGGTCGGGCGACTGGATCAGCTCGGCTTCCGCTTCCCTTACCAGCTCGACACGCCGGGCGATGTCCGCCTCCTCGCCATAGTGATGGGCCAGCTTCAGGTAACCCTGGTAGTGGCGCGCCTCACTCTTCAACAAGCCGTGATAGAAGGTGCCCAGCTCTTCATCCAGGTGCGGCACCAAGGCGGCGAAACGCTCGCAGCTACGGGCCTCGATGAAAGCGCCCACGACCAGGGTATCCACCAACTTCACCGGCTCATGGGCGCGTACCAGGCGGCGCAGGCCCGAGGCGTAGCGCCCTGCCGATACTGGCCGCAGCTGCACGCCGCGGCGCTTCATCAGGCGTAGCACCTGCTCATGGTGCACCAGCTCTTCGCGCGCCAGGCGCGACATCATGTTGATCAGGTCCAGGTGAGTGTTGTACTTGGCGATCAAGCTCAAAGCAGTGCTCGCGGCCTTGAATTCACAGTTCTTGTGGTCGATCAGCAACGTCTCCTGGTCGGCGAGCGCCGCTTCGATCCAGGCGTCTGGCGTTGGGCAACCGAGGAAGGCTTCGATTTCGGGGATCAGGGACATAGAGGTGCAACCACACAGGACGGGCAGGACCGGCGATTATACCGGCGGCGCCAGGGATCTCCAGTGACTATGCTTGATGTACATCAAACGGCGGCGCAGCGGACGCCGACTATAGTCAGGCATTGGCCGCCACCTTTGAAGGGAGTTCACGCCCATGCAAGCTGTCCGTAGCATCCTTGTCGTCCTCGACCCCGAACATGCACACAGCCGTGCGCTCACCCGGGCCAAGCTGATTGCAGGGGTGACAGGTGCGCGCCTGCATCTGCTGATGTGCGACAAGAAACATGACCACAGTGCCTTGCTCAGCCTGTTATCCAGCCAATTGCACGATGATGGGTACGATAACGTCACCCACGAGCAGACCTGGCATGACACGTTGCATGAATCGATCATCAAGGTGCAGGAGGCCGAAGGTTGCGAACTGGTGATCAAGGAGCATCGGCCAGACAACCCCCTGAAAAAGGCATTGCTCACGCCCAGCGATTGGAAATTGCTGCGCTTCTGCCCTTGTGCGGTGTTGATGGTCAAGAGCGAGCGGCCGTGGACGGGTGGCGTGATCCTCGCTGCGGTGGATGTCGGCAACCAGGATGACGACCATCGCAGGCTGCACGCGGACATCATCGATCATGGCTATGCGATTGCCGGCCTGGCCAAAGGGCATTTGCATGTCGTCAGCGCCCACCCCTCCCCCATGCTGTCGGCGTCGGACCCCGTGTACCAACTGAGCGAAACCATCGACAAGCGTTATCGGGAAGCGTGCAGTGCGTTCCAGGCGGAGTACGACATCAGTGAAGACCGCTTGCATGTCGAAGAGGGGCCGGCCGATGTGCTGATTCCACATTTCGAGAAGGCACTGGATGCGGTGGTCACGGTTATTGGCACTGTGGCGCGCACGGGTATCACCGGGGCCTTGATTGGCAATACGGCCGAGGTGGTATTGGATTCGCTGAAAGGCGATGTGTTGGTGCTCAAGAGCGAAGAAGCCACCGCGCACCTGGCAGAATTGGCCCGCGGTTAATATTGCCCGGAAAGACAAAACCCCTACCTGCTCGCGCAGATAGGGGTTTTGCGAAATGAATCTTGACGATGACCTACTCTCACATGGGGAAACCCCACACTACC
>NZ_JBIVAB010000019.1:0-87680 GCF_044745345.1 Pseudomonas sp. NPDC087029 | reverse complement strand
CCCGCGCGGCGCATCGCGGATAAATCCGCTCCTACATTTGTTGCAACGTGCCTATGCCTGATAGGCCATGGTTGCCAGCCTTGTTTGTACGACGCAATTTCTCGGCGGGCACCAAGAGCGGACAACCATGGCCTGACAGACCGGGGCACGTTGCAACAAATGTAGGAGCGGATTTATCCGCGATGCGCCGCGCGGGCGGCGCGCGATTTCACATCCACCCTCTCACCATCGACCTACACTCCAACCACCCTACAAATCCAGCGTCAACGTCGGTGTCAACGCCCGCGAAACACACAGCATCATCACCTCCCCCCGCGCCCGCTCCGCCTCACTGAGCAACAGGTCGCGGTGCTCCGGCACGCCGTCCAGCACGCGTGTCTCGCACATGCCGCACACGCCCTGCTCGCAGGAAGACGCCACCTCATGCCCCGCTGCCCGCAACGCTGCCATGATGCTGCAGCCCGCAGGCACCTGCACCTGCGCACCGCTGCGGGCCAGGATCACCGTCAGCGCCTCGGCGTCGGCCGCAAGCGGCGCCGGCAGTGGTGCGAAGCGCTCAAGGTGCAGGCGTTGCTGCAAACCCGCCTCGGCAAACCGCGCCGTCAACGCATCCAGCAGCGCCGCCGGGCCGCAGCTGTAGACCTGGCGCCCGGCCCGGGCAGCGGCCACCACCGCGTCCAGGTCAAGCAGCCCGACCTCGTCCATCGGCAGCACCTCCACCCGCCCTGCGCCCATGGCCTGCAGCTCGTCGATGAAGGCCATCGAACGCCGCGAGCGGCCGCCATACAACATCTGCCAATCGGCACCGGCACGCTGGGCCGCCTGCGCCATGGCCATGATCGGCGTGATGCCGATGCCACCGGCGACGAACAGGTAAGCCTCGCCCTCCTGCAGCGCAAAGGCGTTGCGCGGGCCGCGAATCGCCAGTTGCTGGCCCAGGCGCAGGGCCCCGTGCACCTCGCGCGAACCGCCCCGGCCGTTGGCTTCGAGCAGCACGGCAATGCGCAGCACATGGCGCTGCGCCGGGTCGCCGCACAGCGAATACTGGCGCACCCGCCCGCTGGGCAGCAGCAGGTCGATATGCGCCCCCGCCGTCCAGGCCGGCAAGGGTGCGCCATCGGCGGCGCGCAGCTCCAGCGAGACCACGCCCTCGGCCTCCAGCCGCAGGCCGCTGACCTGCACGCTCAGCGCCTGGCCCTGGGCACTCACGGCAACGCCCTCGGCTCGTCCACCAGGCGTACCGGCGCCTGCTGGCCGCGCTCGATGAACTCACGGAAGGCCCGCCGGTAGTTCAAGGTGTACAGGTCCGAGGGCACCGAGTGCTCGACCGCCTTGGCGTCCCAGTCGATCTCGGCCGGGGTGATGGTCGCGGCCACCGGCAGGTCTTCGAGGTACAGCAGCTCCTCGATGCGCAGGCACTCCTGCAGATCGCCGCCCTTGTATCCACGGTCGTTGGCCACCGCCCAGAAGATCTTCACCTGGTCATACGCCACCGGGCACGGGAAGCCGGCCACCACACGCTTGCCCAGGCGCTCGTAGTCATAGGTGATGGCCACAAGGCCCGGGGCGACGATGTGGTAGTGCATCATGCAGTCACCGTCGTTGGCCCATTCGCCCTCGCAAGCCTGCAGCGGGCGGTCCATCCAGATGTCCAGGCCTTCGCGGCGCACGTTCAGCGGTTCGACCACCGGGTTGACGTGGCCCATCATGCCGCGGTGGATGTACGAGAAATGCGCGACGTCGCCGAAGTTTTCCACGGCCACGGCCACCCCGGTGGGCGAGTCCAGCGGCTCAGCAGCCAGCCATTCAAGCGCCAGCTCACGCCACTCGGCCAGGTCATACAGCTCGAACGACGGCGCTTCCAGGGCCGTCCATACGTGCCCGTAGCGCTCCTGGCAGGGGTAGGTGTGCAGCGCCGCGCCCTGGGGAATCTTGCACTGATCCTCCAGCGACGGCACATGGCTGCACTTGCCGCCGTCGCCGGCAAAGCGCCAGCCGTGGTACGGGCAGCCGATGCTGTCGCCATGCACCTCGCCCAGCGAGAGGTCGGCGCCGCGGTGCGGGCAGCGCGCTTGCTGGACCACGGCCTGGCCGGCGGCGGTGCGCCACACCACCAGTTTTTCGCCCAGCAAGGTGGCCGATTGCGGGCTGGCCAGGTCGGCCGAACGGGCCACCGGGAACCATTGGCGGCGCATGGCCTGCTCGGCGCGTTGGCGCTGGGTTGCTTGAGTCGTCATGGGGTTGTCCTCACAGGTTGTGCTTTTGTCAGATGCCGACCACCAGCGCCCCGCCGTTGACGGGGATGGCCTGGCCAGTGATGAAGGCCGCTTCGTCCGAGGCCAGGAAGGCCACCACGGCGGCGATTTCTTCCGGGTGCACCAGGCGGCCGAGGGGGATGGCGGCCTGCTCGGCCGCGATGTACTGCTCGGGCACCATGCGCGTCAGGATCGCCCCCGGGGTGATGGCATTGACCAGGATGCCCTCGCCGACGAACTCCTTGGCCAGGGTCTTCATCAGCCCCAGCTGGGCCGCCTTGCTGACCATGTAGCCGTAGGAGTGGCCATCGGGCACCTGGCCCCATTGCGAGTTGATGAAGATCACCCGCGCCGCCGCGCTGCGGCGCAGGTGCACCAGGGCTGCACGGGTCAGGTACAGCGGCGCGTTGACGTTGATCGCCAGCAGCCGCTCGAAGTTGGCATCGTCGGTGGCTTCAAGGCCGGTCATCGAGTAGATCAGCCCGGCGTTGTGCACCAGGATGTCGAGCCCGCCCAGCTGCTCGGCAACCTGCGCCACACAGTGCTCGGCCAGGGCGCGGTCGGTGATGTCGCAGGCCAGGGCAATCGCCCGGCCGCCCTGCTCGGCAATTTCCGCCGCCGTGGCGCGGGCCACGTCGGCATCGATATCGACCACCGCCACGGCAGCGCCGCGCCGGGCCAGCAGCCGGGCATGGGCGCGGCCGGCGCCACGCCCGGCGCCGGTGACCAGCGCCACGCGGCCATCCAGGGCGCGGGCTTCGGGTGCCAGCGCCAGTACCGAAGCCGGCGCCAGGCGCGCCGGGTTGTTGTGGGTCATGGGCATGCTTGAGCCTCCGGTTCAGACGGTCTTGTGCGGTTCGGTGATGTAGAGCATGTTGCCGTCCGGGTCGAACATCGGCCGGTAGCGGTAGTGGGTGCCGTTGGGGTGCTGCCATTCGATCGGCGCGTCGGTCACCCACTCGACCTTGCCGTGCAGGTAGGCCATGGCCTCATCCAGGCATTCGACTTCGAAGGCGAAGGAGTCCAGCCCCGGCTTGTCGGCAAGGTTTACCGCCGTGCGCCGCACCACCGGCGCCGGGTTGTGGGTGTGGAACAGGTACAGGGTGACATTGCCCATTTCGATCGCCGCCCAGCGTTCTTCGGCGACGTAGGGTAGGAAGAAGCCCAGGCCCAGGGTGCCGTGGTAGAAGTCGACCAGGCGTTGCACGTCGTGGGTGAGGATGTCCATGTTGTCGAGGCGTTTGAGTTGAAGCATGGCGAGGTTTCCTGTGGGTCGAAGGTTTACAGGTGGCGGCACGGGCCGCCCGGCAAGGCGCGCAGGGTGCCGTTGGCGACGTCGAGGGTGATGCTGGCCAGGGTTGCGTACTGCCCTGCTGCCGGCAGCGCCGGGTCCGGGTGGCAGCACAGCGCGCCGGTGCTGCCCAGGTGGCTGTTCAGGGCCTGCAGCAGGTCGCCGGCATCCAGGCCCGGGCGGTTGCCGAGGCGGCGCAGCAACTGGTCGTGGCGCACCAGGGTGTCCGGGTAGCTGCCGGGCTCGGTATCGAAGTCGCGGGCGGGGCTTGAGAGGAAGTGGTTGGTGTGCACCAGCAGGCCATCGGCGCCGGGGAACACCAGGCCGGGGCCGCCGGGGTGGATTTCCACCGACACCGCGCAGCTGGCACGTTCGGCCGCCGCGACCAGGGTCAGTGAACTGGAGGCCGACACCGGCGCCCGCTGGCACAGCTGCAGGGCCTGGTTGATGTCGCTGCAACTGTCGAGAATCCAGCGCGACAGCACATGCACCGGCACGCCGATGTCGGCGCCATCGTCGGCGTGGTGCAGGATGTTGAAGTGCACGCCCAGGCCCCGGTTGTTGACCCCAGGCTTGCCGACGATGCCGTACTCGGTGACGGTGGTGGTCAGGCGGCCATCGCCATGGGGGATCTCCCAGGTCAGCCACTGCTCGGCGAACTCGGCGTACCAGTCCCAGGTCTGCGCGGTGACCGGCGCACCCCAAGGGTCGACCTGGACCACCGTGGAGCATTCGCCGCGCAGGCGCGCCCCGAGCACGGCGAGCACCTCGGTGCGGGCATTGATTGCGCCGATCAGCGCCGGGGCGATGCCGGCGCCCTCGGCGATGCCGAGCATTTCTGCATGCAGCGGCGGCGCGAACAGCGCCACCTGTTCAAGGCAACGGTTGCCCATCGCCTGCAGGTCGAAGGGCGCCTTGGCAACCCGGGCAAACAGCCCCTCATAGGCCTGCACGGTGGCGCGCACCTTGGCGGCGAAGCTTTCGCCGAATTCGCGGCCACGCTCGGCCGGGTGCACGCAGGTGGAGCGGAACACCGTGCTCATGCGCGCACCTGCTGCAGTTGTGGGGCGACCTGGGCGGCCACCTCATCGAGGCGGGCAAACCACACATCGCCATCGCTGGCCATGCGCTCGACCAGGCGCTCGAGTTGCTCGAAGCGTGCCGCCCGGCCAATCACCTCCGGGTGCAGGGTGAAGCTGGTGTGGCGGCCATCCCGGCGCGCCGACTCGTACTCGGCCAGCCAGCCGTCGAACAGCACCCGGGGCGCGGTGAAGTTGCCGCCGTTGTCGATGCTCCAGCCGAACATCGGCCAGTCGTCCAGCGACCAGTGCACCGGCAGTTCGAGGATCGACGCGCCGTTGCAGTGTTCGAAGTACGGGCGGTCGTCGCCCATGCAGCTGGAGTCGTAGGCAAAGCCGTTGGCCAGCACCAGTTCGAAGGTTTCCGGGGTCAGCTCCCAGGACGAGGAGCGATAACCGGCTGGCCTGGGCGCCCCGGCCTTGGCCAGTGCGGCCAGGCCCAGCGCCATCTCGTCGGCTTGCTGGGCGGCACTGACCTTGTCGCTGCGCAGGTGCATATGGCCGTGGTGGCCGATTTCGTGGCCCTCCTTGAGCAGCATCTCCACCAGGTGCGGGTGCTGCTCGGCGGTGTAGCCCGGGACGAAGAAGGTCGCGCAGATCTTGTGCCGGCGCAGCAGTTCGAGAATGCGCGGCACGCCACGGGTCACGCCGAAGCGCCCTTCCGACAGGCTGGTCAGGCGCCGGGCGTAGCTTGGGCTGTCGCCCAGCAGGCCGGCTTCGGCGTCGACGTCGAAGGTCAGGGAAACGGCCACAGGGCTGTTTTTCGGCCAGCACAGGCGGCCGGAGTCATCTGCACGCATCAGGTGCACTCCTCTACGGGGGTTGTCAGCGAAGTTGGGGGTTGCGCGTCAGCGCGGGCTCGCGGCGGCGATGGCCTTGCGCTCCTGCAGCCGGCGCAGGCGGTACAGGGCTTGGGAAATGGCCAGCACGGCGACGGCGATCAGCACTTCCTTGAGGCCGCCGTAGCCGGTGATCGAGGCGCTGGTCACGCCCACCAGCAGGATCACCGCGTCGAAGGCGGCCAGGGCCATGGCGACCGCGACCCAGCCACGGCCCAGGCGAATCGGCCGGGGTTGCTGCGGGCGGTCCAGGCGCAGTGCCACATAACCCGCCACCGCCAGGCAGTGGGCCAGGATGTAGCCGATGTTGCCGGCGACGATCACCGCCAGCGGGTTGCCCACCAGCAGCACCAGGGCCACGTTGATGAACAGCTGCACGGTCACCGCCCGGGCCGGCACACCGGCCTTGTTGAGTTCGCCGAACTGGCGCACGGTCAGGCCATCGAGCGCGCTCTGGTACAGCGCCCGGCCGGCATCGGCGGTGCCCATCACCGACAGCACCAGGATGCCGGCGATCAGCACCCAGGTGACCAGCGCCGCGCCGCCGCCCAGCAGCACCTGGGCCGCCGCCTGCAGGAAGCCGTAGGGCTGCTCGGCCATCACCTGCTCGCCGAGCAGGCCAGCCAGGCCCAAGGGGGCCAGGGTGAACACCAGCAGCAGGATCAGCGCGGCAATGCGCAGGGCCTTGCGGGTGTCGGCCACGGTGTCGCGAAACTCGGGGATGAACGAGGCCGCCGCCTCCACCGCGTAGGCCGACCAGGCCATGATGAACAGCCACGCCAGCACCGTGCGCAGGCCATGCAGGCCGCTGCCGGTGTGCCAGGTGAAGCTGGCGGTGCTCCACACCGGGCTGGTCAGGAAGCTGGTGCCGAACAGCAGCACCGGCACCATCAGCAGCACGCCGGCAACGGTGAGGATGACCATGGTGAAACGCAGCTGGACCATGCTCAGCGCCCAGCTGAACAGTGCCACCCCCAGGGCTATGGCCTGGGGCAGGCCCAGTTGCAGCGGGCCCAGGTCATAGTGGGCGGTGACGTCGGGCCAGAACTGCTGGGACAGGATCTGCGCCACTGCCAGCCCCCAGATGGCCGGTGCGGTGGCCCAGGCGAACCAGTAGGCGTAGGTGGCCAGCGGGCCGAGGCATGGCAGGCGAGCGGACCAGGCCTCGTTGGCATAGAGGGCGATGCCGCCGGACTTGTCGGCGAACATGGCGCCCATTTCCGAATACAGCCAGTTGTGCAGCACCGCCACGGCAGCGATCGACGCCCACAGGGCGATGGCGGCCCAGGCGCCGATGGCGCCGATCGAGTAGCCAAGGCCTACGAACAACGCCGCCGGCAAGCTCAGGGTGATCGCCACCCCGTCCCACCAGCGGATGGATTTAACCAGCTGCGCCGTCGGCGCGGTGCCTGCAATGGCCTGGTGCATCGTCTCGCCCTCTGTTTTTGTTATGGGTCTCGATGAGCAGATCCTACGTCATGATTCTGCGCATGTGTATATTTTTATTTCATATGAGTGCGCATTGCGCAACATGAAAAGATATTTTCTACGCAATGTGCAGTTTCGGGGCGTGGCGCGCCAAGACCGTGCGCGGGGTTCGGCAGGCTCTAGGGCGAAGGTTTGCAGTACGCGGGACGGAGGATTGGCGCAGGGGATGGTGCGAGAATTTCTGCATTGCGCAGGAAAGAAAAGAAATTGTTGCGCATGAAAAGATCGTGCGCATTACCTGTGGGAGCCGGCTTGCCGGCGATGGGGCCCGCACAGCTACCAGTGGAGCCCTGCCCTGGCCTCATCGCCGGCAAGCCGGCTCCCACAGGTAACCTCCCACAGGTACCTTCCACAGAGGGCTTTTCGCAGGGCTAGGTGGCTTGGGCTGCGCTCAGCTTTCGCCTTCAGCGGGCGGCAGGGTGAAGCGGATCTTGTGCACCTTCACCTCCTGCAAGGTCTGCACCTCGCGAACCCCCGGCAGGCTGCGCACTTTCTGCTGCAGGTTCCACAGGCTCTGGTCATCGCGGCACAGCACCTGCACGCAGATGTCCGCCGTGCCCAGGGTGGTGGACAGGTAGCTCACCTCTGTCCAGCGGCCAAGGGTATCGGCGACCCGGTCGTGGTCCTCGGGCGCAACGTTGACGAACAGCAAGGCGAGCTTGGCATGGCCGAGCTTGGACGGGTTGGTGAACGCGAGGATCTGCAGGATGCCCTGGTCCTGCAGGCGCTTGACCCGGGTACGGATGGTCGCTTCCGGCACCGACAGGTTGCGGGCGACCTCACGGAAGGCGCGACGCCCGTCCTCCTGCAATTCGCGGACGATCTCGAAATCCAGTGGGTCGAGGGTGGAAATAGACATGTTCAGCGCTTCCATGGTCGATCGGGATGGCGGGGCACAGGCTAGCAGATTCGGCGGGCCCGCAGGTTGCCCGGGATGGCGCCGGAACATAAGCAGCGGCATATGACCAACATGTGCCCCGCGCCATGGGCAGGCCGCCCGGGCTTCTCTAGCATCGACCTGGCACTCGATGCGATCGATAACAAGGAGAAGCGAAATGCCCGCCACAGCCTGCCCTGCCCCGACCTGGAACCCGATCACCCAGACCAGTTCCTTCACCCCCCACGACCGCGAGATCCTCACCCGCCACTGGCACCCCGTGGCCTTCAGCGCCGACGTGGGCGACAAGCCCTACGCCGTGACCCTGCTGGACGAGCCCATCGTCCTCTACCGCACCGCCGGCAAGCTGAACGCCGCCCGCGACATCTGCAGCCACCGCGGCGCACCGCTGAGCAAGGGCTGGGTGCAGGGCGAGAACATCATCTGCCCTTACCACGGCCTGCACTTCGGCACCGACGGGCGTTGCACCCGCATCCCCTCGGAACCCAACGCCAACCTCACTGAACGCCACCGCATCCAGATGTACGTCACCCGCGAAGACTACGGCATGGTCTGGGTGCTGATGGCCGGCAGCGAAGCGCCCTTCGCGCAAATGCCGTCGTGGCACGACGCGCGCTTCCAGCGCATCCTGCCGCCGTCGATCGACATCGCCGCCTCCGCCGGCCGCCAGGTCGAAGGCTTCATCGACGTGGCACACTTCGCCTGGATCCACCACGACGCCTTCGCCGACCGCGACAACCCGGTGGTGCCCACCTACAAGGCCGAACTCACCCCCCATGGCATGCATGCCGAATACGTCAGCAGCGTCAGCAACTTCCCCAAGCAGCTGCAGCACCGCGCGCCGGCCGGCTTCCAGTGGAAGCGCACGTTCGATGTGTTCGCACCGTTCACCGCGCGCCTGGCGGTCAACTTTCCCGATGCCGAACACCAGCTGGTGATCCTCAACGCGGCCAGCCCGATCTCGGCGCGCAAGACCCGCATGTTCTGCGCCATCACCCGCAACTTCGACCAGCACCTGCCGCTGGACGACGTCTACGCCTTCAACCAGCAGGTGTTCGAGGAAGACCGCGACATCGTCGAACTGTGCCGCCCCGAAGACCTGCCACTGGACCTGTCGCTGGAGATCCACATCCCCGCCGACCGTTCCTCCACGGCCTATCGCCGTGCCTTGAGCGCATTGGGCCTGGGCCGCGCCTTCACCAGCTGACGGGAGTCGCCAACATGTACAAATGGGAATGTCTGGTGTGCGGCTTCTTCTACGACGAAGCCGTGGGCAGGCCGGAAGACGGCATCGCCGCCGGTACCCGCTGGGAAGATGTGCCGCAGGACTGGTACTGCCCGGAGTGCGGCGTGGGCAAGGCCGACTTCGACATGGTGCGCTTGCCGCAGGAGGCCCAAGCGCCACTTGCCAGCGCGGTCGAGCCGGTGGTGATCCTCGGCTCAGGGCTGGCCGGCTACACCGTGGCGCGTGAGTTGCGCAAACTCGACAGCGTTACCCCCATCGTGATCGTCACCCGCGATGGCCGTGAGTTCTACTCCAAGCCGGCGCTGTCCAATGCCTGCCAGAGCGGGCGCCTGCCCGACCAGCTGGTGAGCAGCGATGCCGCGCAGATGGCTGCGCAGCTGGGCGCCACGGTGCTCACCCACACCAGCGTGGAGCGCATCGACGTCGACGCCCAGTGCGTGTACCTCGCCGGCAAGGCGCAGCGCTACCGCGCCCTGGTGCTGGCACTGGGCGCCGACCCGCGGCGCCCGACGCTGCAAGGCGATGGGGCCGATGCGCTGATCACGGTCAACGACCTGGACGATTACCGGCACCTGCGCCAGCAGATCGGCCAGGTCAGCCGCATCGCCATCCTCGGCGGCGGGCTGATCGGCTGCGAGTTCGCCAACGACCTGCGCCACGCGGGGCACGAGATCACCGTCGTCGACCGCGCCACCTGGCCGCTGAGCCGCCTGCTGCCGGAGCAAGCCGGCGAAGAGATGGCCAACGCCCTGCAATCGATCGGCGTGCGCCTGGCGCTGGGCAATGGCCCGGTCGCCGTGCACCGCCGCGCCAGCGGCCTTGAGCTGCAACTGGCCGATGGCGGCACGCTGGAGGTGGACTACGTGCTCAGTGCCATCGGCCTGCAGCCGCGCGTGGAGCTGGCGCGCACCGCCGGCATCGCGGTCGAGGGCGGCATCGTCACCGATGCCCAGCTGCGCACCAGTGCCAGCCAGGTGTATGCCCTGGGCGACTGCGTGCAGGTGCATGGCCTGCTGCTGCCCTACGTGATGCCGATCATGCTGCAGGCACGGGCGCTGGCGCAGACCCTGGCTGGGCAACCGACGTCGGTCGCCTACCCCGCCATGCCGGTCACCATCAAGACCAGCGTGCTGCCGACGGTGGTCGCCTCACCGCTGGATGACCAGGGGCTGTGGTCGACCGAACTGCTCAGCCGCTGCAGCAAAGGCATCGCCGCCATCCGCTCGCTCTACCACGGCCCCGACCGCCGCGTGCAGGGGTTTGTGCTGATGGGCGAGGCGACCCAGCAGAAGGCCGAACTGCTGAGCATGCTGCCAGCCTGGAGGTGACAACCCGATCGGGCTTGCGGTATATATTTTTCTATATATCGAAACCACCCTCTGCTGTGGGAGCCGGCTTGCCGGCGATGAGGCCAGACCTGGCAAACCGCCGATTCGCGCCCTATCGCCGGCAAGCCGGCTCCCACAGGGACCGCGCACTGGCCTGGTTTTTGCCGTGCTGGAGAACTGCCGTGCCCAAGCCCACCCCCAACTGCGATGCCCAGCTGCTGCGCACGCTGTACACCCTGCTCACCGAAGGCAGCGTTTCACGCAGCGCCGAACGCCTCGGGCAAAGCCAGCCGGCCGTCAGCGTGGCGCTGCGGCGCCTGCGCGAGATGACCGGCGACCCGCTGCTGGTGCGCAGCGGCAGCCGCATGTTGCTGACCAGCCATGCCCAGACTCTGATCGACCCGGTGCGCCAGGCCCTGGCCGGGATCGACCAGGTGCTGCACCCGATCGACCGCTTCGACCCCGCCACCAGCCGCCAGCACTTTCGCATCAGCACGCCGGACTACCTGAGCGTGTTCTTCGTCCCCGCCATCATCGAGCGCTTCCACGCCCAGGCGCCGTGCGCCACCCTGGAGCTGACCCACCTGCAGGCCGAAGGCGGCTACGAGCGCGGGCTCGAAGACGGCTCGCTGGACCTGGTGATCGGCAACTGGCAACGCCCGGCGCAGCACTTGCACCTGCAATCGTTGTGCGACGACGACCTGGTCTGCCTGCTGCGCGAGGGCCACCCGATCGCGCCCGGCAGCCTTGACCGCGAGGCCTACAGCCAGGCCGACCACCTCGATGTGCTGACCCACACCGCCGGCGGCCATGGCACCATCGGCACCGAGCTGGCCAAGGCCGGCCTGCTGCGCCGGGTGACCACCACCCTGCCGTACTTCTGCCTGGCGCCCTACACGCTGGTCAGGTCCGACCTGGTGTTCACCACCACCCGCGCCTTCGCCCGGCACTACGCCGAGCTCCTGCCGCTGCGTATCGAGCCCTTGCCCGCGGCCACCAAGCCCTTGCGCTACTACCAGCTGTGGCATGCCCGCAAGCACCGGGCGCAGGCGTCCCGCTGGCTGCGCAGCCTGGTGCTGGCCAGCGCCAACGCCATCGCCTGACGCGCCACAGGCTTTTGTCAGGCGAGCGTACACCTACGCTGTATATTTTTGTATATTGCGACTTTACCCGCTTCAGGGAAGCCTGCCGTGTACATCATGCCGTTCGAACTGCCGCGAGAAATGCCCAAGGCTGGCGAGGAGCCCCTGGCCGAACCCGTGCGCAGTACCATCCTCAATGCCGCCAGCGAAGCATTCGCCCAACAGGGCTATGCCGCCACCAAGCTCTCGGCCATCGCCGCCCTGGCCTGCCTGCCCAGGTCCAACGTGCTCTACTACTTCAAATCCAAGGCCAACATCTACAGCCAGGTGCTGGAGGACATCGCGCCCCGCTACCTGGACGCCTGCGCGCCCTTCCAGCAGGGCGACCAACCGCTGGAGGCGCTGAGCCGCACGGTCACGTCCATGATCGGACTGTTCGAAGGCCGCCCGTTCGCCTCCAAAGTGCTGTTGCAGGAACTCAAGGAGGGGGGCCGGCGCATCCCCGGCGACTTTCTCGAACGCTGGGCCAGCCAGGCCCGGGACAATACCGCGCAGATCCGCCAGTGGATCGGCAGCGGGCAGCTGGCGCCAGTGAACCCGGAGCACGTGCTGCCCTCGGTGTGGGCCATCGCGCAAGCCTGCATCAACCGCTGCTGGCATGCCCCCGGCGGTAGCGAGCAGCGCATCGACTACCACGCGGCCACGGCATCCTCGGTGCGTTTGCTGCTCAATGGCCTGGCGCCGGGCAACCGCTGAGCGCGTTCAGGCGGCAGGTTCCAGGGCATCTGCGGGGCGCTTGCGGCGGTTCCAGCGCTCCAGCATCAGGCGCAACGCCAGGTTCCAGCAATACGCAACCAGCACGCCGCCGACAATCGCCAGGGCCACGGCAAACAGCGGCTGGTCGCTGATACGCCGGGCCACGGACTGGAACTGATAATGGGTCAGGTAGATGAACAGGGTCGACGACGCGATCAGCGCCCCGCCCCGTGCAATCGCCCCAGGCACCGGCACCGAGCGGCACCAGATCAGCGCCAGCACCGCCGGCAAGGCGATGTCGATGTGCACCCCGCTGAGCCACATGTCCCAGCCGTAGCCGGCGATGGTCACCAGCTCCAGCTCGCCGACCACCACCACCGCCACCGCGCTGGCCAGCCATTTGCGCGGCGCCGTGTCGGCATATTGCACAGCCATGCCCAGCACCATGGCCGCCAGGTAGTGCTGGGGCACGCGGTTGTACAGCGCGGTGGCGTCGAACACCCAGCGGCTCAGCGCCAGGTCCGCCAGCACCAGCGCGCCGGCGGCCAGCAGCAGATGGCGGAACGGGTCGGCCATGATCAGCAGGCGCACCGGCCTGATCGACAGCACCAGGCCGATGATCAGCACCATCTGCACCAGCACCTCGATGTACCAATAGCTGAAGTGGCCGACCGTTTCGGCGGGGAACCAGTTGGAGATCAGCAGCAAGGATTGCCAGTGCAGCCGGTCGAACACGCACTGCACCAATGCGGTGTACAGCAGGGTCGGCAGCGCGATGGCGAGCATCGACTTGATAAGCGAGCGCGCATCGCCGCGATCGTTGATGGCCTTGACCTGAAAGCGCGCCAGCCCCAGCCCCGACACCAGAAACAGCGCGGTGGTCTCGCCCATGATCATGCCTTTGCCCAGCACGCCCAGGTGCCCCATGACGATCAGCAAGATCGACAGCATGCGCATCAACACCGGCATTTCCATGGCCCGCAATGCGTGCCTGGGCGCCTTGCCCGTGGCCGCCAGCGCCGCCAGGGCCTTCACCGGCAGCGACTCCCAGCGCGGCGGCAGTTGCCCGATCCGCGCTTCGAGCGCCGTCGAGGCCTGGACGAACGACAGCGAATCGCCGCCCAGCTCGACGAAGCTCAGGTTGGCATCGATGTGCGGCACCTGGAGTATCTGCGCCCAGTCGTCTGCCAGCTGCTGCGCGAGCGGGGTCAGGGTGTCAGCGCTGTTGCTCGGGGCGTCCTGTGGCGGCGGCAATGCGCGCCGGTCGATCTTGCCGTTGGGGGTCAGCGGTATTGCATCGAGGAACACGAACTGCGCCGGCACCATGTAGTCCGGCAATTGCGCGGCGAGCGCTTCGCGCAGGTACCCGGCGGCTACCGCCGACCGCGCTACGCAATAGGCCACCAGCTTTGGCGCCGCGCCTTCGGTGTTGGCCACCACCACGCATTGCGTGATTGGCGAAAGCCCGGCGAGCACATTTTCGATTTCGGCAAGCTCGATGCGATGGCCGCGAATCTTCACCTGGCAGTCGCCGCGGCCTAGGAAGGTGGCGCTTCCGTCCGCCAGGTAAGTGCCCAGATCGCCTGTGCGGTAACAGGTATCACCGGGCTCACCGGTGAGCGGATTGACCACGAATTTTTCCGCAGTCAGCGCCGGATCACGCCAGTAACCCAGGGACAGGTACGGGCTGCGAATCAGGATCTCGCCCACCTCGCCTTCGCCGGCCAGTTGACGCTGGTCGTTCAGCACCAGCACCTGGGCGCTGTCGATCCCTTTGCCCAGGGGTATCGCGCCCTGGCCCGGCTGCGGGTCGAGTTGATGGAAGACCATCGCCTGGGGCGTTTCCGTGGTGCCGTAGAAGTTCACGCTGGTGGCAGCCGGGGCAATCGCCCGCATGCTCTGGTACAGCGCAGGGCTCAAGGCATCGCCGCCCCAGAACAACCAGCGTAATGCGCCCAACGACTGCTGGTTGAGGTCCGCGCCAGTGGCAATCAGCTTGCCCAAGGGAGGCGTCAGGTGAATGGCCGTGATGCCGTGCTGCTGTATCCAGGCTGCCAGTTGCGCGGGGTGCGTCAGGGTTGCCTGGGCCGGGCAAAAGACCGTCGCGCCAATCGACAAGGGCGTGAGGATATCCCGGTACACCGGGTCGTGCCCCAGGCCCGACAGCAGTGAAAAGCGATCCTGCCTGGTGAAGCCGTGGCGGCGCACGTGCCAGTCGATGAAATGCACCAGCGGCGCATGGTTGGCCACCACGCCCTTGGGCGTACCGGTGCTGCCGGAGGTGAAGGTGATATAGGCAGGCGCACGCGGGTCGATTTCGGGCAATGCCCCTGGCTGCTCGGGAAACTGCAGCAAGACCTCGGCGGGCGTGTCCGGCACGCTGATCAGCCGCGCCGGGCAGCGCCCTGGCGGGGTGAATCGCGCTTCACCGCAGCACAGGATGAACGCAGGCTCCAGGCTCTCGAGCAACTGCGCGATACGCGCGGGCGGGTAAGCCACATCGACCACGCTGAACGGCAAGCCGGCGCGCAGCGCAGCGAGCATGGCATACACCAGCCCGGCACCGCGGCTGCAAACGATCAGCACCCGCTCGCCTTTGCTGGCGGCGCCTTCTAGTAGGCAGCTGGCGATGCCCTGGCTGATGGCCTGCAACTGCCCATAACTGCAGCACATGCCCGGGCCAATGATCGCCGGCGCCTCAGGCGAGCGCTGGGCCTGCTGCACAAAGTCGCTGAAAATCGGCCGGTCGGCACGGTATTCCAGGCACAGCCTCGGGTTCGGGCGCGGGTCCTGCATGGCGTATCTCGGCGGCTGCGGGTGGCGGCTGAATGCTTCAAACGCTAGTGCACACGCGGCCTGCGCGCCAATGCAGGTGGTCGCCAGCCTCTGCCACGAGGCTTTCAGCGCAGGCTGGCGCGCACCTTGCGCATCACCGCCAGCACCAGGCCGACATTGGCCAGCGCCAGCAGGCACAGGGTCCCCAGCACGCCCATCGCGCCAAAGTGCTCGAACAGGTAGCCGCCCACCAATGGCGTCAGGGCCTGGCCGATCAACGAGGGCCGCGACATGCGCCCCATCAGCAGCACGTACTGCGCCGGCGGCATCATCGCCAGCGGCAGCAAGCCCCGCACGATCGCCCGCAAGCCATTGCCGCAGCCGAACACCAGCAGGCCCACGGCCGTGGCTGCCGGCACCAGCGTCACCAGCAGCAGGCCGACCAGCACCAGGCTCACCCAGGCCAGCGCCGTCCAGATCGGGTGGCGCTTGCCCGCCAGGATCTGCAGCACCCGCGAGGCCACCTGGCTGGGGCCGAGCATCGCCGCCAGGCCGATCGCCGCCGGCAGCGAATGGCCCAGGCCCTGGAGCACCGCCACCAGTTGCACGGCGATGGCCGTCATGATGATTGCGCCGATGGCGAACAGGCTGGTCAGCAGCAGGTAGAGCGAGCGCTCGACCTCGGGCGCATCGGCGTTCTGCTGCTGCCGGCGTACCTCCACCCGCCCACCCGCCGGCAGCACCCGCCAGTACAGCGGCGCCACCACCACGATCAGCAGCAGCGCGTAGCACACGCAGGTGACCCGCCAGCCCAGGTGCTCGATGGCCAGCGCAACGAGCGGCCAGGACAAGGTCGAGGCGAAACCGGCGATCAGGGTGATGCCGGTGATGGCCTTGCCGGCGCCCTCCCCGTACAGCCCGCCGAGGGTGGCGAAGAGGGCTTCGTAGAGCCCCATGGCCATGCCCACGCCGATCACCGCCCAGGCCAGCAGGAACAGCGCCAGGTTGTGGCTGGCCGCCATGATCAGCAGGCCCACGGCAACCACCGCGCCGCTGGCGGCCATTTGCGGGCGGCCGCCGTAGCGCGCGGTCAGGCGGCTGCTCAAGGGGGCCAGCAGGGCCGAGACCATCAGGCTCAGCGACAGGGCGCCGTAGACCCATTGGCTGGGCCAGCCGGTGTCGCGGCTGATGGGGTCGGCCATGACGGCCATGAGGAAGAACGAACCGCCCCAGACCAGGATCTGCAGCACGCCCAGGGCGACGATGGCGAGGGGGCTGGGGAATTTTGCGGTGGGGGTCACGGGGGCGGCCTTAGGTCACTTGGGGTGTCTGTGCCGGCCCTTTCGCGGGGCAAGCCCGCTCCCAAAGGTTCAGCTCAGCCTGAAGGGGTGGAGAAACCTGTGGGAGCCGGCTTGCCGGCGATCGGGCCCAGGCAGGCACCCTACCATGCCCGCCATCGATGAAATATGCCGACATATCATTGCCCGTGATAATAACCTTCGCTGCGTTCGATTCGTGCGTCACGCGCAAGACACTCACACTCCGCCCACTACTAATATCTTGGCGGAGTTCTCCATGGACCACTCACTCAAACCCTTGCGCTTCCCCCTCGCTGCCTTGGCAGTGGTGGTGCTCAGCGCTTGCGGCCGAACCCCAGACGCTGTGCAGGCTCCCGCCGCGCCAAAGGTCAGCGTGGCCAAGGTGATCGAGCAGCCGATCAATGAATGGGACGAGTTCACCGGCCGCCTCGAAGCCCCGGAAACCGTCGAAGTGCGCCCGCGGGTCTCCGGCCAGATCGACCTGGTGGGCTTCACCGAAGGCGCCCAGGTCAAGAAAGGCGACCTGCTGTTCCAGATCGACCCGCGCCCGTTCCAGGCTGAAGTGCGCCGCCTCGAAGCCCAGCTGCAACAAGCCAAGGCCACCGCCGTGCGCAGCGCCAACGAAGCCCGCCGTGGCGAGCGCCTGCGCGACAGCAACGCGATCTCCGCCGAGCTTGCCGAGTCGCGCAGCAGCGCCGCCGCCGAGGCCCGTGCCGGGGTCGATGCGATCCAGGCGCAGCTCGACCTGGCCCGCCTGAACCTCAGCTTCACCCGCGTCACCTCGCCCATCAGCGGCCGTGTCAGCCGCGCCGAGTACACCGCCGGCAACATCGTCAGCGCCGATGTCACGCCGCTGACCAGCGTGGTTTCCACCGACAAGGTCTACGCCTACTTCGACGCCGACGAGCGCGTGTACCTCAAGTACACCCAGCTGGCGCGCGACGGCCAGCGTGGCCAGAGCACCCCGGTGTACCTGGGCCTGACCAGCGAAACCGGCAACCCGCACCTGGGCCAGATGAACTTCGTCGACAACCAGGTCAACCCGCGCACCGGCACCATCCGTGGCCGCGCCGTGTTCGACAACCGCGACGGCCAGTTCACCCCCGGCCTGTACGCGCGCCTGAAACTGGTCGGCAGCGCCCAGTACGACGCCATGCTGATCAACGATGAAGCGGTCGGCACCGACCTTGGCAAGAAGTTCGTGCTGGTGATGGACAAGGACAACAAGGCGACCTACCGCGCCGTGGAACTGGGGCCGAAACTCGAAGGCCTGCGCATCGTGCGCAGTGGCCTGGCCAAGGACGACCGCATCGTGGTCAAGGGCCTGCAGCGGGTTCGCCCAGGCTCGCCGGTGACGCCGGAAGAAACGCCGATGGCCAGCGAACAGACCCTCGCCGCGCTTGCCCAGCAGCGCCAGGCCCTGGAAGCCAGCAACAGCGCGCAGAACGTAGCGGGCTCCACTGAGAAAGTCGCCAGCGCCCAGGCGCCACGCGGTTAAGGGATCACACCGATGAACTTTTCGAAATTCTTCATTACCCGGCCGATCTTCGCCGCCGTGCTGTCGCTGGTGCTGCTGATCGCTGGCTCGATCTCGCTGTTCCAGCTGCCGATCAGCGAATACCCGGAAGTCGTGCCGCCCACCGTGGTGGTGCGCGCCAACTTCCCCGGCGCCAACCCCAAGGTCATCGGCGAAACCGTCGCCGCGCCCCTGGAGCAGGCCATCACCGGGGTCGAGAACATGCTCTACATGTCCTCGCAGTCCACTGCCGACGGCAAGCTGACCCTGACCATCACCTTCGCCCTGGGCACTGACCTGGACAACGCGCAGGTGCAGGTGCAGAACCGCGTCACCCGCACCCAGCCCAAGCTGCCCGAAGAAGTGACGCGCATCGGTATCACCGTCGACAAGGCCTCGCCCGACCTGACCATGGTCGTGCACCTGACCTCGCCGGACAACCGCTACGACATGCTCTACCTGTCCAACTACGCCATCCTCAACATCAAGGATGAGCTGGCGCGCCTGGGCGGCGTGGGCGATGTGCAGCTGTTCGGCATGGGCGACTACTCGCTGCGCGTGTGGCTCGACCCGAACAAGACCGCTTCGCGCAACCTCACCGCCAGTGACGTGGTCGCCGCCATTCGCGAGCAGAACCGCCAGGTTGCCGCCGGCCAGCTGGGCGCCCCGCCCGCCCCGGGTTCGACCAGCTTCCAGCTGTCGATCAACACCCAGGGCCGCCTGGTCAACGAGGAAGAGTTCGAGAACATCATCATCCGTGCCGGTGCCGATGGCGAAATCACCCGCCTCAAGGACATCGCCCGGGTCGAGCTGGGCTCCAGCCAGTACGCCCTGCGTTCGCTGCTGAACAACCAGCCGGCGGTCGCCATCCCGATCTTCCAGCGCCCAGGCTCCAATGCCATCGAGATCTCCGACGAAGTGCGGGCGAAGATGGCCGAGCTGAAGAAGGACTTCCCTGAAGGGATGGACTACAGCATCGTCTACGACCCGACCATCTTCGTGCGCGGCTCCATCGAAGCGGTGGTGCACACCTTGTTCGAAGCCCTGGTGCTGGTGGTGCTGGTGGTGATCCTGTTCCTGCAGACCTGGCGCGCCTCGATCATCCCGCTGCTGGCGGTGCCGGTGTCGCTGATCGGTACCTTTGCGGTGATGCACCTGTTCGGCTTCTCGCTCAACGCGCTGTCGCTGTTCGGGCTGGTACTGGCCATCGGTATCGTGGTGGACGACGCCATCGTCGTGGTGGAGAACGTCGAGCGCAACATCGGGCTAGGCCTGAAGCCGCTGGAGGCCACGCAAAAGGCCATGAGCGAGGTGACCGGGCCGATCATCGCCACGGCGCTGGTGCTGTGCGCCGTGTTCGTGCCGGCGGCGTTCATTTCCGGCCTGACCGGGCAGTTCTACAAGCAGTTCGCCCTGACCATCGCCATCTCCACCGTGATCTCGGCGTTCAACTCGCTGACCCTGTCGCCGGCCCTGGCTGCCGTGCTGCTCAAGGACCACCATGCGCCCAAGGACCGTTTCTCGCGGTTCCTCGACAAGCTGCTGGGCAGCTGGCTGTTCGCCCCGTTCAACCGCTTCTTCGACCGTGCCAGCCACCGTTATGTGGGCGGCGTGCGCCGGGTCATCCGCTCCAGCGGCATTGCCCTGTTCGTCTATGCCGGGCTGATGGGCCTGACCTACCTGGGCTTCTCGTCCACCCCGACCGGTTTCGTGCCGGCCCAGGACAAGCAGTACCTGGTGGCCTTCGCCCAGCTGCCTGACGCGGCCAGCCTCGACCGTACCGAGGCGGTGATCAAGCGCATGAGCGAAATTGCCCTGAAGCAGCCTGGCGTTGCCGACTCGGTGGCCTTCCCGGGCCTGTCGATCAACGGCTTCACCAACAGCCCCAACAGCGGCATCGTGTTCACCCCGCTCAAGCCGTTCGACGAACGCAAGGACCCGAGCCAGTCGGCTGCCGCCATTGCCGCCGCGCTCAATGCCCAGTTCGCCGACATCCAGGACGCCTACATCGCGATCTTCCCACCGCCGCCGGTACAGGGCCTGGGCACCATCGGCGGCTTCCGCCTGCAGATCGAGGACCGCGGCAACCTGGGCTACGAAGCGCTGTACAAGGAAACCCAGAACATCATCGCCAAGAGCCACAACGTGCCGGAGCTGGCGGGCCTGTTCACCAGCTATCAGGTCAACGTGCCGCAGGTCGATGCCGCCATCGACCGGGAGAAAGCCAAGACCCACGGCGTGGCCATCACCGATATCTTCGACACCCTGCAGGTCTACCTGGGCTCGCTGTACACCAACGACTTCAACCGCTTTGGCCGCACCTACCAGGTCAACGTCCAGGCCGAGCAGCAGTTCCGCCTCGATGCCGAGCAGATCGGCCAGCTGAAGGTGCGCAACAACCAGGGCGAGATGATCCCGCTGGCGACCTTCCTCAAGGTCAGCGACACCTCCGGGCCTGACCGGGTGATGCACTACAACGGCTTCATCACCGCGGAAATCAATGGCGCGGCGGCACCGGGCTACAGCTCCGGGCAGGCCGAGGCGGCCATCGAGAAACTGCTCAAGGAGGAACTGCCCAACGGCATGACCTTCGAATGGACCGACCTGACCTACCAGCAGATCCTCTCCGGCAACACCGCCCTGCTGGTGTTCCCGCTCTGCGTGCTGCTGGCGTTCCTGGTGCTGGCGGCCCAGTACGAGAGCTGGAGCCTGCCGCTGGCGGTGATCCTGATCGTGCCGATGACCCTGCTGTCGGCCATTACCGGGGTGATCGTCTCCGGTGGCGACAACAACATCTTCACCCAGATCGGCCTGATCGTGCTGGTGGGCCTGGCGTGCAAGAACGCGATCCTGATCGTCGAGTTCGCCAAGGACGAGCAAGCCAAGGGCCTCGACCCGCTGGCTGCGGTGCTGGAAGCCTGCCGCCTGCGCCTGCGGCCGATCCTGATGACCTCGATCGCCTTCATCATGGGTGTGGTACCGCTGGTGTTCTCCTCCGGTGCAGGCTCTGAAATGCGCCATGCCATGGGTGTGGCGGTGTTCTCGGGGATGATCGGCGTGACCGTGTTCGGGCTGTTCCTGACCCCTGTGTTCTTCTTCCTGATCCGCCGTTTCGTCGAACGTCGCCAGGCCCGCAAGGCCGAACGCGTTCAATCGCTGGAGAGCCATGCATGAACCTGCTCAAACCCCTGACCCCGAGCCTGCTGGCCCTGGCCTTGGCGGCCTGTGCGGTGGGCCCTGACTACCAGGCGCCGGCCACCGAGCCTGCCCAGGTGGACACCGCGCTGCAGGCCAAGGCCTTCGACCGCAGCCGCTTCGAGAGCGTGTGGTGGAAGCAGTTCGACGACCCGGTACTGAACCAGCTGGTGCAGGCATCGCTGGAGGGCAACCGCGACCTGCGCGTGGCCTTTGCCCGGCTCAAGTCGGCGCGGGCGATCCGCGATGACGCCGCCAACGACCAGCTGCCGGTGGTCACCAGCCGCGCCAGCAGCGAGATCGGCAAGGGCCAGGTCCCGGGCCAGACCGACCAGCGGGTCAACAGCGAGCGCTACGACCTGGGCCTGGACATGGCCTGGGAGCTCGACCTGTTCGGCCGCATCCAGCGCCAGATCGAAGCCAGCGACGCCCAGGCGGCGGCGGCCCAGGCTGACCTTCAGCAGCTGCAGGTGAGCCTGATCGCCGAGCTGGTCGATGCCTACGGCCAACTGCGCGGGGCGCAGTTGCGCGAGAAGATCGCCGTGGCCAACCTCAAGACCCAGCAAGAGTCGCGCACCATCACCGTGACCCTACGCGATGCCGGGGTCGGCAACGAACTCGACGTGGTGCGCGCCGATGCGCGCCTGGCCGGGGTCGAAGCCACCGTGCCGCAACTGCAGGCCGAACAGGCGCGGGCGCGCCACCGCATCGCCACCCTGCTCGGCCAGCGCCCGGACGCGCTGAGCGTGGACCTTTCGCCCAAGGCCCTGCCGGCAATTGCCAAGGCCCTGCCGGTGGGCGACCCCGGCGAGCTGCTACGCCGCCGCCCGGACATCCGCAGCGCCGAGCGCCAGCTGGCAGCGGCCACCGCCAACGTTGGCGTGGCCACCGCCGACCTGTTCCCGCGGGTGAGCCTCAGCGGCTTCCTCGGCTTTACCGCCGCACGCGGCTCGCAGATCGGCTCCTCGGCCGCCAATGCCTGGGCCCTCGGCCCGAGCATCACCTGGGCAGCCTTCGACCTGGGCAGCGTGCGCGCCCGCCTGCGCGGCGCCAAGGCCGATGCCGAAGGGGCGCTGGCCAACTATGAACAGCAGGTGCTGCTGGCCCTGGAAGAATCGGCCAACGCCTTCAGCGACTACGACAAGACCCAGCAGCGGCTGTTGTCGCTGATGCGCCAGAGCGACGCCAGCCGCAAGGCCGCGGAGCTGGCCTCGGTGCGCTACCGCGAAGGCACGGTGGACTACCTGGTGCTGCTCGATGCCGAACGCGAACGCCTGAGCGCCGAAGACGCCCAGGCGGTGGGTGAAGTGGAGCTGTATCGCGGCATCGTGTCGATCTACAAGGCACTGGGTGGCGGCTGGCAGCCCGAGACGGTCGCCAGCGTGCGCTGAGACTTGAATTAGCAACGACTCCTTTGGTTGGTCTCTCCCAACCCTTTGCCCCGCAGGCCTTGGCCCGCGGGGCTTTTTTTTGGTTCTGCGTGACCCTGCATCGCGTAACGCTTTCCCTTACAGATGGCCATCAAGACTCGTCAGATAGGCCCCATACAAGCGTCTGTAAACCAGGGGGTTGCTATATAACTTGCTACCGCGACAGTGCAGAGCATCGATTGACGTATAGGTATATCCTTTGGTCGCGAGCGATTCCAATACCTCGTTCAAACCTACCGGCCGATTGACGAGAACCACGTCGACACCATTCTTTTTCGCCAATGTCTCTACCATCATTCTGAAAGGCGCTCGCTCGTACTCGTGAATGACTTCGGTAGAGGCTTTGTTCGGTACCAATTCCCGCAACTCGTAATTGGAGACCTTGCTTCCTGCCCGATACGTCTGAACTACAGGACGCCTTCCGGCAATGAAGGATGCAAGTGACTTAGGATCAGCGGGATCATTCCTCACCACAGCCCTGAATCCGTTTTGAGTGAAGAAATTGGTTTCTGCCTCCCAAGGTGAAACGAAATTCGCCGGTGCATCAAAACCTGATGCCATGGGGCCCGCCACGCGCTTGCCATGGGAGATTATCCGAAGCTTCCCGCTGTTGGTGCCGCCGGAGTACAAGGTATATGCCTCTCCCTGTGCTGCACCTGAGGCTGCAGAACCTCCATTCAACGCATATTCCCCAGCGATTGCTGAAACGCGTCTGCGCAGCAAACTACGAAGCCCGCGCAACTTTTGCAGCAACCTGCCGGCGCCCCGCACTATGGAGGGCAGCGCCGCTGCCGCCGCCGCCGCACCCGTTAGCGTCGATCCCCACCCAAGCTTTTCCGCCAGTGCCGGGTTATCTTGCTCCACTGCCAGCCTCGCCGCGTCAAACGCCACCGATGCCAGCGTGTATGCCACCACCGCCCCTCCCAGCACTGCCGGCAGGCCCGCAGCCATTCCCGGCAAGCTCGTTACCGCCATCACGATATGCCCTGCCCCTTCCAAACGTGACGATAACCGTGGATTACTCTGGCGCTGCGCCATGCCAGCGGCAGTCAAGGAAGCACCAATCATGATCCCCGTGCAGAGCGCCATGCCGACGCCGGCCATGATCGGCCCGGCAGCCCCGAACGTGAGGATGGTCACCACGATGGCCGTGATCGCGTATAGGCCCAAGAGCAGCCACTGCCACCAAGGCGCTGCCTCGTGGACCGGAGGTTTGGTCGCAGTAATCGCGCTGTCGAGCCGTGCGAGGCTTTCGGACTGATCGCGTCGGCTGAGCATTATATGCCCACTGGGGTCGTGCCAGTTCACCGGGTCGCCGCCGGCACAATAGGCACGATCATTAAGCCCGCCTTCGCCGAACGGGCTCCAACTGTCGCGCTGGTAGAACGCCCGGTGCCGCGGATCGTAGACACGGTAGCCATTGCCCAGGTGGGAGCAGCCAGTTACCGGGTCGACCCGTTGGCCGTTATGGCCCAAGCCACTGCGCATCTGCCCAAGTGAAGCCAAAGGGGCCTCCCCCCAAGGCGTGAACGCCAATGATCGGTACTGCCAGGCCCCGTCAGCATCTAGCCAGAACTCATCACCGCCTGACTGCTGCGGGTCCCCCAATACGAACAGTTGAGTTTCGACCGCATCCTGGCACTCCTTGACCACCATCCCCGCGTGCTCGTCCAGGGTAAGGGTACGGCTGACCTTGCCACTCTTGTCCAGCCAGGTTTCGCCACAAAGTACCGGGCCGCTGTAGGCGAGGACACGGCGCTGTTCGTCCGTTGCCTGCCACTGACTGATCAGCCGATCATGTTCGTCGTATTCGTAATAGGTAACCGGTGTGGTCTGATCTTTCTCTGTCACCGAGCGCAGCCTGCCGGTCTCTGAATAGGCAAGCGTCTGCGCCTGTTCATTGCACGTCAGTTGACCGTTACTGTCGTAAGTGAAGGTTTGCGTCCGCGCTGTGCCAGCCTGCTTTCCTTCCGGTGTCAGCTGCGTAGTTTGTGTGGTGCGACGGGTTGGATGATCATTATCTGCATAGGCATAACTCACCAACTCGACGTCGTCGTTTTCGCGGGTGGTACGGCACTCGATAAGGTTCCCCAGCACGTCGTACTTATAGCTCTGCTCCTTGAGGACATTTCCGGCGGCATCCTTGATTTGGTTACCAGCGGTGGCCACGACGGTCCATTTCTGAAGTTCATCGCGCTTGCCATCAACGCTGGTGTAGTAGACGAATGTTTCAGTGCGGGCCGCCGTAGTACTGCCATCCCGGTAGAGGGTCTTGCTCAGCAACTGGCCAATCACGGACCAGGTCTGCACATAACGCACCTTGGTCTGATCGTCGATTCGGTACAGCCGCTCGATCTCATTACCCCATTGATCATACTTGTACGACACTGCCATGCTCCGGCCACTGTGCAAGTCACGCACGGTCGTGCGTTCGCACTCGCCTAGTGCGGTGTATTCATTCCAGTATTCCAGCGCCCCCCGCCGAACCCGATTGCACTGGCCCTGCGGGCCGTTCCAGGCGCGGCTGGAAACGCCGTTGGCGTGCCGTACCTGCTGCAACTGACCGCGCAAGGAAACCAAGGCTTCTTGCCTTTGCTTTTGCGCATGCACCGTGAGATCGAAGCGCCAACCACCGAGCAGCAGCGGCGTCAACGCTTCGCTGGTGACCTTGCTTTGCTGGTTACCCAGGGCCATGCGTTCGCCCTTGAGCAAACGGGTGAGCGGGGTGTATTCGAACGAGGCCAACAACGTGCCGCTCTTGTCGTCCTTGCCCTTGGTGTACCACGAGAGACCGTTGTCGGTTTCGCTGCTGAAGAGGCTCTTGCCATCGGGCCCCGTGCGGCTGCGGGCATGCTTGCTGTAAGCAAGCCCATTGGCGCCACCCACAACCGAGGCTGTCACTGTATCCCCTTGGTTTCCATCGCCTTTGAGGGTTTGAGTGCCAAGCACCTGTTCGGTGCCACCCTTGGCACTGATGCTGACTTTTACCGGCACCGTGCTCAGCCCCTTGTAGGCCCAGGACACCACACTCTCGTCAGGCTGCGTGACCGTCAGTGGACGATCCAGGTCGTCCCAAGTGGTTTGCCACTCCCGCGATTTGACTGCGCTGCCGGTCAATGGCACATGTTGCTTGTATTGAACCTTGCGCCCGCGTGCATCGGTTTTTTCCTCTGTTCTGAGCGCGGTGCTTTCCTTGCTGCTGTCGTGGCCACCCCATTGCGCGAACGTCTGTGTCACAGCCCCTTTGGCATGATTGACCTGCCGATGTCGCTGGGTGAACTGGATGTCACCTCCCATCAACCCAAGTACAGAGTCACAGGTGAGCGTGGGCTCCTTGTCCTTCGTCTTGGAGGCGACGGGTTCGGCATGAGCCTGCCAGAAATGATGCCGCAGCTGCGACGGCTCTTGCGCCTCTCGATCATCAGGCATGCACAGCCCACCAGGCAGGTAGTCAAAGCATTTCACTTGCTCTGGGGCCTCGCCCCGCCCCCACGTTGACGCTTCCAGTACGATGAACTCGCCAGCCTCGCCTGGTTGACGCTGCAACTCTCGCCTGACCGCGCGCTGCATGCCATCGTAGAGCGTGCGCTGCAGGCGTCCGTCGGCGCGACTGGTGGTCACCCAGGTACCGAAACCTGAATCGGACCAGGTGTTGCGATGTTCTTCCAGGGCCTTGAGCTTGCTCACATCACCCTTGTCGAATGCCGCCTGGTCATAGGGATACGTAACACTGCGCGTTCCCCGGCCACGGGTGTCGTACTCATGGCAGATGAAGCGCTCAGGCTTGCCATCGCCGTCCTGACGCGATTCGCGCAGCAAGCGGCCACTGAAGGCCGACACAATCTGCTGGCTGAGAATCGCCTCGTCACCTGTAATCAGCGGGGCTTTGCTCACCACCTTCCAGGTTCCAGGCTCTTCGCCTTTCACGGTGGTTTCAGTCAATTTACGGGTAGTACGGGCAGCGTTGTCCTTGTACCAAGTCGTCGCAGTACGACGGGTGCTTTGCAGGGCATCCTTGTCAGTATCATCAAGCACACTCTGGATCAGCGTGACCTTGATGGCGCTCCAGGATTCGGCTAACGAGACCGCCCAACCCTTCGCCTCGCCCGCTGTCGACTTGACCGTGACACCTTCGAGTATCAGCACCGTGTCGGCCATCAAGCGCCCCTGCCCATCCCGTGTAGAGTGGGCATAACCACACAGAGTGAGTGTCGCCGACGAAGTCGCCTCACCCTCGAACTCCAGGTATTCCAACCGGGCCATCAGCGCAGGGTGCCGAGTATCGATGATCTTCGGGCATTGCAAGGCCGCAGCAGTGGTCAATGCTGTTCCGTCGGCCAGTTCCAGCCCTTTGATCAAGGTACTGATGTCGGGCAACTGATCGCCACGATCGGCACCGTCAGCATCAGCCCCGGTATAAAAACGCATGCAGCTTGCCTGCCCATCACTGGTGGTGATCAAAGTTGGCAAGGCATGCTCGTCATAGGACACCGAGGTACTTTCGACCGAAGATGCAGCGGTTACCTTCTGCTCGGTTTTATCGCTCATGATTGCTTCTCCTCGGCGCGAGCCCGATCCAGGGCCTCGGTGGTCACTTCGGTCTTGGTGGGACGGGACAAAAGCAGCTGCTTGAAGTCGCCTTTCGGGGCTGTGGCGGGATAGGTGAAACGTGTAGTACGGCGAGACACGCCTGGCTGCTCTTCGACGACTGCATCGACCAGACGCATGCCGTTCTGGAAGGTCCAACTGGTTTGCACGAAGGGCTCGGCGCTGGGCACTGCGGTATCGTGGTGCCGCTTGCGTACTTGCGTGACCATGTAGGCACCTTCCCACTCGTAGGAATGGGAGATGCAGCGCTGGCCTGCACCTGGAATCAAGGTATGCATCTGAACACGGGGGGCAGCGTTGGAATCGACGCTGCTGTACTTCACCACTTCTACCGAACCATCTTCCTCCGCAATGCTCGTCAGCACCCGGTCCAGAGCGTCATCCGGATCGTAGCCGAAACGCACGCAGCGCTCAGGCGTATCGACAGCATCAAGCCGATGACGCTTGAGTGATTTGAGCAGGCAGTTCTGGATATCAAGCACAACCTGGTAGCTCTCGCTCGTCCCGGGCCAGACGGTGAATGTGCTCTGCCACGAACCCTGCGTGACAGGTGTGCCATGGGTTGCCGTGAGCAGCTTAGTTTTAGTGGTGACATCGGTGACATCGAGCAGCCGTATGTGCCCGTTGGTACCTTCCCATGCCAGCGACAACTCTGCGCCCTGCGGCGAACGGATGCTGGAAGTCACCAGCACCAGCCCATTACGCTCGATATCAGCCAATTCCGCTTTCCACACATCGCGCTGCTTTTTCAGAGTTGCAATCTGCTCTGTGCTGATCTTTTCTTTATCGATCCATCTGGTGAGGTCGCCGATGATGGACTCCAGCTTGGCCTTGTAACTTTTCTTGAAGGCATCCCCCGCTTCCTGTTTGTCATGGGTCGCCGGGAGCTTGATCACCTCCTCACGCCCCCCGCCCCCGGCAGGCATCTGCACGGTCAAAGCGGTCAGCGCGTTTTCATCCCCTTCGACACCCGTGATGCGGTAGCCGTCCTGGTCGAGGAAGTGGGCCTTGTCCGCGCTCAGGGTTTTCATTTGCGCTTTGGTGAGGGTCAGCGTCTGGCCAGAGCTCAGCGTCAATATCCGCCGTCGGTTATCGAAGTAGGAGAAGCGCAAGGCCCAGCCATCGCCCAAGGCGCCTTCGTTGGCCCGCACTGCCGAGTAATGCAAGGTGAGGTCCAGCTCGGGGCCTTTGCCGCCCAAGCCTCGAAGTGTGGCCACGGGATAGTGGGCATGGAACAAGCCGGTATTTTCGTCCACGCCATTCTCTCGGGCACCGCCGGTGTCGTAGACATGTGCGCCGAGGGTCATGCAACGGTCGGCGCAAAGAGTGTCATCGGGTTTGAATGTGGCAACGGTGTCAACGGGCTTGTTCAATTCGACGCGGTAAGGCCTACACCAAGGCCCCAGCGCTGTGAAGTGGGCCGCTACCACGCTCGGTTCAACCACTTCATTTGAAACAGGGAAGTAAAGGTCAATTAATCCGTCAGTGAATCCACGAGATACAAATCGTATTCCGGCACCAGCCATTTCCGACTCAAGTCGCAATTGCAACGACCCGCCTAGGAAAGTCACGCTGTCACCGTTGACTAGGCTTGGCAAATCCGGCTCATCTTGATCGTGCCTTTCGAGTACATTAGGTTGATCAAACCCTATTATCTCTGCTAAACGCCAAAGACTGTCACTTTCCGCCCATACCTCTTCATTTCTCATAATATCCGCCACGTCTTGATCACGACTTAGACTCTGGCGGACTCCACTCGCCCAGCCTTGCATTCGAATAAACTTCCGAAGTTGCTCAACCTGATGATCTGGCACGCGAACTTCATCCGAACTCAATTTGCTCGCTTTGAACCCACTAAAGTCTATGCCCTTGAAATGCTCAAATTGTGGAATATCATAATACCGTCTCATTCTAGCAAGCTTTGCGATCTCCAAAATCTCATCCACACAATCCAAACTCTCCAAGTTTTCGATTGATTCAAAGATATTGATAGCACCATATTGTGCGTGCTTCAATGTTAGCTTAACCGGTTCGTTGTACACCTTGGTCAGCAGGGTATAATAAGTATTTAATGGCCGCCAATGCATACACGCAACGAGACCGAGCTTCGCTGGCAACCATAAGGCAGCCGTTGCCTCATTACTTTTTCCCTCTGTACGAAATGACTGTATAGTGCCAGTTATAGGTTCGAATGATCCACTCATCTTCATACGGGATTTGAGCTCACTTATGAATCCCGAGACAGCCGCATCGCCACCTCCATCAAATTCAAAACTCCAACGATAACACGCAAACCCCGTACGCTGATCTCGCAACTCCACCTCAAAGTGCTTGTATTGTTCGGCTGCATTAGCCTCCTCTATCGACTTACCATATGGAGATATCGCGGGAGGATTCTTTGCCTTTATGGCCTCAAACATTGACAGCTGTTCTTTTACGGAGATGCTTTGATCTGGCATACCAGCTTTCGGCATCATCGGTACCCATTCGGCATTGTCCTCCAGCGGTTCGCTCATCAGGAGTCGCAAGGCAACCCCCGCACGTTTCCAAATGCCTTGGGTAGCCCCCTCACCAGCGTCTAGTTCAAGACTCAAGTAATCGGCAAGCACAGACACTTTCAGCTTTGCATGCAAGGCTGCAGGCCATGTGCCAAGCGCAAGTTCTTCTGCTTTGGGCTTGAAAATCAAAGGCGAGCCGGGCAGTGGTGCCCCGGTAACGTCGTCGTGCACGTAGACCCGAAGTTCATCTTCGGCCGTTAATGCCCGCGATGCTTTGAAGGGGCCATGGGTCACCCACGGCGCGGGCTCCACGGTGACCGACAAATCAGAAAGCTGCGGCATCCACAAGGCATTGCCCTGGCTGCCTGGGGCGATACTGATACCGTCACTCGCCAGCACACCCGCGCGTAGCACTTGGCTACTCTTCCCGACCGTTTCACACAGTGCCTTGGCTCTGGCTGGCGCATCGCTGTCCGCCGCAGAGGAGACCATGATCGACTCGAGCAGCCCCTGGCTGACGCTGTCACGTACCTGCACGCACAAGCGCTGCGCAGACGTAAAATCCACGCCTGCCAAGTTGTTGGCAATCACTTGGTTGGCAACGAAGGGGGCATTGGTATACAGGCGCGCAAAGGTAGAGAACACCCACAGGCGATTGCAATCTGCATGAACCGAAGTGAACTCTGCGCTGCAGTGGCTGGCGTTGCCGACATCGAATGACGTGCCTTTGATGACGCCGGCATGAAGCACTTTGGAGCCGCGAACCAGGCTGTTGTCATCACGGATTGCCTTGACTAGGGCCGCCGGCCACAGCTCTTTCTTGCAAGTATCCCCGCTTGCCTTTAGCGCAACGGTTTTCAATACCCGCCCATCGAGCCGATCGACCGCCCACACGCGCACGGTCTCGCCCTCCTCAAGGTCCCTGTCGGCAAGCAAATAACATGGCGACGTCCATTCACATGCGGGAATACCAATTCGCTCGGATACGAAGCCGATCATGCTGGGTAACGCGTCTGCCAAAGGGGTGGGGATAAAGGTAGAACCCATGTCTGTCACCATTCGCCTTGCGCCGGGATAAGGGCAACGCCATCGGAGCACTGCCCCTGCTTTTATCGGCGAGCTTGCTAGCGCACCCCCTTTGCCTGCAACTGTCAAAAATGACAGTTGCAGGCAAGCTTGAATGGTGGAAGATTCAGCCCCCTGGAGGCCTTTCATTCAGGTTCCATGCAGCTCAACAATGATTTCCCGGCAATCGGTGAAGCAGCTTTTTTATGGCCGGGCGACGGCAACCGTCGCTTGCAGCCCACGGCATTCTGCCCCAAGCTCTCCCTTCCCACCGCCATGGACCGCACGATGCCCAGACGCCACCGCTACCTGATCGCCTTGCTGCTGCTGATCCTGGTATCGGGCACCATCGGCTACCTGCGCCGGGACACGCCACCGGCCCCCCAGGCGCTGCCGCCGCACAGTTATGGCAAGGCCCTGCGCATGGCCCACGAAGGCCAGCCGGGCGCTGCGCGGGTGCTGTACCAGCAATTGCAACGCGACGACCTGGCGCCGATCCGCCGCGCCGCACTGTTCGCCGAACTTCCCGACTACCCTTCCCCGCAAGCGCTGAAGCTGGCCCGTGCCGGGCTGGAAGACGACGAGCCGCTGGTGCGCCGCGCGGCCATCGCCAGCATCCAGCGCCTGGTCCCGGCGCCGCAGCGCAGCCTGGTGCTGGGGCCGCTGCTGGACGATGACGAACAAAGCGTGCGCTTCGCTGCGGTCGATGCCCTGCTGGGCCTGGACCCCGACGCCATCGGCCTGTACTTCGGCCCGCTGCAGGCCGCGCTCGAGCAATATCAGCAGGCGCTCGAGCAGCAGCCCGACGATGCCGAGGCGCAGGTGCACCTGGCGCGCCTGTACCTGCACGAGAACGACTACACCCAAGCCGCCACCGCCCTGCAGCGTGCCCTGGCGCTGGCACCGGACAGCCCCGACGCGCTGGCGACCCAGGTGCGCCTGCTCGAGCGCCAGGGCCAGCACGACCCATCCCGGCAGGTCCTCGCCAAAGCCCTGGCCTTGCGCCCCGATTCGGCGTTTCTGCAAAACCAGCTGGGCCTCTGGCTGATCCGCCACGACCAGCGCGAGTACGCCCTGCTGGCGCTGTCGCGGGCGGTCGAGCTGGAGCCGGACAACGCCGATTACCGCTACACCCTGGCGGTGACCCTGCACGACCTGGAGCAGACCGATGCGGCGCAAAAGCAGCTGGAAACCCTGCTCAACCGGCAACCGGCCAACCGCGCGGCGCGGGTGCTGCTGATCCAGTACTGGAAGGAGACCGGGCAGTTGCAGAACGTGCAGGTGCTGCTGGCGGAACTGGAGCGTTTGAACCCGGATGATCCGTTCCTGCAACAAGGCCTGTAGTTTGCGTTGAACCCTTGGCAAGGGGCTGTGGTCCAGTGGGTATGGGACACCTGGTGGCATGACCTGGATCGGCCCTGCCCATTAGTCAAAGGAGATATGCATTGGCCAGTTCTGTGTCACTGGACGAACGTGCCGTGATCCTGGCGCCCACGCAGCTCGCCACGGATACCTCGCGGCTGCTGGCGGCCGCCGGCGTGCAGAGCCAGTGCGCACAGGACATGGCCAACCTGCAGAGCTGCCTGGCTGAAGGTGCGGGGCTGGCAATCATCGCGGAAAACACGCTGGGCGACGGCCCCGGCGCGCTGCTGCAGCGGTTCATCGAGCAGCAGCCCAAATGGTCGGACCTGCCGATCGTGATGCTCACCGCCACCGCCACCACTGCTACCACGCCCGCCAACCACCCGCTGGGCAACCTCACCTTGCTGGTCATGCCGTTCGCCGAAGCGCAACTGCTGCAACTGGCCCAGACCGCCCTGCGCATGCGCCGGCGCCAGTACCTGGCACGCGACCAGCTGGCTGACCTGCAGCAGCGCCTGGACCAGCACGACGATGCCGAGCAACGCGAAACCCAGGCACGGCATCAGGCACGCAAGATGGATGCAATCGGCCAGTTGGCAGGCGGCGTGGCGCACGATTTCAACAACCTGCTCACCAGTATTGGCGGCAGTTTCGAGCTGATCGACCGGCGCTTGAAACAGGGGCGCAGCGAGGGCCTGGAAGGCGTGCTGGGCATGGGCCAGCAGGCGGTGTCACGCGCCGCCCGGCTCACCCACCGGCTGCTGGCGTTTTCTGCCCGCCAGTCGTTGAACAGCCAATGCATCGATCTGCCTGAACTGCTGCAGACGCCGCACCTGGAGGCAGTGCTGGCGGGCAAGGCGACCCTGCAATTGAAGCTGGCACGCGATCTCTGGCCGGTGCAGGCCGACCAGGTGCAATTGCAGGAGGCCATCGACAACTTGCTGCAGAACGCCTGTGAAGCCATGCCCAGTGGTGGCGTGCTGCGTATCGAGGCGCGCAACCGCCACATCACCGCGCAGCAGTTGCCCGGCAGCGCCCTAGCCAGCGGCGATTACGCTTGCCTGAGCATCATCGACGAAGGCCAGGGCATGTCGCAAAGCACCCTGGAGCGGGCCTTCGAGCCGTTTTTCAGCACCAAGCCGGTTGGCCAGGGCATTGGCCTGGGCCTGTCGATGGTGTATGGCTTCAGCAAGCAGTCCCATGGCCATGTGATGCTGCACAGCCAGATCGGCCAAGGGACCCGGGTCGATCTGTTCATGCCGCGCCATCATGGCCAGGCGCCGGTCGAAAAAGCCCCGCCTGCTCCGGCAATGCAGACCAAGGGGCGCAACGTGCTGTTGGTCGAAGACGACCCCCACGTGCGCCAATTGCTCTGCCAGACCCTGCAGGAGGACGGTTTCCCTTGCCACAGCGCCAGCAATGCCAGCGAAGCGCTGCAGGTACTGCGCTCCAGCGAAACGATCGACCTGCTGGTCAGCGACGTGGGCTTGCCGGGCATGAACGGCCGGCAGCTGGCTGAAATCGCCCGCACCTTGCGGCCACGCTTGCCGGTGCTGTTCATCACCGGCTACGCCGAAACGGCCACGGCCCGTGAAGGGTTTCTCGCCCCTGGCATGCAACTGATCTGCAAACCGTTCGAACTCAGGCAGTTGCAGCTGCAGGTGGCGCAAATGCTTGGCCGCCGTTGAGCCGCGTCATGCGGTGAGCATGAGCAGCGCCTGATCAGCCAGCTCCTCAAGCGGGAAAGGCTTGAGCAACAACGCCGTACCGGGCGCATCGAGCAGCTGGGGCTCCAGCGTGGTCTGGGTGTAGCCGGTGATGAACAGGATCTTCTGCTCCGGATTGATCATGCGCATCGCCCGGGCCACCTGGCGGCCGCTGAAGCCACCGGGCAGGCCAATATCGGTGATGACCAGGTCGAAAGGCCCCGCGTGGCGGAACCGCTCCAGTGCCGAATTGGCATCGGTCACATCACAGACCTCGAACCCGCGTTCACGCAGGTATTCGCGCATCAGCATGCGCAGGTTGTTCTCATCGTCCACCAGCAGCAGGCGCTGCCCCTCGGCCAGCCGCGCCGAAGGCACGCGCTGGGGAGGCTCTTGGGGAATGCTCTGGCTGCAGCGCGGAAACAGCATGGAAACGGTGGTGCCGGCATCCAGCGCGGATTCGATCCAGATGTAGCCCCCGGACTGGCCAACGAAGCCATGCACCATCGGCAACCCCAGCCCTGCCCCACGCCCCACCGGCTTGCTGGTGAAAAACGGCTCGAACGCCCTGGCCACATCCTGGGCGCTCATGCCATGCCCGTCGTCGCAGACATGCACGGCGACATAGTCGCCCGGCGCCAGGCCGGCCGGGTCCGGGAAGGCGGTGGCCAGGCGCATGTTGGTGGTACGCACCGTCACATTGCCGCGCTGCAGGCAGGCTTCGCGGGCGTTGGCACACAGGTTGACCAGGGTGCTTTCCAGTTGCGTGATGTCCAGGCACACCGGCCAGGGCTCGACTTCCAGTTGCCACTGCAAGTGCATTTCCGCACCCAGCACCTGGTGCAGCAAAGGCTCCATGGCGGATAGCTGGCGGTTGATATCCAGCGGTTTCGGCGAAAGCGGCTGGTGGCGGGAAAACGCCAGCAGGCGGTGGGTGAGGGTCATGGCGCGCTGGACCGAATCGCGCGCCAGCTCCACGTAGGTGTCGATCCGCTCCAGGCGCCCCTGGCTCAAGCGCCGCTGCAGCATTTCAAGGCTGCCGCCGATCCCCGACAACAGGTTGTTCATCTCGTGGGCCATGCCGCCGGCCATGTGGCTCACCACCTCCAGTTGCTGGTTGCCGCGCAGCAGCGCCTGGGACTGGCGCATCGCCTCCTCGCGGTCATCGGTGATGTCGCGCCCCACGGCGGTGAGCATCGTGCCATCGAATTTGGCCGTCCAGCGGAACGAGCGGTAATGCCCATCCCGATGGCGTAGGCGGGTTTCCAGCTGCTCGGCGCCCTGGTCGCGCACGAAGTCGATCACCGCCACTTCCACTTCGGCGCGATCCGCCGGGTGCACGAGCTGCAGGATCGGGATGTCGTGCACCTCGGCCTGGGTCCAGCCAAGTATGCGCAGCCACGCGGGGTTGGCCGCCTGCAGGCGCAGGTCGCGGGTGACGCTGATCATGGCATCGCGCGACAGCTGCCACATGGACTCGCGGTCCACCAGGTAGCGCTGGATCTGCTCTTCGAAGGCCTGCGCCTGCTCGCGCCACTTGCCCAACGCCTCGACGCTGGCGGTGGTCTCGATGACGGTGTGCAGGAACCCCGCCACTTCTCGGTGTTCGTCGCAGATGGGCGTGTAACTGAAGGCGTACAGCGCCTGGGCGCCGGTGTTGGCGCAGGTGACCCACAGCGGCTGGTCCTCGACGAAGCTGCCCTGGCCTTGCAGCGCCTTGAACACCCAGGGCCCGACGTCATTCCAGTGGCTGCTCCACAACGCGTCGAAGCCCTTGCCCAACGCATGGCCCGGGCCATGCAGCAACCTCAGGTAGGCCGTGTTGTGGATCACCGTGAGGTCGGGGCCCCAGACCACCGCACTGGGAAACGGCGACAAGAGCATCGCATCGACCGCCAGGCGCAGCGGCGCCTGCCAGCGCGGCAAAGGCCCCAGGGCGGTTTGCCCCCAGTCATGCGCGGCGATCAGCTCGTCCATGCCGAGGGCCGAGGTCGCCACCGGAGGTAATTGAATGCCTGACGCCGAACCTTTGCGCTCAATGCCTTTAGCGACCAATGTCGTGATTCCACCGTGGCTGAGGATTAACAAGCGATCTGCGGCTTGCCCATTTCAGGGCTGCAATGCCCGGGATGCAAATCGGTCCTGAGCAAAGGTAGCACAGCGCCATTGCCGGCGTGCGGGGTTGAAACCGCAAGCTATGCTCATTAGGTTTTCCCGCGTCATGGCGCGTCTTCCCCTATGACTACAGACCGGAGGGTGGTGATGAGCAAGAAAATTCTCGTGGTGCTGACCAACACCGCCAAGTACCCAGGCCTGAACCGGGCCACCGGCCTGTGGCTCGGTGAGGCCGTGCACTTCGTCGATGTGGTGCAGAAGGCCGGCTACAGCGTTGATTATGTGAGCCCTGAAGGCGGCTATGTACCCGTTGACCCGCACAGCCTGCAGATGGCGCCGGAACTGGATTGGCAGTGGTACGACGACAAGCACTTCATGAACCGCCTGGGCGCTTCGCTGTCGCCGGGCAAGGTCAAGGCCGAGGACTACGAGGTCATCTATTACACCGGCGGGCACGGGGTGATGTACGACTTCCCGGACAACCAGGCGCTGCAGGAGCTGGCGCGCAAGGTCTACGAAAAGAACGGCATCGTCGCGGCGGTGTGCCACGGCGTGGTCGGGCTTCTGAACATCAAGCTCAGCGACAACACGCTGTTGCTCAAGGACCGGCAAGTCACTGGGTTTTCCAACACCGAGGAGAAACTCGCCGAACTGGACAAGGTGGTGCCGTTTCTGACCGAAAACGAGCTGGGTGCCCGCGGCGGTGCCTACAGCAAGCATGATGACCCCTGGGCGCCTTTCGTGGTCGCCGACGGGCGTTTGATCACGGGGCAAAATCCAAAGTCCACGGCATTGCTGGCAGAAAAGGTGCTGGAGCAGCTCAAGCGATGATGCGTCTTACACGACGATGCCGCGCTTCCGCTGCCAGATACAGCCGCAACTTACAGTAGGCCTACTGCGGTTTTCCTAGGCTCTTCTTCCTCAACTGCCCACCACGGGCGGCGTCGAAGCGGAGGGCCGCCGGCCTATGTCGAGAACCACCACGATCGGCCGCTCCATGCTGGAGCTGCTGTTGATCTTGTCTATCAGCTTGATACCTGTCGCCTCGGGGCTGGCGGTGATGGTCTACCAGCAGGACCGCAAACTCGAGGAGAACGCCCGCGTCTCCGTGCAGGAAGCGATCTTTTCCGTCGACATGTCGCTGGACAGGTTGCATGCCATTGCCAACAACGCCCTGGCTCTGGCAGGCAAGCCCTGTGCACAAGCCAAAGGCAGCCTGATCAAGCAGGTCACCGAAACCCAGTACTTGCGTTCGCTCACGCTGGCCGAGGGCGGCGAAGCCTACTGCAGCTCGATGGCAGGTTTTGCCGACGCGCAAATGAGCCAGGCCGACCTGTCGATGCCGGTGCAACTGGCGTTCATCTCCACCTTGGCGCCAGAAGGCGCCTTGTTGTTGCACCAAGTCGAGCACGAGGCATTCAGCGCCATCGCAACCGCCTATGCCGATCAGCTGCGCAATGAACTTCGTGCCTTCCAGGATGGGCTGACCTTGCTGCTGCAGTTTGGTGATGGCTATATCTGGGCTGACGGGGACTCACGCGGCCTGTCACGGCCTTCGCAAGCCGAATACTTTCATAGGGGGGTATCGGAAAAGTATGGCTACACGGTCGAGGCTGGCTATGCAGAGGGCTTTTCCGCCAACGAAGCTCGCCAGTCGATGATCCTGGTGCTGCCTTCTCTGGTGTTGATCGGCGTGGTCACCGGCTCAGTGATCTATTGGGCCTTGTTCAGGCGCGGCCCGCGCAATGAAAACGCCGCCAACTCGCGTTGACGGCGTTGCTCCAACCTTGTTCTAACCTTACTCGGCGTTCAGCACGCCACGGCGAACCTGGTCGCGCTCGATGGACTCGAACAGGGCCTTGAAGTTGCCCTCACCAAAGCCATCGTCACCCTTGCGCTGGATGAACTCGAAGAACACCGGCCCCAGCAGGGTTTCGGAGAAGATCTGCAGCAGCAGGCGCTTGTCGCCGGCCTCGGAAGCCCCATCCAGCAGAATGCCACGGGCCTGCAGTTGGTCGACCGGCTCACCGTGCCCTGGCAGGCGCTCTTCGAGCATCTCGTAGTAAGTCTGCGGCGGCGCAGTCATGAAGCGCATGCCGAAGCCTTTGAGCGCATCCCAGGTCTTGAGCAGGTCGTCGGTAAGGAAGGCCACGTGCTGGATGCCTTCGCCGTTGAACTGCATGAGGAACTCTTCGATCTGCCCGGCGCCCTTGGACGACTCTTCGTTCAGCGGAATGCGGATCATCCCGTCCGGCGCGGTCATGGCCTTGGAGGTCAGGCCGGTGTATTCGCCCTTGATGTCGAAGTAGCGGATTTCGCGGAAGTTGAACAGTTTCTCGTAGAACCCGGCCCAGTACGCCATGCGTCCGCGGTACACGTTGTGGGTCAGGTGGTCGATGATTTTCAGCCCAGCACCCACCGGGTTGCGGTCGACACCTTCGATGAAATTGAAATCGATGTCGTAGATCGAGCTGCCCTCTTCGAAGCGGTCGATCAAGTACAGAGGGGCACCACCGATGCCTTTGATGGCCGGCAGGCGCAACTCCATCGGGCCGGTTTCGATTTCCACCGGCTGGGCACCGAGCTCCAGGGCACGGGCATAGGCTTCATGGGCGTTGCGCACACGGAACGCCATGCCACACACCGACGGACCGTGCTCGGCGGCAAAGTACGAAGCGATGCTCTTGGGTTCGTTGTTGAGGATCAGGTTGATGCCGCCCTGACGGTACAGGTGCACATCCTTGGAGCGGTGGGTGGCCACCTTGGTGAAACCGAGTATCTGGAACACTGGCTCCAGAACGCCCGGCGCAGGCGACGCCAGTTCGATGAATTCGAAGCCCATCAGGCCCATTGGATTTTCAAAGATATCAGCCATGTTCGTGTCCTCATCTGCAGCTAAAGATTATTGATTGCGTGGGATGTGGAACGGCGATGGCGGTGAGCACGGGATACCGCGCACGCTGCGGGCGAGGAAGTCACCAATGGTCAGCTTGAACCCAGGATTCGTCATAGGGACCCATTCTCGGCGGGATCGATCCTTCAACAGGGAAGGACCTTATTGTTGTATTCGTAAATCGATTCTACAGTGCGTAAATTCCTTTGTCGCGCATTTGTTCGCCACCTTCACCGACAAACGGCTATCCTCAGCACGTTACCTTCCATGAAGATTAGGCCAGCATGCCCCTTACCGTAAAACGCCCTGCCCGGTGGAGTTGGCGCACCCTCCTCCCCTGGGTGGTCGGCGCATTGCCGCTGGCGTTCGGCCTGATCGTGATGCACTGGCAGGTGGAGCGCGAGCTCGAGGCCAACAGCCAGGCCACCACGCGCCAGGTGGTGGAACAGGTCGAGCACATCCTCGATACCCTCTCCAGCACCGCCCAGGCCCTGCTGCCACTGGCCGGCAGCCCCTGCGAGCAGACCCAGCTGTCGCTGCGTGGCCAAGTCACCCGCAACGCCTACGTGCGCTCGACCAACCTGTTCCAGCACAACAACCTCTATTGCACATCGTTGTTCGGCGAGTTCGACGAGCCGGTCGACCCCCGCGACTACACCGACGGCAGGTTGTGGCTGATGGACGGCAATTCGGTCACCCCAGGCCACGCCCTGCTGGTGTATCGCGCCAGTGAAGGCGAACGTGGCGCCATCGCGACCGTCGATGGCGAGCACCTGGTGACCGCACTGCGCCTGATCGGCCCCGACCAGCAGTTGCAGCTGCGGGTGGGCGACGACTGGATGGGCCAGGACGGCGTGGTGCACCAGGGCCCGTTGCCCAGCGCGCCGGTCGCCGAGGTGACGCAAAGCTCCACCCGCTACCCGTTCAGCGTTCACGGCGGCTACAGCGCGGCAACCCCGGGCGAGCTGCTGCGCAGCCACTACCCGGCGCTGCTGAGCCTGCTGCTGCTTCTGGGTGCGGTGGCCGGCACCGCCTGCCGCTGGCAGATCCGCCGCGCCAACTCGCCGCGCGCCGAACTGCGCCGGGCCCTTGAAGCCGACGAGTTTCTGCCTTACTTCCAGCCCGTGGTGCGCAAGGACGACTACCGCTGGGCCGGCGCCGAGGTATTGATGCGCTGGAACCACCCCCACGAAGGCCTGGTGCGCCCGGATCTGTTCATTCCCTATGCCGAGCACAGCGGCCAGATCGTCGAGATGACCCGGGCGCTGATGCTGCACACCGCGCACAGCCTCGCCCCTTACGCCGCGCTGATGGAGGATGGCTTTCACATCGCGATCAACATCACCGCCGACCATTGCCGCGACCTGAACCTGCTCGACGATTGCCGCACCTTCCTGCAGCACTTCCCGCCGGGGCGGGTGGTGCTGACCCTGGAGCTGACCGAACGCAAGCTGATCGAGGCCACGCCGATCACCCTGGAGTTGTTCGAGAAACTGCATGAAATGGGCGTGATGATCGCCCTGGACGACTTCGGCACCGGCCAGTCGAGCCTCAACTACCTGCGCCAGTTCCAGGTCGACTACCTGAAGATCGACCAGAGCTTCGTGGCCATGATCGGGGGCGATGCGCTGTCGCAGCACATTCTGGACAGCATCATCGAGCTGTCGGGCAAGCTGCACCTGGGCCTGGTGGCAGAAGGCGTGGAAAGCGAAGTCCAGCGTGACTACCTGGCCCGCCATGGCGTCGACTTCCAGCAAGGCTACCTGTTCGGCCGGCCCATGCCGGCGGCCGAGTTTCTCCAGGCGCTGGCCAGCCAGCCGGGTGCCGCGCGGTTGCCGCAGGGCGCGCCCCCTGAGATCATGCGCGGCTGATTCACCCGCTCACTCCCCCCTATCCGAGGCATTCGTGTCAAAAGGCATTTTCTGTTCGGTCACGGCGTCCTGCCTGTTCGCCGTGATGTACTTCTATACCTCCCTGCTGTCACCGCTCGATGGCGAAGAAATCTTCGGCTGGCGCACCCTGCTGACCCTGCCTTGCCTGACCCTGTTCATGCTGGTGAGCAAGGACTTCAAACGCGTCGGCGAGCTGCTCGCCCGCGTGCGCCGCACGCCCGTCCTGCTGCTGGGCATGGTCGGCACCTCGTGGTTGATGGGTGTGCAGCTGTGGCTGTTTCTCTGGGCGCCGCTGCACGGGCGCAGCCTGGAAGTGTCGATGGGTTACTTCCTGCTGCCGCTGGCGATGGTGCTCACCGGCCGGCTGGTGTACGGCGAGCGCCTGTCGCGCCTGCAGAAAGTGGCGGTGAGCTGCGCTGCGCTGGGTGTGGGGCACGAGCTGTACCAGAACGGCAGCTTCGCCTGGGAAACCCTGTTGGTGACGATCGGCTACCCGATCTACTTCGTGCTGCGGCGGCGTTGCCGCACCGACCACCTGGGCGGGCTGTGGTGCGACATGTGCCTGCTACTGCCTTGGGCCCTGTACTTCGTCAGCCAGGGCCCGCTGAGCAGCGCCGACCTGCTGGCGCACCCCGGCCTGTACGGCCTGATCCCGCTGCTTGGGGCGATCAGTGCGTCGGCCCTGATCGCCTACGTGCTGGCCAGCCGCATGCTGCCGTTCAGCCTGTTCGGCCTGCTCAGCTACGTCGAACCGGTGCTGCTGGTCGGCGTGGCGCTGCTGCTGGGCGAAACCATCGGCCCGGATCAATGGCTGACCTACCTGCCGATCTGGGCCGCGGTGCTGGTGCTGGTGGCCGAAGGCTTCAAGCACCTGATGCGTCAGCGCCGGCGTTCGGTGTAAGGCGCACCTGGCGCACCCGGCGCTCCTCCACCGCCACCACGGTCATGCTCCAGCCGTTCCAGGCCAGGTGGTCGCCGACCACCGGCAGCCGGTCGAGCAGGCTCATCACCAGGCCCGCGAGGGTCTGGTAGTCCTCGGTGGCGCGGGCGACGAAACCGGTACGGGCCTGGACCTGGCTGAGGTTCAGGGCACCGCTGACGACAAAGCTGCCGCCCTCCTCGACAATCTCCGGGCCTTCCACTTCACTGGCGTCGGGCAGCTCACCGGCGATCGACTCGAGGATGTCGGTCATGGTCAGCAGGCCGGTGAAGTCACCGAACTCGTTGACCACGAAGGCAATGTGCGTCGACTGGCTGCGCATCTGCTCCAGGGCATTGAGGATGCTGAAGCTCTCCAGCAGGTTCAACGGCGCGCGGGCCATGCGTTCAAGGTCAGGGGCATTGCCCGACAGGTACTCCTTGAGCAACTCCTTCTTGTGCACGAAGCCCAGCGGCTCGTCGATGCGGCCCTCGCGAATCAGCGGCAGGCGCGAGTAAGGCGAATGGGCCAGCGCCTCGGTGATCGCCGCCGCCGGCTGCGCCAGGTCGAGCACATCGACCTCGGCACGGGCAGTCATGACGGTACGGATCGGCCGCTCGGCCAGGTTCAGCACGCCGCTGATCATCACCCGCTCGCGGCGGTCGAACAGCACCTGCTCTTCGCCACCCTCGACCAGGTCGGCAATTTCCTCACCCACCTCGTCGGCTTCCACCCGCCGCCCGCCCAGCAGGCGCAGCACGGCATGGGCGGTGCGCTCACGCAGCGGCCGGTGCTGCTGCAGGCTGCGCTTGCGGCGGGCACGGGCCAGTTGGTTGAACAGCTCGATGAGGATCGAGAAGCCGATCGCCGCGTACAGGTAGCCTTTCGGGATGTGGAAGCCCAGGCCTTCGGCGGTCAGGCTGAAACCGATCATCATCAAGAAGCCCAGGCACAGCATGATCACCGTCGGGTGGGCGTTGACGAAGCGGGTCAGCGGCTTGCTGGCGACGATCATGATGCCGATCGAGAAGATCACCGCGATCATCATCACCGACAGGTGCTCGACCATGCCCACCGCGGTAATCACCGCATCGAGCGAGAACACCGCGTCCAGCACCACGATCTGCGCGACGATCGGCCAGAACGCGGCATGGCGCAAACCGCCGCTGTTCTGCGTGACGTGGCCTTCGAGGCGTTCGTGCAGCTCCATGGTGGCCTTGAACAGCAGGAACACACCACCGAACAGCATGATCAGGTCGCGGCCAGAGAAACTCTTGCCGAACACCTCGAACAGCGGCGCGGTCAGGGTGACCATCCACGAGATGCTCGCCAGCAGGCCCAGGCGCATGATCAATGCCAGGCTCAGGCCGATCACCCGCGCGCGGTCGCGCTGATGCGGCGGCAGCTTGTCGGCCAGGATGGCGATGAACACCAGGTTGTCGATACCCAGCACCAGCTCGAGGACGATAAGCGTCAACAGGCCTAGCCAGGCCGTGGGGTCGGCTAGCCATTCCATTAGCGGGTACTCACGAAGGAAGCGTCACGGGGACGAAGGAAGGATGGCCGGGACGGCCAGGAACTGGGGGGCTCCGCGAAGGTGCTCATGGGGACCTTGATAGCAATTAGGGACGTCGATGCTACAAGCACAGCAGGTTTTTCTGACAGCGCAAAACTATTACAAAACCTGTAACAGGTCATTGGGGGACTTTTCTTCAATACCCCTGGCAGCCCGCGCGGCAGGATGACGGCCATCCATCCCCTGCACGGAGTCAACCGATGAGCCTGTCCCTTTCCATGGCCGCCTTCGCCTTGGCCGCGTCCATATCGCCCGGCCCGGTCAATATCGTTGCCCTGGGCAGCGGTGCACGCCACGGGCTGCGCGCCAGCCTGGGGCATGTGGCCGGTGCCACGCTGGGGTTCTGCCTGCTGCTGGTGCTGGTGGGGCTGGGGCTGCACGAGCTGCTGCTGCGCTGGCCGTTGCTGGGCGAGGTGCTGCGCTGGGGCGGCGTGGCGTTCTTGTTGTACATGGCCTGGAGGCTGGCTTGCGATAGCGGCCAGTTGACGGGCGAGCAGCGCCAGCATCCACCTACGGCCTGGCAAGGCGCGGCGATGCAGTGGCTGAACCCCAAGGCCTGGCTAGCGGCGGTGGCGGGTGTTGGGGCCTATACCGGGGGGGAGCAACAATTGCTGTGGTTGTTCAGCTGGATCTACGGGCCGATCTGTTTCGTCTCGGTGGCCTGCTGGGCGTGGGCCGGGAGTGTGATTCGCCACTACTTGAACGAGGCGCGCTACTTGCGGCTGCTCAACCGCGGATTGGCAGTGTTGCTCGTGGGCAGTGCGGGGTATCTGGTCTTTTGATGCTGGCTTTGCCGGCCCTTTCGCGGGGCAAGCCCGCTCCCACAGGCACACTGGACTGCCCCAAGGGTTGGATTGGTGGTGCAGTCCACACTGTAAGAGCGGGCTTGCCCCGCGAAAGGGCCATGACAGACAAACCTCAATGCTCGGCATCGCGATAATGCCCAGGCGTCGCCGCCAGATGCTGCTTGAACGCCCGCTGCAGGTGCGCCTGGTCGGCAAACCCCGCCTCCAGCGCCACCTCGGCAATCGCCCTGCCCCTGCGCAATTGCGCCCGTGCATGCTGCACCCGCTGGTCCAGCAGGTAACCATGGGGCGTCAGGCCAAAGCGCTGGGCAAAGGCGCGAATCAGATAGGACCGGGACAGCCCGCTGGCCGCACAGATATCCGCCAGGCTCAACGGGTCGAGGCGGTGTGCCCGAATGAACGCTGCCGCAGTGTCCAGGCGCGGGTGCGCATCGCGCTGCTCTTGCGCCACGGCCTGCAGATAACCGGGCAGGTCATCGAAAAAACACGCCAACCGCGCCTCCCGGTCGTCGTTCTCGCCATCGAACAAATCGGCAAACAGCTGCAGCAGCCGCTGGTACAACCCGGGCGAGGTGCTACAGGCCTGGGCCGGCAGCGCGAAGCCCTGCGCCCGCAACCACGGCATATCGACGAACAGCATCAGGTACGACCAGCCCTGCCCGGCAATCGGGTTGCAGGTGTGCACCACGCCCGGGTTCATCAATACCGTGGCGCCGGCGCTCACCTCGCGCTGGCTGCCGGCACTCAGGTAGGTGCTACGCCCGCCGGTGATCACGCCGATGGAAAAGCTCTCATGGGAATGGGCCGCATAGCACACCTTGCGCCCATCCCCCACGCGCCGGGCCTCGACAAAGGGCAACGCCGGATCGCGCCAGAACCGCGACACCTCGATCATCGCACAGCCCTCACTCGCCGCTGTCGTGCACCACCACCAGCAACTGCGCCGGGCGCGGGCCGACCGAACGCAGGCGGTGCGGGGTCTGGGCATTGAAATGCAGCGCATCGCCTTGCGCCAGCAACACCCGCTCGTTCATGAAGTCCACCTCCACCTGCCCCTCGTGCACGAACAGAAACTCTTCGCCCTGGTGCTCCTTGAAGGTCGGGTCGCTGAACTCGGTTGGCGGCTGGATCAGAAACGGCAACAGGCTGCGCTGGCCGACCTGGCTGGTCAGCGCCGCATACCCCGGCCCCTGGCCGTCACCCACCAGCGCCTGGCGCTCGCCCTGGCGCACCAGGCTATAGCGGCCCTGCCCGGCTTGCTCTTCGGCGAACAGCTCCTCGACATTGATGTTCAGTGCCCGCGCCAGCTTCAGCGCAGCGGCAATCGACGGCGTGTTCAAACCCCGTTCGACCTTGGACAGGTAGCTCTTGGTCATGCCTGCCTTGTCGGCCAGCACCTCAAGCGTGATCCCTAGTTTTTTTCTCAGCAATTTCAATCGGATAGACATGTGCAGCGGTTTTCCCAAACGAACGCACTTGCTCATGACACTTTGTGTCATATAGGATAATTTGTGTCATGTGATTGACCGCCCCTCCACCGACCAAAGTATCGAGGCGGGCAAGCACCGACATCCACCATCACGCCACCGAGGACACACCCCCATGGCCAAGACCCTCACACACAGCAAAGACCAGCTGGTGCAAAAAGCCCTGACGCAGATGCAAGGCTCGCTTGCCGATAATACGTGGACTGTACGGGAAAAGCTGGCCCTGACCTGCCGAATTCTCTTCGAGCACGGCCACGATTCCGGCCTTGCCGGGCAGATCAGCGCCCGCGGCCCGCAGCCGGGCACCTTCTACACCCAGCAACTGGGCCTGGGTTTCGACGAAATCAGCGCCAGCAACCTGCTGCTGGTCAACGAGGACCTTGAAGTACTCGAAGGCCAGGGCATGCCCAACCCGGCCAACCGCTTCCACAGCTGGGTGTACCGCGCCCGCCCGGACGTGAACTGCATCATCCACACCCACCCCACCCACGTCGCCGCCCTGTCCATGCTCGAAGTGCCGCTGATGGTGTCGCACATGGACCTGTGCCCGCTCTACGACGATTGCGCCTTCCTCGAAGCCTGGCCCGGCGTGCCGGTGGGCAACGAAGAAGGTGAAATCATCAGCGCCGCCCTGGGCGACAAGCGCGCCATCCTGCTCTCGCACCACGGCCAGCTGTCCACCGGCACCAGCATCGAACAGGCCTGCGTCTACGCCCAGCTGATCGAGCGCGCCGCGCGCCTGCAACTGCTGGCCATGGCCGCCGGCACCGTGAAACCCATCGCCCCGGCGCTGGGCCGCGAGGCGCACGACTGGATCGACCGGCCCAAGCGCCATGCGGCCGCCTTCAACTACTTTGCCCGGCAAAGCCTGCGCGCCCACGCCGACTGCCTGAACTGACCCCTGAATGCCTTGCTTGCGGAGCCCACAATCATGACCACAGAATTCAACGGCATCATCGGCTACACCATCACCCCGTTCAGCGCCGACGGCGAACAGCTCGACCTGCCGGCCCTCGGCCAGTCCATCGAGCGCCTTGTGCACGGCGGCGTGCAGGCCATCGCGCCGCTGGGCAGTACTGGAGAAGGCGCATACCTGAGCGACAGCGAATGGCAACAAGTGGCCGAGTACAGCCTGGCCCAGGTGGCCCGACGCGTGCCCACCATCGTCAGCGTCTCCGACCTGACCACCGCCGGCGCCGTGCGCCGCGCCCGCTTCGCCCAGGCCCACGGCGCCGATGCGCTGATGGTGCTGCCTGCGGCCTACTGGAAGCTCAGCGAAGCAGAAATCCTCCAGCACTACCGGGCCATCGGCGAGGCCGTCGACCTGCCGATCATGCTCTACAACAACCCCGCCACCAGCGGCACCGACATGCCGGTGGAGCTGATCCTGCGGATCGTGCGGGAAGTCGCCAACGTGACCATGGTCAAGGAGAGCACCGGCGACATCCAGCGCATGCACAAGCTGCAGCTGCTCGGCGAAGGCCAGGTGCCTTTCTACAACGGCTGCAACCCCTTGGCACTGGAGGCGTTCGTGGCCGGGGCCAAAGGCTGGTGCACGGCGGCGCCGAACCTGATCCCGGCGCTCAACCAGCAGCTCTACCAGGCGGTGCTGGCCGGTGAGCTGGAGCAGGCCCGGGCGCTGTTCTACCGGCAGTTGCCGTTGCTCGAGTTCATTCTCAAAGGCGGGCTGCCAGCGACCATCAAGGCAGGGCTGGCACTGACCGGGCTAGCGGTGGGTGAGCCGCGTCGGCCGGTGTTCGGGTTGGATGAGCAAGGCCGGGCGAAGTTGGCGGCGTTGCTCAACGCCCTGCAATAGCGGTAATCGACACAGCACCTGTGGGAGCCGGCTTGCCGGCGATAAGGGCCAAGCCGTTTTTCGGCTGCATAGGCCTCATCGCCGGCAAGCCGGCTCCCACAGGTTCGCTGCCAGTCTATTTAATTCAAGGCATCACCGGCGGCACGTACTGCAAGGTCGTGCCCAGCGCCCAAAGCAGCACCAGCACCAACGGTATATGCACCAGCAGCTGCACGAACGAGAAGCCGATCAAATCGCGCGCCTTGAGCCCCAGCACCCCCAGCAACGGCAGCATGTAGAACGGGTTGATCAGGTTCGGCAGCGCTTCTGCCGCGTTGTAGATCTGCACCGCCCAGCCCAGGTGGTACTGCAGGTCATTGGCCACCATCATCACGTAGGGGGCTTCGATGATCCACTTGCCGCCGCCCGAAGGGATGAAGAAGCCCAGCACCGCCGAATACACGCCCATCAGCAGCGCATAGGTGTCGTGGGTGGCGATCTGGGTGAAGAACAGCGAAATGTGGTGCGCCAGGGTCTGCTCATCCAGGCCCTTGACCTGGGTAAGGATGGCCGCGATCGAGCCATACAGCGGGAACTGGATCAGCACCCCGGTGGTGGTCGGCACGGCGCGGGCCACGGCGTCGAGGAAGCTGCGCGGGCGCCAGTGGAGCAAGGCGCCGAGCATGATGAACAGCAGGTTGTAGGTGTTGAGCCCGGAAATCGCGGTAATCGCAGGCTTGGTGGCGAACTCCTGGTACAGCCAGCCGCCGGCCAGGGCCACCAGCAGCAGGATCAGGATCGGGCTGTATTCCAGCCATTCGCCCGGGCGGGTGCGTTGCGGCGCGGGTGGCGCCGTGAAGCTTGGGTCCACGCCGCAGTCTTCGGCGCTGCGCGCGCTACCCGCGCCAGGCGCGGTGGCATAGGCGATCACCAGCGACACCACGACCAGCACCGCCAGCATCACCCCGGACTGCCAGAGGAAGATGGTTTCGGTGAACGGGATCACCCCGGTGATCGACAGAATCGATGGCGGCAGGCTGGCCGGGTTGGCCTGCAACTGCGCCGCCGACGACGACAGGCCCAGCGCCCACACGGCGCCCAGGCCCAGGTAGGCGGCGGCGCCTGCGGCGCGGTAGTCCATCTTCAGCTCCGTGCGGCGCGCCAGCGCCCGCACCAGGAGCCCGCCGAACACCAGCGACAGGCCCCAGTTGAGCAGCGAAGCGAGCATCGAGATCAACGCCACCCAGCAGACGGCGGAGCGGCCGTTCTTCGGCAGCCGCGCCAGGCGGTCGATCAGCCGTGCGGCCGGTGGCGAGCTGGCCACCACGTAACCGCCGATGACCACGAAAGCCATCTGCATGGTGAACGGGATCAGGCTCCAGAAGCCATCGCCAAAGGCCTTGGCCGTGTCGGTGGGCTTGGCGCCCATGGCCAGGGCGCCGATGCACACCAGCATCACGGCCAGGGCTGCGAAGACCCAGGAGTCGGGGAACCAGCGTTCGGCCCAGTTGGAGCAGCGCAGGGCAAAGCGGGCGGAGCGGCTGTCTTGAATTTCAGCGGCCACGGGTACTTTCCTTTTATTGGTTTTATCGAATAACGAACACAACGCAAAAACCCCATGGCAGCAGGTTTGCCCGCGAATGCGCTGGCAACTTCGCCAGGGCATTCGCGGGCAGGCCCGCTCCCACAGGGTTGGGAGAGAAATGGCTTAGAAGGTCATTTCTTTCACATCATCCGGCACGATCAGTTTGCCGGCAGTCTTCTCGATGATCTCCTCGACGCTCACCCCAGGCGCGGTTTCGCGCAGGATGAAGGCGCCGTTTTCGATCTCAAGGTACGCAAGGTCAGTCAGCACCTTGCGGATGCAGCCGGCACCGGTCAGCGGCAGGCTGCACTGGGGCAGCAGCTTGGACTCGCCGTCCTTGGAGGCGTGGGTCATGGTGACGATGATGTTGTCGGCACCGGCCACCAGGTCCATGGCGCCGCCCATGCCCTTGACCAGTTTGCCCGGGATCATCCACGAGGCGATGTTGCCCTGCACGTCCACCTCGAAGGCGCCCAGCACGGTGAGGTCGACGTGGCCGCCACGGATCATGGCGAAGGATTGCGCCGAGTCGAAGATCGAGGCGCCGCGGCGGGCGGTGACGGTCTGTTTGCCGGCGTTGATCATGTCGGCATCGAGGGTGCTTTCGGTCGGAAACTCGCCCATGCCGAGCAGGCCGTTTTCCGATTGCAGCATCACATCCATGTCGGCGGGTACGTAGTTGGCCACCAGGGTCGGGATACCGATGCCCAGGTTGACGTAGTAGCCGTCCTTCAGTTCACGGGCGACGCGTTGCGCCATCTGTTCGCGGGTCAGTGCCATGGTCAGGATCTCTTTGTTGTTCTGATGGACGGCGCTCAGGCCTTGACGGTGCGCTTTTCGATGCGCTTTTCGAAGCTGCCGACGATGACCCGGTCAACGTAGATGCCCGGGGTATGGATTTCGCTGGGCAACAGCACGCCGGGCTCGACGATCTCTTCCACTTCGACCACGGTGATCTTGCCGGCGGTGGCGGCCAGCGGGTTGAAGTTTTGCGCGGTGTTGCGGTACACCACGTTGCCGTAGTGGTCGGCCTTCCAGCCCTTGACGATGGCGAAGTCGCCGGTGATGGATTCTTCGAGGATGTACTTGCGGCCCTTGAACTCGCGCACTTCCTTGCCGTCGGCCACTGGGGTGCCGTAGCCGGTGGCGGTGTAGAACGCCGGGATGCCGGCGCCGCCGGCGCGCATTTTCTCGGCCAGGGTGCCTTGGGGGGTGAGTTCCACTTCCAGCTCGCCGCTGAGCAGCTGGCGCTCGAACTCGGCGTTTTCGCCCACGTAGGAGGCGATCATCTTGCGGATCTGCCGGTCTTCGAGCAGCACGCCCAGGCCAAAGCCGTCGACGCCGCAGTTGTTGGAAACCACGGTCAGGCCCTTGACGCCACGGCGGCGGATTTCGTTGATGAGGTTTTCCGGGATGCCGCACAGGCCGAAGCCACCCGCCAGCACCGTCATGTTGTCGGTCAGGCCGTCGAGGGCCTCTTCATAGGTTGCTACGCGCTTGTCCAGTCCGGCCATGTTGATCCGCCTTTTGTAGTTGTTGAACCGACGAGGCTGTCGGTGAGCGTGTACCTGCATCTTCACCGCTGGCGACTGATTTGTTAATTTTGTTTTCATCATCGATTGATAATGTTTCCAAAATAAACGTGAGCCTGCCATGAACGTCAAGCAACTGCGCGCCTTCGTCGCCGTCGCCAAGTACCAGAGTTTTGCCCAGGCTGGCGAGCACCTGCACGTTTCCCAGCCGGCCTTGAGCCTGACCATCAAGGCGCTGGAGGACAAGCTCGGCGGCGCCCTGCTCGCCCGCACCACGCGCAGCGTCAGCCTGACCGCCGAAGGCGAAGTGCTGCTGCCGCTGGCCCGGCGCCTGCTGGCAGACTGGGACGACACCGAAGAAATGCTGCGCCAGCGCTTCACCCTGCAACTGGGCCGGGTATCGGTGGCGGCCATTCCGGCCTTTGCCGGCAACCTGCTGCCCCACAGCCTCAAGGTGTTTCGCCAGCGCTACCCCAAGGTCAACGTCACCGTGCACGATGTGATCAACGAGCAAGTGCTGGAACTGGTGCGCCATCGCCGCGTCGAACTGGGCATTGGCTTTGAGCCGGACAATTGCGATGGCCTGGACTTCCATCCGCTGTACCTGGACCGTTTCGTTGCCGTGGTGCCTGCCGACTCGCCGTTGGCCTTGCAACAGCAAGTGGCCTGGACACAATTGCTGGCGGAGGATTTCATCGCCCTGCAACGCCCGTCGGCCGTGCGGCTGCTGCTGGAGCAGAATGTTGCGGCGTTGCACGGCAAGCTGGCGGTGGCGTTCGAAAGCCACCAGCTGTCGACCATTGGCCGCATGGTCGCCAGTGGCCTGGGCGTGAGCGCGGTGCCGGCGCTGTGCATCAACCAGATGCAGGAACTGGGCGCGCGCTGCGTGACGCTGGTCGAGCCCGCCGTGGAGCGGCGCATCGGCGTGATTGCCCTGAGTGACCACAAGCTTTCCACCGCAGCGCAAGCGCTGCTTGAAGTGCTGCTTTCCCACACCCACGCTCCGGAGGTGACATGCGCTACGTGAAACTGGCAGGTTGCAACGTACCGGCCATAGGCCAGGGTACCTGGTACATGGGCGAAGACTCGGCCCAGCGCGCGGCTGAAGTGGCCGCGCTGCAGCAAGGTATCGAGCTGGGCATGAACCTGATCGACACGGCCGAAATGTACGCCGAAGGCGGCGCCGAGGAGGTGGTCGGCCAGGCCATCGCCGGGCGCCGTGACCAGGTGTTTCTGGTCAGCAAGGTGTACCCGCACAATGCCAGCCGGCGCGGCGTGCCCGAAGCCTGCGAGCGCAGCCTGAAACGCCTGGGCACCGACGTGATCGACCTCTACCTGCTGCACTGGCGTGGCCAGTACCCGCTGGAAGAGACCGTCGAGGCGTTCGAGCGCTTGCGCGAGCAAGGCAAGATTCGCCGCTGGGGGGTGTCCAACTTCGATGTCGATGACCTGCGCGAACTGCACGACCCTGACTGCGCCACCAACCAGGTGCTGTACAACCCGGTGCAGCGTGGCATCGAATTCGACCTGCTGCCCTGGAGCCGGCAGCGGGGCCTGCCGACCATGGCCTACTGCCCGCTGGCCCAGGCCGGGCGGCTGTTGCAGCACCCGCTGCTGGCCGAGATTGCCGAGCGCCATGGGGCGACGCCGGCCCAGGTCAGCCTGGCCTGGGTGACTCGCGAAGACGGGGTCGTGGCCATTCCCAAGGCGGTGGCGCCGGAACATGTGAGACTTAATGCGGCGGCTGGAGAATTGGTGTTGAGCAGCGAGGACCTGCGGGCGATCGATCGTGTATTCCCGGCGCCGACGCGCAAGCAGCATTTGGCGATGGTCTGATCGCATTGCAATGGGGCTGCCTTGCAGCCCAATCGCTGGCAAGCCAGCTCCTACAGGCCTGTTGCGCAGCTTTACTGTGGGAGCCGGCTTGCCGGCGATGAGGCCACTGCTATCAATGAAAATCCCGGCTGCGTACATCCAGCCCCTGCAGCAACACGCTGATATCCTCGAGCCGCCGCGCAATCAGGTGGCGCACGCCATTCTCCTGCTCCAGCCGCCCGCTCACCTTGAGCAATTGCGACCCCACCAGCGCCCGCCGCTGCCGCTCGGCCAGCTCACGCCAGACCACCACATTGACCATGCCGAACTCATCCTCCAGCGTCACGAAGGTCACGCCACTGGCCGTCTGCGGGCGCTGGCGCCCCACCACCAGCCCCGCCACGGCAATCGCATCGCCATGCTCCACCCCCGCAAGCTGCGCCGAACTGCGGCACCCCAGGGCGCGCAAGCGCGGGCGCAACAAGCACAGCGGATGCGGCCCCAAAGTCGTGCCCAAGGTGTCGTAATCGGCCACCAGGTCTTCACCCTCGGTCGGCGCAGGCAGGGCTACCGCGGCCTCGGGTGACGCTTCAAGCTCGGCGAACAGCGGCAACTGCGGCTGCACCGCCGCCACCTGCCAGCGCGCCTGATGCCGATCGCTTGCCAAGGCCCGCAACGCCCCCGCATCGGCCAACCGGGCACGGGCGCGGCTGTCGAGGCCCGAGCGCAGGCACAGGTCCTCGACATCGCGCCAGGGCCGTTGCGCCCTCGCCTGCTCAAGCCGCCGGGCATCGGCCTCGGCAAACCCGCGAATCTGCCGCAACCCCAGGCGAATGGCCAGGGCGCCCTGGGCGACAGGCTCCAGCGTGCAGTCCCATTCGCTGTGCAGCACATCCACCGGGCGAACCTCGATGCCCTGGCGCCGCGCCTCCTGCAACAGCTGGTCAGGGCTGTAGAAGCCCATCGGCCAGCTGTTGACCAGCGCACAGGTGAAGATCGCCGGCTCGTGGCACTTGAGCCAACTGCTGGCATAGCACAGCAAGGCGAAGCTGGCCGCGTGCGACTCGGGAAAGCCGTAGCTGCCAAAGCCTTTGATCTGCTCGAAGATGCGCTCGGCAAAGGCCAGGTCGTAGCCATTGCGCAGCATCCCCTCGATCAGCCGCACGCGGTGGGGTTCAAGGCCGCCGTGGCGCTTCCAGGCGGCCATGCTGCGGCGCAGCTGGTCGGCCTCGCCGGGGCTGTAGTCGGCAGCGACCATGGCCAGTTCCATGACCTGCTCCTGGAACAGCGGCACGCCCAGGGTGCGCCCGAACACTTCCTTGAGCTTGGGCGATGGGTAGGTGACCGGTTCCAGCTTCATGCGCCGGCGCAGGTAGGGGTGCACCATGTCACCTTGAATCGGCCCGGGTCGCACGATGGCCACCTCGATCACCAGGTCGTAGAAGGTGTTGGGCTTGAGCCGCGGCAGCATGGCCATTTGCGCCCGCGACTCGATCTGGAACACGCCCATGGTTTCGGCGCGGCTGATCATGGCGTAGGTGGCCGGGTCTTCGCTGGGGATGGTCGCCAGGGTCAAATGCCGGCCACGGTGGCGTTGCAGCAGGTCGAAACAGCGGCGCAAGGCACTGAGCATACCCAGGGCGAGCACGTCGACCTTGAGTAGGCCGACCATGTCCAGGTCGTCCTTGTCCCACTGGATCACCGTGCGCTCGGCCATGGCCGCGTTCTCCACCGGCACCAGGTGGTCCAGGGGCTGTTCGGAAATCACGAAGCCGCCGGGGTGCTGGGACAAATGCCGCGGGAAGCCGATCAACTGCGCAGCCAGGCGCAGGATGCGCTGCAACGACGGGCTGGACGGCTCGAAGCCGGCCTCGGCCAGGCGTTGTTCATCGGGGATGCGGTCGCTCCAGCGGCCGCAGCACTTGGCCAGGGCATCCACCTGGTCGGCCGGCAGGCCCAGCACCCGGGCGACATCACGCACTGCCCCGGCGCCATGGTAGGTATTGACCACCGCCGTGAGTGCGGCGCGGTGCCGGCCATAGCGGCGGAACACGTACTGGATCACTTCCTCGCGCCGGTCGTGCTCGAAGTCCACGTCGATATCGGGGGGCTCGTTGCGCTCGCGAGACAGGAAGCGTTCGAACAGCAGGCGGTGTTCCATCGGGTCCAGTTCGGTGATGCCGAGCACGAAGCACACCACCGAGTTGGCTGCCGAACCCCGCCCCTGGCAGAGGATATGCTGGCTGCGGGCGAAGGCGACGATGTCGTGCACGGTGAGGAAGTAGCTCTCGTAACCGAGCTCTTCGATCAGCGCGAGTTCCTTGTACAGCACCTCGCGAACCCGTTCGCTGGGCCCTGCCGGCCAGCGCAGGGGCAAGCCGCGTTCGCACAGCTCGCCCAGCCAGCTCGCCGGGGTATGGCCCTCGGGCACCAGTTCGCGCGGGTACTGGTACTTCAGCTCGCCGAGGTCGAAGCGGCAGCGCTCGGCGATGCGCAGGGTTTCGGCCAGCAGATCAGCCGGGTACAACTCGGCCATTTGCTCGAGGCTGCGCAGGTGGCGCTCGCCATTGGCGTACAGGTAGCGCCCGGCCTCGGCCACGCTGCAGTGCTGGCGGATGGCGGTCATGCAGTCTTGCAAGGCGCGCCGACCGCGCACGTGCATGTGCACGTCGCCACAGGCCACGGCGCGGATGCCCAGCTGCGCCGCCAGGTTGCGCAAGCTGGCCAGCCGGGCCTGGTCATCGCTGCCCCGGTGCAGGTGCACGCCCAGCCACAGGCGCTCGGCGAACAGCGCGTGCAGCCACTGGCCGGGCGCCGGGTCGCTCGGGTCATCGGCCAGCCAGATGGCCAACAGCCCCGCATGGTGCTCAAGCAAGTCGTCGCGCAACAACTGGTAGTCGCCCTTCTCTGCCCGCCGCCGCGCACGGGTGATCAGGGCACAGAGGTTCTGGTAGCCGGCCAGGTTCTCCACCAGCAGCACCAGTTTCGGGCCGTCCCGCAGGCGCACTTCGCTGCCGACGATCAAGCGCAGCTGCTGCGCCTTGGCCGCCTGCCAGGCCCGCACGATGCCGGCCAGGGTGCACTCGTCGGTGATTGCCAGCGCCTGGTAGCCCTGCTCGCGGGCGCGGCGAAACAGTTCTTCGGCGCTGGAAGCCCCGCGCTGGAAGCTGAAATTGGACAGGCAATGCAGTTCGGCGTAACCCTCGCAGCTCATGCGAACCAGCCCTGCAGCCACAGCGGGCCGGGTTGCGCCAGGTCGCGATAGGCCCAGCCGCGCAGGCCCTCGCGGGTTTCGATGCGGTAATAGTCGCGGCGCACATCGCCGCCGTCCCACCAGCCCGACTCGATGCGCTCGGCCTGGCTCAGCAAGGTGTGGCCATGGGTTTCCAGGGGCACGGGCTGCGCCAGCAACCAGCCCGGGCGGCTGCCCGGCAGGGCCTGCAGGCTGGCGGGCGCGCCTTGTTCGGCGCCTTGCCAGGCGCATTCCGGGCGGTGGTCGGCCTCGGCGCGCAGGCCCTTGACCGCGTCATCGCCCAAGCGGGCGCGCAAGCGCTCGCGCAGTTGCTCCCAGGGCTGGGCCTGTTGCGCCCGCGGGTCGAACAGGGCCTGGTGCTGGGGCACGAAAGGCGGCAGGTCGGTGGCAACCAGGCGCAGGTTGCGCACCGGCGCCGGAATGCGCAGCGGTTCCAGGCGCCCGCGGGCCAGCTCGAAGAGCATTGCTGCATCGCGCTCAGCAGCCAGCAGGCCAACCTGCAGTTGCGTATCCGGCCCCTCGGCGTGCTCCAGGTACAGGCAGAAGCGCTGCACGCCGCAATCGCGCCCGGCGAGAAACGCCGCCAGGTCGTTGAGCATGCGCCGCAGCGGGAACAGCAGGGCCTGGTGCGACTCGACGTCGAAGTTGAGTTCCAGCCGCGTTTCGAAGCGGTCGGGTGGCTGGTAGAAATCCAGGCCCAGGCTGCGCAGGCCAAGCAATTGGTCCAGGTGCAGCTGCACCTGCGCCGAAAAGCGCTTGGCCAAGCCATCGCGCGGCAATGCCAGTACTTGCCCGAGCTGGCGCAAGCCCATGCGGCCAAAGGCTTCGGCGGCGTCCTGGGGCAGGCCCACGCGGGTGATGGGCATGGCTGCCAGTGCGGCTCGGGTGGCTTGCGGGCAGGTCAGCGCCAGGCCGTCATGGCCGTTGGCAAGCATGCGCGCCGCCACCGGGTTGGTCGCCAGCACGATCCGCTGGCGCAGCCCCAGCGCGGCCAGCTCCTCTCGCAAGCGTGCCTCGAAGACAGGCCAGGGGCCGAACAGCTGCAGGCTCGAACCCACTTCCAGCAACAGCGCCCGCGGGTAATGCAGGCTGACCTGGGCACTGAAACGGTAGGCCCAGGCGGCCAGCAACTGCTGCAGTTGCTCGATGCGCGCCGCATCGGCTTCGACGCACTGGAAGCCGTCGGCCATGGCCCGCGCGGCGGTCAGGCTCTGCCCGGCGCGCAAGCCCAGCGCCGCAGCGGCCGGGTTGACGGCTTGCAGGATGCGGCGCTGGCTCGGGCCGCCGATCAGGGCCAGGGGCGAAGCGGTGTCGTCACGTTCGCGCAGGATCGAGTCCAGCGCCAACTGCGGCAAAAGGATACAGGCCCAGAGCATGGCGCATCAGCCTCGCCCGATCGGCACAGCCGGGGGCAGGCCGCCGCGGCACTTGAGCACGCGCCACTGGGCAGGCTGGGTGTCGATGGCAATGCGCAGCGCTGCGGGCGAAGGGTTGTGCGCCGCCTGTTGCGGCCGGCAGGCAATGGCCAGTGCCTGGCCGGTTTCAGCGGCAACCTGCAAGCGCCGCAAGGCGCGGTCGTCGGCCCGCTGCGGCCAGCACAGCACGGCAGCGCAACTGCCCGAACGCAGGCATTGTTCAGCGGCCCAGAGCGCGTCCTGCGCCTCGGCGTCGACCTGCACCAGCCAGCGCAGGTCCACACCCGCCGACTGCCAGGCCGGCGCGTAAGGTATGAAGGGCGGCGCCACCAGCACCACCCTGCCCCCCTCGCCCGTGAGCCGGGCCAACGAAGGCCACAGCAGCTGCAGCTCACCACAACCGGGGCTGGCCAGCAGCAGTTCGCTCAATGCCGCCGCCGGCCAGCCGCCCTCGGGCAGGCGCTCGTCGAGCGTGGCGTGGCCGGTGGGCTGCAGGCCGACGGGGCGCGTTTGTACCTGCCGCCCACGCCAGACCTGGCGCTGATCCAGCAGCCGATCGAGATCGACCACCGCGCCCATCAGTCGCGCCTCAACAGGCCGCAGAACACGCCTTCGATGAAGAAGTCGCGCTCCGGCCCGACATCGATCGGCGCATACGCCGGGTTGCGTGGCAACAGCCGGTAGCCGCCCGGTTGGCGCTGCAGGCGCTTGATGGTGACTTCGCCGTCCAGGCGGGCGACCACGATCTGGCCGTCACGGGCATCGCCCTGCTGGCGGATACCCACCAGGTCGCCGTCGAAGATGCCGTCGTCGACCATCGAGTCGCCGCGCACCTTGAGCAGGTAGTCCGGGGTGCGGCGGAACAGGCTGGGGTCGAGCAGCAGTTGTTCGTGGATGCCCAGGTCGGGGCCGATCGGGGCACCTGCCGCCACCTGGCCCAGTACCGGCACTTCGAGGATTTCCGGGCGGCGCAGCGGCTCGGCCAGGCGGATGCCGCGCGCCTGGTTGGGGGTGACGTCGATGTAGCCAGCCTGGCACAAGGCGGTGATGTGCTTGCGCGCCACGCTGCGCGAGGCGAAGCCGAAGCGGCTGGCGATGTCGGCCAGGCTCGGGGGCTGGCCGTGGTCGGCAATGCGCTCGCGGATGAAGTCGAGGATTGCCCGGCGTTTTGGGGTGAGATTGTCCATGGAGTACATTTGTACTCTTTTCCCGACACACTGAACAGCCCCCTTCGTCGTCGGCTTTGGTTATCATCCCCGGGCGTGTGTTTTTAACTATCTGGATACCTGATGCTGACTGCCCTGCTGTTCGACCTCGACGGAACCCTGACCGACACCGACACCCTGCATTTGCAGGCGTTTCGCCAGTTGCTGCATGACTACGACGGGCGCGAGCTGACCCAGGCGCAGTTCGATGCCCAGGTCAGTGGCCGGGCCAATGGCGAGTTGTTCGCCGAGCTGTTTCCGCAGGCCAGTGCAGCGCAATGCCAGGCCTTGGCCGAGCGCAAGGAGGCGCTGTTCCGCGAAATGGCCCCGGCATTGCAACCGATGCCGGGTTTGTTGCGCTTGCTGGCCCATGCCCAGGAGCACAGGGTTGGCATGTGCGTGGTGACCAACGCACCGCGGCTCAATGCCGAGCACATGCTGGCGGCCATGGGCCTGGGCGAGCGTTTCGAGCATGTGCTGGTGGCCGAGGAGCTGGCACGGGCCAAGCCCGATCCACTGCCCTACCTGACCGGGCTCGAGCGGTTGCAGGCGCGGGCCGGGCAAGCGCTGGCGTTCGAGGATTCGTTGCCGGGGGTCAAGGCGGCCAGTGCTGCCGGCATCTTCACCGTGGGGCTGGCGACGACCCAGACGGCCGAGCGGCTGATGGCTGCCGGGGCGAAGCTGGTGGTGGATGATTTCAATGACCCGCGCTTGTGGGCGTTGATCGAAGCGATGCAGGGGTAGGTCCTTTTATCGCCCTGTGTGGAATGCCTGCAAAGTTGATGCGATCCCTTGTGGGAGCCGGCTTGCCGGCGATGAGGCCGGTGCAGGCAAATAGATTGTCGCCTTGATTGCTCTGTCGGGCCCTATCGCCGGCAAGCCGGCTCCCACAAGGGCCTTTCACCGTACCGGCCATTGGCGCCCGTTCGTCGCCCTTCTCGCTTGCCTGTCGAATCAGGCCCCGCTCCTACGACCATGAGTGAATCCCAACGCGCGGAGTCACCGCCATGAGCCATCCAGAAAACGGTCACGAGGTCGTCTCACGCAGCCAATGGCTGGCTGCGCGCCGGCAACTCTGGCTGCACGAAAAAGCCTTCACCCACCAGCGCGACGAACTGGCCGCCGCCCGCCGCGCCCTGCCCTGGGTCAAGGTCGAGCACGACTACCGCTTCCAGGGGCCGGACGGCGAGCTGAGCCTTGCCGACCTGTTCGCCGGGCGCAGCCAGTTGCTGCTCTACCACTTCATGTTCGTCGAAGGCTGGAGCGAAGGCTGCCCCGGCTGCTCGTTCCTCGCCGACCACTTCGACGGCGCCAACCTGCACCTGGCGCATCACGATGTGTCGCTGGTTGCCGTGTCGCGCGCGCCTTACGCCGAGTTCCAGGCGTTCCGCCAGCGCATGGGCTGGCGCTTCCCCTGGTACTCCTCGCAGGGCAGCGGCTTCAATGAAGACTTCGGGGTCAGTGTAGGCAGCCAGGGCGAGCGCCAGTACAACTATGAGCCCTATACCGGCAACGAGGCCGAGCTACCGGGCCTGAGCGCCTTCTACCGTGAGCCGGACGGCGCGGTGTACCACACCTACTCCACCTACGCCCGCGGGCTGGACATCCTGGTCAACACCTACAACTTCCTCGACATCGCGCCGCTGGGGCGCAACGAGGCCGGGACCATGGACTGGGTGCGGCATCACGATCGCTACGAGGGGCAACCCGCGAAGCCGCACTGCTGCCATGAGTGAGGGTCAGCCACGCACCCCGAGCATGCCGCGCTCGACGATGAAGTCGATCACCGCCTGCAGGCCGTCGCCTTTCTTCAGGTTGCTGAAGGTCCACGGGCGCTCTGGGCGCATGCGCCGGGTGTCGCGCTCCATCACCTCCAGCGAGGCGCCCACGTAGGGCGCAAGGTCGGTCTTGTTGATCACCAGAAAGTCCGACTTGGTGATGCCCGGGCCGCCCTTGCGCGGGATCTTCTCGCCCTCGGCCACGTCGATGACGTAGATGGTCAGGTCGGCCAGCTCCGGGCTGAAGGTGGCGCTGAGGTTGTCGCCGCCACTTTCCACGAAGATCACTTCCAGGTTGCCGAACTTGCGCGCCAACGCCTCGACGGCCGCCAGGTTCATCGAGGCATCCTCGCGGATCGCCGTGTGCGGGCAGCCACCGGTTTCCACGCCAACGATACGCTCGGGCTCCAGCGCGCCGGCCTCGGTGAGGATGCGCTGGTCTTCCTTGGTGTAGATGTCGTTGGTCACCACGGCGATCTGGTAATGCTCGCGCATGGCCTTGCACAGGCATTCGAGCAGCGCGGTCTTGCCAGAGCCGACGGGGCCGCCGACACCGACGCGCAGGGGTTGCTGATAGCTTTGCATGTAGGCAGTCCTCAGGAACGGAACAAACGGGTGTATTGGGTTTCGTGACGCGATGAGGCAATCGCCAGCAGCGGCAGGCCGCCGCCGAGCTGGTCATCTTCCAGGGCCAGGGCCTGGTCGAGCAGCGCGGGCAAGGCGCCGCTCAGCTCACGCAGCAGCGTCTGCGCTGCCTGCTGGCCGAACGGCACCAGCTTGACGCCGGCCATCACCGCGCCTTCCAGCCAGGCGAAGGCATGCCCCAGGGCAAGCTGGCGCAGCGGGATCGACCAGTGCACGGCCAGCCAGGCCATGCCGCCCAGCTGGCTGAGTTCCAGGCTGGGGCGCCAGGCCGGGGCCTGGCCCAGTTGCCAGCCATCGAGCAACCGGGCGAAGGCCGAACCGCGTTGCTGCTCTTCAAGGCGCAGCTCGGCGGTTTCGCGGTTGGCCAGCAGAAAACGGCTCCAGTGGGCGAACGCCTCGGCATCATCGGCCTGGCAGGCGCGGTACAGGCGCGCCAGTACCGGCCAGTCCAGGCAGGCCAGGGTGTCGTGCAGCTGTTCGTGCTGCCAGGCGCTGAAGCCGGCAGCATCTGCCACCCAGCCCGCTTCCACGGCCCACTCCAGGCCCTGCGAGTAGGTGAAGCCACCGACCGGCAGGCCGGGGCTGGCCAGCTGCAGCAGGCGCAGCAATGCCAGGTCGCTGTCCATCAACCGGCCAGCACCAGGGCTGCACCGGCCAGCATGCCGCCGCCGAAGGCTTTCTGCAGGCCGCTGTGGCGGCGCAGCAGGCAACCGAGCGCAAAGCCCGCCAGCAGCAACAGGCCGCTGACGGTCACAAAGCCTGCGCTGAACAGCCAGAACGCGCTGGGCGTGGCCTCGACGCCATGCGCCCAGCCATGGAACAGGGCGAACACCGGCATCGCCAGCGCCAGCAGCAACTGGCGGCTGGGCAACAGCACGGCGGCAGCGGCGACCAGCACCGACACCGCGATCAAGGTTTCCATGCCGAGCACATCGCCGAACAGGTGGCCGCACACAGCGCCCGCGAACATCGCCGCCAGGGTCGCCAGCGGCAGGCTCAGGTTGCGCCGGGTCAGCGCGGCCAGCACGCCGGTCCCCAACAGCATCAGCAGGTGGTCCAGCCCGGTGAGCGGGTGCAGCAGGCCATCGTGCAGCGGGTTGCTGTCGTGACCGGGGTGGGCGAAGGCCGGCAGCGCGACCAGCAGCAGAACAAGGGCGAAAGTCTTTTTCATGGGTTACTCCATTGGCGAGGTCAGGAATGGGCGGGCAGGCGCACGAACGGGTGATCGTTACCGTGGCTGTGGCTGTGGCTGTGGCTGTGTGCCGCGCTCTGGTAGGCACCGGCTTCCGGCTCGAACGGCGCCTGCTCGGTGTGCACCGTCAGGCCCAGGCCGCGCAGCATGTCGTCGAGCACATGGTCGTGCTGGTAGCGCAGCAGGCCGGGCTCGATCTGCAGCGGCACGTGGCGGTTGCCCAGGTGGTAGGCCGCGCGGGCCAGCAGGTGCGGGTCTTGGCAACGCACCGTCGACACCCGTTCGGCCGCGGCAAGCACGCGCACCACCTGCTTGCCCTCGGCATCGGCGAGCAGCTCGCCGCCGCGCAGCAGGTGGCCGCGTTCGAGCATCAGGCCCGCTTCGCGGCCGTCGTCGAGGGTCACGCGCAGCCGGCTCTTGATGCGGCTGTCGACGTCCAGGGTCAGGGTGCCGGTGACAGTGCCGGCGGCCGCGATGCGGTGGGTCAGGACAATCATCTTCGCTCCTTCAGAACAGGAAATAACGCTGGGCCAGCGGCAGTTCGCGGGCGGGCTCGCACACCAGCAGCTCGCCATCGGCGCGCACCTGGTAGGTCTGCGCGTCGACTTCGATCAGCGGTTGCAAGGTGTTGTGCAGCATGTCGGCCTTGCGCACCCGCCGGCAGCCATGGGCCACGCCAATCAGGCTGTGCAGGCCAAGCTCCTGGGCCAGGCCGCGGTCCATGGCGGCCTGGGGCAGGAACGTCATGCGCGTGGCATGGCGGGCCGCGCCGAGGGCGCCGAACATCGGCCGGTAGTGCACCGGCTGCGGGGTCGGGATCGAGCCATTGATGTCGCCCATGGGCGCGGTGGCGATCATCCCGCCCTTGATCACCAGCGCGGGCTTGACCGCGAAGAAGGCCGGCGCCCACAGCACCAGGTCGGCCAGCTTGCCCACCTCCACCGACCCGACTTCATGGGCGATGCCATGGGTCAGCGCCGGGTTGATGGTGTACTTGGCGATGTAGCGCTTGACGCGGAAGTTGTCGCTGTAGCTGCTGTCTGGCGCCAGTGGCCCGCGGCGCAGCTTCATCTGGTGCGCGACCTGCCAGGTGCGCAGCACCACTTCGCCGACCCGGCCCATGGCCTGGGAGTCGGACGAAGTCATGGCGAAGGCGCCCATGTCGTGCAGGATGTCCTCGGCGGCGATGGTTTCGCGGCGGATGCGCGACTCGGCGAACGCCACGTCCTCGGCGATGCTCGGGTCCAGGTGGTGGCAGACCATGAGCATGTCCAGGTGCTCATCGACCGTGTTGACCGTGTACGGCAAGGTCGGGTTGGTCGAGGACGGCAGCACGTTGGCCTGCCCTGCGGCGCGGATGATGTCTGGCGCATGGCCGCCGCCGGCACCTTCGGTGTGGAAGGTGTGGATGGTGCGCTCGCCGATGGCGGCCAGGGTGTCTTCGATGCAGCCGGACTCGTTGAGGGTGTCGGTGTGGATCGCCACCTGGATGTCCATTTCCTCGGCCACGCCCAGGCAACAGTCAATGGCGGCCGGGGTCGAGCCCCAGTCCTCGTGCAGCTTCAGGCCCACCGCGCCGGCAGCGATCTGCTCGCGCAGGGCCGCAGGACGCGAGGCATTGCCCTTGCCCAGCAGGCCGATGTTGATCGGCAGGCAATCGGCGGCCTGCAGCATGCGCGCCAGGTACCACGGCCCCGGGGTGCAGGTGGTGGCGTTGGTGCCGGTGGCAGGCCCGGTGCCGCCACCGATGAAGGTGGTCACGCCGCTGGTCAGGGCTTCCTCGACCTGCTGCGGGCAGATGAAGTGGATGTGCGAATCGATCCCCCCGGCGGTCACGATCTTGCCTTCGGCGGCAATCACTTCGGTGCCCGGGCCCACCGGCACGGTCACGCCCGGCTGCACGTCGGGGTTGCCGGCCTTGCCGATGGCGGCGATACGCCCGTGCTTGACGCCGATATCGGCCTTGACGATGCCCCAGTGGTCGATGATCAGGGCGTTGGTCAGCACCAGGTCCATGGCCTGGGCGGCCAGCATCTGGCCCTGGCCCATGCCGTCGCGGATGACCTTGCCGCCGCCGAACTTGACCTCTTCGCCATAGATCGTGAAGTCCTTCTCCACCTCCACCCACAACGCGGTGTCGGCCAGGCGCACGCGGTCGCCGACGGTGGGGCCGAACATGTCGGCGTAGGCCCTGCGCGAGAGGCGGCTCATGCCCTGCCCTCCAGCGCGCCCATCACCTTGCCCTGGAAGCCATAGACCTCGCGCTTGCCGGCATAGGCCACCAGCTGCACGGTACGCGACTGCCCCGGCTCGAAGCGCACGGCGGTGCCGGCCGGGATGTCGAGGCGAAAGCCGCGGGTCGCTTCGCGCTCGAACACCAGTGCGTCATTGACCTCGTAGAAGTGGTAGTGCGAGCCGACCTGCACCGGCCGGTCACCGTGATTGGCCACGCTGACGCTGACCGTGGCACGGCCGACGTTGAGCTCGATGTCGCCGGGGGCGACCTGAATTTCACCTGGGATCATGCGGGGCTCCTGCGCCAGGTCAGACGATGGGGTCATGCACGGTCACCAACTTGGTGCCGTCGGGAAAGGTGGCCTCGACCTGCACGTCATGGAGCATCTGGGCAACGCCGTCCATGACCTGCTCGCGGCCGATCACCTCGCGGCCCAGGCTCATCAGCTCGGCCACCGTGCGGCCATCGCGGGCGCCCTCGAGCACCGCGGCGCTGATCAGCGCCACCGCTTCGGGGTAGTTGAGCCTCAGGCCACGGGCCAGGCGCCGCTCTGCCAGCAGCGCGGCGGTGAACAGCAGCAGTTTGTCTTTCTCTCTTGGGGTCAGCTCCATGGCGCTCTCTCAAGTGGCCCAGATGCGCGGCGGGCACGCGGGCAGGCCGAGAACGGCCGGGCGCAAGACGTGCCATAAGCGTTGCAGGGTGCATTGCAGGTGTTGGTTGTCGTGGTCGAGCAGGCGGATCACCAGCAGCGAGCCGAGCAAGGTCGCGCCCGCCGGGGTGCCCAGTTGGTCGAGCAAGGCTCGGGCCTGCTCCAGCACCGCGGGGGTTGCCGGGGCTGCGCAGAAGGTGGCCGTCAGCGGATGGCCGCCGAGCTTGGCCAGTTGCCCGCCGCTGATGCGCAGGCGCTCGTGCAAGCCGGGTTCGCCTGGCAGTTCGATGCGCAGGTGGCTGTCCAGCGCGCCCTGGTCGAAGCGCTCGTTCATCACCGGGCGGCCCAGGCACAGGGTTTCCCAGGCCAGCAGGCGGGCACCGGGCTCGAGGGTGAAGCGGCTGTCCAGGCTTGCGCGCGCACCGGAAAACAAGATGCTGTCCTGGGGCAGCCATTCCAGCGTGCTGCCGGCTTGCAGGTGAAAGTGCTGAGCCAGGTACGCGGTGGGGCCGATGCTGCGGTAGAACTTGCTGGCGCCGGGCATGGTCAGCAGCGCGTGGCTGCCGGGCTCCAGGTGAATGTCCAGCTCCAGCCGGTCACCGGCGACGATGCCGCCGGGTGGGTGCAGCACATAGACGTGGCAAGGCGCGCCCTCCGGATAGAACGGGCGCTGCACCAAAAGGGGTCCGAAATGACGGCGCGCACCAAGGCGGGTCACGCCGTCGCGTTCGATGAAGCGCAAGTGCAAGTGAGCGCTCCATCCTGCATCCCTTTCAGATTTATCTACTTGTACGGCGAGCGACATCCTACAGCCCCCGAATTTCTTGGCCTTTCGGCGCTTTGGAGGGATCAGGCCCGTGCGCTGAAAACGCACCGGGCCTGACCACTCGATCAATTTCGATGGCTGGGATATAGCAGGTAGCGGGCCAACTACGCAGGTGAAGGCAGATGAAATCTTCGCGGCGATGGCTCTGGCGTGGGGCATGCACGCCGCCCGTGCACGCTGCGAACGCGCCGCTTGGCCCCGTTTCGGTGCTGCGCTACAGTCAGCGATCGCCTACGGCCAAGGAACCGCCATGCCCCTCGCCCCCGCCATCCCCGTGTTGCGCATCTTCTCGGTCGACAAGGCCAAGGAGTTCTACCTCGACTTCCTCGGCTTCAGCCTGGATTGGGAGCACCGCTTCAGCCCGGACCTGCCGTTGTATGCGCAGATTCACCGTGAGGGTTTGATCCTGCACCTGAGCGAGCACCATGGCGACGCCTGCCCGGGCTCGACCGTGTTCGCCCGCACCGACGATCTTCTGGCCCTGGAGCGCGAGCTGCTGGCTAAACAGTACGGCTACGCCCGCCCTGAGGCCGAACGGGTGGATTGGGGCTTGCAGATGCAGGTCCGCGATCCTTTTGGCAACCTGCTGCGCTTCTGCCAGCAGATTGGCGATGAGGCCGCGCCATGAAAGCCCTGGGCAAACGCGAACTGGCGCGCCTGGAGCGTGAGCTGGTGGCCTGCCTGACCGACGCCTGCGAAACGGCCAAGGCGCAGATCGTCGGCTTCACTTGGCTCACCCACCGCCTGGACCCTGACCAATTCCCGGCCAGCCTGCGCATCACCTGGGTGTTCGAACGCGAGGCCGACAAGGCGGCGGCCCTGGCGAGCGATGCCAAGGCGTGCATGCTCAAGCTCACCGCCCAGGCGCTCGACGAGGCCGGCGTGCAGCTCGACCACCCCGCCTGGCACGTGCGCTTCGACAGCGAAGAGGCCTGCGCGCGCAGCCACGGCGGTGACTGGAGCAGGCGGCTGGATGCCAGCCGGTAGCATGGCCGTGCCCGGGGCGTCTATCGCCGATATGCACCCTGCGCCCCGCCAATTCGTGACTGGCCGTTCCCGATCCGCGGCGGATGTATTATCGTGGCGTGGTGCGCATATAACAGCAGCCCGAGCGATCGGGCATCTGCAAGACAATCGAGGGTGTCATGAGTAACGAGAGCATTAACTGGGACAAGCTGGGTTTCGACTACATCAAGACCGACAAGCGCTACCTGTCCGTCTGGCGCAATGGCGAGTGGGACAAAGGCACCCTGACCGAAGACAACGTGCTGCACATCAGTGAAGGCTCCACCGCCCTGCACTATGGCCAGCAGTGCTTCGAAGGCCTGAAGGCCTACCGTTGCAAGGACGGCTCGATCAACCTGTTCCGCCCGGACCAGAACGCTGCCCGCATGCAGCGCAGCTGCGCGCGCCTGTTGATGCCGCAGGTGCCGACCGATGTGTTCATCGAAGCCTGCAAGCAAGTGGTCAAGGCCAACGAGAAGTTCGTGCCGCCACACGGCAAAGGTGCCCTGTACCTGCGCCCGTTCGTGATCGGTACCGGCGACAACATCGGCGTGCGCACCGCCCCCGAGTTCATCTTCTCGGTCTTCGCCATCCCGGTTGGCTCGTACTTCAAGGGCGGCATGAAGCCGCACAACTTCCAGATCTCCAGCTTCGACCGCGCAGCCCCGCAGGGCACCGGTGCAGCCAAGGTCGGCGGTAACTACGCGGCCAGCCTGCAACCGGGCGCCGAAGCCAAGAAGGCCAACTTCGCCGACGCCATCTACCTCGACCCGCTGACCCACACCAAGATCGAGGAAGTCGGCTCGGCCAACTTCTTCGGCATTACCGCCAACAACGAGTTCGTCACCCCGAAATCGGCCTCGGTACTGCCAGGCATCACCCGCCTGTCGCTGATGGAACTGGCGCAATCGCGCCTGGGCCTGACCGTGATCGAAGGCGATGTCGAGATCAGCAAGCTCGACCGCTTCATCGAAGCGGGTGCGTGCGGCACCGCTGCCGTGATCACCCCGATCGGTGGCATCGAGTACAACGGCAAGCTGCACGTGTTCCACGACCTGGAAAAGGTCGGCCCGGTTACCCAGAAGCTCTACAACGAGCTGACCGGCATCCAGAGCGGTGACGTCGAAGCGCCAGCAGGCTGGATCGTCAAGGTCGCCTGAGCCGTCGCGTCACGTTGAACACGGGGCATGCCAGTCGCTGGCATGCCCCGTTTTTTTGCACCGTTGCAGGCAACAGCCGCCAGATGAATTTTTCTTAAATCGCCGTTTGGCTATTCTTTGGCACAATCAAGTCTCTTTTAGACGCCCAGGAACGAGCATGCCACGCGTACTGACCATCGAAGACGACGCCGTCACCGGCCAGGAAATCGTCGCCGAACTCTCCAGCCACGGTCTGGATGTGGAGTGGGCCGACAACGGCCGCGAGGGCCTGGCCAAGGCCATCGCCGGCGGTTACGACCTGATCACCCTGGACCGCATGCTGCCCGAGGTCGATGGCCTGACGATCGTCACTACCCTGCGCAACCTCAAGATCGCCACGCCGATCTTGATGATCAGCGCCCTCTCCGATGTCGACGAACGTGTGCGCGGCCTGCGGGCCGGCGGTGACGACTACCTGACCAAGCCATTCGCCTCCGACGAGATGGCCGCCCGGGTGGAGGTGCTGCTGCGCCGCAACAGCGTGCCCATGACCCAGACCCGCCTGCAGGTCGCCGACCTGCAACTGGACCTGATCAGCCATGAGGCCCGCCGCGGCGAGCAGACCCTCAACCTGCTGCCGACCGAATACAAGCTGCTGGAATACCTGATGCGCCACAGCGGCCAGGTGATCACCCGGATGATGATTTTCGAGGAAGTCTGGGGCTACCACTTCGACCCCGGCACCAACCTGATCGACGTGCACATCGGCCGCTTGCGCAAGAAGATCGACTCTCCCGGGCAGTCGCCGCTGATCCGTACGGTACGGGGCTCGGGCTATGCCATTGCTGAACCCGTCTAAGGGCTGGAGCTCTTCGACCAGCCGCCTGCTGGCCCTGTACAGCTTCCTCTTCGTGGCCTGGAGCAGCATCCTCATGGGGGTGCTGTACTTCGAGGTGTCCAGCTACCTGAACAAGCTCACCCGCCACTCCCTGCTGCAGCGCCAGCACCTGTTCGCCCACATGAGCGGCAAACAGCTCGACGACGCACTGATCGCCAGCCAGGCGTTCGAGGAGCGCGCGTTCGATGCCTATGGCCTGTTCGATGCCCAGCTCAACCCGGTAGGTGGGCGCATCCGCGCCATCCCGCCCGGCCTTGGCCTGGATGGCAAGGTGCACGAGCTGCAGCGCTGCCTGGACGCCGACGACCCGCACATGCCACGCGACAGCTGCGATGCCGTGGCGATCAAGGTGCAGGACGGCCGCTGGCTCGTGCTGTTCCGCGACAACGGCTCGCTGTTCGTGGTCACCCGCATCATCCTCGATGCGCTGCTGTGGGGCATTTCCCTGACCCTGATCCCAGGCTTTGCCGGCTGGTACCTGCTGCGCCGCCGGCCGCTCAAGCGCATCCGTGCGATCCAGGCCCAGGCCGAGCTGATCGTTGCCGGCGACCTGACCCATCGGCTGCCGCTGTCGGCACGGCGGGACGAGCTGGACATGCTGGCCGCCATCGTCAACGCCATGCTCGACCGCATCGAGCGGCTGATGCATGAGGTCAAAGGGGTCTGCGACAACATTGCCCATGACCTGCGCACCCCCCTCACCCGCCTGCGCGCCCAGCTCTATCGCATCCGCCAGCAGAGCGCTGCAGATTCGCCGCAAGCCGAGGCGCTGGACCAGGCCATCGGCGAGACCGACACCCTGATGGCGCGCTTTCGCGGCCTGCTGCGCATCAGCGAACTGGAAGACCGCCAGCGCCGTGCCGGCTTCGTCGAGCTCGACCCCCATGACTTGCTGGTAGAGCTGCATGACTTCTACCTGCCGCTGGCCGAGGACGGCGGCATTCGCCTGCAACTGCAGCAGCCTGAGCAGTTGCCTGCCCTGCACGGTGATCGCGAACTGCTGTTCGAGGCACTGGCCAATCTGGTTGGCAATGGCATCAAGTTCACCCCTGAAGGCGGCCAGGTGGCCATTCGTGCCTCACAGGACGAACGAGGGGTGCATATTGCCATCGAGGACAGTGGGCCGGGGATTCCCGAAGAAGAGCGCACGGCGGTGTTGAAGCGCTTCTACCGCAGCGATGAAGGCCATCGGCACCCGGGTTTCGGGCTGGGGTTGTCGATCGTTGCGGCGATCGTCGACCTGCACGGGTTCGGGCTGGAGGTGGGGGAAAGCGAGATGGGTGGGGCCAAGTTGGTGTTGCATTGCCCATTGGCTGCGTTGGCCAAGTAAGGACTGGGGCTGCGTTGCAGCCCATCGCCGGCAAGCCGGCTCCCACAGGTACAGCACAAGCCTTATAGGTACAGCATAAGCCTTGCAGGTACAGCACCAGCCCTACAGGTGCAGCACAAGCCTTGCAGGTGCTGCACAAGTCTTGATGTGGGAGCCGGCTTGCCGGCGATGGGGCCGCAAAGCGGCCCCTGGTGCATCGATCAGTCAGCCAGACGCCAGGTAGTGGCGCCCTTGCTGTCTTCCAGCACCACGCCCATGGCGGTGAGCTGATCGCGAATGCGGTCGGACTCTGCCCAGTTCTTGTCCGTACGCGCCTGCAGGCGCGCCTGGATCAAGGCTTCCACTTCAGCAGCATCGACTTTGCCTTCGGCACCTGCACGCAGGAAGTCATCGGCCTCCAGCTGCAGCACGCCCAGCACGTCACCCAGCTCACGCAGGCGAGCAGCCAGGCCGGCAGCGGCGTCCAGGTCGCTGTCGCGCAGGCGGTTGATCTCGCGCACCATGTCGAACAGCACCGCGCAGGCTTCGGGCGTGCCGAAGTCGTCGTTCATCGCCACGCTGAAGCGCTCGACGAACGCCTCGCCACCCTTGGCGGCAACCCGCGGCAGGCCACGCAAGGCATGGTAGAAGCGCTCCAGGGCGCCCTTGGCATCGCGCAGGCTGTCTTCGGAGTAGTTGATGGCGCTGCGGTAGTGGCTGGCCACCAGCAGGTAGCGCACCACCTCCGGGTGATACTTGTCGAGCACGTCGCGGATGGTGAAGAAGTTGTTCAGCGACTTGGACATCTTCTCGCCATTGATACGGATCATGCCGCAGTGCATCCAGGCATTGGCGTACTGCTTGCCAGTGGCCGCTTCGCTCTGGGCGATCTCGTTCTCGTGGTGCGGGAACTCAAGGTCACTGCCGCCACCGTGGATGTCGAAGCTCTCGCCCAGGCAGCAGGTGGACATCACCGAGCACTCGATGTGCCAGCCCGGACGGCCCGGGCCCCATGGCGAATCCCAGTATGGCTCGCCCGGCTTGACGCCCTTCCACAGGACGAAGTCCAGCGGGTCCTGTTTGGCTTCGTCGACTTCGATGCGAGCGCCGATGCGCAGGTCTTCGATCTTCTTGCGCGACAGCTTGCCGTAGCCGACGAACTTGCCAACCCGGTAGTACACGTCACCGTTGCCCGGCGCGTAGGCGTAGCCCTTGTCGATCAGGGTCTGGATCATCGCGTGCATGCCGGCGATATGGTCGGTGGCACGCGGCTCCTGGTCCGGCGGCAGGATGTTCAGGCGGCGCTCGTCCTCGTGCATCGCGTCGATCATGCGGGCGGTCAGCGCGTCGAACGATTCACCGTTCTCGTTGGCCCGGTTGATGATCTTGTCGTCGATGTCGGTGATGTTGCGCACATAGGTCAGCTCGTAGCCGCTCTTGCGCAGCCAGCGGGTGACCAGGTCGAAGGCCACCATGCTGCGGCCGTGGCCAAGGTGGCAGTAGTCGTACACGGTCATGCCGCACACGTACATGCGCACCTTGTTGCCATCGAGCGGCTTGAAGGCTTCCTTGGTCTTGCTCAGCGTGTTGTAGATGTTAAGCACGGCGGTTCCTTAGCTGCCCCAGGAGTCACGCAGGGTGACGGTGCGGTTGAACACCGGGCGGCCCGGCTGGCTGTCCTTGATGTCGGCGCAGAAGTAGCCTTCGCGCTCGAACTGGAAGCGGTCTTCGGGTTGCGCCTGGCCCAGCGATGGCTCGGCGCGGCAGCCGCTCAGCACTTGCAGCGAATCGGGGTTGATGTTGTCCAGGAAGCTGCCGCCGTCCTCGGTCTTTTCCGGGTTCGGCGAGCGGAACAGGCGGTCGTACAGGCGCACTTCGCATTCGACGCTGGCCTCGGCCGGCACCCAGTGGATCACGCCCTTGACCTTGCGCCCTTCCGGGTTCTTGCCCAGGGTGTCCGGGTCGTAGGAGCAGCGCAGCTCGACGATGTTGCCTTCGCCATCCTTGATCGCCTCGTCGGCGCGGATCACGTAGCTGCCACGCAGGCGCACTTCGCCGGCCGGCTCCAGGCGCTTGTAGCCCTTTGGCGGCTCTTCCATGAAGTCGTCGCGGTCGATGTAGATTTCACGGGCGAATGGCAGCACGCGCACGCCCATGTCTTCTTTCGGGTGACGTGGCAGTTCGAGCTGCTCGACCTGGCCCTCAGGGTAGTTGGTGATGACCACCTTCAGTGGGCGCAGCACGCACATGGCGCGCGGTGCGGTGCGGTCCAGGTCGTCGCGGATGCTGAACTCGAGCATCGACATGTCGACCACGCCGTCGGAGCGGTTGGTACCGACCATCTCGCAGAAGTTGCGGATCGAGGCCGGGGTGTAGCCGCGGCGGCGGAAGCCCGACAGGGTCGACATGCGCGGGTCGTCCCAGGCGCTGACGTGCTTCTCGTCGACCAGCTGCTTGAGCTTGCGCTTGGAGGTGATGGTGTAGTTCAGGTTCAGGCGGCTGAACTCGTACTGGCGCGGGTGCGCCGGCACCGGCAGGTTGTCGAGGAACCAGTCGTACAGCGGGCGGTGGCCTTCGAACTCCAGGGTGCAGATCGAGTGGGTGATGCCTTCGATGGCATCGGACTGACCATGGGTGAAATCGTAGTTGGGGTAGATGCACCACTTGTCACCGGTCTGGTGGTGGTGGGCGTGGCGGATGCGGTAGAGGATCGGGTCGCGCAGGTTCATGTTCGGCGAGGCCATGTCGATCTTGGCGCGCAGCACGCGCTCGCCGTCCTTGAACTCGCCGGCCTTCATGCGTGCGAACAGGTCCAGGTTCTCTTCGACGCTGCGCTCGCGGAACGGGCTGTTCTTGCCAGGCTCGGTCAGGCTGCCGCGGTAGGCCTTGGCTTGATCAGGGGTCAGGTCGCAGACATAGGCCTTGCCACGCTTGATCAGTTCCACCGCCCAGTCGTGCAGCTGGTCGAAGTAGTTCGAGGCATAACGCACCTCGCCGGCCCAGTCGAAGCCCAGCCATTTGACGTCGCTCTGGATGGCGTCGATGTATTCCTGGTCTTCCTTGGCCGGGTTGGTGTCGTCGAAGCGCAGGTGACAGACGCCGCCGAACTCCTTGGCCAGGCCGAAGTTGACGCAGATCGACTTGGCGTGGCCGATGTGCAGGTAGCCGTTGGGCTCCGGCGGGAAGCGGGTGACGATGCTGCTGTGCTTGCCCGAGTCCAGGTCGGCCTGGATGATCGGCCGCAGGAAGTTCGCAGGGACGGCGGGAGCGCCTTTGGCAGCGGCGTTGGGCGCGTTGTCGGCAGTGGGCTTGCTCATAGGATCCTTGAATGCACGTGTCCGGCCTGGGTAGGCCGATTGAATCAAAGGGCCTATCATAGCCGAAGCAGTCAAGCTGCTGACAGCCGGGCACCGACAAACTGGTGCGTTTTCTTGCAAGCCGTGCAAAATGGCCGATGCGCACCATGTGTCGCGGCTGCCGGATCCTGCGTCAGGTGTTAACCCGCGCACTGCGCCCCCTATTTCGATTGCCTTGAAAGAGCGAGTTTCAGCATGTCCAAAGTCAAACTGACCACCAACCACGGCGACATCGTCATTCAACTGAACGCCGAAAAGGCGCCGCTGACCACCGAAAACTTCGTTCAGTACGTCAAGGAAGGCCACTACGACGGCACCGTGTTCCACCGTGTGATCAAGGGCTTCATGATCCAGGGCGGCGGTTTCGAAGCTGGCATGAACCAGAAGAAAACCCGCGCCAGCATCCAGAACGAAGCCGACAACGGCCTGAAGAACACCAAGTACAGCATCGCCATGGCCCGCACCATGGAGCCGCACTCGGCCTCGGCGCAGTTCTTCATCAACGCCTCCGACAACGACTTCCTCAACCACAGCGGCAAGAACGTGCAGGGCTGGGGCTACGCCGTGTTCGGCGAAGTGACCGAAGGCCGTGAAATCGTCGATGCCATCGAAAAAGTCGCCACCGGTTCCAAGGCCGGCCACCAGGACGTACCAAAAGACGACGTGATCATCGAGAAAGCCGAGATCATTGAGTGATCCTGCTGATCTCTGATCTGCACCTGCAAGAAGAACGCCCGGACATTACCCGGGCGTTTCTTGATCTGCTCGACGGCCGCGCGCGGCATGCAACGGCCTTGTACATCCTCGGCGACTTCTTCGAAGCCTGGATCGGCGACGATGCCATGACGCCCTTCCAGCAGTCGATCTGCCAGGCCCTGCGCCAGCTCAGCGACAGCGGCACGGCCATCTACCTGATGCACGGCAACCGGGATTTCCTGATTGGCCAGGACTTCTGCAAGGCGGCCGGCTGCACCCTGCTCGCGGACCCCAGCGTGATCACCCTGGGCGGCGAGCAGGTGCTGCTGATGCATGGCGACACCTTGTGTACCCGCGATGTCGGCTACATGAAGATGCGCCGTTACCTGCGTAACCCGCTGACCCTGTGGGTGCTGCGCCACTTGCCGCTGGCCACGCGCCACAAGCTGGCGCGCAAGCTGCGCAGCGAAAGCCGCGCCAAGGTACAGATGAAGGCCAATGAAATCGTCGACGTCACGCCTGAGGAAGTGCCCAAGGTGATGGCGACGCACGGTGTGCGCACGCTGGTGCACGGCCATACCCACCGCCCGGCGATCCACAAGCTGGTGGTGGACGGGGAGCCGGCGCGGCGCATCGTGCTGGGGGACTGGGACCGGCGGGGCTGGACCCTGCAGGTGGACGGCCAGGGCTTTGCCCTGGAGCCGTTCGAGTTCTCCTGAAGCCCCCATCGCCGGCAAGCCGGCTCCCACAGGTTCGCCGCAGGTTTAAGGCATGCGGTCTATCTGTGGGAGCCGGCTTGCCGGCGATGAGGCGGTACGGCGCTCAGCTCAAGGCTGGCTCGCCACAACCCCCTTGTCCCGCTCGCTGATCACATACTGGCGGTACTCAGGGTCAGCCTTGATCTGCGCCTCGGTAAACGGCATCGGCGCCAGTTGCTTGGCCGAGAAGGCCTTGGTCTGGTCGCTGGCATGCGCCGAACCCGCTTCGCTGGACTGCGAGAACGCCAGCAAGCCTCGCGCCTGCGGCCCCTGATCGGTGAAGCTGACCAGCTGCAAGTAGCTGGTACCACTGACCACCAGCCGCTTGCCCGGCCCCTGCGGCACGCTGAAGATCGCGTTATACACTCCAAGCCCCTGCGGGCCACCCGGCACCGGCGTACCATCGGCCGCCTGCTGGATCTGCCCCCACTGGCTGCCCTGATCCACCCCGGATTTGGCCACCTGCTGCAGTGAAGCCAGCGCCGCTTCATGCAGCAACTTGGCCACGGCCGCCTGTTCGAACGCCAGGCCGCGCGGGGTGTGCTGCGGGTCGGCCGGGTCGAACGCAACCCGCCAGCTTTGTGGCTGCTTGGCCAGCGCCTCGACCATGTTGCCAAAGTGCACCAGGCCAATGCCGCTGTTCAGGTCAGCCTTGCCATTCCATGCCGCCAGGCTTGCACACACCGCCTGCACATCCGCCTGGGCGTCCTTGCACCACTGCAGCAGGTCTGGCAGCACCAGGCTTGCCAGGTACACCTCGTCATCCAGCACCATGCGCTGCAGGTCGTCGACGCCCAGCTTGGCGTTGCCCTGCAGGCGCTGCAGGGCAAAGCGCCCGCGCATGCCCAGCGGCTGGTCATCACGGCTGATCAGCGGCGAAAAACCGGTCAGCGGCTGGGCCGGGTTGGCCATGCGCGCGGGGTCGTTGGAGTTCTGCACGAAGTCGCTGCGCTCCAGCTGAGGCAGCATGTGCGCCGGGAAGATACCCGGCTGCGCGGCTTGGGCATCGACCTTCCACTGGCACGCGCTGCGCGAGCCATCGAGCACCACCAGCGGCCCTTGCGCGGCCGGGTTGCTGCACTGGCTCAACAGTTGCTGGTCGACGTAAGGCACCACCGACTGGTTCAGGTACAGCGCCCGGCCGCCCTCATCCACCGCCAGGGTATTGACCCAGGGGATGCCTTGCAGCTGCGAGATGGAACCCTTCAAGGCATCGAGGCTGTCAGCCCGGTTGATGCGGTACCACTGCTGCAGCACGCGGGTGTTGTCCAGGTTGGCATCGCGCAGGCTGTAGGCGGCCTGGGTGTCCCAGTCCAGGCGCCCCGGCCACAGCACCACGGGCCCGAACTGCGAACTGTAGACCTGGCGCTGTACCTGACTGAGGGTGCCGTCGGCGGCCTTCACGGTCACGCTGACGGCCTGGCGTGCCAGCGGCAGCGACTGGCCATCGAGCAGGTAGCGGGTCGGGTCCTTCGGGTCCAGTTGCAGGCGGTAGAGGGTGAAGTGCTTGGACGTATCGACCGTGTGCGTCCACGCCAGGTGCCGGTTGAAACCGATGTTCACCACCGGCAGGCCGGGCAATGCGGCGCCCATCACGTCCAGCTGGCCGGGAATGGTCAGTTGCATCTGGTAGAAACGCATCCCGCCCATCCACGGGAAGTGCGGGTTGGCCAGCAACAGGCCGCGGCCATTGGCCGAGCGTTGCCCACCGACTGCCACGGCGTTGCTGCCGCGCTCGGCGGCAAAACGCTGCTGTTGCGCCAAGGCCGCCCCAAAGCTGGCCGTTGGCTGCTGGCTGGCCAGCTGTGGCGGCTGCGCTGCCGCCACTGCCTCGGCAAACTGGCCGACGCCGCCCTCGGCCAACAGCCGGCGCGTCAGTTTCACCAGGTCCAGGCTGGTGATGGGCCGCAGCCATTCGCCCGTCCCGCACTCGGCTGGCAGGCCCTGGCTGCGACGCTCGCCCAAAGCCCGGTTGAAGCCGCTGGCATAACCTTCGAGCAAATCACGCACCGGCGTCGGCTGCGCCTGGAGGAAGGCGTTCACGGCAACGGGGCTATTGAGCCAGGTGAAGAACAGGTCACTGGCCAGGTTGTCACGCTGCTCGAGGGTCTTGGCCTGGGCACCGAAAAAGCGCGAGCGCTCGCCGTTGACCGTCAATACCTCGTTGGCCAGCAGGCACAGGTTGTCCTGGCCATAGGCATAGCCGATGCCGTAGCCCAGGCCGCGCTCATCCTTGGCCACGATATGCGGGACGCCGAAACTGGTGCGGCGGATCTGTGCGCTGGCATCAGCGCTGGCTTCCCGCGCTTGAGCGGCAAGGCTGGAGGTGACCAGGGCAGCCGCCAGGCCTGCACAGGTCAAGGGACGCGAAATCGACAACACGGGCATTCCTCGGATTCAGGGGTCATTTCCGATCAGACGAATGGCTGGATGAAAATTTTACGCAGGGCAGGCAGGACAATCGTCTTTATGCAGACGGCAAGGCATCTTTTTTTTCACCAAGGCTGCAGATTTGCCGATCTCATTCGTCCTACTAAGTGAGGCACCCATGTTTCGGGACAGTCCACGAAAAGGAGCATTCACATGTACAACCCGCAACCCTCGATGCACACCGGGCAGGCACCGGCAAAAGCGGCCCTGGGCAAGGACAGCGGCGGCGACGAGCGTGTCGGCAACGAGCTGATTCGCGAGTTGCTGCGTGCCTATGGCCTGCGTACCAGCCTGATCCGCCTGAAGGTCATCGATGCCTTGCACAGCGCCGACCGCACCGGCCGCAGCATTGGTGTACGCGGGGTGCACGCACAGCTCGAGCAACTGGACATTCCGCTGTCGTTTCTCAGCGTGCGCGAGGTGCTCAAGCGCCTTTGCGCGGAAGGAGTGATCAGCCTGGGCAGCGACAAGTGCTACAGCCTCGACCCCCAGGCGCGGGCCATGCTCGAGCAACCCTGCGCGCGCTGATGGCACGGCCGGCCAATGCTGGCCGGCCGGTAGGCGTCAAGGCTTGACCTTGCGCCGCAGAATCCCGTTGATCACCACCACGACCACGGCAATGGCGATGGCCAGCATCTGGAAAGTCTGCTCACTGATCGTGCCCTGCTTCTGCAGATGGGAAAGGCCCAGCATGAGGCCCAGCACCACCAGGATGATCAGGACTGAGTATTTGAGGCGCTGCACGTGTGTCATTGAAAGGTCCTTGCAACATCGGAGTCAGATGGCTCGCCGCGAGCCGCGGCAATGATACAACGGCCACGGCCACCGGCGCTGCATTTCCTGCTTAGCGTGGCGCGGCCGAGCTGAAAGCATGGGTTTCCCCCTACCCATGCTGGAGCCACCATGCTCAAACCGGCGCTGTTCATCCTGCTGCTGCTCCCCACCCTGCCCGTTCACGCCCTCGACCCCCGACACACCGCGCCCGAGCGACTGCTCAAGCTGGGCGAGCAACTGGCGGCCAGCGCGGGCGCCAGCCAGTGGCAACAGATGTGGCAGCGCACCCGCGCGGCCGGCCACTTCCAGGCGCAGGCCACGCTGCCGCATTTCGTCATTGAGCAGGCGCAGTTGCCGAAACTGGCCCAGCTCACCCTGGCCCGGGCCGACCAAGTCCAGGCCCTGAGCGACAGCGTGGCACGCTACCGACGCCACTTCCCCGATCAGCCCATTGGCTTTCGCGGTGAACAGGTGCTTTACGCCCTTTGCCTGGAGGTCGACTGGCGCACGCTGCCTGTCGCGATGGCCGAACGCCCGCACGCCTACCTCCCCAGCGCACGCCTGCTGGGCAGCTATCCCTGCAGGTAACTAGAGGTTCAGGTACCCATGAGGGTTTTGGCAAAAGCACCTCACGAGAAATCAAGGCTTGCAGCGCCTCTTTGAGGGCATGTCCTACACGCGGAGAAATCGCTGCCTGCAACTTGCGCTCACCAAGGCTACAAGCACCGCACCACTTGGCGCCTAGCGACAGCCTTCGTCGGTCACTGAGAATCAACCCCACGCCAACGGCACGCCGCCGCTGGCGCCACCGACCCGCCATCACGGGCCTTCGAAGCAATCGCGCCCCATCCACCGCGAGGAAGCCTCACATGGAATTTCCAGACCTCTCCGCCATCGACATCAGCCAGCTGCCCCATTCGCTGCAGGCGCTGATCGAATGCATCGGCATCGAGAACGCCTACCAGCTGACCTGCGCCTATGGCGGCAGGCCCAAGTACATCCCCAAGCACCGAGAGCGCAGCAAGCTCGCCGAACTGCTGCCAGGCGAAGCGCTGGACGCGCTGATCAAGCGTTTTGCCGGCGTGGCCCTGGAAATCCCCAAGGCTGACCATTTCGTGCGCCAGCTGCGCAACCTGCAGATCCAGAAAGAAAGCGCCGATGGCCTGTCCCGCAGCCTGCTGGCCGACAAGTACGGCCTGAGCCTGCGGCAAATCGGCAATATCCGCCGCCAGGAACCTTGCGTTCGCTGAGCGCCCGTCCATGACCGCTATCAGTCGTGCCCAAGCCACTCACAGAGAGAACCCCCACCATGTCCATCGACTCCAGCCTGATCGGTTCCGTCGTCAATGCCCTGCCCATGGACCGGATGATTGCCGGCCCCCTGCAAGCCATGGTCCAGGCCCAGGTGACCGCCAGCAAATCCTATGCAGACTTCCTCATGCAGGTGTGCATCCAGGATGGCAAGGCGGTCGCCATCCAGTTCGACTACGACGAGACCATCGTCAACGAACAGGGCGAATACCAGGGCATTGCCAGCAAGACCCTGAAAGTGCCGCTGGTAGCGGCCATCACCCACCCCAACATCACCATCGAGGAGGGCACTGTCGAGTTCGAGCTGACCATCAGCCAGATGGCCGAAGACGTCAGTGAATCGAACAAGAGCGGCGAGATTGCTGCTTCGCTGGGTTGGGGGCCATTCAAGCTGGATGCCAAAGGCAGCATCAGCCATAAATCGACGCAAACCCGCAAGACCGACACCCGCGCCCGCTACGCCTTCCGCACCACCTTGCGGCGCCAGGACCCACCCGAGGCGATGATGCGGGTGATCGACTTCCTCACCGACGCCGCCGTCAAGCCCACCGTGGTCAAAGGTACGGCCCTGCAGAGCCCGGACACGATCTCATCAGCCGACACCCTCAAAGATGAGGCGGCAAGCAGCAAGCCCGCCGTGAACGCGCCCGAACCAGCGCCGAGCCAGGCGTAAAAGCCATCCCCTTGCGCACCCCACTGGTTTCAGCGGGGTGCCGAAAAGCCAGGAGCCCGTTGATTGGAACAGCCAGCCGCCCCCATGACTGCCATTGACCTGCGCGATATCACCCGCGGCCTGCAAGAGGCTGCCGCCGCTGCCAACAGCCTGATCGCCCAGCAGTACATCAACCTGTTCGACCAGTTCTTCGATTGCGACAGCGAGGCCCTCGGCGCGCCGATGAAAGCCAGGATGGTCGAGGTGGCGATGGACGATCAGCACGTGATGCGCGTGCCCCTGTTCGCCCTGATAGCCCCCAAGGGCCTTGCCCTGGAGCGCATGCAGGTCGACCTCTCGGTGCGCGTCAACGGCACGCAGGCGCGCCAGCAACTGGAGGCCGAGTCGCAAAACGCCAGCAGCGCCAACTTCAAGGTCACCATCGGTGCCCAGGGCCGTCAGGGCGAGGCGCGGGACCCCGATGAAGTGCAGATCCGCATCCAGTTCCAGGCCACCGAACCGCCGGAGGCGCTCAACCGCCTGATCGAGGAATACACCAAGCTGATCACCCCCACCCGCACGCCCGCACCCCCGCCACCGGAAACCAACGAGTTCATCGAGGCCGCCACCTGTCGCTGACGGCCCTCAGAAATCGCGCTTGTAGAAGATATCCAGCGAGCTCGCCAAGCCGCTGGCCGCCTCCAGGTAGACCTTCTTGCTCAACTTGTAGCGCAGCGCGATGGTGTTGGCCGGCTCGAACACCCCGACGCCATAGCGCAGGCTCAACTTCTCCGTCAGGTTGCCGCTGGCCACCACGCTGGTGGTGTTGCCGGAGCCTTCGGTGTCGAGCTGGAAATCATCGATTCCCAGGCTCGACGCCAGGCTGCCGGTGATCCCCGCGCTGCCGGCCAGGCCCAGGCCAAGCGCGGCCTCGGCAAGCATGTTGTTATCCTCCCCCGACGTGCCCAGCGGGCGGCCCAGCACCAGGTAGGACAGGGCCTGCTCCTGGCTCATGGCCGGCTCGGAAAACACCTTGGTGGTCGGTTGCTCGGCGCTGCCGCTCAGGCGAATGCCAGCGATCACATCGTCGACCTGGCGGATCGCCTCGATATCCAGGTAAGGCTGGTCGATGGGCCCTGCGAACAACAGGCGTGCGCGGCGGATGGTCAGGCGCTGGCCATAGGCCCGGTAGCGGCCATCGGCAAGGCTCAGCTCGCCGCGGGTGTCCATGTTGTCGCCGATGTGCACGTGGCCGAGCAGGTTGGCGGTAAGACCAAAGCCACTGAAGGACAGCTTGTCACGCCCCACTTCCACATCGATGTCCATGGCCATGGCCATGGGCGCCTTGCCCTCTTCGGTCTGGTGGCCGACGATCACGGTGTCGTCGGAAACCTTGACCGTCGAGGGCGGCAACTCGCGGATGGTGATCTTGCCCTTGGGCACTTGGACCTTGCCGGTCACCGCCAGCTTGTCGTCAATCATCTGCAGCTTGAGGTCCGGGGCCACCTCCAGGGTTGCGTAAGGCTCGACCGTCACCGGCAACTGCTCGCCCTGCAGGTGCAGGTCCATGCCCAGGGCCTGGCCCCAGGTCAGCTGGCCGGTCAATTGGCCACGCCCGGCATCGCCACTGCGCCAACCGCCATTGAGCTGCACCTGCTCGCCGGCAATCGCGGCCTTTAGTGACAGCTCTCGCAGGCTGACCGGCAATTCGGCGCCGCTGACTTCGCCGCCACTGAGCACCAGGTTGCCGTTGACCTGTGGGTTGAGCAAGGTGCCGGACAGCTGGCCACTGCCATTCAACTGCCCCGCCAGGCGCTCGACCATCGGCACGAATGGCCGGGCAATCGACACATCGAGGCCGGCCAGGCGGAAGTCGCCCGACAGCGGTTTGTTCTTGCCCAGCGGGTCGAGCCGGGTGTTGAGGCTGAGCTCGCCCAGGCGCTCGCCGCGAAACGCCAGGCGGGTATCGATGCGCCGTGGCGCCAGGCTGCTGTCGATACGCAACGTCTGGTAGGGGAAGTCGATCCAGCGGCCTTTGTCGCGCACCTGCAGGGTGCCGCCACTGGCATCGATGCTCAATGTGCCTTTCGGGCCACTGGCGGGGATGTCCAAGTTGACGTCGGCATTGAGCAGGCCCTGCCAAGCGAAGTCCTTGGGCAGCCACTGGGCCAGGCTCTGCAGCGGGAACTGCTTGAGGTGATAACGCAGCCGCGGTTCAGGCGCCAGGCGTTGATCCTCGCCGCACAGGCTGGCCTGGCCGGAGCGCCAGCAATGGGCGCCGAAGTCCAGTTGGCCGCTGGCCAGGCGCTGCAGGCGCGCCGGCGCCTGCAATTGCCAGTCCTGGCCGCCGGCCTGGACCCGGCCATTGGCCAGGCGGCCGCGCCAGTCGCCCTTGCTCAGCTGGCCATCCAGGCCCAGGTCGAGTTTCAGCTGCGGGCCATCGAGGGCGAGGGTCAGTGCCTGCTGGCGGATGTCGCCCTTGCCATTGGCGCTCAAGGTGCCCAGCACGGTATCGCCCAGGCGGATGCCGCTGGCCTTGAGCTCGATCAGGCCACGCTGGGCGCTGTCCAGGTTGGCGTCCAGGTCCAGGCGCTGGATGCGGTTTTCCGCCTGCGCCAGTTGCTGGCCAAGCAAGCTCAGCTTGCCTTGCGGCGCCTGCAGCGTGCCGCTCACATCCAGCCGGCCTTTGACCTGCCCCTGCAGCCGGGGCCACAGCTGCCCCAGGCGCGGCAGGTCGAGGTCGACCCGGCCCGCCAGGCGCTGCTGCAGGCTGCCGCTGCCATTGATGCGGTTGTCACCCAACTGCACCGACAACGCGCCCAGGGTCCAGGCTTGCCCGGCGCCCTGGGCCTCGACTTTAAGCAGCGCCGGTTGGCCGCGCAGGCGGCCCTTGAGGTCGAGCTGGGCGTCCAGGGTCAGCTGCTCGCCCTTCATCTGGCCTTTGCTGCGCAACGGGCCCGCCAGGGTACCGGGCAGCTCGGCGAGCCAGTAGGCCGGGTCGAGTGCCGACAGTTGCAGGTCGACATCCCAGGCCAGGGTGTCGGCAAAACGCACGGCCACGCTGCCGGCCGCCTTGCCCTGCCCGGCAACCAGGGCCAGTTGCGGCAGGCGCACCTGGCTCAGGTCGCCGTCGAACGGGCTGGCCACGCTGAAGGCACCGGCAGGGCCGTCGAGGTCGCCGGTGAAGGTGCCCTGGTAGTTGCCATCGCGGTACTGCACCTGGGCGTTGAAGCGCTTGAGGGTGACCTGGGGCGGTGTTTCCAGCGGATACAGGCGCAGCCACGGGAAGTCCTGCCAGTCCAGCTGGGCGTCGGCCAACAGGCCGTTCTGCCAATCGGCGCTGGCCTGCAACTTGACGCGCTGGCTGTCGCTGGCCGTCAAATCCAGGGCCTGCAGTTGCGCGCCCTTGGCATCGACCTTGCCGGTCAACGCCAGGGCGATCGGCGCCTGCTCGGCGGGCAGGCTGGCACTGCCGGACAGCTGATAGCCCTTGAGCAGGTCGCCTTCGGCGTCGAGCTTGAGCTGGTTGAGTTGCAGCGTGTCGGGCAGCGATGCGCTTGGCTTGAACGCCTCGGAGCGGATCTGCAGCTTGGCCGGCAGGTGTTCGGCCAGTGCCTGCAGGTTGCCGGTGAGGTGCGCATCGAGGTAGCCCGTGCTGACGGCATCGAGGTCCAGGGTCTTTTGCAGCGCGCCCTTGGCGGTCAACGCCAGTTGCCAGGCCTGCCCTTCTACCTTGGGCAACTGCACCTGGCCCTGCAGTTGCACGGGCCAGTCACCTTCAGGCTGCAGGTCGCCCTGCAGGCTCACCTGCAAATCGTCGCGCTGCAGTTGCAGGCTGTCGATGCGCAGGCCGCTGGCCGTCCAGTGCGCTGCCAGGTGCAGGTCACCCAGCAGGTCGCTGCCATCCAGGCGCACCTGGCCGACCTTGACTTCACCCACCTCGATGGCCAGTGGCAGGCGCAACGTCGGCAGCTGCAACGGGCCGCTTGCGGCAGGCTGATCGCTCGGCGCAAAGGCCATGTCGATGCGTTCGGCGTGCAGCTGTTCGATGCACAATTTGGCCCGCAGCAGGCAGCCTGGCGACCAGTTCAACAGGGGCGCCTGCAGCTCGACGCGGGTGCCTGCATCGACCCAGCTCAACTGGCTGGCCTGCCAGGTACCGGCCAGGCGGCCCTTGAAGTCGCTGACCGCAAGGCCCGGCACCTTGCCCAGTACCCAGCGGCTGCCGCCTTCGGTGCCGAGCAACAGGCCCACGCCCAGCAGCACCAGCAGCACACTGCCCAGCACGCCCAGCAGAATGAATTTCAACACACGCATCACAGCTCAGGCCCCATGGAGAAGTGCAGGCGAATACCGCCGTCGTCATCGAGCGCCTTGGCCAGGTCCAGGCGCAGTGGCCCCACCGGCGAGACCCAGCGCACGCCGAAACCGACCCCGGTCTTGAGGCTGGGCAGCTCCAGGGTGTTGAACGAATTGCCCTGGTCGACGAAGGTCGCCACGCGCCACTTTTCGCTCAGCGAATACTGGTACTCGACACTGCCGGCCACCAGGTAGCGGCCACCGATGCGGTCGCCGTCGCTGTTCTTCGGCGACAGCGTCTGGTAGTCGTATCCGCGCACGCTCTGGTCGCCACCGGCGAAGAAGCGCAGCGAGGGCGGGATGTTGTTCTTGTAGCCGTTGGTGGCACTGCCACCGAACTGCACACGGCCCAGGAACCGGTGGTTGTGGCCCAGGGTGGTGAGGCCCTTGAGCAGGACATTGCCGTGCAGCAGGTTGGTGTCGGAAACCAGCCCTTCCTTGGCCACCTGCGTGTCGAACTGCAGGCGATAGCCATTGTGCGGGTCGATGCGGTTGTCGCTGCGCAGGTAGGAAAAGCTCACGCCGGGCATCAGCAGGTTGCTCAGCCCCGAGTCGTCGCCCAGCCGGTACTCTTCGCGCTGGTACTTCAGGGAAATGACCCGCTGCCAGCCGCTGGGCAACTTGCTGTGCCATTCCGGGCCGACGGTGAGCAGCTTGCTGAGGGTGTCGGTGCCGGCAATTTCTTCGTTCTGGTAGCCGCCGGCGAAGCGCAGCTTGTCGGTCAACGGCGGATCCAGCGGCACGTCGTACCACAGCCCGACGTTCTGCCGGGGTGCCGACAGCTCTGTTTCCCAGCCGTAGCTGTGGCCCTGGGCATTGACCCAGTGGCGCGTCCAGTTGGCTTTGGCGCGCGGGCCGACGTCGGTCGAAAAGCCCAGGCCCAGGCCCATGGTCCGTGGCTTGCGGATGTCCAGGCGCACATCCACGGGGATTTGTTCGTCCACAGCGGCGGTGGGCGCGGCATCTACCCGCACGCCTTCGAAATAGCCGCTGGACTGCAGGTCGTTGTTGAGTTCGGCGATCAGCTCCGAGTCATAGGGCGTGCCGGGCTTGAAGGAAACCATGCGTTGCAGCAGGTCCTGGTCCAGCGGTGAATCGCCGCTGAACTGGACCGCGCCCAGGCGATAGCGCGGGCCGCTCTGGTAGACCAGTTCGATGTCGGCCACGCCCGCTTGCGGGTCGACCGCAAGGCGCTGGCGGCTGAAACGCCCGCTGAAGAAGCCGTAACGTGATGCCTGGTTCTGGATCAGCCGCTTGGCGTCCTCGTACAAGCCATGGTTGAGCGGCTCGCCTGGGCGCAAGGCCTTGCTGTCGGGAACGCGAAAGGCCTTCATCTCGCTGGCCGGGCCTTCGATGCGCACGGTCACGTTGCGCAGGCGCACCGGCTCGCCCGGGTCGATGTGGATGATGAGCTTTGCGGGCTGGTCGGCCTTGGTCGGCGGCTTGACCTCGGTGTCGATCTGCGCCTGATAGTAGCCAAGTGCCTGCGCGGCCTTGCGCGCCTGCTCCTGTGCCCCGCGACTGAAGCGCAGCAGCGCTTCCTCATCGCGGTCTCCAAGGCTGCCGATATAGCCCTCGACATTGGCCTTGAGCGCCTTGTTGGCCGGTTTTACCTGCACCAGCAACTCGCTCTGGCCCCATGCTGCGAAACTGGCGGCCCAGATAACCAGGCCCCAGGTCAGTCTTCCTGAATACGTCATGCCGCGCATGCTACCAGAGCCAGCCGCTCAAGGGAGCCGTCTGGCGCGCATCAGGCAGAAGTGGGCATGGAAGGCAATGGGTTGGGATGGAAGAACACCCGCTCGCGGATCGGCCCTACCGCCACCTCGCCAATTTCTTCGTAGCCCTGGCGCTCGTAGAAGGCCAGGTAATGCTCGTTGCCGGAATCCAGCACCACGCCTTGGGTGTTGGGGTCTTCGGCGCACCAGTCGTGCACAGCCTGTAACAATTGCTCGCCGTAGTGGCCGCCGCGAAACTGCGGGTGCACGCCCAGCAGCGGCAACATGTGCACCTGGCCTGTGGGCAGGCAGCTGGCCAATGCCGCCTGGTAGTCCATGTAGCGGCGGGTACAGCGCTGGCCGGTGCCCAGCAGCATGCGCAGGCGCCAGGCCCAGCTGTCGGCCACGCCCAGGCGCCGTTGCGGCGGCACGATCAGGGCCAGGGCGATCAGGCGGTCATCCAGCAGCAGGCCGATGGCGGGCAATTGCAGGTAGAAATGCTGGCGCACCCACTCGCGCACCATCACCCGCAAGCGCCGCTCGTAGCCTGGGCGCTGGGCTTCGAAGATGTAGGCAAAGGTAGGTTCGTGGCGGTAGGCGTGATACAGCAGCGAGCGGGCCTCGCGGCTGTAGCCATCGTCGAGCGTGCAGATGCGGGCCTGGGCAACTGTGGCTTCGGGCATTGCGGGATGTCCTCCTGGAATGGGCATACAGTGCCTTGGAGGTGCCCCACGGCGCTTCGTTCACCCCTGACAGCACGTTAGCAGCGCCTCGGCAAAGCCGCCATGCTGGTGATCGTGGCCGATGTCGGCTAGCATCCGGCCTTTTACCGGGATTGTCTTTCCATGAAGATCGTCTGTTTCAACATCAACGGCCTGCGGGCCCGCCCGCACCAGCTGGCGGCGCTGATCGAAAAGCACCAGCCGGACGTGATCGGCCTGCAGGAAACCAAGGTCAGCGACGATCAGTTCCCCCTGGCCGACGTGCAGGCCCTGGGCTACCACGTGCATTACCACGGGCAAAAGGGCCACTACGGCGTCGCCCTGCTCTCGCGCCAGGCCCCCCTGAGCCTGCACAAGGGCTTTGCCACGGATGAGGAAGATGCCCAGCGCCGCTTCATCTGGGGCACGTTCGCCGACGCCGACGGCAACCCGATCACCATCATGAACGGCTACTTCCCCCAGGGCGAAAGCCGCGACCACCCCACCAAGTTCCCGGCCAAGCAGCGCTTCTACAGCGACCTGCAGGCGTTGCTGGAAGGCCAGTTCAAGCAGGACCAGCCAGTGCTGGTGATGGGCGACATGAACATCTCGCCCCAGGACTGCGACATCGGCATCGGCCCGGACAACGCCAAGCGCTGGCTGAAGACCGGCAAGTGCAGCTTCCTGCCCGAGGAGCGCGAGTGGATGGAGCGCCTGAAGGGCTGGGGGCTGGTGGACAGCTTCCGCCATCTGTATCCCGAGGTGAACGACCGCTTCAGCTGGTTCGACTACCGTAGCCGCGGTTTTGAGGATGAGCCCAAGCGTGGGCTGCGCATCGACCTGATCATGGCCTCGCAGCACCTGGTGCCGCGGATCAAGGCGGCGGGCGTGGACTATGAACTGCGGGGGATGGAGAAGCCTTCGGACCATGCACCCATCTGGCTGGAGTTGAGCTGAGGTTGCGTGAGGCTGCTGGGTGCTTGCCTTTGGGTAGATGTCGCCTTTGAGATCGAGCGCCGCCCGCGCGGCGCATCGCGGATAAATCCGCTCCTACATTTGTTGCAACGTGCCACGGTCTGTCAGGCCATGGTCGTCCGCTTTTAGCGCTCGCCGAGATATCGCGTCGTGTCACCAAGGCTGACAACCATGGCCTATCAGGCATAGGTACGTTGCAACAAATGTGGGAGCGGATTTATCCGCGATGCGCCGCGCGGGCGGCGCTCG
>NZ_JBIVAB010000018.1:0-89248 GCF_044745345.1 Pseudomonas sp. NPDC087029 | reverse complement strand
AGCAGTGAAACGATGCATCGCCGATGGTAGTGTGGGGTTTCCCCATGTGAGAGTAGGTCATCGTCAAGATTCATTTCGCAAAACCCCTATCTGCGCGAGCAGGTAGGGGTTTTGTCTTTTCTAGCTGTTTACCAGCCGTGATATCGTTCCCCCTCATTTCGCAACGCCCGCCAGAGGACCTTGAATGGCCAGCACCACTTCACTTCACCCAGGCTTCATGATTGTCCACGGCAACCGCCTGGACGACCTGCGCAGCCTGGTAGTGAGCTGGATGCGCCGTTACCCCCTGGCTCCGCTGGAAAACGAAATCGCGCTGGTACAGAGCAACGGCATTGCCCAATGGCTCAAGCTCGCCCTGGCCGAAGACCCACTGGAAGACGACCTGGGCGGTTGCGGCATAGCTGCCGCCATCGACGTGCAACTGCCAGGTAGCTTCATGTGGCAGTTGTACAGAAAAGTGCTGGGCCGCGAAGAGATTCCCGAAGTCTCGCTGCTCGACAAGGCCCCGCTGACCTGGCGCCTGATGCGCCTGCTCCCGGAACTGATCGAACGCCCCCACTTCGAGCCCCTGCGCCGGTTCCTCACCGACGACAGTGACCTGCGCAAACGCTATCAGCTGGCCGAGCGCCTGGCCGACCTGTTCGACCAGTACCAGGTCTACCGCGCCGATTGGCTGAAGGACTGGGCCGCCGGCAACCACGTGCTCAACACCGCCCGCAGCGAACGCAAACCCTTGGCCCCGGGCAACCGCTGGCAGGCTGAACTGTGGCGGGCGCTGCTCGAAGATGTCGGCGAACAGGGCATGGCCCAGAGCCGAGCCGGGGTCCACCAGCGCTTCATCGAGCGCATCAACACCCTTGAGCAGGCACCTGCCGGCCTGCCTTCGCGGGTGATCGTGTTTGGCATCTCGTCCTTGCCCGCCCAGGCGCTGGAAGCGCTCGCAGGCCTTGCCCGCTTCAGCCAGGTGCTGTTGTGCGTGCACAACCCTTGCCGCCATCACTGGGGCGATATCGTTGCCGACAAGGACTTGCTGCGCCACCAGTACAAACGCCAGCAACGCAAGCAAGGCATGCCCCTGCAGCTCGATGACGAATCACTGCACCAGCATGCCCATCCCCTGCTGGCCGCCTGGGGTAAACAGGGCCGTGACTACATCAACCTGCTCGACAGCTACGACGACCCAGGCAGCTACCAGGGCGCCTTCAGCGAAGGGCGCATCGACCTGTTCAGCGAGGGCCAGCCCACCACGCTGCTCAACCAGCTGCAGGACGACATTCTCGAACTGCGCCCCCTCGCCGAAACCCGCCAGCGCTGGCCCGAAGTCGACCTCGCCAAGGACCGCTCGGTGCGCTTCCACGTTGCCCACAGCCCGCAACGGGAAGTGGAGATCCTCCACGACCAGTTGCTCGCCCGTTTCAGTGCCGACCCCACGCTGCGCCCGCGGGATGTCATCGTCATGCTGCCGGCGATCGACACCTACGCACCGCACATCCGCGCCGTATTCGGCCAGCTGGAACGCAAAGACCCGCGCTACATCCCCTTCACCCTCACCGACCAGGGCCAGCGCGGGCGCGATCCCTTGCTGATTGCCCTGGAGCATCTGCTCAAGCTGCCCGATAGCCGCTTCGCCGTGAGCGAAGTGCTCGACCTGCTCGATGTACCTGCCGTGCGCGCGCGCTTCGCCATTCGCGAAGGCGACCTGCCAACGCTGCATCGCTGGATCGAAGGCGCGGGTATCCGCTGGGGCCTGAATGCCGAACAGCGCGCCACCCTTGGCCTGCCCGCAGGCCTTGAGCAGAACAGCTGGCGTTTCGGCTTGCGCCGCATGCTGCTTGGTTATGCCGTGGGCGTGGGCGAGGGCTGCGACGGCATCGAGCCGTATGACGAGATCGGCGGCCTGGATGCTGCGCTGATCGGCCCGCTGGTGGCATTGCTCGATGCCCTCGATGTGGCCTACCAGGCCCTGTCCCAGCCCGCGACCGCCGGGCAATGGGGGGACCGCCTGCAAGCCTTGCTGCAGGTATTTTTCCTGGCCGAGGGCGAGCACGACGAGTTCTTGCTGATGCAATTGCAGGAGCTGCGCGATAGCTGGCTGGAAGTCTGCGAAGGTGTTGCCCTGCAAGACCTGCTTCCCCTCACCGTGGTTCGCGAGGCGTGGCTGTCGGGGCTGGACCAGGGCAAGTTGTCCCAGCGTTTTCTCGCCGGCTCGGTGAATTTCTGCACCCTCATGCCCATGCGCGCCATCCCGTTCCGGGTGGTCTGCCTGCTGGGCATGAACGATGGCGACTACCCGCGCGCCCAGCAGCCGCTGGACTTCGACCTGATGGCCAGCGACTACCGCCCAGGTGACCGCTCGCGCCGCGAGGATGACCGCTACCTGCTGCTCGAAGCCCTGCTGTCGGCACGCGATCAGCTCTACATCAGCTGGGTCGGCCGTAGCATTCGCGACAACAGCGAGCGCCCGGCCTCGGTGCTGATCGGCCAGTTGCGCGACCATCTGGCCGCCGGATGGCGCCCGGCCGGCACCACCGATGCCCCGCAGGCCGGCGAGCAGCTGCTGCATGCGCTGACCCAAGAGCACCCGCTGCAGCCCTTCAGCCCACGCTACTTCCAGAAAGGCAGCGCATTGTTCAGCTATGCCCATGAGTGGCAGTTGCTGCACCAGCAGGCCGATGGGCAAGCGCCGCCAGATGCGGGCCTGCTCCCCTATGCCAGTGACGAAGCCCTGACCCTCACGCAGCTGCAGGATTTTCTCCGCCACCCTGTACGGCATTTCTTCAGCCAACGGCTGAAGGTGTTCTTCGAGGCGCTGGAAGCCCCGACGCCGGACGAAGAGCCTTTCGTGCTCGACGCCTTGCAACGCTACAGCGCCAGCGAGAGCCTGCTCGGCGCAGCCTTGGCCGACCCCGAGCAGGCCGAGCATGCACTGCAGGCACAGGCGCGCCGCCTGCAGGCGTGCGGCATGCTGCCGCTGGCCGGGTTTGGTGAAATCCTGCAGGCCGAGCTGATCCAGCCGCTGCCCGACCTGCTCCAGCGCCATCGCCAGCTCCTGCAGCGCTGGCCCAGCGTGGTCGAGGGCGCGCTGCCGATCCACTTCCAGCACGCCGATCACCGGCTCGAGGGTTGGCTGGGCCGGGTCTACCAGGCACAAGACCAAAGCCTGCTGAGCATCACCACGGTGCCCAATACCATCAGCGCCGGGCGCACCCTCAAGTGGCATCGGCTGATCCCCAGCTGGGTCATGCACCTGGCGGCTTGCGCCGCAGGATACCCGCTGCACAGCGCACTGCTGGCCAGCGACATCACCCTGCTGCTCGCGCCACTGCCACAAGGCGAGGCTGCCGAACTGCTGGGCCATCTGCTGGTGTCCCGCCAGGCGGCGATGAACGCACCGCTGCCGGTTGCCGCCAAGACCGCGTTCGCCTGGCTGGCCCAGCAAGACCCGGACAAAGCCCTCGCCGCCGCCATCAAGGCCTACGAAGGCGATGGCCGCGCCAGCTTCGGCGAGCGCAGCGAAAGCCTGGCCCTGGCCCGGCAGTTCCGTGACTTCAGCGCGCTCAGCGCCGACGAAACCTTCGAAGGCTGGTGCGAAACCCTGTACCGCCCGTTATTCAGCGCAGCCTGGCAAACACTGGGCAACCCGGAGAGTGGCGCATGACCCAGGCCCGTCCCCTGGCTTTGAGTTTCCCCCTGCACGGCAGCCAACTGATCGAAGCCAGTGCCGGCACCGGCAAGACCTTCACCATATCTGCGCTGTACCTGCGCCTGATCCTCGGCCATGGCGGCGAGCAAGGCTTTGGCCGCGAATTGCTGCCGCCGCAGATCCTCGTGGTGACCTTCACCGACGCTGCCACCAAGGAGCTGCGCGAGCGTATTCGAGCCCGCCTGGCCGAGGCTGCGCGGTTTTTCCGGGGCGAACTGCAAGCCGCCGACCCTCTGCTGCACCAGCTGCGTGACGACTACCCCGAGGCGCTCTGGCCCCGCTGTGCCAACCGCCTGGAGGTCGCGGTGCAGTGGATGGACGAAGCGGCGGTGTCGACCATCCACGGCTGGTGCCAGCGCATGCTCCGCGAGCATGCCTTCGACAGCGGCAGCCTGTTCACCCAGAGCCTGGAAACCGACCACAGCGACTTGCTCGGCCAGGTCATGCGCGACTACTGGCGGCGCTTCTGCTATGGCATGCATGGCGAGGCGCTGAACTGGGTGCGCAACCACTGGGGCAGCCCGGACGCATTGCTGCCGCGCATCCGCCCGTTGTTCGGCCGGGTGCGCCTGCACCAGGACGAACAGGAGCCACAAGCCCTGATCGACGCCGCGCTGCAGCAGCGCATCGATCAGCTGCAGCAGCTCAAGGCGCCCTGGCTGCAATGGGCTGACGAGCTGCAGCAGATCTGCCGCGACGCAGTCGCTGGCAAACAAGCGGATGGGCGCAAGCTGCAGGCGCGCTTCTTCGAGCCCTGGTTCGACAAGCTGCGCACCTGGGCCGGTGATGAGCAGGAAGTGGAGCTCGACCTGGGCACCGGCTTCACCCGCCTGACCCCGGCCGGCATGGCCGAAGCGTGGAAGGTCGGCGCGCCGCCTGAGCATCCGGCGCTGCTGGCCATGCAGGGCCTGCCCCAACAGTTGCAGGCGCTGGCCAGCCCCGATGCGCGCCTGCTCGAGCATGCCGCGGCCTGGGTATCGGCGCGTTTCGAAGTGGAAAAGCGCCGCCGTGCCGAAATGGGCTTCGACGATATGCTGCTGCGCCTGCAGCACGCCCTGGCCAGCGAGGCCGGCGAGCGCCTTGCCGGGCTGATTCGCGAGCAGTTCCCGGTGGCGCTGATCGACGAATTCCAGGACACCGACCCGGTTCAGTACGGCATCTTCGAAAGCATCTACCGCATCGGCGAGAACCGCACGGAAACCGGCCTGTTCATGATCGGCGACCCCAAGCAGGCGATCTATGCCTTCCGCGGCGCCGACATCTACACCTACCTGGCCGCCCGCCGCGCCACCGCCGGCCGCCTGCACAGCCTGGACACCAACTACCGCTCCAGCCAGGCGATGGTGGCTGCGGTCAACCGCGTGTTCCTGCAGGCCGAAGGGCGTGAGCAAGGGCGGGGGGCATTCCTGTTCCGCGAAAACGGTGACAACCCGCTGCCGTTCATCGAAGTACGCGCCAAGGGCCGCAGCGAAACGCTGCTGATCGACGGCCAGCCCACTGCTGCATTGCAATGCTGGCAGCTGCAAAGCGATGAGCCCGTCTCCAGCACCTTGTACCGCCAGCAGCTGGCGGCCAGCTGTGCCAGCCACATCGTCGCCTTGCTCAATGGCGGCCAGCGCGGCGTCAGCGGTTTTCGCGATGCCCAGGGCGAGCTGCGGCCGTGCCTGCCTTCGGACATCGCCATTCTGGTGCGCGATGGCTTCGAGGCGCAGCTGGTGCGCGCTGAACTGGCGGCCCGCGACGTGCGCAGCGTCTACCTCTCCGACAAGGACTCGGTATTCGCCGCCCAGGAAGCCCACGACCTGCTGGCCTGGCTCAAGGCCTGCGCCGAACCCGATTCCGAACGCCTGCTCAAGGCCGCCCTGGCCAGCCTGACCCTCGACCTGTCGCTGGCCGAACTGGACCAGTTGAACCAGGACGAGCGCGTCTGGGAAGGTTGGGTGATGCGTTTTCGCCGCTACCGCGACACCTGGCAGCGCCAGGGCGTGTTGCCGATGCTGCGCCACCTGCTGCACGACTTCCACTTGCCGCGCACCCTGATCGCCCGCAGCGATGGCGAGCGGGTGCTGACCAACCTGCTGCACCTGGCCGAGCTGCTGCAGCAGGCGGCCGGCGAGCTGGATGGCGAACAAGCGCTGATTCGCCACCTGGCCGAGCACCTGGCCAACGCCGGGCAGGCCGGCGAAGAGCAGATCCTGCGCCTTGAAAGCGATGAGCAACTGGTCAAGGTGGTGACCATCCACAAGTCCAAGGGCCTGGAATACCCACTGGTCTACCTGCCGTTCATCTGCACCAGCAAACCGGTGGATGGCAGCCGCCTGCCGCTGGCCTGGCACGACAGCCTCGGCAATGTGCAACTCACCCTGACCCCGGACCAGGAGCAGATCGCCCAGGCTGACGACGAACGCCTGGCCGAAGACCTGCGCTTGCTCTACGTCGCCCTCACACGTGCCCAGCACGCCTGCTGGCTGGGTGTCGCCGACCTCAAGCGCGGTAGCCAGAAGAGCTCGCAACTGCACCGTTCGGCCCTGGGCTACCTGCTGGGCGGCGGCCTGCCGTTGGCGGCTTCGGCGCAGTTGTCGGAATGGCTGCAGGGCTTGCTGTGCGATTGCCCGCACATCGCTAGCCCAGGCCTGCCCGAGCCTGACGAGCAGCGCTACCAGCCGCCCCATGCCGAGCGCGAGCTGCTGCCGGCGCGCAAGCCGCGACGCGCAGCGTCCGAACACTGGTGGATCGCCTCCTACAGTGCGCTGCGGGTCGGTGAACAGACCCTCGGCGCCGACAGCTCCCAGGCCCAGCAATTGCTCGACGACGAAGTGGTCGATGCCCAGCTGGTGCGTGAAGCCCCGGCAGAGGGTGGCGATATCCATCGCTTCCCGCGTGGCCCGAACCCCGGCACCTTCCTTCATGGCCTGCTCGAATGGGCCGGCCGAGAAGGCTTTGCCGAAGTCGCCGGCAACCCTGGGCTGATCGAACGCACGGTCGGCCAGCGCTGCAACCGCCGCGACTGGACGGGCTGGATCCCCACCCTCAGCCAGTGGTTGCAGCAACTGCTCAACGAGCCGTTGCCGGCCCAGGATGCAAGCGTGACGCTGGCCCAGCTGCAGCAGTACCAGATCGAAATGGAGTTCTGGTTCGCCAGCCATCAGGTCGACGCCGAGCAACTCGACCAACTGGTGCTTCGCCACACCCACGCCGGCGCAGCCCGCCCGGCGGCCCAGCCGACCCTGCTCAATGGCATGTTCAAGGGCTTCATCGACCTGGCGTTCGAATGGCAGGGGCGGTACTACGTGGCCGACTACAAATCCAACTGGCTCGGCCCGGACATCCTGGCCTACGACGCGCAGGCCATGGAAAAGGCCATTCTCGAACACCGCTACGATCTGCAGTACGTGCTGTACCTGCTGGCCCTGCATCGCCAGTTGCGCGCGCGGCTGGTGGATTACGACTACGACCGCGATGTCGGCGGCGCCATGTTCATCTTCCTGCGTGGCGCCAGCCGCAGTGGCCATGGCGTGTACTTCGCCAAGCCCCCGCGCGCGCTGATCGAAGCGCTCGACGCACTGTTCCGTGGCGTTCATCAGCCACAACAGCAGGACCTGTTTGCCGGAGTCGCGCCATGAGCCGAACCCTCGACGACCTTTTGCCCACGCCGCTGAACGCCGAACACCTGCAGGCGCTGCAGCCACAGCACAGCAGCGGCGACCTGCTGCAGCTGCTCGACCGCTGGGTTGAGCGTGGCTGGCTGCGGGCGCTGGACCGGGCATTCGTGTCCTTCCTCGAAGAGCGTGCGCCCGGCAGCGACCCCTTGCTGCTGCTGGCGGCCGCCCTGGCCAGCCACCAGCTTGGCCACGGCCATGTCTGCCTCGACTTGCAGCAAACCCTCGCCGAGCCGGACTTCGCCCTGTCGCTGCCGCCGGAGGGCGACGCCTTGAGCGGCCCTTTGCTGCTGCCTTCCCAACTGCTCGCCAACCTCGACCTGCGCACCTGGCTGCAGCGCATCGCCGCCAGTGCGCTGGTGGCCGCCGCCGATAACCCCGGGCAGCAGGCACGGCCACTGGTACTGAGCGGCGAACGCCTGTACCTGCGCCGCTACTGGAGCTATGAACGGCGCATCGATGCCACCTTGCGCCAGCGCCTGAGCCTGCACGAGGCAACGCCCACCGATCTGCCGGCGCGCCTGGCGCAGCTGTTCGACGCGGGCGCCCTGGCGGGCCAGGTCGACTGGCAGAAGCTGGCCTGTGCCCTGGCGACCCGCGCCGGTTTCAGCATCATCACCGGCGGCCCCGGCACCGGCAAAACCACCACGGTGGTGCGTTTGCTGGCCTTGTTGCAGGCCCCGGCGGTGGAGCAGGGCAGGCCCTTGCGCATCCGCCTGGCGGCCCCCACCGGCAAGGCGGCGGCGCGCCTGACCGAATCGATCGGCCAGCAGGTCGAGCGCCTGCAGGTGAGCGCCGAGGTGCGCGGGCAGATCCCCACCGATGTCAGCACCGTGCACCGGCTGCTCGGCAGCCGCCCGGGGTCGCGGCATTTCCGCCACCATGCCGGCAACCCGCTGCCCCTGGATGTGCTGGTGGTCGACGAAGCCTCGATGATCGACCTCGAGATGATGGCCAACCTGCTCGATGCCTTGCCACCGAAGGCCCGCCTGGTGCTGCTCGGCGACAAGGACCAGCTGGCCTCGGTCGAAGCCGGCGCGGTGCTGGGCGACCTGTGCCGTGATGCCGAAGAGGGCTGCTATTCGCCAAAGACCCAAGCCTGGCTGGAGCAGATCGGCGGCCAGTCGTTGGCCGGCAGTGGCCTCAAGGCCGGTGATGAACAGCGCCAGCCCTTGGCCCAGCAAGTGGTGATGCTGCGTTTTTCCCGGCGCTTTGGCGAAGGCAGTGGCATCGGCCAGCTGGCCCGCCTGGTCAACCGTCAGCAAGCGCAGGCGGCGCGCGACCTGCTGACCCTGCCGCCCAGCGATGTGTTCGGGCTGGCACTGCGCGGCGAGCAGGACCGCGCCTTCGACCGCCTGCTGCTCGATGGCCTGAACCGCGGCGCCGACGGGCCGCAGGGCTATCGCAGCTACCTGCGTACCATCGGCCGCTTGCGCCCGGCACCCGGCACTCCTTTCGACGACCCGCGCTGGGAGCAATGGGCGGCCAAGGTGTTGCACAGTTTCGAAGACTTTCAGTTGCTGTGCGCGGTGCGCAAGGGCGCCTGGGGGGTGGAAGGGCTCAACGAGCGGGTGGCGCGGGTGCTGCACAACGCCGGGCTGATCGACAGCCAGCAACCCTGGTACGAAGGGCGCCCGGTGCTGGTCACGCGCAACGATTACGGCCTGGGGCTGATGAACGGCGATATCGGTATCGCTTTGCGCCTGCCCGACGAGCAGGGCGAGCCGCTGCTGCGCGTGGCCTTCCCGCGCAACGACGGCAACGGCGGCGTGCGCTTCGTCCTGCCCAGCCGCCTCAACGAGGTGGAAACCGTGTTCGCCATGACCGTGCACAAGTCGCAAGGCTCGGAGTTCAGCCACACTGCGCTGGTGCTGCCGGATGCGCTCAACCCGGTGCTGACCAAGGAGCTGGTGTACACCGGCATCACCCGGGCCAAGCACTGCTTCAGCCTGATCGAGCCACGCCAAGGCATTTTCGAGGAGGCTGTGTTGCGCAAGGTCCGGCGTATTTCCGGCCTCATGCTCGAGCAGCTCTGAGCCCGTCGCCGGCAAGCCAGGCCCCACCCAGTACCCGGTGGGAGCCGGCTTGCCGGCGATGGGGCCATCCAAGACGACACAAGGCTGCGCTCCTCCAGGAGGCCAGCGTTGTGCTATCGTTGCGCCGAGTTCATATAGGGTTTTGAGAGAATTCTCACATGACAGGGGCCAGGGAGCGGTTGACAGGCGGTGCGCTTTCTCTGTTGCTGGCCGCCCTGTTGCTGTTGGCCGGCCCCGCCCTCGCGGACGGCTCCGCCACTTCCGCCCAAGCCCAGCAACGCGCCAAGGCCGTGACCCAGGTGGTGCTGGGCATTCTCAGCTACGCCCGCTGGCCGACCGAGCCGACGCCTTTGCGCCTGTGCCTGGTCGGCCCCACCGAATATGCCGACGACTTGATCAAGAGCAACGTGCAACGGGCTGGCCAACCGCTATTGGTGCGCCGCCTGCTGGCCGACGACCGGCAGCTCGCCGAGGCCTGCGACGCCGTCTACATCGGCAAGCTCGACCCCGGCCAGCGTGACCGCCTGTTCCAGGCCATCAACGGTCACCCGGTGCTGAGCATCAGCGAAGCCGACGACCCCTGCACCGTTGGCAGCCTGTTCTGCCTGCGGGTCAGCGACCAGCAAGTGGCCTTCGAGGTCAACCTGGACTCCGTGGCGCGCTCCGGCGTGCGTATCCACCCCAGCGTGCTGCAGCTGTCGCGGCGCCGGGCGGTGCAACCATGAAGGTGGGGAAAAAGCCGGTGGTGCGCCCGACCCTGCGCTCGGTGCTGGGCCGTGGCCACCTCAGCGTGGCCTTGCTGGCCGTGGGCCTTGCCGGCATCTCGCTGACCCTGCTGGGCGTATTGGCCCTGCGTGTCTACGCCAACCACAACGTGCACCTGATTGCCCGCTCCATCAATTACACCGTGGAAGCCGCCGTGGTCTTCGACGACAGCGCCGCCGCCAACGAAGCGCTGGCGCTGATCGCCGGTACCGAGGAGGTGGCGGACGCCAAGGTGTTCAACAACGACGGCGAGGCGTTGGCGCACTGGCAGCGCAGCGACGATGGCATGCTCGCGCACCTGGAAGCCCAGGTCGCCACGGCGCTGCTGGACCAGCCGGTCAACCTGCCGATCTATCACCAGCAACAGCAGGTGGGGCACATCGAGCTGATCGCCCAGGGCCGCAGCCTGCTGCTGTTCCTGCTTGGCGGGCTTGCCGGCATCCTGTTCTGCACGGTGCTCAGCGCCTTCGTCGCCCTGTACCTGTCGCAGCGCATGCTCGGCGATATCGTCCGCCCATTGCGCGGCCTGGCCAGCGTCGCCCACGCCGCCCGCCGCGAGCGCAGTTTCGACCGGCGCGTGCCGGAAGCGCCGATCGCCGAGCTCAATGAACTGGGCAACGACTTCAATGCCCTGCTCGACGAGCTGGAGGTCTGGCACAGCCACCTGCAGAACGAAAATGCGGTGCTGGCGCACCAGGCCAGCCATGACAGCCTCACCGGCCTGCCCAACCGTGCCTTCTTCGAAGGCCGGCTCAACCGCAGCCTGCGCAACGCTGCCCGGCAGCGCGACCACCTGGCGCTGCTGTTCCTCGACAGCGACCACTTCAAGCAGATCAATGACAGCCTCGGCCACGCCGTGGGCGACGAGGTGCTGATCAACATCGCCGACCGCGTGCGCGCGCAACTGCGCGAGCACGACCTGGTGGCGCGGCTGGGCGGTGATGAGTTCGCGATCTTGCTCACGCCGCTGCAGTCGCGCGAGGACGCCGAACGCATCGCCGAGAAGATCATCGCCAGCATGCAGCTGCCGATGCAGCTGGACGAGGGCGGCACCCTGACCACCTCGCTGAGCGTCGGTATCGCCTATTACCCGGAGGATGGCAGCGACCCTGCCAGCCTTCTCAATGCCGCCGATGCGGCGATGTACCAGGCCAAGCGCAAGCGCCGTGGCCAATGGCAAGCGGCGCAGACGGAACGGTCCGCCGCCGAGTTCAAGAACAGGAGCTGAACCGTGATTCATCGTTTGCGTTATCCCGTCCTCGCAATCCTGCTGGCCTTGCTGGCGCTGAGCGGCTGCCAGAGCACGCCCAAGGGGCTCACCGCCGAGCAGATTGCCGTGCTCAAGCGCGAAGGCTTTGCCCCGACCGAGGAGGGCTGGGCGTTCGACTTGTCGGGCAAGGTGTTGTTCGGCAGCGACCTGGACAGCCTCAACAGCCCGAGCGAGGCGATTGTCGAGCGCATCGGCAAGGCGTTGCTGGGGGTAGGGATCCAGGGTGTGCGGGTGGACGGCCATGCCGATGCTTCGGGCAAGGCGGCGTACAACCAGCAACTGTCGGAGCGCCGCGCGCAGAGTGTGGCCAAGGCGCTGATCGGCGTCGGCATGCCGGCGCAGAACATCGTCACCCGCGGGCTGGGCAGCAGCCAGCCGGTGGCGGACAACCGGACCATTGCCGGGCGTACCGAGAACCGCCGGGTGTCGATCGTGGTGGCGTCCTACTGAGATTCGCGTTGCGTTCATCGCCGGCAAGCCGGCTCCCACCGAGTGGACTGCCCCCAAGGGTTGGATTGGTGTCCAACTTCTTGGGGCAGCCCTTTCAATCTTGGGCGAAGCGCATCTCACGGGTCTCGCCCATCAACAACGGCGCATTCGCCTCGGTCACCCCACGGATGTAATCCCATAACAGGGTAATCCGCTTCAACTTGCGCAAATCCTCCCGGCAGTACATCCAGAACTGCCGCGTCACCTCGATCTCCTCCGGCAACACCGTCACCAGCCGCGGATCCTGCGCCGCCAAGAAGCACGGCAAGATCGCCAAGCCGCGCCCCTGCAACGCCGCCGTGTACTGGGCGATCACGCTGGTGCTGCGCAGGTGCGCGCTGGCATTGGGGATCAGGTTGGCCAAGTACAGCAGCTCCGAGCTGAACGCCAGGTCGTCCACATAGCTGATGAACGGGTGGCCCACCAGGTCGCTGACCTGGCGGATCGGCGCGTGGCTGTCCAGGTAGCCCTGGGTGGCATACAGCCGCAACCGGTAGTCGCACAGCTTGCAGCACACATAGGGCCCATGTTCCGGCCGCTCCAGGGCGATGACGATATCCGCCTCGCGCTTTGAAAGGCTGATGAAGTGCGGCAGCGGCAGGATGTCCACCGAAATCGCCGGGTAGGCGTCGACGAAATGGCTCAGTTGCGGGGTGACGAAAAAGCTGCCGAAGCCCTCGGTGCAGCCCATGCGCACATGCCCCGACAGCGCCACGCCCGAGCCGGATACCTGCTCGCAGGCCATGTGCAGGGTGCTTTCGATCGACTCGGCATAGCCCAGCAGGCGCTGCCCCTCGGCGGTCAGCACGAAGCCGTTGGTGCGGGACTTTTCGAACAGCAATGTGCCCAGCGCACCCTCCAGCGAGGTGATGCGCCGCGACACCGTGGTGTAGTCGACGCTCAGCCGTTTGGCGGCGCTGCTGGCCTTGCGGGTGCGCGCCACCTCGAGGAAGAACTTCAGGTCGTCCCAGTTCAGCGCACTGAGGGAGGTCAGGTCTTTTTGCATGTTGATCCGGTTTTTTTGTGCGTTCTTGTTGGATGTTTGCACATCTATACTCGAAAAAAGCCCCACGACGCCACCTCGCGTTTGCCCGGCGCTGGCGATCTCGTCCTGACAATAATTCCAAGGAGAACCCAGATGAACGCACCACAGTCCCCCACCAAGACCCAGGTCGAGCAGGTCAAGCTGCTGATCGACGGCCAGTGGGTCGAATCGAAAACCACCGAGTGGCGCGACATCGTCAACCCGGCCACCCAGCAAGTGCTGGCGCGGGTGCCGTTTGCCACCGTCGAAGAAGTGGACGCCGCCGTGGCTGCCGCCGAGCGCGCCTTCAAGACCTGGCGCGACACCCCGATCGGCGCGCGCATGCGCATCATGCTCAAGCTGCAGGCGCTGATCCGCGAACACACCAAGCGCATCGCCCAGACCCTCAGCGCCGAGCAGGGCAAGACCCTGGCCGATGCCGAAGGTGACATCTTCCGCGGCCTGGAAGTGGTCGAGCACGCGGCCTCCATCGGCACCCTGCAGATGGGCGAGTTCGCCGAGAACGTCGCCGGTGGCGTGGACACCTACACCCTGCGCCAGCCGATCGGCGTGTGCGCCGGCATCACCCCGTTCAACTTCCCGGCGATGATCCCGCTGTGGATGTTCCCGATGGCGATCGTCTGCGGCAACACCTTCGTGCTCAAGCCGTCCGAACAGGACCCGCTGTCGACCATGATGCTGGTCGAGCTGGCGCTGGAAGCCGGCGTGCCGGCCGGTGTGCTCAACGTGGTGCACGGCGGCAAGCAAGTGGTGGACGCGATCTGCACCCACAAGGACATCAAGGCGATTTCCTTCGTTGGCTCCACCGAAGTCGGCACCCACGTGTACAACCTGGGCAGCCAGCACGGCAAGCGCGTGCAATCGATGATGGGCGCCAAGAACCACGCTGTGGTGCTGCCTGATGCCAACCGCACGCAAACCATCAACGCCCTGGTCGGGGCCGCCTTCGGGGCTGCCGGCCAGCGCTGCATGGCCACCTCGGTGGCGGTGCTGGTGGGCAAGGCGCGGGAATGGCTGCCGGACATCAAGGCGGCGGCCAGCAAGCTCAAGGTCAATGCCGGTAGCGAGCCGGGCACCGACGTTGGCCCGGTGGTTTCCAAGCGGGCCAAGGAGCGCGTGCTGGGCCTGATCGAAAGCGGCATCAAGGAAGGCGCCAAGCTCGAACTCGATGGCCGTGACGTGAAGGTGCCGGGCTACGAGCAGGGCAACTTCGTCGGCCCGACCCTGTTCTCCGGGGTCAAGACCGACATGCAGGTGTACACCCAGGAAATCTTCGGCCCGGTGCTGGTGACCCTGGAAGTCGACACCCTCGACGAGGCCATCGCCCTGGTCAATGCCAACCCATTCGGCAACGGCACCGGCCTGTTCACGCAAAGCGGCGCGGCGGCGCGCAAGTTCCAGAGCGAAATCGACATCGGCCAGGTCGGCATCAACATCCCGATTCCAGTCCCGGTGCCGTTCTTCAGCTTCACAGGTTCGCGCGGCTCCAAGCTTGGCGACCTCGGCCCATACGGCAAGCAAGTGGTGCAGTTCTACACTCAGACCAAGACCGTCACCGCCCGCTGGTTCGATGACGACAGCGTCAACGACGGTGTGAACACCACCATCAGCTTGCGCTAAGGAGTAGTTCGCCATGCGTATCGCATTCATCGGCCTGGGCAACATGGGCGCGCCCATGGCCCGCAACCTGATCAAGGCCGGGCACCAGTTGCACCTGTTCGACCTGAACAAGACCGTGCTGGCCGAGCTCGCCGAACTGGGCGGGCAGGTCAGCGCCTCGCCCAAGGAAGCGGCGGCCAGCAGCGAGCTGGTCATCACCATGCTGCCGGCTGCGGCCCATGTGCGCAGCGTCTACCTCAACGACGACGGCGTGCTGGCCGGCGTGCGCCCCGGCACGCCCACCGTGGACTGCAGCACCATCGACCCGCAGACCGCCCGGGAAGTGTCCAAGGCCGCCGCGGCCAAGGGTGTGGACATGGGTGATGCGCCAGTCTCCGGCGGCACCGGTGGCGCGGCGGCGGGCACCCTGACCTTCATGGTCGGTGCCAGCGCCGAGCTGTTCGCCACGCTCAAGCCGGTGCTGGAGCAGATGGGCCGCAACATCGTGCATTGCGGCGAGGTCGGCACCGGCCAGATCGCCAAGATCTGCAACAACCTGCTGCTGGGCATCTCGATGATCGGCGTGTCCGAGGCGATGGCCCTGGGCAATGCGCTGGGCATCGACACCAAGGTGCTGGCCGGCATCATCAACAGCTCGACCGGCCGTTGCTGGAGTTCCGACACCTACAACCCATGGCCGGGCATCATCGACACGGCGCCGGCATCGCGCGGCTATACCGGCGGCTTTGGCGCCGAACTGATGCTCAAGGACCTGGGCCTGGCCACCGAGGCCGCACGCCAGGCGCACCAGCCGGTGATCCTCGGCGCCGTGGCCCAGCAGCTGTACCAGGCCATGAGCCTGCGTGGTGAAGGTGGCAAGGACTTCTCGGCGATCGTCGAGGGGTACCGCAAGAAGGATTGACGAGCGAGGACTTCATCGCGGGCCGGACGGCTTTCCCTCTGTAACTGCGCACCAGAGGGAAGGGCGCCTGACCTGCGATTTTTTTTGTCTGGGCGGCCCTATCGCCGGCAAGCCGGCTCCCACATGAACAGCGCTGGTCCCTGTGAGAGCCGGCTTGCCGGCGATAAGGCCAGATTGTCAGGCGAAGACGAAATACTTGCGCACGGTCTCGACCACTTCCCAGGTGCCTTTCATCCCCGGTTCGATCACGAACACATCACCCGCCTTCAAATGCTTCGGCGCCTCGCCTTCCGGGGTGATGATGCAGTAGCCCTCGAGGAAGTGGCAGAACTCCCACTTCTCGTAGTTGACTTCGAACTTGCCGGGCGTGCAGATCCAGGTGCCCATGATCTTGCTGCCGTCGGCCGACAGGTAGGCATTGAGGTTGACGGTGTGCGGGTCGCCGCCGATGCGCTTCCACTTGGTCGCGTCCACGACCGGCGTGGGGCAGGTTTCGCGCATAACGGTGATGAAATCGGACATGGCACAACTCCTGGTGACTGGCTGAATGACGGGTCACCATAGGGCCATTGGCTACGCCGCAGTTGCCTGGGCTCGACCTTTAGCTGTCTGGCCGCGCTATGTCTCAGTTTCCTACAAGGCTTTAGGCATGACCCTACCTATCTACCCTATCCATCCGCTGGTCGCCTAATGTGTGCATAGTGTGTACTGCGCTTAGTGGATTCAACCGCTCGCACATTAGTGGAGACGCACAATGAAATTCCCGGTCGTACTGCACAAAGACACCGACTCCGATTACGGAGTGACCGTTCCCGATGTTCCTGGCTGCTTTTCCGCCGGGGAGAGCGTCGCCCAAGCGCTGGAGAATGTTCAGGAGGCGCTGGCGCTGCATTTTGAAGGGTTGGTGGCTGATAACGAGGCACTGCCGCAAGCACAGGAAGTTGACGTTCACGTGGCCAATCCCGATTACGCGGGCGGCGTCTGGGCTGTCGTGGATTTCGATGTGACCCCGTACCTGGGCAAGGCCGTGCGCTTCAATGCGACATTGCCGGAAAACCTGTTGCAGCGAATCGATGAGAAAGTTAAGCGTGACGCTCGGTATGCCTCCCGATCCGGCTTCCTGGCCACGGCCGCGTTGCGCGAGTTGGCGCTCGCGCACTGAACGTGGCGCCTGGTCCTCAAACCCTGACCAAGCGCTCGACCAACCCCGCTGCATACCCCGGCAACCCGGCAAAATCCCGCGCGCACAACAACAGCCGCCGGTTGGCCCACGCTTCTGCAAGCGCTACCCAATGCAGCCCCAGCACGCCCTGCCAACGCTTCACCGATGCCATCGGCACGACGCCGACCCCGGCCCCACCTGCCACCATGCGGATCACTCCATCGAACCCTTCGGCCCGCACCCGCACCTGCATCCGCCGCCCTTCGCGCAGGGCCTGTTCCTCCAGGTACAGCGCCAGGGCACTGTTCGCGCCCAGCCCGACATGGCCATGGGCGAGGCTGTCGATGAAGCTTGGCGCTGGCTGCGCGGCGAGGGGGTGATCGAGCGGGGTCACCAGCACCAGCGGGTCGTCGCGAAATGGCAGGGTCTGCAGGTGCGTGCTGGGCGCGGCCGTGGAGATGACGCCCAGGTCGGCCATGCCCTGGGTGATCGACTGCACGATGCGAAGGCTCGGCAGCTCCTGCACATCGACGCTCACCCCAGGGTTGTCGGCAAGGTAGCTGGCCAGCAGCTCCGGCAGGTATTCGGTCAACGCCGCCGTGTTGCACAGCAGCCGCACCTGGCCTTGCTGGCCTTGGGCGTACTGGGCCAGGTCGAACTGCAGGCGTTCGACCTGCTGGCCGATCTGCCGTGCATGCTGCAGCAGCGCCTGGCCTGCGGGGGTTGGCTGCACGCCGCGGCGGTTGCGTTCGAGCAGCGCGGTACCCAGCGAGGCTTCCATGGCGCGGATGCGCGCGCTGGCCGCGGGCAGCGAAAGATGGCTGCGGCGTGCGCCGGCAGTGATGTTGCCGCATTCCAGGGTGTGCTGGAACAGCGCAAGGTCAATCAGGTCGAAGTGCATCAGCCTCTGTCCTGGCAAGAGTCTGGCTGAGTATATGGCAGATTTTCAGCCCGCTCGGCGCAGGCCATGATGGCGGCCATGAATACCTTGATCGCTTTCTACCAGAACATAGGCCCGGCGCTCACTGTGCTGGTGATCGTTACCTTCCTGCTGGCCGGCGCGGTCAAAGGGGTGATCGGCCTTGGCCTGCCGACCATCGCCATGGGCCTGCTCGGGCTGGCTATGCCCCCGGCGCAGGCTGCGGCACTGCTGATCGTGCCCTCGACCCTCACCAACCTTTGGCAACTGGCAGCCGGTGGGCACCTGCCGGCATTGTTGCGGCGGCTGGGGCCGATGCTGGTGATGATCTTCGTCGGCACGCTGGCCGGCAGTACCTGGCTGGGTATCGACAGTGGGCCTTGGGCCGCGCACGCACTGGGCGGCGCCTTGGTGATCTACGCGCTGTACGGGCTGCTTGGCCCACAACTACGGGTGGCCGCGAACCGGGAAGGCTGGCTCGGGCCGCTGTGCGGCTTGCTGACCGGTGTGGTCACTGCAGCCACTGGCGTGTTCGTGTTACCGGCCGTGCCTTACCTGCAGAGCCTGGGCCTGAACCGCGATGCGTTGATCCAGGCGCTGGGCCTGGCGTTCACCGTGTCCACCGTGGCGCTGGCCTGCGGCCTGGCCGGGCAGGATGCCCTGGGCGGCCAGGCGTTGGGGGCTTCACTGCTGATGCTGGCGCCGGCACTGCTGGGCATGCTGGCCGGCCAGTGGTTGCGCCAGCGCATCAGTGCGGCGCTGTTCAAACGCTGCTTCTTCATCGGCCTGGCCGTGCTGGGCGGCCACCTGATGGTCAACGGCTAGCGGAGGAGGCGCTGAGCATCTCGATCATCTGGATGTCGAAATCGCGCTCCAGGTAGTCCATGCGCTTTTCGAAGAACGCGGCCATGTGCGGCAGCGCCGAGTGCACGTCCAGGGCGGCCTTGTCGGCCCACACCTCATAGAACACGAACAGGCTCGGGTCCTCTTTGTCGCGCAGCATGTGGTACTCGATGCAGCCGGGTTCCTGGCGGCTTGGTTCCACATAGGCGCGGAACAGGGTTTCGAAAGCTTCGGCCATTTCTGGGCGGGTCTTGGCCTTGAGGATGAAGGCGTGTTGCTCACTCATGGGTAACGACTCGTGGGAGGAAGATGAAACGATTCTACGGCAAGAATAGTTCGTGCATTCGTGACTTCAGGTCAATTGTATTTTGCCCCGCACCTGCTGTTTCCCGTGCCCACGAATGCCTAATCTGCCGGCCATTGATTCCTTGACGCGAGGTCAGCATGAAAAAGATTCTTCTGCTCAATGGCGGCAAACAGTTCGCCCACTCCGACGGCCGCCTCAACCAGACCCTGCACGACGCCGCGCTGGCGCACCTGGACCGTGCCGGTTTCGACGTGCAGCAAACCTTCATCGACGGTGGCTACGACGTACAGGCCGAGGTGGAGAAATTCCTCTGGGCCGACGTGATCATCTATCAAATGCCCGGCTGGTGGATGGGCGCGCCCTGGACCGTGAAGCAGTACATCGACGAGGTCTTCACCGCCGGCCACGGCAGGCTCTACGCCAACGATGGCCGCACCCGTTCCGATGCATCGCAAAAATACGGCAGCGGCGGCTTGCTGCAAGGCAAGCAGTACATGTTGTCACTGACCTGGAACGCGCCGCAGCAGGCATTCGACGACCCCAGCGACTTCTTCGAAGGCAAGGGTGTGGATGCGGTGTACTACCCGTTCCACAAGGCCAACCAGTTCCTTGGCATGAGCGGCTTGCCGACCTTCCTCGCGGTGGATGTGATGAAGCGCCCGGACGTACCGGCAGCGTTGGCAGCCTATGAGGCGCACCTGGACAAGGTGTTCGGCCAGGCTGTTTGACTGGACTTGCTGCCAGCAAGCGGCTATCTATCAGCGCGAACAGCAGACACAGGCGGCCATGTGAAAACCCGATCCGAAGAACTCCAGGTATTCGTCGCCGTGATCGACTGCGGCTCGATCTCCGCGGCCGCCGAACAGATCGGCCAGACGCCCTCGGCGGTCAGCCGCACCCTGTCGCGCCTGGAGGCCAAGCTCGGTACCACCCTGGTCAACCGCACCACCCGGCGCATGGACCTGACCGAGGAAGGGCGCTTTTTCCTCGAGCGCTCGCGGCTGATCCTGGAGCAGATGGACGACATGGAGGAGCGCCTGTCGATGCACCGGCAAACCGCCTCCGGCCGCCTGCGCATCAATGCGGCTGCCCCCTTCATGCTGCATGCCATCCTGCCGTGGATCGGCGAGTTTCGCCGCCAGTACCCCGGTATCGAGCTGGAACTGAACACCGACGACCTGATCATCGACCTGCTGGAGCAGAGCACTGACGTTGCCATCCGCATCGGCGAGCTGGCCGACTCCAGCCTGCATGCCCGCGCGCTGGGCTGCAGCCCGGTGCAGGTGCTGGCCAGCCCGGCCTACCTGGAGCAGCACGGCACGCCCGCGCGTGTCGAAGACCTCAGCCAGCACTGCCTGCTCGGCTTCAGCCAGCCCGAATCGCTCAACCACTGGCCACTGCGCCATGCCCAGGGCGACCGCTGGCCGATCCGCCCGGCGCTGCTGGCCTCCAGCGGCGAAACCCTGCGCCAGCTGGCGCTGGCCGGTGAGGGCATCGTCAGCCTGTCGCACTTCATGACCCACGAAGACATCCGCGCCGGGCGCCTGCAGGTGCTGCTCGACGAGGCCAACAACGGCTACCGCCAGCCGATCCACGCCGTGTACTACCGCAACACGCAACTGGCCCTGCGCATCCAGTGCTTCCTCGATTTCATCCAGCGCAAGCTGGCCATGTACGCTTGCTGAGTTGCCTGAACGCGACAGATCCTGCCCAAGGGCGGCGAAATTTCCTACGTGTGATTGCACAGTCGGCCGGCTTCGGCCTTACTGACTGATCAACAAAAACAACACCAAGGAAGTGTCATGCGTATTGTCCTGTTCCAGTCCCTGGCGCTCGGGGCCGCGATCCTGAGCTGTTCTTCGGCCTATGCGGTGACCTTGGAAGGTGGCGCGGTGGCCGCGCCCGATCAATATGGCGCACAGGTAGCCGCCGATATCCTGAAGAAGGGCGGCAACGCGGTGGACGCCGCGGTGGCCACCGCCTTCACCCTGGCCGTGACCTACCCGGAGGCCGGCAATATCGGCGGCGGTGGCTTCATGACCCTGTTCGTCGACGGCAAACCGTACTTCCTCGACTACCGCGAAGTGGCGCCCAAGGCTGCCAGCCGCAACATGTACCTGGACGAAAAAGGCGAGGTCATCGAGAACCTCAGCCTGGTCGGCGTCCGTGCCGCCGGCGTGCCGGGCACGGTGATGGGCCTGTGGGAAGCGCACCAGAAGTTCGGCAAGCTGCCCTGGAGCGAGCTGCTGACCCCGGCCATCGGCTATGCGAAAAACGGCTTCAAGATCGCCGAAAAACAGTACCAGTACCGCAACGATGCCCAAGGCCTGTTCAAGACCGCCACCAACTTCAACGACTACTTCGGCAACATGAAGGTGGGCGAGCTGTTCAAGCAGCCGGAAATGGCCCAGACCCTCGAACGCATCGCCGACAAGGGCGTCAGCGAGTTCTACCAGGGCAAGACCGCCGACCTGCTGGTGGCGCAGATGCAGGCCGACAAGGGCCTGATCACCAAGGAAGACCTCAAGGACTACAAGGCCGTGTGGCGCGAGCCGATGGCCCTGAGCTGGCGCGGCAACGTGGTGTACACGGCGCCACCGCCGAGCTCCGGCGGCGTCGCCCTGGCCCAGTTGCTGGGCATCAAGGAAGACCGCGCGGCGGACTTCAAGGGCGTGGCGCACAACTCGGCGCAGTACATCCACCTGCTGGCCGAGATCGAGAAGCGGGTGTTCGCCGACCGCGCCGACTACCTGGGCGACCCGGCCTTCACCAAGGTGCCGGTCGACCAGCTGATCGCCAAGGACTACCTGGCCAAGCGCGCCGCCCAGGTCAACCCCAAGGCCATTTCCGCAACCGATGATGTGAAGCCGGGCCTGGAGCCGCACCAGACCACGCACTTCTCGATCGTCGACAAGCAGGGCAACGCCGTCAGCAACACCTACACCCTCAACCTCGACTACGGCAGCGGCGTGGTGGTGAAGGGCGCGGGCTTCCTGCTCAACGACGAGATGGACGACTTCAGCGCCAAGCCAGGTGCGGCCAACGCCTTTGGCGTGGTCGGCGGTGATGCCAATGCCATCGAGCCGGGCAAGCGCATGCTGTCGTCGATGAGCCCGAGCCTGATGACCCGCGATGGCAAGGTCGAGCTGGTGATCGGCACGCCGGGTGGCTCGCGGATCTTCACCTCGATCTTCCAGGTGATGAACAACCTGTACGACTACGGCATGCCGCTGGACAAGGCGGTGGCGGCGCAGCGCGTGCACCATCAGCTGCTGCCCAAGGACACCATCTACTTCGACAGCTATGCGCCGTTGACCGGGCCGGTGGCCGATGAGCTGAAGAAGATGGGCTATGTGCTGGAGGACCAGGGCTGGGAGATGGGCGATATCCAGGCGATCCGGGTCAATGGGGCACAGTTGGAGACCGCTTCCGACCCGCGTGGGCGTGGGGTGGGGATGATCGTCAAGTAATCTGGGAGGGCTTTGCCCTCCTTTCGCGACACAAGGCCGCTCCTACAGCCATGCGCTGACCTGTAGGAGCGGCCTTGTGTCGCGAAAGGGCCGCAAAGCGGCCCCAAAACCCCAACCTCAGACGCGGAACTGGCTCACCAGCATCTGCAACTGCCCACCCAGGCGAGCCAGCTCCACGCTGGACTTCGCCGTCTCGTCACTGGCCGCCGCGGTCTGCTCCGACACATCCCGCACATTGAGGATGCTGCGGCTGATCTCTTCCGCCACCGCACTCTGCTGCTCGGCCGCCGCGGCAATCTGCTGGTTCATCGACTGGATGCTCGACACCGTGCCAGTGATGTTTTCCAACGAAGCCCCGGCCTTGCGCGCCAGCTCCACACTGCTGTCGGTCAGGGTGCGGCTGCCGTGCATGGCATTGGCCACTTGCTGGGTGCCGTGCTGCAGGCCGGCGACCAGCTCCTCGATCTCTTCAGTGGATTTCTGGGTGCGCTGGGCCAGGCCGCGCACTTCATCGGCAACCACGGCAAAACCACGGCCCGCCTCGCCGGCACGAGCCGCTTCGATGGCGGCGTTGAGCGCCAGCAGGTTGGTCTGTTCGGCCACCGACTTGATCACGTCCATGACGCTGCCGATCTTCTGGCTTTCCTGTTGCAGCAGGTTCATCGCTTCGGTGGAGCGGTGCACTTCTTCGGCCAGGCGCTCGATCTGGCTGATCGCTTCAGCGACCACACGATCGCCCGCCCGCGCTTCGTCGTCGGCGCCGGTGGCGGCGTGCGAAGCCTGCTCGGCGTTGCGCGCCACTTCCTGAACGGTCGCGGCCATTTCGTGCATGGCAGTGGCGACCTGGTCGGTTTCGACCTTCTGGCTGTTGGCGCCGGCGCTGGTCTGCTCGGTCACCGCCGACAGCTCTTCGGCGGCGCTGGCGATCTGCGTGACGCCATCGCGGATGCCGCTGATCAGGTCGCGCAGGGTGGTGCCCATGCGCGCGATGCCTTGCTGCAGCACGCCGATTTCGTCGCGGCGGGTGACGCGCAGGTCGTGGGTGAGGTCGCCGCCGGCGATGCGCTCCACGGCGTGCAGGGTCTCTTGCAGCGGGCGGGTGATCTGGCGGGTGATGAGCACCGCGGCGAGCACGCCGGCGAGCAGTGCCAGCAGCGTGGCGATGGCCTGCAGGCTGCGGGCCTGGGCGCTTTCGGCGTCGCGGCGCTCGAGCTGGATCTTGTACAGCGCGTCGCTGCGCTTGACGATATCGGCGCCCTGCACGGTCATTTCGGCGCGCGCCGTGGTGATCGCGGCAACGGCATCACGGAACTGGCGCACGGCATCGCGGTAGGCCTGCACCGATTGCTCGAATTGCTGCACGCGGGTGGCTTCGGCTGGCAGCTGGCGCTTGAGCTCGGCGGTTTCCGACAGCGCCGCATCGAGCTGGCGCAGCGCGGCTTGTTCGTTGGCCGCGGTGTTGTCGGCAATGTAGCCGCGCACGTCGATACGCACTTGCAGCAGTTGCTGGCGCGCCTTGCTGATCAGCTGGTATTGGGCCAGGCGCACGCCGTCGGCTTCAGGGCGCGACATGACGTCCTGGGCCAGGCTGTCCATGGCCTGGTCGGCCTTGCCGGCGGACAGGTTCATGGCGTCGCGGGCGGCCTGGGTGTTGTCGTAGCCGGCACGCATCTTGTTCAGCGAGAGCTTGTACTCGCTGATGGTCTGCCCCAGTTCGTTGAGCAGCTTGACGTTCTCCGGGCTCTTGAAGGTGCTGGCCAGGTAGGCCTGCTGCTTGCTGAAGGCATCGAGCTTGGCCTGGGTGTTGGCGGCTGCGGCGTCGTCGCCGTTGGCGATCATGTACTGCAGGCGCGCAATGCGCAGGTCGGTCAGGTCCTTGTTGAGCTGGGCGATATCGCCCATCCAGTTGCTGCGGTCGATGAGGCTGCCCAGGCTGGTCCAGCCGGTCAGGGCCAGCAGGCCGGTAAGGACCAGCACCAGGCCGAAGCCCAGGCCGAGTTTGAGGTTGACGCTGATGTTGGCGAACCACCTGTTCATATGCACGCTCTCCAGAAAATTTTCGCTCACTTGATCGTCGATCGCGAGGCGTTGTTGTTCTGGATGCCCGCTCAATCGTGCAGGGGTTATCGGCAAGGGAAGGGGAAGCTGAAACGCTTTTTCAGCAGAAATGTAACTCTATGTGGGAGCGAGCTTGCCCGCGAATGGGCCGCCCAGCGGCCCCACGCAATGTCAAAGGCTGCGCGCGCTGAAGGTATCGCAGCTGTTCACCTCACCCTGGGCGAACCCGGCCTTGAACCAGCGCACCCGCTGGGCCGACGTACCATGGGTGAACGAGTCTGGCACCACACGCCCCTGGCCCTGTTGCTGCAGGCGGTCGTCACCAATGGCATTGGCGGCATTGAGCGCTTCCTCGACGTCACCTGGCTCCAGCCAGTTCAAGCGCTTTTGCGCCTGGTAGGCCCACACCCCGGCCAGGCAGTCGGCCTGCAACTCCTGGCGCACCAGCAGGCCGTTGTCGCCTTCCATGCGCTGGCCGTTGCGCCGTGCGGCGTCGACTTTGGCCGAAACGCCGAGCAAGGTCTGCACGTGGTGGCCGATCTCGTGGGCGATCACATAGGCCTGGGCGAAATCGCCGGCGGCGGCGAAGCGGGTTTCCATTTCGCGGAAGAACGACATGTCCAGGTACACCCGTTGGTCCGCCGGGCAGTAGAACGGGCCCACGGCCGCCGAGGCGAAACCGCAGGCGGAATTCACCTGGCCACTGAACAGCACCAGCTTGGGGTCGCGGTACTGCTTGCCGGCCTGGGAGAACAGGGCCTTCCAGGTGTCTTCGGTGTCGCCCAGGATCGAGGCGACGAATTGCGCCTGTTCGTCATTGGCCGCGGGCGCCTGGTTGCTGGCGCCACTGGGAGCGGGCTGTTGCTGCTCCATCTGGCCGGTGAGCTGGCCGAGGATCTGCAGCGGGTCTTGGCCGGTGAGCCAGCCGATGCCGACGATCAGCAGGATCGCCCCAAGCCCGAGCCCCTTGCCGCCGCCAAAGCGCATGCCACCGCCGCCGCCACCTTCACCACGGGCATCGACCACGTTGTCGCTGCGTCGGCCTTTTCGCCATTCCATAAGGGCTCTCCAGAGCGTGAAACACAAAGCAATAGATTAGTTCACTGCGGCCAAAGGCACTAATTCATAACCATTTGGTTATGCCTCTGATGCCTGAATTCAATGTTCATCCCCCGCAACCTATCTGAAACTGCAAGTCCCTGTGGGAGCTGGCCTGCCAGCGATTGGGCTTCGAAGAAGCCCCGATGGGAAATATCCATAATTCCAAGAGAGGAACCCGGCATGCCCGCCCAGGACACCAGCCGCTTCGTGATCCGTGATCGCAACTGGCACCCCAAGGCCCTGACGCCCGACTACAAGACATCCATCGCCCGCTCACCGCGCCAGGCGCTGGTCAGCATTCCCCAGTCGATCAGCGAAACCACAGGCCCCGACTTTTCCCACCTGGGCTTCGGCGCCCATGACCATGACCTGCTGCTGAACTTCAACAACGGTGGCCTGCCGATCGGTGAACGCATCATCGTCGCCGGCCGGGTCGTCGACCAGTACGGCAAGCCGGTGGCCAACACCCTGGTGGAGATGTGGCAGGCCAACGCCGGTGGCCGCTACCGGCACAAGAACGACCGCTACCTGGCGCCGCTGGACCCGAACTTCGGCGGCGTCGGCCGTTGCCTGACCGACCGCGACGGCTACTACAGCTTCCGCACCATCAAGCCCGGCCCGTACCCATGGCGCAACGGCCCGAACGACTGGCGCCCGGCGCATATCCACTTCGCCATCAGCGGCCCGTCGATCGCCACCAAGCTGATCACCCAGCTGTACTTCGAGGGCGACCCGCTGATCCCGATGTGCCCGATCGTCAAGTCGATCGCCAACCCCGACGCGGTGCAGCAACTGATCGCCAAGCTCGACATGAGCCATGCCAACCCCATGGACTGCCTGGCCTACCGCTTCGACATCGTGCTGCGCGGCCAGCGCAAGACCCACTTCGAAAACTGCTGAGGACCCCGCCATGCCAATCGAACTGCTGCCGGAAACCCCCTCGCAGACCGCCGGCCCCTATGTGCACATCGGCCTGGCCCTGGAAGCGGCCGGCAACCCGACCCGCGACCAGGAAATCTGGAACCGCCTGGCCAAGCCGGATGCTGCGGGCGAGCATATCCTGCTGATCGGCCAGGTGTATGACGGCAATGGCCACCTGGTGCGTGATTCGTTCCTGGAAATCTGGCAGGCCGATGCCGATGGCCAGTACCAGGATGCCTACCACCTGGAAAACGCCTTCAACAGTTTTGGCCGTACCGCCACTACCTTCGATGCCGGCGAATGGACTGTGCACACGGTCAAGCCAGGTGTGGTGAACAATGCGGCGGGCGTGCCGATGGCGCCGCACATCAACCTCAGCCTGTTTGCCCGCGGCATCAACATTCACCTGCATACGCGGTTGTATTTCGATGACGAGGCCGAGGCCAACGCCAAGTGCCCGGTGCTCAACCTGATCGAGCAGCCGCAGCGGCGTGAGACATTGATTGCAGAGCGCTGTGAAGTGGAGGGGAAAACGGCGTATCGGTTCGATATCCGGATTCAGGGGGAAGGGGAGACGGTGTTCTTCGACTTCTGATGGGGGTGGGGCCGCTTTGCGGCCCTTTCGCGACACAAGGCCGCTCCTACAGATGAGCGCGGCGCCTGTAGGAGCGGCCTTGTGTCGCGAAAGGGCTGCAAAGCAGCCCCAGGATTTCAGCCCTTCACCGGCTTCAAGTCGAACGCGTCGGCCTGATACTGAAACAACAGGCAATCCGCCGCAGCAGTACAGCCACTCTCATGCACCAAGTCTGCCGGCAACTTGTAGTAAGCCCCCGCCGGATACTCGGTGCGCTTGCCATCGATCACCGCATAAAAGGTCCCGCTCAGCACCACCGTCGGCAACGTCTGGCTGTGCTGGTGCAGGCCATTATCAGTCCCCTTCCTGAACTTCACATAGGCCGAGTAAGGCCCCTTGCCGAAGATATCGCCCTCGACGTTGGCATAGCTGACAGCCCCTTTGGTATTGGGCACGTCCTGCCATTTCAAGGCCGCGCTGTCGGTCACCGAAATGGTTTTTTCCGCCGCATGGGCGCCGACGGCCAGGGTGGTGAGCAGCAAACCCGCGATGACTGTTTTCATGGTGAAACTCCTTCGTTGAGTGAAAGTGCAACGAAGGCTAATCAAACAAGCCGCGCACAAATACCTGCCAACTCAGCCATGACCTGTGCACATATCGCACAAATCACCACCTCGCTTGCGCGTAGTAAACCTGCACATAGTCCAGCAACGCCCGCACCTTGGGCGCCAGGTAGCGGCTCTGTGGATAAACCGCGTAAAGGCTGCGCGCGGGCAGCTTCCAGTGCTCCAGCACCGGCACCAGGCGCCCGTCCTGCAGGGCATCGTGGACGATGAAGCGATCGAAGCTGGCAATGCCCAGGCCGCCGATGGCAGCGGCGCGCAGGGCCATCGGCGAGTTGGCGCTCAGGCGCCGTGGCATGTGGATGTCGCGCTGTTCGCCACCGGCGCTGGTGAGTTGCAGGCGCTGAGGGTGCAGCAGCTGGCTGTAGCCGAGCAGGGCATGGCTGGCCAGCGCGTCGGGGTTGCCCGGCGCGCCGTGGCGTTCGAGGTAACCCGGGGCGGCCACCAGCATCACCTCGCTGCTCGCCAGGCGGCGTGCCACCAGGCTGGAGTCGGGCAAGTGGTCGGTGACCCGCAGGCACACATCGATCTGCTCCTCCAGCAGGTCGATGAAGCGATCGCTGCAGTGCAGTTCGATCTGCAGCAGCGGGTGGCGCTCGACGAAATCCGGCAACCAGCGCCCCAGCTCCAGCTCGCCGAACGCCGTGGCCACGCCCAGGCGCAGCGTGCCGCTGGGCTGTTGCTGGTGTTCGGAAAGCTCCAGGGCCATGGCCTGCATCTGCTCGAGGATCTGCACGCAGTGGCGATAGAACAGCGCGCCGGCCTCGGTCAGGTGCAGGCGGCGGGTGGTGCGGGTGAGCAATTGCGTGCCGAGCTGGCGTTCCAGCTGCTTGACCTGGCGCGACAGCACGGTGTGGGAGACGCCCGCCTGGCTGGCGGCGGCGCTGAAGCTGCCGAGGTCGACGACCCGGCGGAAGCTTTGCATGGCACTGAACTGGTCCATCCACTCTCCTGGCGGCGTGCCGTGGGGCCGGGCAGGCCCCACGGCATCGCGGATCAGCGCCGAACCAGCAGCACCCCGCTTTCCATGTGGTGGGTGTAGGGGAACTGGTCGAACAGCGCACAGCGTTCGATACGGTGGGTATCTTGCAGCTGGGCGATGTTCTGCGCCAGGGTCTCGGGGTTGCACGAGATATACAGGATGCGCTCGAAACGCCGGGTCAGTTCGCAGGTGTCCGGGTCCATGCCGGCGCGCGGCGGGTCGACGAACACGGTGCCGAAGTCGTAGCTTTTCAGGTCGATGCCTTCCAGCCGGCGGAACGGGCGCACCTCGTTCAGGGCCTGGGTCAGCTCTTCGGCCGACAGGCGCACCAGGCGCACGTTGGCTACCGCGTTCTCGTCGAGGTTGCTCAGTGCGGCATTGACCGAGGTCTTGCTGATTTCAGTGGCCAGCACCTGGCGCACGCGGGTGGCCAGCGGCAGGGTGAAGTTGCCGTTGCCGCAGTACAGCTCCAGCAGGTCGTCGTCGCGCTCGCCAATGGCCTCGAATGCCCAGCTCAGCATCTTCTGGTTCACCGCGCCGTTGGGCTGGGTGAACGCGCCTTCCGGTTGGCGATAGCTGAACACACGGCCTGCGACGTCGAGCTTCTCCACCGCGTAATCGCGGCCGATGACCAGGCGCTTGCCCTTGGAACGGCCGATCAGGCTCACGCCCAGCGTTTCGGCCAACTCGCGCGCAGCCACTTCCCAGGCCTCGTCCAGCGGGCGGTGGTAGCACAGGGTGACCATCGCATCGCCGGCCAGGGTGGTGAGGAACTCCACCTGGAACAGCCGATTGCTCAGGGCCTCGCTGGCCTGCCAGGCCGCCTTCAGGCGCGGCATCAGCTGGTTGATGCGCTCGCTGGCGATGGGGAATTCATCGATCAGGATGGCCTTGTGCTTATCGCCCGGGGCGAACATCGCGTAGTGGCGCTGGCCGTCTTCACGCCACAGGCGGAACTCGGCGCGCAGGCGATAGTGCTCGCGCGGCGAGTCGAAAACCGCCGGCTCCGGCGCGCCGAAGGGGGCCAGCAGATCGCGCAGGCGCGCGACCTTGGCCTGAAGCTGCGCGTCGTAGGCGCTTGGGTCGAAGACAGCACTCATGCGTTGAACCAGCCCAGCTTGATCACGAACAGGATGGAGAGGATCACCAGCGCCGGGTTCAGGTCGCGGTGGCGGCCGGAGATCAGCTTGACGGCAGTCCAGGCAATGAAGCCGAAGGCGATGCCGTTGGCGATCGAGTAGGTCAGCGGCATGGCCAGGGCGGTGACCACCACCGGTGCGGCCTCGGTGACGTCGTCCCAGTTGATTTCGGCCAGGCCCGAGGCCATCAGCACGGCAACGAACAACAGCGCCGGTGCGGTGGCGAAGGCCGGCACGCTACCGGCCAGCGGGGCGAAGAACAGCGCCAGCAGGAACAGCACGGCGACCACGATGGCGGTCAGGCCGGTGCGGCCACCGGCGCTCACGCCCGCGGCCGATTCGATGTAGCTGGTGGTGGTCGAGGTGCCCAGCAGCGAACCTGCCATGGCCGCGGTGCTGTCGGCGATCAGGGCACGGCCCATCTTCGGCATGTGGCCGTCCTTGCCCATCAGGCCGGCGCGCTTGGCCACGCCGATCAGGGTGCCGGAGTTGTCGAACAGGTCGACGAACAGGAAGGCGAAGATCACGCTGACCAGGCCCACGTCCAGAGCACCGGCGATGTCCAGCTGGAGGAAGGTCGGCGCCAGCGACGGCGGCATGGAGACGATCCCGCCAAATGGCGTCACGCCCATCGCGATGGAAGCGACGGTGACCGCGAGGATGCCGATCAGCACCGCACCACGCACTTTCAGCGCTTCCAGGCCGACGATCAGGAAGAAGCCCAGGGTGGCGAGGATCGGCGCCGGCTGCTTGAGGTCGCCCAGGCCCACCAGGGTAGCCGGGTTATCGACGACGATGCCGGCGTTATGCAGGGCGATGAACGCCAGGAACAGGCCGATGCCCGCGGCGATGGCCGAGCGCAAGGGCAGCGGGATGCTGTTCACGATCCATTCGCGGATACGGAAGATCGACAGCAGGAAGAACATCACCGCCGACAGGAACACCGCGCCCAGCGCCACCTGCCAGGTGTGGCCCATGTGCAGCACCACCGTGTAGGTGAAGAAGGCGTTCAGGCCCATGCCCGGCGCCAGGGCGATCGGGTAGTTGGCGATCAGGCCCATGGTGGTCGAACCGATGGCCGCGGCCAGGCAGGTAGCGACGAAGATCGCGCCCTTGTCCATGCCGGTTTCGCCGAGGATGCTCGGGTTGACGAACAGGATGTAGGCCATGGCCAGGAAGGTGGTGACGCCCGCAAGTATCTCGGTGCGCACGTTGGTGTTGTGTGCTCTTAGTTGAAACAGCCTTTCCAGCATGCCCGCTCCCCAAGGCGCCCCCGGCGCCGTGAATGTATCGACCCCATCAGCAAAGCACAGACCGTACCGGTTGCCGTGGTTTTGTGTGGGGAGGAAAAAAGCCGCGCATCATACCAGCAAGGATGGCAGGGGCCTATGGCCGTTGGGCCCTATCGCCGGCAAGCCCTGCGCGGTGCTTGCAGGCGTCAGGGCCATCAGCCATTGTGCAGGCGGTCGCGCCTGGCCAGGCCCGGGAACAGTCTTATCCACACCCCGGTCACCACCAAGGTGCCCACGCCCCCCAACACCACCGCCGGCACTGTTCCAAACCAGTGCGCCGTGACCCCGGATTCGAACTCGCCGAGCTGGTTCGAGGCACCGATGAACAACCCGTTCACCGCGCTCACCCGCCCGCGCATCTCATCGGGCGTCTCCAATTGCACGAAGGCGCCGCGGATTACCATGCTGATCATGTCCGCCGCGCCCAGCACCACCAGCACCGCCAGCGAGAACCAGAACGAGGTCGACAGGCCGAAGGCGATGGTCGCCACGCCAAACACCCCCACGGCGGTGAACATGGTGCGCCCGACCTTGCGCTCGACCGGGAAGCGCGCCAGCCACAACGACATCAGCAACGCCCCCACCGCCGGCGCCGAGCGCAGCAGCCCCAGGCCCCAGGGCCCGGTGAGCAAAATGTCCTTGGCGAACACCGGCAACAGCGCGGTGGCGCCGCCCAGCAGCACGGCGAACAGGTCGAGGGAAATCGCCCCGAGGATGTCCGGCCGGCTGCGGATGAAGCGGATGCCGGCCAGCAGCGATTCCAGGCTGGCACGGCCGCGCTGGGGCACCTGCTGGCGCGAGTCGAGGCCCAGCATCAGCGCGCAGGCGATGGCGTACAGCGCAACCGTAGGGCCGTATACCCAAATGCTGCCGAAGGCATACAGGAAGCCGCCCACCGCCGGGGCGACGATGGTCGCCGCCTGGGTTGCCGACGCCGATGCCGCGACCGCCCGCGGGAACAGCCCCGGCGGCACCACGTTGGGCAGCAGCGCCTGGGTCGCCGGCATCTCGAACGAGCGGGCGGCGCCGAGCAGGAAGGCCAGGGCGAAGATCAGCTCGCGGCTGACGTTGTCGGTGGCGCTGCCCAGCGCCAGCACCAGGGCGATCAGCCCCTGCAAGGTCTGGCACAGCGCGGCCACCTTGCGCCGGTCATAGCGGTCAGCGACATGCCCGGTGTGCAGCATGAACAGCACTCGCGGGGCAAATTCCACCAGGCCCACCAGGCCCAGGTCGAGCACATTGCCGGTCAGTTGGTAGAGGTGCCAGCCGATGGCCACGGTGAGCATCTGAAAGCCGCTGGCGGTGAACACGCGGGCCAGCCAGAAGGCCATGAACGGGCGGTGCTGGCGCAACAACTGCGGTGTGGAATCGGACATCGGAAACCTGTGGCCTCGGCGCAGTAGAGGGGCCGGCAGCGTATCATCTGTTTGTAACAAACCGTTACTGTTTGCCGGGGTCGGCACTTTTTCAGGCGCGGCAACAGGGGGTGGGGCAACCGGTCACGCGGCAATCAACCACACGTCCCGGCGGGCCATTCGGGACTATGCTTCCTAGCATTCGTTGATCTGGATCAATCGTTCCAGTTTCAACGATTGGCCTTTGGGCCCGATTCCCTGCGATTGCACAGAACAATTCCAACGCGCCGCACTCGATAACCGTGGGGGCAGTAGGCGCCAGGGCCACGAGCCCGAACGCCGGATTATCTGAAGAGGAAGCACTATGTTCGGTTTAGAGGCCCTAGATCTCGCCCGAATCCAGTTTGCATTTACCGTGTCCTTTCACATCCTGTTCCCGGCCATCACCATTGGCCTGGCGAGCTACCTGGCGGTCCTCGAAGGCCTGTGGCTGAGGAGCCACAACCAGGTCTACCGTGACCTCTACCACTTCTGGTCGAAGATCTTCGCCGTCAACTTCGGCATGGGCGTGGTCTCCGGCCTGGTCATGGCCTACCAGTTCGGCACCAACTGGAGCCGGTTCTCCGACTTCGCCGGCGCCGTCACCGGGCCGTTGCTCACGTATGAAGTACTGACTGCCTTCTTCCTCGAAGCCGGCTTCCTCGGCGTCATGCTGTTCGGCTGGAACCGAGTGGGCCGCGGCCTGCACTTCTTCGCCACGGTGATGGTGGCGGTGGGCACGCTGGTGTCGACCTTCTGGATCCTGGCTTCCAACAGCTGGATGCAGACGCCGCAAGGCCACGAAATCATCGATGGCCGCGTGGTGCCGGTGGACTGGCTGGCAGTGATCTTCAACCCCTCGTTCCCCTACCGCCTGATGCACATGGCCACGGCCGCGTTCGTCGCCACGGCGTTCTTCGTCGGCGCCTCGGCGGCCTGGCACCTGCTGCGCGGGCGTGACAACCCGGCGATTCGCAAGATGCTGTCGATGGCCATGTGGATGGCCTTGATCGTCGCCCCGGTGCAGGCCGTGATCGGCGACTTCCATGGCCTGAACACCCTCAAGCACCAGCCGGTGAAGATTGCCGCGATCGAAGGCCACTGGGAAAACGTGCCGGGCGAGCCGACCCCGCTGATCCTCTTCGGCATCCCGGACATGAAGGCCGAGACCACGCACTTCAAGCTCGAGATCCCGGCGCTTGGCAGCCTGATCCTCACCCACAGCCTGGACAAGCAGGTGCCGGCGATGAAGGAATTCGCCCCCGAGGACCGGCCCAACTCGACCATCGTGTTCTGGTCGTTCCGGGTCATGGTCGGGCTGGGCATGCTGATGATCCTGGTCGGCCTGTGGAGCCTGTGGCTGCGCAAGCGCGGCACCTTGTACAGCTCGCGTCCGTTCCTGTACCTGACGCTGTGGATGGGCCCGTCCGGCCTGATCGCCATCCTGGCAGGCTGGTTCACCACTGAAATCGGCCGCCAGCCTTGGGTGGTGTACGGCCTGATGCGCACCTCGGAGGGGGTGTCCAACCATAGCTATACCCAGCTCGGCTTCACCCTGGTGGCGTTCGTGGTGGTCTACTTCGCGCTGTTCGGCACGGGCCTGGGCTACATGATGCGCCTGGTGCGCAAAGGGCCGAAAACCGGCGAGGGCGACGAGCACACCCCAGGCGGCCCCGGCCAGAAACGCACACCGGCACGGCCGCTGTCCGCCGCCGATGATGGCCACGACGCCAAAGCCCCCAGCCTGAGCAAGGAGAACTGAGCCATGGGTATCGACCTTCCGCTGATCTGGGCCGTGATCATCATCTTCGGCGTCATGATGTACGTGGTGATGGATGGTTTCGACTTAGGCATCGGCATGCTCTTCCCCTTCGTCAAGGGCGAGCAGGACCGTGATGTGATGATGAACACCGTCGCCCCCGTGTGGGACGGCAACGAAACCTGGCTGATCCTCGGCGGTGCCGGCCTGTTCGGCGCCTTCCCGATGGCCTACTCGGTGGTGCTCGAAGCGCTCTACCTGCCGTTGATCCTGATGCTGATCGGCCTGATCTTCCGCGGCGTGGCATTCGAGTTCCGCTTCAAGGCCAAGGCGCACAAGCGGCATATCTGGAACAAGGCGTTCATCTGGGGCTCGCTGGTGGCGACCTTCTTCCAGGGCGTTGCGCTGGGCGCGTTCATCGAGGGCTTCAAGGTGGTGGACCGCCACTTCGCCGGCGGCACGCTCGACTGGCTGACCCCGTTCAGCCTGTTCAGCGGCCTGGGGCTGATCGTGGCCTACACCCTGCTCGGTTGCACCTGGCTGATCATGAAGACCGAAGGGCCGCTGCAGCAGCAGATGCATGACCTGGCCAAGCCACTGGCGCTGGTGCTGCTGGTGGTGATCGGCATCGTCAGCCTGTGGACGCCGATCGCCTACCCGCAAATCGCCGACCGCTGGTTCAGCATGCCCAACCTGATCTGGTTCATGCCGGTGCCGATCCTGGTGCTGGTGACCTTCTACGGCCTGCTCAAGGCGGTGGCACGCAATGCCCACTACACGCCGTTCCTGTTGACCCTGGTGCTGATCTTCCTTGGCTACAGCGGCCTGGGCATCAGCCTGTGGCCGAACATCATCCCGCCGTCGATCTCGATCTGGGACGCTGCCGCTCCGCCGCAGAGCCAAGGTTTCATGCTGGTGGGCACGTTGTTCATCCTGCCGTTCATCCTTGGGTATACCTTCTGGAGCTACTACGTGTTCCGCGGCAAGGTCACCCACGAAGACGGCTATCACTAGGAGGGCGCATGATGACTGGCAAGCATGGCCTGGAAGAGAAGAAACCCTTGTGGCAGCGGCTGGGCTGGTTGCTGCTGATCTGGGCGATGAGCGTGGCAGCGTTGGGGGTGGCGGCGTATGTGATGCGCCTGTTCATGGGCGCCGCCGGGCTGACCACCCATTGATAGGGAAGGGGGCGCTTTGCGCCCCAATCGCCGGCAAGCCGGCTCCCACAGGTACCCCACAAGGCTTGAACACCGTGGAGTACCTGTGGGAGCCGGCTTGCCGGCGATTGGGCCCTTGAAACCTACTTGCGGGCCTTGAGAATCACGAACTTCGGCGTCGCCGCCACCTGCTCCACCCCCCGGAACAACCGCGCCAGCTTGCTGTGATAGCCCAGGTGCCGGTTGCCGACGATATACAACGCTCCCCCCACCACCAGCGCCTCGCGCGCCTGCTGGAACATGCGCCAGGCGAGAAAATCGCCGACCACCTGCTGCTGGTGGAACGGCGGGTTGCACAGCACCACGTCCAGCGACTGTTTTTCCACCCCAGCCAGGCCGTCACCCGCCATCACCGTCGCTTCCCGATCACCCAAGGCCGCCTGCCAGTTTTCCCGGGCCGATTGCACGGCCATGTACGATTCGTCCACCAAGGTGTAGTGCGCCTCGGGGTTGGCCAGGGCACTGGCGATGGCCAGCACGCCGTTGCCACAGCCCAGGTCGGCGACGCGGGCGTTGCCCAGGCCGCTCGGCAGGTGTGGAAGAAAGGCGCGGGTGCCGATGTCCAGGCCATCGCGGCAGAACACGTTGGCATGGTTGAGCAGCTCGAGTGCTGGCGAATCCAGGCGGTAGCGGCTGGGGTAGGGCGACACGGCAGCCGGGCGCGCGGCCAGGGTGGCAGTCAGCAGGCGCGCCTTCTTCTGCGCCAGCGAAGCCTGGACCGGGCCGATGTACTGCTCCAGCAAGTCGCCCGCGGCGCGCGGCAAGTGCTTGATCATCGCGCCGGCGATCACCTGGGCACCGGGGGCCAGGTGGCCCTGCAGGCGGATCAACTGCTCTTCGAGCAGGGCCAGGGTCTTGGGTACGCGCAGCAACACCCGGTCGAACGGGCCTTGCCAGTGTTCGCTGGCCGGCACGAACGGCACGCTGTCGAAGGCCTTGGCGTTACGGGCGAGGTTTTTCTCCAGGGCCATGCGCGCCAGGTGCGAGTCGCCGCTGCTGACCACCTGCACGTGGCCTTCGAGGCTGGCGGCCAGGGCGCCGAAGCTGTCGTTGAGCACCAGCACCCGGCAATCGGCCCCCGGTGCTTGCCCGTGCAGTTGCTCGAGCAAGTACTCGTCGGCGGCATCGAAGGCCTGCAGGGGGTCGTTGGCCTGATCCGGCTGGCGGATCAGGTCGAGTTCGGCGTAGGGGGTGGTCAACAGGGGCATGGCGTCTGGCTCGGGTACGGATCTGCCCGTCGGCGGATCGCCACGGGTTTGGGTACGCGATTCTACAGAGCTTTGCGCAAGGTCGCAGAAATGGCTGTTAGATCAGCCCGCGCATGGCGGCGATGGCGATCGCCCCTGCCTTGTTGGAGGCATTGGTCTTGCTGATGACGCTGCGGATATGGAAGTTCACCGTGCTTTGCGACAACGACAGGATGCAGGCCACGTCGGCGGCGGTCTTGCCTGCAGCAGACCACTTCAGCACTTCCAGCTCGCGCTCGGACATCTTCGGCGTCGGCGGGCAAAGCTGGTTCTGGTGGTACTCGCAGATGATCGCGTGCAAGGTGTGGCACAATCACTGCACCTTGCCGGCCTTGTCATAAAGCTCGCCCATGCTGACTTCGCCCACCGGCCTGGCAACGCTGATCTGGCTTTCGTTGTGGCGCAGGTCATGCAGTGACTGGGTCCAGCCATGGCGCAGGCCGTGCCCGCAGGCTTCCTCGCGATACTGCGGCGCTTCACGGTACAGGTCGTCGCTCCACAGCACGGGCATGGTCGAGCTGTGGCTGCGCACGGCTGCCTGGTCCTGCTTGTAGAAGTCGTCGCGCTGGTAGCGTTCGATCCACTCGGGCGGATAGTTGCTGTACAGGAAGACCTTGGGCGATTGTGCCGCCAGTTGCAGGCTAAGTTTCAGGCCCAGAAACTCCATCTCCAGGTCCTGTGCCAGCTGCACTGCCAGGTCGAAAACTCGCTGTGGCGTACTCTCGCTGCTCAGTTGCTGGAGATGCTCTTGATTCCAGAGAAGCATCTGTTACTCCCTTGGTCCGTACGGATCCAATCCGTTAGCACCGTCAGATTGTAGGAAAAGCCTGACGGTTGTGTAGGGTTTTTTTGTTATAGCGCTCACGGTTTTTGTGCAAACGTTTCAGCCCGCGATTTTCGGTGCCCCTACACTCCAACGGTTTTTATCCTGGCCGCTTTGCGAGACACTTGGCGCATGCCTTTCTTGGAGCCCCACATGACCGCCAGCGCCGACAAGTACACCCGCCAGACCCTGCTCGATGTCCAGCCGCTGACGCCCAACCTGTTCAGCCTGCGGGTCACGCGCGATCCAGGGTTCCGTTTCCGTGCCGGCCAATTTGCCCGGCTGGGGGTGACCAAGGCCGATGGCAGCGTGGTGTGGCGCGCCTATTCGATGGTCAGCGCGCCCCATGACGAGTACCTGGACTTCTTTTCCATCGTCGTGCCGGGTGGGGAGTTCACCAGTGAACTGAGCCGCCTGGGTGAGGGTGAAACGTTGTTCATCGACCGCCAGGCATTCGGCTACCTGACCCTCGACCGCTTCGTCGGCGGCCGCGACCTGTGGTTGCTGGCAACCGGTACCGGCATTGCGCCCTTCATGTCGATCCTGCAGGACTTCGAGGCCTGGGAGCGCTTCGACAACATCAAGCTGGTGTATTCGGTGCGCGAGGCGAAGGAGCTGGCCTACGTCGACGACATCGCCGGGCTGGAGCAGCGCGACTACCTGGCCGAGTTTGCCGGCAAACTGCAGTTCATCCCGGTGGTCACGCGCGAGCCGCATCCAGGTGCGCTGAACGCGCGGATCACCACCCTGATCGAGAACGGCGAGCTGGAGAAGGCGGCAGGGTTGCAGCTGTCGCCCGAGCACTCGCGGATCATGCTGTGCGGTAACCCGCAGATGATCGACGACACACGCAAGGTGCTCAAGGCACGCGACCTGCAACTGAGCCTGAGCAAGCGCCCAGGGCAGGTGGCGGTGGAAAACTACTGGTAAGCGAAGGGGGCGCGCAAGGCGCCCCTTTTCACGTCAGGGCAGGCGGTTCTGGTTCTGCGTCTTGAGCAGGTCGCGAATCTCGGTCAGCAGGGTTTCCTGCGGGGTCGGCGCCGGCGGCACGCTCGGGGCCACGGCTTCTTCGCGCTTGAGCTTGTTGATCGCCTTGACGCCCATGAAGATGGCGAACGCCACGATCAGGAAGTCGATGATGGTCTGGATGAACTTGCCATAAGCCAGCACCACCGCCGGTGCGTCGCCTTCGGCGGCTTTGAGGGTAACGGCCAGGTCACTGAAGTCCACGCCACCGATCAACAGCCCCAGTGGCGGCATGACCACGTCACCGACGAAGGAGGAGACAATCTTGCCGAACGCCGCGCCGATAATGATACCGACCGCCATGTCGACGACATTTCCCTTGACCGCGAAGGCCTTGAACTCACTGATCATGCCCATTTTCGATTCCTTTGTTGCAAATGGTGAGGTTAACGCAGTGTAAGCCACTAAAACGCTTCATGCGTGGTGTTCAGGGGTAGTGACTGCGCTTAGAACGAATAGTTTTGTCGCTCCTCGAGGCGTTCGAGGCACGTCGCTGTCGGCTATCATGGCGGTTTTTTCCAGGAGAACCTGCCCATGGCCAAGGCCAAGCGCTTGTACGGCTGCACCGAATGCGGCGCGACCTTCCCCAAATGGGCCGGCCAGTGCGGCGAATGCGGGGCCTGGAACACCCTGGTCGAAACCATGATCGAAAGCGCCGGCGCCGCGGCGCCCAGCGGGCGTGCCGGGTGGACCGGCCAGCAGGCGCAGATCAAGACCCTGGCCGAGGTCAGCGTCGAGGAAATCCCGCGCTTCACCACCAGCAGCACCGAGCTGGACCGCGTGCTCGGCGGTGGCCTGGTGGATGGCTCGGTGGTGCTGATTGGCGGCGACCCGGGTATCGGCAAGTCGACCATCCTGCTGCAGACCTTGTGCAACATCGCCGTGGGCATGCCGGCGCTGTACGTCACCGGCGAGGAATCGCAGCAGCAGGTGGCCATGCGCTCGCGGCGCCTGGGCCTGCCCCAGGACCAGCTCAAGGTGATGACCGAAACCTGCATCGAAACCATCATCGCCACGGCGCGGCTGGAGAAGCCGCGGGTCATGGTCATCGACTCGATCCAGACCATCTTCACCGAGCAACTGCAGTCGGCCCCCGGTGGCGTGGCCCAGGTGCGCGAGAGCACGGCGCTGCTGGTGCGCTATGCCAAGCAGAGCGGCACGGCGATCTTCCTGGTTGGCCACGTCACCAAGGAAGGCTCGCTGGCCGGCCCGCGAGTGCTGGAGCACATGGTCGACACCGTGCTGTATTTCGAAGGCGAGTCCGATGGCCGCCTGCGTTTGTTGCGCGCCGTGAAGAACCGCTTCGGGGCGGTCAACGAGCTGGGTGTGTTCGGCATGACCGACCGCGGCCTCAAGGAAGTCTCCAACCCCTCGGCGATCTTCCTCAACCGTACCCAGGAAGAAGTGCCGGGCAGCGTGGTGATGGCCACCTGGGAAGGCACCCGGCCGATGCTGGTGGAAGTGCAGGCGCTGGTCGATGACAGCCACCTGGCCAACCCACGGCGCGTCACCCTGGGCCTGGACCAGAACCGCCTGGCCATGCTGCTGGCGGTGCTGCACCGCCATGGCGGCATCCCCACCCATGACCAGGACGTGTTTCTCAACGTGGTGGGCGGGGTGAAGGTGCTGGAGACCGCGTCCGACCTGGCCTTGCTGGCGGCGGTGATGTCCAGCCTGCGCAACCGGCCGTTGGCCCATGGCTTGCTGGTGTTCGGCGAAATCGGCCTGTCTGGCGAGGTGCGCCCGGTGCCGAGCGGGCAGGAGCGCCTGAAGGAAGCGGCCAAGCATGGCTTCAAGCGCGCCATCGTGCCCAAGGGCAATGCACCGAAAGAGCCGCCGCCGGGGTTGCAGGTGATTGCCGTGACCCGCCTGGAACAGGCCCTGGACGCCTTGTTCGAGTAATTCACTCGCGGCTCTATCGCCGGCAAGCCGGCTCCCACACTGGCCAGTGCAGGCAAACAAAAAGGGGAGCCGACGATGCGCATCGGCTCCCCTCGGTTACCACTCAGTCAGTGGTCAATGCTCGGCGACCGGCGTTCGCTTGGGCGCCGCATTGCCATGCTCGTCCAGTTCCATGACCGGCACTTCGTTGCCATCGGCATCGAACAGCTTGCCATCCTTGAAGTAGTCGCCATCGCGCAGCTCCGAGATGTCCGAGTACTGGATGGTGCGCTCGTAGGCGGCGGCGAACACCGACTGCTGGTCCGAGTTGCCGGTGGTGAAGTGGTTGAAGATCAGGTTCAGCAGGATGGCCATGATCGCCGAAGAGCTGATACCGGAGTGGAAGATGGTCTCGAACCAGCTTGGGAACTGGTGGTAGAAGGTCGGCGCGGCAATCGGGATCATGCCGAAGCCCAGCGAGGCGGCGACGATGATCAGGTTGACGTTGTTCTTGTAGTTGACCTTCGACAGGGTGCGGATACCGCTGGCCGCCACCGTGCCGAACAGCACGATGCCTGCGCCGCCCAATACCGGCGTCGGTACCGCGGCGATCACCCGGCCCATCACCGGCAGCAGGCCGAGCACCACCAGGATCACGCCACCGGTGGCCACCACATAGCGGCTCTTGACCCCGGTCACGGCCACCAGGCCGACGTTCTGGGCGAAGGCGCTCTGGGTGAAGGAGCCGAAGATCGGCGCCAGGATGCTCGACGCCATGTCGGCACGCAGGCCGTTGCCCAGGCGCTTGGAGTCGACCTTGGTGTCGATGATCTCACCCACCGCGAGGATGTCGGCCGAGGTTTCCACCAGGGTCACCATGATCACGATGCACATCGACAGGATCGCGGCGATGTGGAAGGTCGGCATGCCGAAGTGGAACGGCGTGGGGAAGGCGAACATCGGGCCTTCGGCGACCTTGCTGAAGTCGGTCATGCCCAGCGCCCAGGCAATCAGGGTACCGATGACCATGGCCAGGAGGATCGACAGCCGCGAAATGGTCGCGCTGCCCAGCTTGCTCAGCAGCAGCACGATGGCGAAGGTCAGCCCCGCCAGGCCGATGTTGGCCACGCTGCCGAACTCCGGCGATGCGCTGTTGCCACCCATCACCCAGCGTGCGGCCACGGGCATCAGGGTCAGGCCGATGGTGGTGATGACGATGCCGGTCACCAGCGGCGGGAAGAACTTGGTGATGCGCGAGAACACCGGGGTAATCAGGAAGCCGATCAACGAGGCCGCCATGACCGCACCCAGCACGCCGGGGAGGCCACCACCGCCCTCGCTGCTGAGAATCGCACCCATGGTCGCAACGCCTGCGAACGACACGCCTTGTACCAACGGCAACTGGCAACCGAAGAACGGCAGGCCCAGCGTCTGCAGCAGCGTGGCCAGGCCGCCGGCAAACAGCGAAGCTGCGATCAGCATGCCGATTTCGGCACCGTTCAGGCCGGCGGCCTGCCCGAGAATCAAGGGTACCGCGACGATCCCGCCATACATGGTCAGCACGTGCTGCAGACCATATGCCAGGTTGGCACCAAGGCCGAGGTTTTCGTCCTCGGGGCGCTTGGCGGGAGACGTGCTAGGGGACGTAGTCATTGAGCAGGCTCTCTGTTTATTGTTGTGCCGCTACTGTAGACACTTCCTGCAAATGATTGCTACAGGAATTGTATACAATATTTTGATCGGAGCGCGCACAGGCAGCGTTGCGGTGTGGCCTGAACCGCAATGCAGATCGCGTACCAAGTCGCTGAAAGCTGTGCTAGAGGGCTGTGTACAAAGTGCTGCTACCCAGGCTTAAAGCTGTCTGGGTAGACAGGAAACGCAAGGTGGGAAAGCTATTAGCTAGCTAAGACATTCCATTATTCGATCAGTTGGCGCAGCTCACGCATCATTTCGGTGCTGTCGGCCACGTTCAGTTCCACAAGACGGTGCAAGTGGCACATCGACTCGATGTCGATGTAGAGGCAGACGAAGCCCAGCCGGGTGGGCTCTTCATGGCGCAGTTCCACCTGCATCTGCACCCGCACGGCGCGGTCGAGGTGGATGATCGCATCGAAGTCCTGGCTCAGGTCGGCGTCCCATGGCCTGGGGCACTCGACCAACAGGCCCTTGAGCGACAGATCAAGCAGTTTTACCGGCCAGCGGCGGTCGCCCTGGCGCAGTTCGGTGGGGGCGTCGAAGTCGATGCGCTGGAAGCGCCTGCGTTCGTCGTGATCGCTCATGGGCGGGTCCTCGGGTGACATCCTGACTATAGTTAGTGGGTATGTGCATCAGGTACCGCAATCTGGCCGCAGAGGCTCTAGTCCAAAGCAAGTGTGGCAATGCGCGATGACTCGCCCTAGACTCGATGGGCGGTCTTTTCCAATCCACCAGCTGGAAGTAAACCATGAACAACAATAATAGCCTGCTACGCCACATTCCGTGGCTGGCGCTGGCAGTCATAGGGGCTTGCGCGCTGGGTGTGGTTGCCCTGCGTCGCGGCGAGGCGATCAACGCCTTGTGGATCGTGGTCGCGTCGGTCGCCATCTACCTGGTCGCCTATCGTTACTACAGCCTGTTCATCGCCACCAAGGTGATGCAACTGGACCCACGTCGAGCTACCCCCGCGGTGCTCAACAACGACGGCCTGGACTACGTCCCGACCAACAAGCACATTCTTTTCGGCCACCACTTCGCCGCCATCGCCGGCGCCGGCCCGCTGGTCGGCCCGGTACTCGCCGCGCAGATGGGCTACCTGCCCGGCACACTGTGGCTGATCGCCGGCGTGGTGCTGGCCGGTGCGGTACAGGACTTCATGGTCCTGTTCCTGTCCACCCGCCGCAACGGCCGCTCGCTGGGCGACATGGTGCGCGAGGAGATGGGCCGCATCCCCGGCACCATCGCCCTGTTCGGCTGCTTCCTGATCATGATCATCATCCTCGCGGTGCTGGCGCTGATCGTGGTCAAGGCCCTGGCCGAGAGCCCATGGGGCATGTTCACGGTGATGGCGACCATCCCGATCGCGATGTTCATGGGCATCTACATGCGCTACATCCGCCCGGGCCGCATCGGCGAGATCTCGGTGGTCGGCGTGCTGCTGCTGCTGGGGTCGATCTGGCTGGGGGGCCAGATTGCCGCAGATCCGGTCTGGGGCCCGGCATTCACCTTCACCGGCGTGCAGATCACCTGGATGCTGGTGGGCTACGGTTTCGTTGCCGCCGTGCTGCCGGTCTGGCTGGTGCTGGCGCCGCGTGACTACCTGTCGACCTTCCTCAAGATCGGTACCATCATTGCCCTGGCCATCGGCATCCTGGTGACCATGCCCGAGCTGAAAATGCCGGCGCTGACCCAGTTCACCGACGGCACCGGCCCGGTCTGGAAGGGCACCCTGTTCCCGTTCCTGTTCATCACCATCGCCTGTGGTGCGGTGTCCGGCTTCCACGCGCTGATCTCCTCGGGCACCACGCCCAAGCTGCTCGACAACGAAGCCAACGCCCGCTACATCGGCTACGGCGGCATGCTGATGGAGTCGTTCGTCGCCATCATGGCCATGGTCGCCGCCTCGGTGATCGAGCCGGGCGTGTACTTCGCCATGAACAGCCCGGCCGCGGTGGTCGGTGCCGACGTCGCCTCGGTGGCGCAGACGGTCAGCAGCTGGGGCTTTTTGATCACCCCGGAGCAGCTCGAAGCGGTCGCCCGCGACATCGGCGAGCACACCATCCTCGCCCGCGCCGGTGGTGCACCCACCCTTGCGGTAGGTATCGCGCAGATCCTGCACCAGGTGCTGCCGGGTGAGAACACCATGGCCTTCTGGTACCACTTCGCGATCCTGTTCGAGGCGCTGTTCATCCTCACCGCGGTGGACGCCGGTACCCGTGCCGGGCGCTTCATGCTGCAGGACCTGCTGGGCAGCTTCGTGCCGGCCCTCAAGCGCACCGAGTCGTGGACCGCCAACCTGATCGGCACTGCCGGCTGCGTGGCACTGTGGGGTTACCTGCTGTACCAGGGCGTGATCGACCCGCTGGGTGGCATCAACACCTTGTGGCCGCTGTTCGGCATCTCCAACCAGATGCTGGCCGGTATCGCCCTGATGCTCGGCACCGTGGTGCTGATCAAGATGAAGCGCCAGCGCTATGTCTGGGTCACCCTGCTGCCGGCCGTGTGGCTGCTGATCTGCACCACCACCGCAGGCCTGATCAAGCTGTTCGACCCGAACCCGGCCGTTGGCTTCCTGGCCCTGGCCAAGAAGTACAGCACCGCGCTGGACGCCGGCCAAGTGCTGGCCCCGGCCAAGGACATCGGGCAGATGCAGCACGTGATCTTCAACGCCTACACCAACGCCGGCCTGACCGTGCTGTTCCTGTTGGTGGTGTTCAGCGTGCTGTTCTTCGCCGTCAAGGTCGGCTACGCCGCCCTCGGCCGCAAGGAACGCACCGACAAGGAAACCCCGTTCCAGGCTCTGCCTGACGCTTGAGAGGACTGCTGCGATGTTCAACGACCTGGGTCGACTGGGTAAGTACCTGGGGCAGGCAGCCCGCCTGATGGTCGGCATGCCCGACTACGACAACTATGTCGAACACATGCAGACCAAGCACCCGGACAAGCCGGTGATGAGCTACGAGGCGTTCTTCCGCGAACGCCAGGAAGCGCGCTACGGCGGCAAGTCCGGGCCCAAGTGCTGTTGAACCTGCGACATGCGTGACCCTGTGGGAGCCTGTGGGCTCCCACAGTCATTTTCAGCCCGAGGAGATACCTGCGTGCAAACGCCCATTCCCGTCACCGTCCTCACCGGCTTCCTGGGTGCCGGCAAGACCACCTTGCTCAAGTACATGCTCAAGGCCGAGCACGGCCTGAAGATCGCCGTGATCGAAAATGAATTCAGCGAAGCCGGCATCGACAGCCAGCTGCTGGGCGACGAGCCGGTGCAGGTGATGACCCTGGCCAACGGCTGCGTGTGCTGCAGCATCCATGGCGACCTGACCCGCGCCCTGTACCTGCTGCTCGAACGCCTGGATGCCGGCGAAATCGCCTTCGACCGCCTGGTGATCGAGTGCACCGGCCTTGCCGACCCGGCGCCGGTGGCGCAAACCTTCTTCATCGACGAAACGTTGCGCGAGCGCTACATCCTCGACGGCATCATCACCCTGGTGGACGCCGCCCATGCCGAGCTGCACCTGGCCCAGGCCATCGCCCAGGCCCAGGTCGGTTTTGCCGATCGCCTGCTGCTGAGCAAGACCGACCTGGTCGAGCCGGCAGCGGTGGCGGCGCTGCAGGAGCGCCTGGGGCGGATCAATGGCCGGGCGGCTATCCGCGTTGTCGAGCAAGGCCTCATCGACCTGGCCGAACTGCTCGATGTGCGTGGTTTCAACCTCAACCCCGACCTGGGCGCCAACCTCAAGCCGAGCCTGCGCCCGGTGCTCAAGCCCGCCACGCCAGACCGCATCTCGACCCTGGTGCTGCGCACTGAAACCCCGCTGGACATCGACCGCCTCAGCGACTTCATGAACCAGCTGCTGGAAACCCACGGCACGCAACTGCTGCGCTACAAGGGCGTGCTCAACATTGCCGGCGAAGACCGCCGCCTGGTGTTCCAGGGTGTGCTCAAGCTCTACGGCTTCGACTGGGACGCCGAGTGGGCCGAGGGCGAGGCGCGTGAAAGCGTGATGGTGTTCATCGCCGATGAACTGCCCGAAGCTACGATTCGGGCTGGCTTCGAGGCGCTGGCTGAGGGTTGAGCCGGGGTGTTGGCGAGGCCTCGAACCACTGTGGCCAGGAGCTGCGGTGGCGGCTTTCGACTTCGATGCACGGGATCAGCCGCTCGCTGAGCACGGCGGCTTGGCCCACGGCCTTGGCGGTGCGGTACTTGACGCTGTGGATGCACTCGCGGTCGCCAAACTCGCAGCGGTTCAGCGCGGTGCCGCCACAGGGGCCGTTGGCCAGGCCCTTGGGGCAGGTTTCCGGGCAGATGTACAAGGTGTCTTCCAGGCGGCAGCGGCCACAGGTATCGCAGCCCAGCAGCGGCCGCTTCACGCTGCGCTCCAGCCCGTGCAGCAACCGCGCGCCGCTGCCCGTCGCCCAAACGGGCCGGCGCACGGCCCAGCCGAATGCCTTGCTCAGCCAGTTGTGGCGGCTGAACAGCGCGGCGTGGGCGCCGTGCAGCAGGTGATAGCGCAAGGCTTCCCCGGCCGAGGCCCTGACCACGGACTGGCCATCGCGCCAATCGGCCGCAGGTGGGTGGAAGGTCACGGCGGGCAAGCCCGGCAGCTGCCAGCTCTGGGCCCAGGCGGGTGCCCATTGCGCCAGTGACTGAACACGCGCCTGCCAGTGTTCCAGGCGCGCCTCCAGCGCCAGCAGTTGCTCCAGCGCGTGGATGCCCGACAGGTGCACCCCGGCGTAGCCCATCAGCTTGACCCCGATGATCTGCAACGCCAGGCGATCGACGCTGCGTGCCTGGGCGAAGGCCTTGGATTCGGCCGCCTCGGCCTCGAGCAGCGCGCGCATCGACGGCGTGACGGTGACCCCGGCGACGTGGTCGAGCATCGCCGCGCGGCCGTGGGTCAGGCTCATCAGGCAGGCCAGCAGCGGTCTTGGCGTGGCCTGGCGGCTCATCCAGTGCAACGCCTCCTGGTGTTTGCCGGCATCGAAGCCCAATTGCAGGATGAGCAAATCGGCCCCCGCCGCGAGCTTCTTCTGCGCCTTGAGGTACTGCGCGCCGCCTTCCTCCTCGCGGTATTTGAACGGGTTGAGCGCCGCCCCGAGCAACCAGTGCGGGCAGGCCTGGCGGGCGATCTGCAGGGCGGCGACCGATTCCAGGTAGCGCACCGGGCGCTCGCCGGGCTGATGGCCGGGCAGGCGGTCGCCGGTGAGCAGCAGCAGTTGATCGAGGCCGGCGGCGTCCATGCGCTGCAATTGCGCAAGCAGGTGGTGGCGTTCGCGGTCCTTGCCGGAGAAATGGGGCAGGGCGGGCAAAGGCGTGTCGAAGCTGGCGAGGGCGTCCAGTGGCGAAAGGTCCAGCGGGCTGGCGACGCGGTCGCCGATGGCCAGGGTCATGGGCCAGCCACACAGCTGCCCGCGGGCCATGATGGCTTGCATGGCGGCGAAGCGTTGCGCCGAAGGCTTGGGCACGAACTCCATGACGCAGACGAAGGTTTTATCGCGCAGCGCCGATTTCAGCAGGCTCATGGCTGGGGCACCTGGATTGATCAGGGTGGTATTGTGCGACAGGTGGCGGGCCAGGTCATGCCTGCGGGCGCAGGCTGCTGCTCTGAATGAGACATCGCCGGCAAGCCGGCCCCCACAGCTATCGAACACCGCAGGGGGGCCATGTGGGAGCCGGCTTGCCGGCGATAGGGCCCCCACTATCGAAGAAAGATCAGCGCTCGATCGCCAGCGCCACGCCCTGGCCACCACCAATGCACAGCGTGGCGAGCCCCTTGTGCACATCACGCTTGATCATTTCATGCAGCAGGGTCACCAGCACCCGACACCCGGAAGCACCAATCGGGTGGCCCAAAGCAATCGCCCCACCATTGACGTTGACCCGTTGGGCATCCCACTCCAGCGCCTTACCCACCGCCAGTGCCTGGGCGGCAAAGGCTTCGTTGGCTTCGATCAGGTCGAGGTCGGCCAGTTGCCAGCCGGCCTTGTCCAGGCAGCGCTGGGTCGCCGATACCGGGCCGATGCCCATGATCGCCGGGTCGACGCCGGCGCTGGCATAGGCGGTGATCTTCGCCAGCACTGGCAGGCCCAGGGCCTTGGCCTTGCTTGCGCTCATCAGCAGCACCGCGGCGGCGCCGTCGTTGAGGCTGGAGGCGTTGCCGGCGGTAACGCTGCCGTCCTTCTTGAACGCCGGGCGCAGCTTGGCCAGGGCCTCGGCCGTGGTGCCCGGGCGCGGCTGTTCGTCACGCTCGAAGACCAGCGGCTCGCCCTTTTTCTGCGGCATCACGATCGGGGTGATCTCGTCCTTGAAGCGGCCAGCCTCGATCGCGGCCACGGCTTTTTGCTGCGAAGCGGCGGCGAAGGCGTCCTGCTGCTCACGGCTGAGGCCGTACTTGTCCACCAGGTTTTCCGCGGTGATGCCCATGTGGTAGTCGTTGAAGGCATCCCACAGGCCATCGCTGATCATGCTGTCGACCAGCTGGCCATGGCCCATGCGCTGGCCGGTGCGTGCCGACGGCATCACGTAGGGCGCCAGGCTCATGTTCTCCTGGCCGCCGGCAATCACCACCTCGGCGTCACCGCAGCGGATGGCCTGGGCAGCCAGGTGCAGGGCCTTGAGGCCCGAGCCGCAGACCTTGTTCAAGGTCAGCGCCGGCACGCTGTAGGGCAGGCCGGCCTTGACCGCAGCCTGGCGCGCGGGGTTCTGCCCGGCACCGGCGGTGAGCACCTGGCCGAGGATCACTTCATCGACCTGGGCCGGGTCCAGCCCGGTCTGCTCCAGCAGGCGCTTGATCACGGCAGCGCCGAGGTCCACGGCAGGCACCGTGGCCAGGGCGCCCTGGAAGCTGCCGATGGCGGTGCGGGTTGCGGCGACGATGACCACGTCGTTCATGTTGTTGTTCTCCGGGCAATGGGCGTAATGCCCCAGCATCGGTGGCTTTGGCTGATTTGTTAAGTTTGTTTTTCTTTGCCATTGATCGGGAAAGCAAATGAATGCCCCGCCGCCACGAGGCCACTGCCGGCCTCGTCTAAGCTGGAAACGTTCCGCCACGTCTTTCAACCCACCGATTGGAGCACACCGCCATGCGCATGCTGATTGCCGCCACCTTGCTGCTGGGTAGCAGTGCCGCCTTCGCCGCCACGCAATGCACCACCGCCGACAAGAGCACCTGGCAGGACCCGGAAAAATTCCAGGCCCAGCTCAAGGAGCAGGGCTACAAGATCAACAAGTTCCAGGTCACCAAGGGCAACTGCTACGAGATCTACGGGTTCGACAAGGAGGGCAAGAAGGTCGAGATCTACCATGACCCGGTCTCGGGCAAGGCCGTCAAGACCGAATACCACAAATGATGCAACGCGCGACCGTCACGCTGTGGGACCCGCTGTTGCGTCTGTGCCACCTGTCGTTCGCCACCGTGTTCTTTGCCAATTATTTTTTCAACGAAGAGGGTGACGACTGGCACCAGTGGCTCGGTTACTACGCGTTGGGCTGCGTGTTGGTGCGCCTGGTGTGGGGCTTCGTTGGGCCGCGAAGTGCGCGTTGGGCCGATTTCTGGCCAACCCCTGCGCGCCTGGCGGCCCATGCCCGGGCGCTGTTCAAGGGCCAGCCCTACCATCGCTTGGGGCATTCGCCGATTGGTGCGCTGGTGATGCTGCTGATGCTCGCAGGCATTACTGGCCTTGGGCTGACCGGCTGGGCCTCGCAGGAGGTTGACGCGCTATGGGGGGCCGATTGGCCCATGCAGGTGCACAGCTTTCTGGCCGATGCCGTGCTGGCGCTGGTTTGCGTGCATGTGCTGGCGGCGATCATCGAGAGTGTGCGGTTGCGCGAGAACCTGCCGTTGTCGATGCTGACCGGGCGTCGGCGGCGTATGCCTGATGAACAATGATGTGGCGCAATCGCCGGCAAGCCGGCTCCCACAGGGTCAGCGGTGATCAATGTGGGAGCCGGCTTGCCGGCGAGGAGGCCCGTCAGGCCGGGCACTGGTGGGTGACGCAATGAATGCCACCGCCACCTGCGGCGATCGCATCGATGTCCAGCTGCACGATCTCGCGCCCTGGATACAGCGCGGCCAGTAGCGCCCGGGCCTTCTCATCAGCCTGGGCATCGCCGAACTGCGGGGCGATGACGGCGCCATTGATGACGAAGTAGTTGATGTACCCAGCGGCAAAATCGGCGCTCTTGCTGAACCTGTTGCGCCGCCCGCGCGTTGGCGGCGAAACCAGGTGCACCTGCAAGGCCCGGCCTTCGGCATCGGTGGCCTTCTTGAGAATCTCCAGGTGCTTGCGCGTAACCTCGTAGTCGAAGGATTCGGGGTCGTTGTCGAGGTTGGCAATCACCACGCCCGGCCGCACGAAGCGGGCATAGAAGTCCACATGGCCATCGGTGATGTCCTCGCCGGCGATGCCCGGCAGCCAGATGACTTTGCCCAGGCCCAGGCGCTTCTTGAGTTCGGCTTCGACCTCGGCCTTGCTCCAGCCGGGGTTGCGGTTGGCGTTGATCCAGATGCTCTCGGTCATGATGCCGGTGCCGTGGCCGTCCACCTCGATGGCGCCGCCTTCGCCCACCAGCTCGCTGCGCTGGTAGCGCGCGCCGGCCAGGGCGGCCACCCGCTTGGCCAGTTGGGCGTCGTTGCGGTGGCGTTGCTTGTTGCCCCAGCCGTTGAAGTTGAAGTCCACTGCGGCCAGGCCATCGCCCTCGTCGACGACGAAGTTGGCGCTGATGTCGCGCATCCAGATGTCATCCAGCGCGCAGGTGACGAACTGGGTGTTGGCGCTGGCGCAGCGCCGCTCGGCCAGCGCGCGCTCGCTTTCGCGGCAGAACACGGTCACTGGCTGGTAGCGGGCGATGGCCTGGGCGATGCGGCCCAGGGCCGCTTGCACGTCGGCGGTGAAGTCCTCCCAGATGGCGTCTTGCGCTGCGAAGGCGATGAAGGCGCGCTGCTGCGGCTCGCCCTCGTCGGGCATGAACCAGCGGCCCGCCTGGTCGGCGCGGGCCAGACCCAGGGGCAAGCCGAGGCTGGCGCCCAGGCCTGCGGCCAGTGACAGTTGCAGGAAGGTTCTACGGCTTGGCATGGGTCAGTCCTGTGCAGTCTTGAAGCGCGTCCACACCCGCATGCGCGCGCGCATGTCGGCCTGGGGGATGTCGCGGCCCGGGATCAGCCGGGCATAGGTGGCTTCGTCGAGGTAGATATCGGGGTTGTCACGCAGCCGCGGCTCGACCGCCTCGCGCGCCTTGGCACTGGCCGTGGGGTAACCGGTGAAGTTGCTGATCGCGGCCATGTTCTGCGGGCGCATGACGAAGTTGATGAAACGATAGGCGTATTCCGGGTGCTTGGCATCGGCAGGTATCGCCATGGTGTCCATCCACACCGTGGTGCCCTGGCGCGGCACGCGGTACTGGAAGTCCAGCTGCTTGCCGGCGGCCTCGGCGGTGCGCTGGGCCTGGATCACGTCGCCGCTGTAGCCCAGCGACAGGCACAGGTTCTCGTTGACCAGCTCGGTCACCGGCTGCGACTGGAACTTGCGGATGTACGGGCGCACCGCCTTGAGCAGTTCGCTGGCCGCGGCCAGGTCTTCGCGCTTGGCGCTGCGCGGTTCGCGGCCCAGGTAGTTGAGCACCACGGCCAGCACTTCGTCGGGCGAGTCGATGATCGAGATGCCGCAGTCGGCGAACTTGGCGGCAAGCTCCGGCTTGAACAGCAAATCGAGGTTGTCCAGCGGGGCATCGGGCATGCGCTGGCGGATCATGCCGGCATTGCTGGTCAGGCCGATGGTGCCCCAGGTGTAGGGCACCGTGGCCTGGCTGGCCTTGGGGTACTGGTCATGCAGCTTGCGCAGGCCAGGGTCGATGTCGTCCAGCGCTTGCAGCTGGCTACGGTCCAGTTTCTGCAGGCTGCCGGCACGCATCAGGCGCTCGGCCACGGTGTCGCCGGGGAACACCAGGTCGTAGCCGCTGCGCCCGGACATCAGCTTGGCTTCGAGCACTTCGCTGCCGTCCATCACGTCGTAGATCACCTGGATGCCGGTTTCGGCCGTGAACTGCTTGAGCGTGTCGGCGGCGAAGTAGTCGGCCCAGTTGTACAGGCGCAGCGTCGGCTGCTCGGCCTGGGCGTGGGCGGTGCACAGGGCCAGGGCGAGTGCCGCCAGGTGAGGCAGTTTCATGGTCAGGCCCTCGCAAGGTGGGAGTGGTTGCCGTCCAGGGTCAGCAGCGGCGCGTACATGTCCGGGCGCCGGTCGCGGTAGATGCCCCAGCTCAGGCGGTCCTCGCGCATGCGCGCGAGGTCCAGGTCGTGCAGCCAGATGCCGCTGCTGTTGCGGTCGGCTTGTTCCAGCAGCGCGCCCTTGTGGTCGCAGATGAACGACGAGCCGTAGAAGCGCATGGACAGGCCGGGGTCGCTGCCGGCGACTTCCTCGCCGACACGGTTGGCCGCCACCACCGGCAGCAGGTTGGCGGCGGCGTGGCCGCGCATGGCGACCTGCCAGTGGTCGCGCGAGTCCAGCTCGGCGGCGCCGGGCTCGGAGCCGATGGCGGTGGGGAACAGCAGCACCTCGGCACCCAGCAGCGCCAGGCAGCGCGCGGTTTCGGGGAACCACTGGTCCCAGCAGATGCCGATGCCCAGGCGGCCGAAGGCGGTGTCCCAGACCTTGAAGCCGGTGTCGCCGGGGCTGAAGTATTCCTTCTCCTGGTAGCCGATGGCGTTGGGGATGTGGGTCTTGCGGTAGACCCCGAGCAGGCGGCCGTCGGCATCGGCGACGGTCAGCGAGTTGAAGAAGGCATTGCCGGCCCGTTCGTACCAGCTCAGCGGCAGCACCACGCCCAGCTCGCCGGCCAGCGCGGCGAAGCGCTGCAGGATCGGGCTGTCGGCGTAGGGCTGGGCCAGGGCCTGGTGGCGGTGGTCCTGTTCGATGCAGAAGTAGGGCGTGGCAAACAACTCCTGCAGCAGGATCACCTGGGCGCCCTGGGCGGCGGCCTGGCGCACCAGCTGCTCGGCGCGCTCGAGGTTGTCCGGCAGGTTCCAGCTGCACGGCATCTGGGTGGTGGCGATGCGCAGCAGGCTCATGGCTGCACCTCGGGTTGCTGCTGGGTGATGCAGTGGATGCCGCCGCCGCCGTGGGCGATATGGTCGATGCGCACCGGCACGATTTCCCGATCCGGGAAGGCGTGGGCCAGCTGCGCGGCGGCAGCGTCGTCGGCGGCAATACCATAGGCCGGCATGATGACTGCGCCGTTGGCCAGGTAGAAGTTGGTGTAGGAGGCGCAGAACACCTCGGCATCCGGGTCGACTGCGGCGCTGGCTTCGTACAGGTCGAGCAGTTCGAAACGGCGGCCCTGGGCATCGCTGGCCAGCTCCAGGGCGCGGCGGTTTTCCCGCACCACTTCGGCGTACACCGAACCCTGGTCATGGGTGGCATCGACCAGCAGCACGCCGGGGCGGGCGAAGGCGCACACGCCGTCCACATGGCCATCGGTCATGTCGCCGGTGACGTACTGCGGGTCGCCTGGCAGCCAGATGGTCTTGCGGATGCCCAGGTGACGGGCGAAGCAGCGCTCGAATTCGGCCTTGCTGATGCCGGGGTTGCGGTTGGGGTTGAGCAGCACCGATTCGGTGGTGATCAAGGTGCCTTCGCCGTCCACGTGAATGGCCCCGCCTTCATTGCACAAGGCGGTGCTGAAGCCCTCCAGGCCCAGGTGGTCGAGGATGCGTCGGCCCAGGCTGCGGTCCAGGCCGTGGGCGGATTTGCCGCCCCAGGCGTTGAAGCGCCAGCTCAGGCCGGCAAGGCCATGCTGTGGGTGGCAGATGAAGCTGGGGCCACTGTCGCGGCACCAGCTGTCATCGACGGCCAGCTCGATCAGTTCGATGTTGCTGCCGCACAGGGCGCGGGCACTGGCCAGGGCCGCAGGGTCGACGACCATCTTCACCGGCTCGAAGCGAGCGATGGCGGCGGCCACCCGGGCAAAATCGCGCTGCACGTCGGCCAGGCTCACCTGCCAGCCGCTTTCCCACAGGGCCTGGTTGTGCGGCCAGATCATCCAGGTGGCAGCGTGGCGGGCCCATTCGGCAGGCATGCGCCAGCCGCTGTCGAGGGACAGGTCCATAGAGAACTCCGATCTATTAAGGATTTTTATCAACGAAGCCCGCCGTCGCGGGTGTTGGTGACCATGCTATGGCTATGAAGCGGCAGCGACAAACGATAGATTTAGCGCATATCTGATCAGCAGGGCTTATCGATCATGCTCAAACACTGGCCACCCCTCAATGCCCTCAGAGGCTTCGAAGCGGCCGCGCGGCTGGGCAGCTTCCACAAGGCGGCTGAGGCGCTGAACCTCACCCAGTCGGCCATCAGCCAACAGATCCGCAGCCTGGAAACCTACCTGGAGCAGCCGCTGTTTTACCGCAGTGGCCGCAGCGTCAGCCTGACCGATGCCGGCCACGACCTGCTCAGCACCACCCAGTCGCTGCTGCAGCACCTGGCAGTGGGCATTCGCCGCCTCGACCAGTACCGCAAGCCCAACCAGCTGGTGGTCAACACCACGCCGGCATTCGCCCGGCATTGGCTGCTGCCGCGCCTGGCCGATTTCCATCAGCGCTGCCCAGAGGTCGACCTGTGGCTGTTCACCAGCTTCGAGGTGCCCGACATGGCCACCGAGACCATCGACCTGGCCATCCGTGATGACCTCAGCGCCCAGGCCGAATGCAGCTTCAGCGTGCTGCACCAGGACCACCTCTACCCGGCCTGCCACCCCTCGCTGGCCACGGCCCCTGGCCGCACCACCCTGCACGGCGAACGCGAGATGGACTGGAGCCATTGGCAGCTGGAAGGGGGCGAGGATGTCGGCCAGCAGGGCAAGGGGCTGAACTTCTCCGACCCGGGCCTGCTGCTGGATGCCGCCAGCGAAGGCCTGGGCGTTGCCCTGGTCAGCCAGCTGCTGGCCCGCCGGGCGGTGCAGCAAGGGCTGCTGCAGGCGCTGTCGGCGCAGCGGGTGCGCGGCCCGGCCTGGGCCTGCCTGGTGCACCGCGACAGCCAGGGCGACCCGCTGGCCAGGCAATTTCTCGAATGGCTCAAGGGCGCGCTGGGCCAGGAATGACGCGGGCAGTTTTGAATCCCCCCGATCAGCCCGTAATATGTGTCGGATAACCTGCGGGGGTAGTCTCACCCTCTGATCAATCGGAAGCGCCCCTGGCGGCGCTTCCCCAGCATAAACCTGACGAGGTACAGACATTGGCCATCATTCATCCTAAGGTTCGCGGTTTCATCTGCACCACGACTCACCCGAAGGGCTGCGAGCTCAACGTCCGTGACCAGATCGAAGCCACCCGCAAGCTAGGCGTGCGCGAGGATGGCCCGAAGAAGGTACTGGTCATCGGCGCTTCCAGCGGCTACGGCCTGGCGGCACGCATCACCGCCGCCTTCGGCTTCAAGGCCGACACCCTGGGCGTGTTCTTCGAAAAGCCGGGCACCGAGACCAAGCCTGGTACCGCCGGCTGGTACAACGCTGCCGCCTTCGACAAGTTCGCCAAGGCCGAGGGCCTGTACAGCAAGTCGATCAACGGTGACGCCTTTTCCGACGAAGCCCGCGCCAAGGTCATCGAGCTGATCAAGAACGAAATGGGCGGCAAGGTCGACCTGGTCATCTACTCGCTGGCCTCGCCGGTGCGCAAGCTGCCGCAGACCGGTGAGCTGATCCGCTCCGCGCTCAAGCCGATCGGCGAGCCGTACAAGTCGACGGCCATCGACACCAACAAGGACACCATCATCGAGGCCAGCATCGAGCCGGCCACCGAGCAGGAAATCGCCGACACTGTCACCGTCATGGGCGGCCAGGACTGGCAGCTGTGGATCGACGCCCTGGCCGGCGCCGACGTGCTGGCCGAAGGCGCGCGCACCGTGGCCTTCAGCTACATCGGCAGCGACATCACCTGGCCGATCTACTGGCACGGCGCCCTGGGCCAGGCCAAGCAGGACCTGGACGAAACCGCACTGCGCCTGAACGAGAAGCTGGCCAAAGAGGTGAAAGGCGGCGCCAACGTGGCCGTGCTCAAGTCGGTGGTGACCCAGGCCAGCTCGGCCATTCCGGTGATGCCGCTGTACCTGTCGATGGTCTTCAAGATCATGCAGGAGAAGGGCGTTCACGAAGGCACCCAGGACCAGCTCGACCGCATGTTCCGCGAGCGCATGTTCCGCGCCGACGGCCAGCCTGCCCAAGTCGACGAAAAAGGCCGCCTGCGCCTGGACGACTGGGAACTGCGTGACGACGTGCAGGGTGCCTGCAAGGCCCTGTGGCCGACCGTGACCACCGAGAACCTGTTCGCGCTGACCGACTACGCCGGTTACAAGAAGCAGTTCCTCAACCTGTTCGGCTTCGAGCGCGCTGACGTCAACTACGACGAAGACGTGGCCACCGATGTGAATTTCGACTGCATCGAGCTGTAAGCAAAACCGGGCTGGCCCTATCGCCGGCAAGCCGGCTCCCACAGCAATAGCATCGCCTCCAAAGGCCTGCTGTGTACCTGTGGGAGCCGGCTTGCCGGCGATAGGGCCGGTACAGGCACAAGATTTTTTGCTAGCGTTGGCGCACAACAAAAGGAAAGCGCGCCATGAGCAGCCTCACCCAACCGGCCACTTTTTTTCGCCAGACCACAGCCGACGGCTACAGCCTCGGTGGCTTCTGCTGGCGCCACGCCCAGGCCAACCCCCAGCGCCCGCTGGTGATCATCAATGCCGCCACCTCCGTACGCTGCCGCTACTACGCGCGCTTTGCCGACTACCTGTTCGCCCAGGGTTTCGATGTGCTGACCTACGATTACCGTGGCATCGGCGAATCGCGGCCGCCTTCCTTGCGCGGTTTCAAGGCTTCATGGAGCGATTGGGGCCGGCTGGATTTCGAGGCCATGCTGGCGCATGCGGCGCAGGCGTTCCCCGGCCAGCCGGTGGATGTGGTGGGGCACAGCTTCGGTGGTTGCGCCGTGGGCCTGGCGCCCTCTGCCGGGCAGGTGCGGCGGGTGCTGATGGTTGGCGCGCAGTTCGCCTACTGGCGCGATTACGCCGCCGACCAGCGCTGGCGGTTGCTGGGCAAATGGCACGTGGTGATGCCGCTGCTGACCCGTGCGTTCGGCTACTTCCCCGGCAAGCGCCTGGGCTGGATGGAAGACACCCCGGCCGGCGTGGTGCACGACTGGACCACCCGTACCCCGCGCTATGAACACCGGCCCAGCGGGCGCGGGCTGGAGGAGGCACCCTTTGCCCGGGTGCGTGCAGCGACCCTGGCCATCAGCCTGACCGACGACCCGTTCGGCACCGTGGCGGCGACTGAACGCCTATTGGGTTATTTGCAAGGCGCCGAGCGCCATCACCTGCGCATCGCGCCTGTGGATATCTCGGTTGAGGAGATTGGCCATTTTGCGTTTTTCCACGACCGGTTTCGCGACAGCCTGTGGCCGGTGGCGTTGCAATGGCTTGAGTGTGGGAGGGTGATGGCAGGAGGGCCGGGGCAGATCATCAGCTGATGTTGCCTGCACCTGCCTCATCGCTGGCAAGCCAGCTCCCACAGAAAAGCGACCAACGCTGAACCTGTGGGAGCTGGCTTGCCAGCGATTGGGCGGCGCCGCGGCCCTGGCGATATCAGGCTTTGCGCGACAGCGGCAGCTCGGCGAATTTCACACCTGCCAGGCCATGCTTGATCAGCGCACGGATATTGCCATGGTCACTGCCTTCGGGCGTGGCCTGCACATCGCGGTAATGCTCGCCAAAGGCCAGCAGGGCCTCCTGGTCGCTCAGGCCCTCCAGCAGGGCCAGGCCCAAGGTCTTGCACGAGCCTTCGTTCTGCCCGGCGGCGTTTTCCACGCCGCCGTTATCGAAGGCCTGGGGCTGGTAACTGTATTGGGCGGCAACGAACGCCAAGGTGTCGGCGAAGGCATGTTGGCCGCTGGCCAGGCTGGCGCGCAGGGTGTTCAGGTCAGTCACGAGGTTTTCCTTTTTCGAACGCCGCTTGCTGCTCGGCGCTGGCTTCTTTCTGGTGTTGGGCTTTCCACTCGGCATAGGGCATGCCGTACACCGCTTCGCGGGCATCGTCCAGGCTGACCTCGAGCTGGCGCTCGTCGGCGGCGGCCTTGTACCACTTGGACAGGCAGTTGCGGCAGAAACCGGACAGGTTCATCAAATCGATGTTCTGCACATCGGTGCGCTTTTGCAGGTGTTCGACCAGGCGCCGGAAGGCGGCGGCCTCGAGCTCGAGTTGTTGTTGCGGGGTCATGGCGTTTCTCTCAAGTCATGCGGTTCTTCAGGTGGCGGCCACCGTTGATGACCACCTGGCTGCCGGTGCTGTACTGGCTGGCGAGCAGGTACTTGACCGTCTCGATCAGCGGCCCGGCGCCGGGTTCGAATTCCAGCAGGGCCTTCTTCAGGGTCTGCTGGCGGTAGGCCTCGTCACCGCCTTCCTTGAGGATCAGCAGGCCGGGCAGGATGCCGTTGACGTGCACCTTGGGCGCGTACTTCTCGGCGAACGACAGCACCATGTTCTGCAGCGCGGCCTTGGTCGCGGCGTAGCCGATGTGGCTCTTGCTGCCGCGCGAGGAGGTTTCGTCGCAGATGTGGATGATGTCGGCCTTGTCCACCTTGGCCAGCAGCTCGCCCAGGGCCAGGTTGAGGTGGTAGGGCGCTTCGACATGCAGGCGGAACATGGTGTCCAGGTTGTCCAGGCCGTCGTCGAGCCACAGCGAGGCGTTGTGGATGATCGCACGCAGGCCGTCGTAATGCTGCTGCAGAAAATCGATCAGCGCCTGGCGGTCGGGGGCCTGGCACAGGTCGGCCTGGAACTGCACGATGTTCGGGTGCGCCGGCTGCGGTTGCACGCTGCGGCTGGCGCTGACTACGGTGTGGCCGGCCTGTGCCAGCTCAAGTGCCAGAGCCAGCCCGACGCGCTGGCTGGCTCCGGTAATGAGAATGGGGCTGTTCATGTGCGGGCGGTCAACTTGTCTGTCCTGTCGTTGCCGCCCAGCATACCCGAACTGTTTCCCTCTTGTAGCCCCGGCCTCAGCGGCTGCGCAGGGCGGCGCCGGGTGCTGGGGTGGCGTGCAGCCAGCTGGCCAGCAGGCGGGTGGAAAGGGGGATGAACAGGTAGACCATCAGCGGGGTCAGGGCCAGGGTGCTGAGCAGCACCCGCGGTAGTAGCTCCAGTGGCGCCAGCCAGTGGCCGAACAGCACATTGAACAGCAACGACACCGGGAAGAACGCCAGCCAGATGGCCACTGCCTGCTTCCAGCGTGGCGGCTTCTGCACCATGTTGGTGCCAAACCAGTCGTCGATGCCGCTGACGCGCCTCTCTTTGGGGCGTTCGAACAAGCCATTGCCCCGCTGCAACCAGGCCCGGCGCGAGGCCGAGTGTTCCCAGGCGTGCAGCGTGGGTTCGTCGCTGAAGCGGAAGATGATCTGGAATTCGTCGCTGTCACGGGGCGGGGCGAAGATGCCCGAGCCGAGGTAGCCGGGGAAGTCGGTGGCCAGTTGTTCGCCTTCGTGCAGCCAGGCCAGCAGGTCCTGGTAGCGGCCATGGGCAGCGCGGCGCGACACCAGCAAGGTGACGGGTGGGGTAGACATCGTGTATCTCCTGGCGGCGGGGCTGGCGGGTAGCTAGCCCCTAGGCTGTGGCGCCCGGGGTGGTGGGCGACGCAGGCGTGCATGCAAGAATCGGGCGCGGATTATCCGCTGCAGGGCGCGTTCTGCAAATATCCTGTAGCAAACGCTTGTTGTCCTGCGGTCTATCCTGACGTTGTAGAATGCGCGTTCAACTTCCGTGCACAGGCCGCTCAGTGCTGATGAACAAACAGGGATGTACTTCGCCAGTCGAAGTCGGTGTGGAACACCACCAGCTCTTCCCCATCCGCGAAGTATCTCGCCTCACCGGGGTCAATGCCGTGACCTTGCGCGCCTGGGAGCGCCGCTACGGGCTGATCCTGCCTACCCGCACCGAAAGCGGGCATCGCCTGTATTCGCAGGCCGACATCGATGAAATCCGCCGTATCCTCGGCTGGCTCGAGCGCGGTGTCGCGGTCAGCAAGGTCGGCAGCATCCTTGCCCGCGACCAGGCGGTGGCGCAGCACGCCCTGGTGAGCGACACCGTCAAAGGCTGGCAGGCCCGCTTGCGCGATGCGGTGCATCGCTTCGACAGCGCGGGCCTGGATCGGCTGTTCGACCAGGTGTTCGCCGCCCTCAGCCTGGACCAGGTGTTCGCCGAGGTGTTCATGCCGGTGTGGCACGACCTGGCGGCAGGGCAGGCGGCCTTTGGCCGGGCTAGCGAGTGGTTGTTTCTCGACCAGTTCCTGCGCGGCCGGGTGTTCGCCCGTTTGCAGCTGTCACGCCAGCGTTGCAGCCATCATGTGCTGCTGGTGCCGTTGCCGGGGCTGTGCCTGGAGCTGGAGTTGCTGGTAAACGGCCTGCTGCTGGCCAGCGACGAGGTGGCGGTGACCACGTTGATGCCAGGGCAACCGCTGGAAGAACTGGCGCTGGTCAGCGAGCGCCTCGGGCCGGATGCCGTGGTGCTGTTTTCCAACCATGTGCCTTCTGTGGAGCTGACCAAGCGGCTAACTCGCCTGGTGGTGGGCCTGCAGTGCCCGTTGCTGTTGGCCGGTGAGGCGGCCGAAGGGGCCCAGGAACGCCTGGCGGGCAGCCCGGTGGCGTGCCTCGGCGCAGAAGCGGGTTTGATGCGGCGGCGTTTGCGACAGTACCTGGCCGGTCAGCTCGATACTTGAGCGTGCAGTTCCGGGTGCGCCTGGCGGTGGGCCTGGAGGATGTACTCGCGCAGGCGCTCGACTTCTTCGGCCGGGCTGCGGCTGAGGTCGTAGGCGGCCAGTTCAGGGCCGATGCGCCGGCGCAGCCTGCCGTGCAGGGTGATCGCCGGGATGCCGCCGGGGGCGAAATGCAGGTCGAAGCGCGAAGGCGCCTGGGCCAGCCCGCGAATCTCCACCAGCGCGCCCTTGAAGGAAATATCCCGTACCAGCAGGCCGCTGGGCTGGCCCTGGGCATCGAGCAGCGCGCTCGGCTGGTCCATCGACAGGCGCCAGGGGCGCAGCATCGGGCCGTCTTCGTAGATTTCCGGTGAGCCGATCTGCAGGTGCAGGGCGTGGAACTCGTCTTCGACCAGTTGCAGCGGGAAGCTGATCTGCTGGTTGTTGAACTGCGCCTGCAGGGTGACCTGCTCGTTGGCGACCAGGCGGGTCAGCAACGATTGAATGCGATGGTCGCCGTTGACCAGCAGGCTCGACACCGGGTCGGCCAGGTTCAACTGCGGGGAGTGCTGCATGTCCTGGATAAAATCCAGTTCGTCCTGGGTCAGGAGCGCATCGGCTTGCATGATCGAACTCGGTGGTGACGATTTCTTCAACGGGATGGACCGTGCCGAGGGCGCTTGGTTCAGGGGTGCTCGTCGGAATTCCGACGAGCGTGCAATTGGGCCAGTTCGCGTTCCAGCTCGACCTGGCGGCTGACGTCCTTCTGGATACCGATGAAATAGCTGCGCTGGTCGGCGTCGCAGCGCACCGGGGTAATCGACAGCTCGTTCCAGAAAGCGCTGCCGTCCTTGCGGTAGTTGCGCAGCACTTCGCGGCACGGGCGGCCTTCGGCCAGGGCCTTGCGGATGCGTGCGCGGCCAAGCTGGTCGCGATCATCGCCCTGCAGGAAGCGGCAATCCTGGTAGAGAATTTCGTCGCGGCTGAAGCCGGTCAGGCGTTCGAACGCTGCATTCACGTAGATCAGGATGGTGTCGTCGCCTTCCTGTTCAGCGACCACGATCCCGTCGTTGGAGGCATCGACCATCGATTGCAGCAGTTGCGCGTTGATCATGTCCGGGCCATCGAGCGGAAAGGGGACTTTGGTAGAGGCGGCCTTTTGCCAGCGCCGAATGCTAGTATCCTACGTTTTCACTCAGTTTCGGAATCCTCTTCTTGATGAAAGTCGCCATTATTTCCGGCTCCGTGTACGGCACCGCCGAAGAAGTCGCCCGCCATGCAGAGGCTTTGCTCAAGGCCGCAGGCTTTGAAGCCTGGCACGCTGCCCGTGCTACCCAGCAGGACCTTGAAGGCTTTGCCCCCGACGCGTTGCTGGCGGTGACTTCGACCACTGGCATGGGCGAGCTGCCGGATAACCTGATGCCGCTGTACAGCACTATTCGCGACACCCTGCCAGCCGCTTGGCGCGGCCTGCCGGGTGGGGTGATCGCCCTGGGTGATTCCAGCTATGGCGATACCTACTGCGGCGGTGGCGAGCAGATGCGCGAGCTGTTCGCCGAGCTGGGCGTGCGCGAAGTGCTGGCGATGCTCAAGCTCGATGCCAGCGAGACCGTGACCCCGGAGACCGATGCCGAGCCGTGGCTGGCCGACTTTGCCCAGGCCTTGAAAGCCTGACGCATTTTTCTGCGGGAGCCGGCCAGCCGGCTCCCACAGAGGCCTATCCCTTCACCAGTTCCAGCCAAGCCTTGGCCGCCCGCGAAAGATACGCACCACGCCGCCAGATGAAGGCGATGTCCCAGCGCAGGTAGTCCGGCGCCCGCAACGGCAACCTCACCACCCCAGGCCGCTCCAGCGCCTTGGCCACCACCCGCGGCAGCAGCACCACACCTTGCCCCGCCGCCACCAGTGCCACCAGAAAGTCCGCCTGGCCGCTGCGCCCGCCTTCCTTGGGCGTGAAGCCCTGCTGCTGGCACGCCTTGAGCAGCCGTTCATTGAGCACGAAACCGCGCTGAAACAATAGAAAAGGGGTGTCGGCCAGTTGCCGCAATTCGACCTCTTGCAACCCTGCCAGCACATGCCCCGTGGGCAACAGCGCATCCAGCGGCTCGTTGCAGAACGGCTGGTATTCGAACGCCGGGTCGTTCGGCGTCAGGCTGCCGCCCAACTCCAGCTCGCCACTGTGCACCGCCTGCTCGACCGTGCGGCTGCCGCCTTCGAGCAGTTGAATGGCAATGTTCGGGTGGCGCCGCCGGTACTCGGCGAACAACCCGGCGAACAAGGCATCGCTGCCCAGCATCGGCAGGCCCAGGCGCAGTTCGCCGCGTTCCATCTGGCCAAGGTCGTCCAGTTCGTTGAGCAGTGCCTGGCGTTGGCGCAACAGCGCCTCGCCCCGTTCCAGGACGATGCGCCCGGCTGCCGTCAGGTGCAGGTGCGAGGCCTGGCGTTCGAGCAGCGGCTGCCCCAGCGCCTGCTCAAGCTGAGCCACCTGCTTGCTCACCGCCGACTGGCTGATGTGCAGCGTCTGCGCGGCCTGGGTGAAACCGCCGCGCTGCACCACTTCGATGAAGCTGCGTAGCTGTTTGAATTCCATCATTCGAATTCCATTATGGAATGCAGATCAGTCTAACAATTCGCTTTTGGCCTGGGCAGCCCAATCCTAAAATAAGGGCCTGTAGAGGACCCCCCCCATGAAACCCGCGTTACTGAAAAAGCCCCTGCGCCTGCTCGCCGAGCTGGCGGTGCTGATGGCGTTGTTCTGGTTCGGCGGCCAGCTCGCCGGCTGGCTGGGCTGGCCAATCCCAGGCGGCGTGATGGGCCTGGCGTTGCTGCTGGTGTTGTTCGCCTGCGGCGTGGTCAAACCCGCCACCTTGCAACTGGGCGCCGGCTGGCTGATGGCCGAGATGCTGTTGTTCTTCATCCCGGCACTGATGAGCCTGCTCGACTACGGCAGCCTGGTGCGCGAGGAAGGCTGGCGCATCCTGCTGGTGATTGCCGTGAGCACCCTGATGGTCATGGTGGTGACTGCCGTCACCGTCGAACTGGTGTGCCGCTGGAGGTTGCGCCATGAGCCTTGAACCCATGCCCCTGTTCTGGCTGGCGCTGACCTTGCTCGCTTACCTGGGCAGCCGCTGGCTGTACCGGCGGACCGGGCGTTACCTGGTGTCGCCGCTGATTCTGGTGCCCGCCTTGCTGCTGGCGGTGGCTGTGCCCCTGCACACCGCCTATGCCGAATACGCCCGCAATACCCACTGGCTGATGAGCGTGCTGGGCCCGGCCACGGTGGCGTTCGCCGTGCCGATCTGGCAGCAGCGGGCGATGCTGGCGCGCGATTGGCCGGCGTTGCTGCTCGGCATGCTGGCCGGCAGCACGGCGTCGATCGCCAGCTCCTGGGGCCTGGCCCACCTGCTGTCGCTGGATGCCGCGACCAGCCTGTCGCTGGTGCCGCGCTCGATCACCACGCCGTTCGCCATGCCGCTGGCCCATGACCTGGGTGGCGTGCCCGAGCTGACCGCGGTGTTCGTGATGTTCACCGGGGTGCTCGGTGCCCTGTTCGGCGGTGTACTGCTGCGCTGGCTGCCGCTGCGCTCGGCGTTGGCGCGGGGGGCGCTGTTCGGTGTTGGCGCGCATGGCGCCGGCGTCAGCCGCGCCCATGAAGTGGGCCGCGAAGAAGGTTCCGTGGCTGGCCTGGTCATGGTGCTGACCGGTTTGCTCAACCTGTTCGCCGCGCCCCTGCTGGCGATGCTGCTGTGACCGTTCGTGCCACTGACTCGCTCAGTCATCAAGCTGGCTGGCAACGCAAGTTTCAGCGAGGGGGCGCCTGATTAGACTCGGCCTCGACACAGAGAGCACATGTATGTGCCGAGGTGACACGCAATGACCGCAGCCTTGCCCAACACCCTCAAACGCTAGACAACCGGGACGAATACGATGCCATTGGCCGAGATACCATTGTGCGTCTGGCGTACCCGGGGACAGAGTTTCACGTTCCGGGGCCAGAGCATCCGCTACTGGACCGCAGGGCAAGGAGAGCCCCTGCTGCTTCTGCATGGATTCCCCACCGCCAGCTGGGACTGGCACTACCTGTGGGCGCCGTTGACCCAGCATTTTCGCCTGATCGCCTGCGACATGCTGGGCTTTGGCGACTCGGCCAAACCGCTGGACCACGACTACAGCCTGCTGGAGCAGGCCGACCTGCAGCAGGCCTTGCTGGCCCACCTCAAGGTCGACGCGCCGGTGCACCTGCTGGCCCACGACTATGGCGGCAGCGTGGCCCAGGAGCTGCTGGCCCGGCACCACGAGCAGCGCGCCGACATCGCCAGCTGCGTGTTCCTCAACAGCGGCTTGTTCCCGGAAAGCTGCCAGGTGCTGCTGGTGCAGAAGCTGCTGCTCAGCCGCCTGGGCTGGCTGTTCGGGCGCTCGTTCAAGCGCGATGACCTGGTGCGCAATGTCACGCAGATCTACGGGCCCTGCACCCACCCCAGCGAAAGTGCCCTGGACGACTGCTGGAGCCTGATTGCCGCGCACGGCGGTACCCGCATCCTGCACAAGCTGGTGAGCTTCGTGCCCGAGCGCAGGGCCCAGCGTGAACGCTGGGTCGGAGCGCTGCGGGCCGACGGTGTGCCCCTGCGCATGATCAACGGCGTGGTCGACCCGCTGTCGGGCGCGCGCATGGTCGAGCGCTACCAGCAGCTGGTGCCCAACGCGGACACCGTGCAGCTGCAAGGCATCGGCCATTACCCGCATACCGAAGCCCCGACGCTGGTGCTGCGCCATTACCTGGCGTTTCGCGAAAAGCTGCTCAGCTACCTGCCACGCAAAGTCGCCTGGTCCTGAGCCGCCGACCATCGGCCTGCGTTATCGCCTGGCATTCAGCGTGGGTGCGCTTGATTGTCCGCCGCCTGGGCGTTGGCCCAGACTCGCTGCATTCAACCTGACCTGGAGCCAAGGGCATGAACGAGCCGGTATCTGTGCAAGACCGTGTGGTGATCGTCACGGGGGCCGGCGGCGGCCTGGGCCGCGCCCATGCGCTGTTGTTCGCCGCGCGCGGTGCCCGGGTGGTGGTCAATGACCTGGGTGGCTCCAGCCACGGCGAAGGCGCCAGCGCTTCGGCAGCCGACCGCGTGGTGGCCGAGATTCGCGCCGCCGGCGGCAGCGCCGTGGCCAACCACGATTCGGTCAGCGATGGCGCGCGCATCGTCGAGCAGGCCCTGGACGATTTCGGCCGGGTCGATGTGCTGGTGAACAACGCCGGCATCCTGCGCGACAAAACCTTCCACAAGATGGACGATGCCGACTGGGAGCAGGTCTACCAGGTGCATGTCGAGGGCGCTTTCAAGGTCACCCGCGCCGCCTGGCCGCACCTGCGCGAGCAGAACTGGGGCCGGGTGATCTTCACCGCCTCCACGTCCGGCATCTACGGCAATTTCGGCCAGGCCAACTACGGCATGGCCAAGCTGGGCCTGTATGGCCTGACCCGCACCCTGGCCATCGAAGGGCGCAAGCACGGCGTGCTGGTCAACGCCATCGCGCCCACCGGCGGCACACGCATGACCGAGGGGCTGATCCCGCCGCAGGTGTTCGAGCGCCTCAAGCCCGAGCTGGTCAGCCCGTTGGTGGTGTACCTGGGCAGCGAGCAGTGCCAGGACAGCGGGGCGCTGTTCGAAGTGGGCGGCGGCTGGATTGGCAAGGTGCGCTGGGAGCGCAGCCTGGGCGTGGGCTTCGACCCGCGTGAAGGCTTCACCCCGGAGCAGGTGGCCGAGAGTTGGGCGCAGATTGGCGATTTCGAAGGCGCGCTGCACCCGCAGGACAACATCCAGGCCCTGCAGCAGATGATGGCCAACCTGCAGAAGTATCCGCTGGCGTGAGGGCCGCTTTTCACCGGGCATAAAAAAAGCCGCTGCAATCGCAGCGGCCAATCGAGACGTTAGATCAAGGAGCTTCAAAATCTACGTCGGTGAACCTCGCAAGCCTGAAGAGCTGGGGGGGTAGTGCCCTTCATGCCGGCCAGTGAGTTAAGAATAAGCGCTTGATCCTGTGGGAAAAATAGCCGCTTATGACATTCACCTTTACGTTTCGGGCAACAGTGCCCAGGCGCTTCAGGCCTGTGGCGAATGGCCCATGCGCCAGCTCGTGTCACGCGCTGCCGCCAGCAGGCGCTGGGCCGCCGGGCCATGTTCATCGGCATGGAAGATCGACGTCGGCCCCACCACGGTCATCACTGCAGCAATCTGCCCCAGGGCGTTGAACACCGGTGCCGACAGCGCATCGACGCCAGGCATCAGCAGGCCATGCACATGGTGCAGGCCACGTTCGCGAATGCCGGCCAGCAGCGCTTCGTAGTCGGCGGCGGTGTGCTGCAGCGTGGCCAGTTCACGCTCGCGCAGGTCCACGGTTTCGCGTTCGGGCAGGTAGGCGGCAAACACCAGCCCGGTCGACGAACTGAGCAGCGGCAGCACCGAACCGATCTGGGTCACCACGGTAACGGCCCGCACCGCAGGCTCGATGCTCACCACCGTGGCGCCCTGGTTGCCCCACACCGCGATGAAGCAGCTCTCGTTGAGCGCGTCGCGCAGTTGCGACAGCGGCAGCGCCGCCACCTTCAGCACATCGATGCTGCCCAGCGCCGCCAGGCCCACGCGCAGCGCCTCCCGGCCCAGCCCATAATGATTGGTGGCCGCATCCTGTTCGGCAAAGCCACTGGCGATCAGCGCCTGCAGGTAGCGGTGCACCTTGCTCGCCGGCATCTGCACATGTTCGGCCAGGCGCGACAGCGAGGTGGACGGGGACAGCTCGGCGAGGGCCTTGAGGATGTCGGTGCCGACTTCCGCCGAGCGGACCTTCTGCTTGCCGGTGTCGGTGGGGGAGCTGGCTTTGGCCATGGGCGTGGAGGTTCCGGATTCTTCGAGTCGCGCCTTTATAGCTTGACGCCATGCAGGGAGCAAATTACGTTATTCGTAATCTGATTACGATAAAAACAAAACCCGGAGGCTTCGATGAACCGCGACACGTCCCCCGACCTTCAGTACCTGAGCGGCTTCGGCAACGAATTCGCCTCTGAAGCCTTGCCCGGCGCATTGCCTGTCGGGCAGAACTCGCCGCAGAAGGCCCCCTATGGCCTGTACGCCGAGCTGCTGTCGGGTACCGCGTTCACCATGGCCCGCAGCGAACTGCGCCGCACCTGGTTGTACCGCATCCGCCCCTCGGCCCTGCACCCGCGCTTCGAACGCCTCGAGCGCCAGCCCCTCGGCGGCCCGCTGGGCGCGGTCACCCCCAACCGCCTGCGCTGGAACCCGCAGCCGATCCCCAGCGAGCCGACCGACTTCATCGAAGGCTGGCTGCCGATGGTGGCCAACGCGCCGTCGGAAAAACCCGCGGGCGTGAGCATCTACATCTACCGCGCCAACCGCTCCATGGACCGGGTGTTCTTCAACGCCGACGGCGAACTGCTGCTGGTGCCCGAACACGGCCGCCTGCGCATCGCCAGCGAACTGGGCGTGATGGACGTCGCACCCCTGGAAATCGCGGTGATCCCGCGCGGCATGAAGTTTCGCGTCGAGCTGCTCGATGGCCAGGCGCGTGGCTACATCGCGGAAAACCACGGCGCCCCGCTGCGCCTGCCGGACCTCGGCCCGATCGGCAGCAACGGTTTGGCCAACCCGCGCGATTTCCTCACCCCGGTGGCGCACTACGAAGAAGCCGAAGGGCCGGTGCAGCTGGTGCAGAAATTCCTCGGCGAGCACTGGGCCTGCGAGCTGCAGCACTCGCCGCTGGACGTGGTCGCCTGGCACGGCAGCAACGTGCCCTACAAGTACGACCTGCGCCGCTTCAACACCCTGGGCACGGTCAGCTTCGACCATCCCGACCCGTCGATCTTCACCGTGCTGACCTCGCCGACCAGCGTGCATGGCCTGGCCAACATGGACTTCGTGATCTTCCCGCCGCGCTGGATGGTGGCCGAAAACACCTTCCGGCCACCGTGGTTCCACCGCAACCTGATGAACGAGTTCATGGGCCTGATCGACGGCGCCTACGATGCCAAGGCCGAAGGTTTCGTGCCGGGCGGCGCTTCGCTGCACGGGGTGATGAGCGCCCACGGGCCGGATGCCGACACCTGCGAAAAAGCCATCGCCGCCGACCTTGCGCCGCACAAGATCGACAACACCATGGCCTTCATGTTCGAGACCAGCCAGGTGCTGCGCCCGAGCCGCCAGGCCCTCGAATGCCCGCAATTGCAGGCCGACTACGACAGCTGCTGGGCCACCTTGCCGAGCACCTTCAACCCGAACCGGAGATAACCGATGAACCAGACCGCCAATGCCCGTAGCTGGGTCGAGCATGCCAACGGGCACCGCGACTTCCCGCTGCAGAACCTGCCGCTGGGCATCTTCAGCCGCCCGGGTGAAGCGCTGCGCTGTGGCGTGGCCATCGGCGACGCCATCCTCGACCTCGAGGCGGTGCTGGCCGCCGGGCTGTTCGACGGCCAGGCCAAGGCCGCCGTCGAGGCGACCCGTGGTGGGGCGCTGAACGCCTTCTTCGCCCTCGGCCGCAACGCCCGCGTGGCGCTGCGCGAACGCCTGCAGGCGCTGTTGGGCGAACACAGCGAGCACCAGGCTGCACTGGGCGCGGCGCTGTACCCGGCCAGCGATTGCCAGATGCACATGCCGGCCAAGGTCGGCGACTACACCGACTTCTACGTAGGCATCCAGCACGCCACCAACGTCGGCAAGCTGTTCCGCCCCGACAACCCGCTGCTGCCCAACTACAAATATGTGCCGATCGGCTACCACGGCCGCGCCTCCACCCTGCGCCCCTCGGGCGCCGAGGTGCGCCGGCCGAAAGGCCAGACGCTGCCGGCCGGCCACAGCGAGCCGAGCTTCGGCCCCTGCGCACGCCTGGACTACGAGCTGGAGCTGGGCATCTGGATCGGCCAGGGCAACGACATGGGCCAGGCCATCCCGATCGCCGAGGCCGAACAGCACCTGGCGGGCCTGTGCCTGCTCAACGACTGGTCGGCGCGAGATATCCAGGCCTGGGAATACCAGCCGCTCGGCCCGTTCCTGTCGAAGAGCTTCATCACCTCGATCTCGCCGTGGGTGGTGACGGCCGAAGCGCTGGCGCCGTTCCGCTGCGCCCAGCCGGCGCGCCCGGAGGGCGACCCGCAGCCACTGCCGTACCTGCTGGACCCACGCGACCAGGCCAGCGGCGCCTTCGATATCGAACTGGAAGTGCTGCTGCTCACCGAGCGCATGCGCGAGCAGGGCCTGCCGGCCCAGCGCCTGGCACTGAGCAACACCCTGAACATGTACTGGACAGTGGCCCAGCTGATCGCCCACCACAGCGTCAACGGCTGCCAGTTGCAGCCTGGCGACCTGTTCGGTTCGGGCACCTTGTCCGGTGCCACGCCCGACGCCTTCGGCAGCCTGCTGGAGACCACCGTGGGTGGCAAGCAGCCGGTGGAGCTGGCCAGTGGCGAGCTGCGCAAGTTCCTCGAGGACGGCGACGAGATCATCCTGCGCGCCCGCTGCCAGCGCGATGGCGTGGCCAGCATCGGCTTCGGTGAATGCCGCGGCAAGATCATCGCGGCCAACTGAGGGGGCAGGGCCATGGAGCTGTACACCTATTACCGTTCCACCTCGTCCTACCGGGTGCGCATCGCCCTGGCGCTCAAGGGCCTGGGTTACCAGGCCCTGCCTGTCAACCTGCTCAAGGGCGAACAGCGTGGCAGCGACTATGTCGCGCTGAACCCGCAGGGCCGGGTGCCGGCCTTGCGCACCGACGGCGGTGAGCTGCTGGTGCAGTCGCCGGCGATCATCGAGTACCTGGAGGAGGCTTATCCACAGCCTGCGCTGTTGCCGGCGGGTGCCGAGGCGCGGGCCAAGGTGCGCGGTGTGGCGGCCATCATCGGTTGCGATGTGCACCCGCTGCACAACGTCAGCGTGCTCAATGAGCTACGCCGGCTCGGGCATGACGAGGGGCAGATCAATCAGTGGATCGGCCAGTGGATCGGCCAGGGCTTGGCGGCAGTGGAGCAACTGATCGGCGATCGGGGTTTCTGCTTCGGCGATGAGCCGGGCCTGGCCGATGTGTACCTGATTCCGCAGCTGTACGCGGCCGAGCGTTTCAACATCGACCTGGCGGGCTACCCGTGCATTCGCCGGGTAGCGGCGTTGGCAAGCGAGCACCCGGCCTTCGCCAAGGCGCATCCGGCCTGCCAGGTGGACACGCCCGCTCAGTGAAGCGAGTGGTTGGCTGTCGGGAGCTTGCCGATCCGTTCGGACAGCTTCAGGCGCTGCACCGGGTCGTCGGTCAGCAGCAGTGCATGCTCCAGGTCGAAGCGCTCGGCTTGCGGGCAATCCAGGTGCTGATATAGCGATGCGCGAGTCATGTAGTCGCTGACCTGCACCGGGCCCAGTTGCATGACGCGCTCGGCGTCGATCAGCGCAGCCAGGTGGTCGTCGTTGCTGATGTGCAGCTGGCGCAGGTTGCGTGACAGGCGCTGGAGCATCTGCGTCGGGCTGGCCGCGCGCAGGTGCTCGGCGGTCAGCGGCACATGCGGGCCGAACTGGCGGGCCAGCAGTTCACGGCAATCGTTGGGGTACAGGCGCCGGCCGCCGCAAGGGTCGAGCAAATGATCGGCACCCGGCACTCGCAGCAGGAAGTGCCCGGGGAATGCCACGCCTTCCAGCGGTATCGACAGGCGGCGGGCCAGCTCCAGGGTGATGATGGCCAGTGCCAGGGGTTGGCCGCGGCGGCGTTGCAGCACCTTGTCCAGCAGTGCTGCCTGTGGGCGCAGCGGGTGAAATTCGTCTTGCTGGAAGCCCAGCGCGGTGAGCTGGCGCAGCAGCGGCTGCGCCAGTTCGTTCAATGGCAGCATCGGCAGGCGGGTACTGACCTCACGCTGCAGCTCATGCAAGCTGGCAATCGCGCTCGCGGGCTCGGCCTTGCGGTCGTGCTCGGCGGCAATCCACAACGCGGCTTCCAACAGGGCGACAGGTTCGCGTTCCAGGCAGGCCAGGCAGGCTTTACGTGGGTTCATCGGGGTTCTCCACACACCCTTGAGTATTAGCCCCGGCGCCGGCATTCGTCCAGTGGTCCGCCCGGCGTGCCGGCGATGGCCGCGTGCCTATACTGGTAGGAGCACCTCGTTGGGGAGCCCGTCGATGTTCGCGCTGATGCAAAGCACCCGTACCCAGTCGCTGCACCTGTTTATCGACCCGCCCACTGGCCTGAAGGCCGTGGTGGCGATTCACAGCGAGCACCTGGGCCCGGCAATGGGCGGTTGCCGCTACCTGCCCTATGCCGATGACGAAAGCGCCATGACCGATGCCATCCGCCTGGCCCAGGGCATGAGCTACAAGGCAGCGCTGGCCGGCCTGGCGCTGGGCGGCGGCAAGGCCGTGATCATGCGCAACCCGCATGTGGAAAACCGCGCGGCGCTGTTCGAGGCGTTCGGCCGTTTCATCGATACCTTGCAGGGGCGCTTCATCATTGCCGTGGACAGCGGCACCTCGACTCTGGACATGGACTGCATCGCCCAGAGCACACCCCATGTCACCAGCACCACGGCCTCCGGCGACCCCTCGCCGCATGCGGCCATGGGCGTGTTCGCCGGCATCCGGGCAACCTCCCAGGCGCGCCTGGGCAGCGGCAACCTCGAAGGCCTGCGGGTGGCGGTGCAAGGCCTGGGCAATGTCGGCTATGCCCTGGCCGAGCAGCTGCACGCCGCGGGCGCGGAACTGCTGGTGAGCGACCTGGACCCCGGGCGCGTGCGCCTGGCGGTCGAGCAGTTCGGTGCTCACCCGGTCACCAACGACGCCTTGATCAGTACCCCCTGCGATATCTTCGCGCCGTGCGGGGTAGGGCCGGTGCTCAATGGCCAGAGCGTGATGCAACTGCGCTGCGCAGCCGTGGCCGGGGCGGCGAACAACCAGCTGACCACCTTGCAGGTGGCCGACCAGCTGGAATCACGCGGCATCCTGTATGCGCCGGATTACGTGATCAATGCCGGTGGGCTCATCTATGTGGCGATGAAGCACCGCGGCGAAGACCTTGGCACCATCACCGCGCACCTGGCGCGCATTCCCTCGCGGCTGACCGAAGTGTTCGCCCACGCCCAGGCCGAGAAGCGCTCCCCGGCGCGGGTGGCGCAGATGCTCGCCGAGCGCCTGCTGTACGGCTGACAAGCACCTGGCAGCGCTTATTGCGCAGCGCCCCCTTCGAGCAGCTCGGCCAATGCATCCGGCTGGCTCTTGAACGCCCGGGCGAACACGTCACGGTTCTTGGCCATGTAGATGCCGGCTTCCTCGACCTGCTGCTCGGTCAGCGACGGCACTGCCTTGTGCAACACCTCGGCCAGGCGCTCGGCCAGCTCGAGCATCTTGTCGTGACGATCTGCTTCGGCCTTATCCATGAACAAGCGCTCCGGGTCGCGGCTGCTGCGGTACACCACTTCGACGGCCATTCATCACCTCTGTGCCTTTTTGCGGTTGGTTGATCGATTACTGTATGCGCATACAGTAATGGCCCGGCGCCCCAGGCGCAAGCCTTGCTGCAAAAAAGCCTAGCCCACAGGTGCCTTGCGGCAATCGGCCGCCTTCCAAGGCGAGGGCCTGGCCCTTTAACTGCATGGCACAAGCGTCACAGAGCTGGCGCATCATCTTCAGGTCGTATCGGGGGAGTTGGACATCGTGAACATCAAATGGGCCGAAAGGCTGCGCAAGGGGCTGCATGGCTCGGCCGATTCGCTGGGCAATCTGTGCGTCGAGGGGTTCCACTACCTGGCGCTGTTCGGCATTGGCGCCATCACCGCCTATGCGGCAGTGGTGACCTTCCTCGACATGCTCGGCAAGGGTGGGGTCAGCGTCGATGACATCCTGCTGCTGTTCATCTACCTGGAGCTGGGGGCGATGGTCGGGATCTACTTCAAGACCAACCACATGCCGATCCGCTTCCTGCTCTACGTGGCGATCACCGCGCTGACGCGCCTGCTGATCGGCGATGTGTCGCACCACAAGGCACCGGACGTGGGCCTTCTGTACGTGTGCGGCGGCATCCTGCTGCTGGCCTTCGCGATCCTGGTGGTGCGCTACGCCTCCTACCGCTACCCGTCGACCAAGGTGCTCGATGCCAATGGCAAGGAAGTCGAAGACGGCAAGTGAGGGGCTAGCTATCTAGGCCCGAGGTTTGCGGCCTGCCGTGTTGAATCTTCGCCGGCGCCCAGCAACGAATCGTGACATCCGGTCGCGATCGAGGGGCGCTGGAGGAGAACAGCAATGAACGTGACCATCGAACAAGTCCATGCCCACCTCAAGTACGCGCTCAAACTTGACCCTGAAGCCGTGCATGTCACCGAAGTCGCCGACGTCGTCCAATTGCGTGTGGTGGCTAGCCGCACACTGGTCGACGAGTCCATCCACTGGCTCAAGCAGCAGCAGGAACCGACCTACGACCCGGGCCTGTTCGGCCTGTTCCATGAACCGCACACCTTCGACAGCGCGCACCGGTTCAAGGGCCTGGGCCTCGCCGACCTGGAGCGTGAAATCGGGCGGATGCTGACGACCTTGGGCTGACGCTCAGTTGGCGATGCGCGCTGCCGCGAACGGGCGTGCGCCAGGGGCCGGCTCGCGGGTCAGGGCCGCGAGCACCTGCAGCGGGTTCTGCCCCAGCTCGATGGCCAGGCCCAGGCGAATGCTGTCGATGACCCGCTGCAGGCGCAGCGGGTCATTGCGTTGGGCTTGAGTGATCAGGCGCTTGGCGACCACGCCGGCGTCGTCGGAGAGGGTCAGCATGATGCTGCCGTCCAGGCGTTCGATGCTCAGGTTGACCCGGTATTCGGGGGCGAAGGCGGCGCTGATCTGATCGAATGGGTTGTGCATGGCCCAGCTCTGCAAAGTTGACTGCAGAAGTTGACCGGGCAAACGCCGGGTTGGTTCAGGGCCATTGATCGGCACCTTCATGCAAGGGGTAAGGCAATACGCCATCACCGGGGCTACACTCCCTTGACCGATGCTGCAAAGGCTGGCCCCAGGCCTGCAAAGGAGTGCCCCGTGGTTCCCTGTTCCGCTGCTCGTCAACGCGGCGCGATTGGCCTGATGGCCGTGACCACCCTGGCCATGGCCTTGCTGTTTCTGCTGGTGGTGCTCGACAGCGGCCGCCTCTACCTCGAACAGCGCAAACTGCAACGCATCGCCGACATGGCGGCGCTGGAGGCGGCCGGCCAGTACGCCGTGTGCACCGGCAGCGGCCCGCAGGCCACGGCCATCGCCCGCACCGCAGCCACGCGCAATGGCCATGCCGCCGGCAACCCGCTGGTGGCCAGCTGCGGCTACTTGCAGACCGGCGCCAACAGCCTGCGTACCTTCACCAGCGACAACACCCGCAACGAAGCGATCCGGGTGGATGTCAGCAACACCGTCACCACCAGCGTCGCCGGTGGTATCTACACCTTGATGCAAGGCGCCGGGGTGCCGCTGACCACCACCTTGCACGCCCATGCCGTGGCCTCCATGCCGTTGCCGCCGCAGGCCATGCTGAGCATCCGCACCACCCTGGCCACGGTGGATTCACGCCAGTCGGTGCTGCTCAATGCCCTGCTCGGCGCCCTGGGCGGCAGCGTGCAGCTGGACCTGGCCGGCTGGAAAGGCATCGCCGCCACCGACCTGAACCTGCTCAAGTACCTCGACCAACTGGCCATCGACCTCAACCTCAAGGTGGGTGACTACCAGCAACTGCTCAATGCCAACGCCACCGCCACGCAGCTGCTGCAAGCGGCGGTGAAGGTGCTGCAGCAAAGCGGCGCTGCGGTCGATGTGGTGACCAACCTGGGCAAGCTGGCGCTGGGGGCGGGCAACAGCACCTTGCTGCAGCTGGGCGATATCCTCGATATCCAGAACGGCACGGCGCAGGCGGGCCTGGATGCCAGCATCCAGTTGCTGCAGCTGGTGCAGGGGGTGATCCAGCTGGCGGCGAGCGAGAGCGCCGCCAACGTCGACCTGCCGCTCAACGTGCTCGGCCTGGTCAATGGCCGGGTGCGGCTGAAAGTGATCGAGCCACAGCAGATCTCGGCCGTCGGCGACCCGCGCAAGGATGAGCTGAGGGTGCATACCGCCCAGGTGCGGGCGATGATTTCGCTCGACCTGCCACTGCTCAACTCCGTGCTGGGCCTGGTCAACGCGGTGCTCGACCTGGCCGCGCCACTGACCAACGTGCTCGGCAACCTGCTCAGCCTGAACCTGGCCGCGACACTGGATTCGGTGTTCTGCCTGCTGGGCGTGCCGTGCACGGTCACCGACATCGTCCTGGTGCCCGACAAGCTGCAGGTGGACATCGGCCTGGAGGTCGCCGAAGCCACCACACGCCTCGACCCGAAAGCGTCCAACACCTTCAGCTGCTCGCCAAAGCGGCTCACCACCCAGGCACAGAGCGCGGCGGCGAAGATCGCGGTGGGGCGCTTCGATTCCCCCACGGCGTTCTTCACCACCGGCACCACGGCGATCAAGGCCCTGCCGTTGATCGACATCGGCACCAAACGCTGTACCAAGCTGCTGATCCTCGGCACTTGCGAGCCGCGCGTGCCGTTCGCCGGTGGCGGCCTTGGCCTGCGTGTCGACAGCAAGCTGCTGGGCAGCGGCCCGCTCGAGCGCCCGCTGGTGTTCCAGGCACCGGGCAGCGAGCCGCCCAACATCGGCCAGCCTCCGGCCTACCTGAACATGCGCACGATCAACGACAACGTGGTCGGCAGCCTCAGCGACACCTTGCTCGGGGTGCAGATACAGGCGTTCAAACCCACGGTCAACAGCGGCCTGGGGGAGGTGTTGGTGATCGTTGGCAACGTGCTCTCCACGGTCAAAGGCATTCTCGAACCGCTGATCAAGAACCTGCTCAGCCCGCTGATCGACCCCTTGCTCAACGTGCTCCTGAAGGTGCTGGGCATCGACCTGGTCAACGCCGAAGTCGGCGCCAACCTCAGTTGCTCCAGCGGCCGTGCTCAGCTGGTCTTGTAGGCCGGCAACAGCACGCGGAAACAGGCGCCTTCGCCGGTATTGAACACCTCCAGCCGGCCGCCCATGGCCTCGACGATGCCGTGGCTCACCGACAGCCCCAGCCCCGTGCCGGCCCCCGCCGGCTTGGTGGTGAAGAACGGCTCGAAGATGCGCTCGAGCAGGCGCGGGTCGATGCCGCCGGCGTTGTCCTGCACGTGCAGGCACAGGTGCTGCCCCTCGATGTGCTGGCTCACGCTGATTCTGGGTGAGGCTGCCTGCCGTTCCAGCAGGGCATCACGGGCGTTGACCATCAGGTTTATCAGCACCTGTTCAAGCTGGTCCTGGTGGCCGAGCACCTGCGGGCACAGCTGCGGCTGTTCGAGCTGCAAGGCCACGCCCTTGCCGCGCAGGCCCTCCGCCAGCAGCGCCACGGCACCGTCTACTGCGGCCCAGGCGGCAAATGCCTGGGTTTCGACCTCGGACCGCCGGCCGTAGGTGCGCAGGTGTTCGACCAGGCGTGCCGCGCGCTCGACCTGGGCGTCGATGCGCTGCAGCTTGCCGTTGAGGTAGTCGACATCCACTGCGCCGCTTTCCAGGCGCTTGAGGGTGTTGGCCACGGCCAGGCGCATCACGTTCAGCGGCTGGTTGATCTCGTGCACCAGCCCGGTGGCCAGCTCGCCGAGGGTCGCCATCTTGGCGCCTTGCAGCAGTTGCTGCTGGCTCTGGCGCACCTGCGTGTTGTCGCGCCCCACCGCTTGCACTTCCAGCAGCTGGCCCTGTTCATCGAACAGCCCGCGCTCGGCCCACACCCACCAGGCGTGCCTGTGCCCCGGCAGTTGCAGGCACACCTCTGCGCTGCTCAATGGCTGCGCCGGGGTCAGCGTTGCCAGGCGCTGCACGAATGCCTGGCGCTGGCTGTCGGACATCCATTGCCCCAGGTTCATCTCGCCTAATTGCTCGGGCGTGCACTCCAGTTGCTCGGCCAGCGGCCGGTTGCCGAACAGCAACTGCAGGTCAGGGCGGTAGCGGCAGATCATGGCCGGCGAGTCTTCCACCAGCACCCGGTAGCGTTCTTCGCTCTGGCGCACACGTTCGGCAGCCTCGGTGGCTTCGCTGACATCCAGCCACAGGCCGACCACCTCGACCGGCTGGCCCAGGTCGTCGCGCAGCAGGCGCGCTTCGTCCAGCACCCAGTGGTAACCGCCCAGGTGATCGCGCAGGCGGTAGCGGCTGCGCACCTGGCCATCGCGCAGCAACCCACGGGTGCGCTCCAGCCACAGCGGGCGGTCGTCGGGGTGCACCGCCTGGCCGGGTTGGCGCGCCAGTTCGCTGTCCTTGGCCCAGCCGAGCAAGGGCATCAGGCTGTCGCTGAAGAACTCGCTGTGCAGGGCGCCGGCGGCGTAACGCTGGATGTAGATCACCGCGGGCGAACTGGCGATGAGGTTTTCCAGCCGGGCGCGGGCGGCATTGGCCTGAAGCTCCTGGGCCTTGAGTGCGCTGATGTCCAGCACAAAGCCCTGGACCTGGCGGCCCTGCAGTTGCCCCACCCAGTGCAGCCAGCGTGGGCTGGCCGCGCTGTCGGCCTCCGGCAGGCGCAGGTTGAGGCTCAAGGCGACGCCGTCGCGGGCTTGCTCCAGGGCCATGTGCGCGGCCTCGCGGTCGGCCGGGTGCAGGTGCAGCAGCCAGCGCTCGAGGCTCACCTCGCAGGGCAGGCCGAGGCTGGCGGCCAAGGCCGGGTCCAGGCGCAACGGCCCCTGCAGCGGCCATTCCCACCAGCCGGCGCCCAGTTGCCGTTGCAGCTCATCGAGGTGGTGCGAGCGCTGCTGCAACTGCACCTGGCGCAGGCGCGCCAGCAAGGGCTCGACCAGCGCCTGCAGCAACAGCGTGGCGGCCTCCGGCGCAGGCACCGCAGGCGCCCCGGCGCACAGCAGCCAGGCCTGGACGTGGTGGCCGTGGCTGTACGGCAACAGAACCAGCGGCGCCCCTGCGCACAATGCCTGCCACTGGGGCGAGTCGGGTGCCACGTGCTGAAAGCGCGCAGGCAGCGCCTGCAGCCAGGGGTGCAGGCGTTCGTCATCGGGCCACGGCCAGTCGCCTTCGCTGCTGGCATAGGTGCGCCAGCCGGCGTCGTCCGCCAGCAGCAGCCGCAGCGCGCCGGCCTGCCAGTGCATGGCCAGGTGCTGCAGTTGCTCGGCGCTGGTCTGTGCCAGCCAGGGTTCGCTGCAGTCGCGCACCGCCTGGCTGATGTCGGCGGCCAGCTGGCGCCGGTTCAGCCACTGGTCCTGCTGGTTGCCCTGGCGCAGCAGGTCGCCGGTATCGAACAGCTGCAGCATCCAGCCGGCTGCGTTGCGCTGCAGCGAGCCTCGGGTATGCAAGGTGTGGCCGTGCACGGTGTGAAAATCCAGGTCCAGCGCCTGGCCTTGCCAGTCGACGGGCTCACCTTCGAGCACCAGCCAGCTGTGCTGGCACAGGTAGCTGTGCAGGCGCGTGGGGGCCTGTTCGGGCACCGCCAGCACACAGCGCAAGGGGCCGGACAGGCGCAACACCTGGCCGTGCGCGTCAAGCCATACCTGCAGGCCGACGGCCGCGGGCATTTCGGCGGCCGGCTCGGCGGCGTGGCTGCTCAGCCAGCGGTTGAACAGGCCGCTCACAGCTGCAGGCTCGCTTCGGCCTTGAGGGTTGCCGGCAACCTCGGCACTTCGCCAATCAACGGTATGACCAGCTGCGGCAGGACGTTGGTCAGCTTGGCCTTGGGGTAGTTGATGGTCACTTTCAGCAGCTTGCTCGCATCCAGCTGCACCTGCGCGTCGCTGGCAGGCTGGAAGTCCAGCGCAGCGGGCATCCAGGCCAGTTGGTCACGGATCACCTGGCGGCCAAGTACCTGCACGTCGTTGGCGTAGGTGGCGCTGGTCGGGTCCAGGGCAACGCAGCGGCGCACCGCCTCGCTGCTGGCCTGGTTGAACGATTGCAGCATCAGCATCGGCAGGGTGTAGCTGACCAGCCCGTAGAACACCGAGAAAAAGATCATGAAGACAGCGACGAACTCCAGGGCTGCCGCGCCTTTTTGCCGAGTTGCCGGGCCTGCTTGCATGCTTGCGTCTACCCTGACCATGAGTCCTGAGTAACAGCATAGAACCGTTCGACGAACAGGGATGGCCAATTGCCAATATCTAGCGTTGCCCTGCTGGCGTGGCTTGCCCTGTGTGCCGGGCAAGACCTGCGGGAGCGGCAGATTTCCAACCTGCTCACACTGGGCATCGCCGCGTGCGCGCTGGCCTGGCTGTTGGTGACCGGGCGCAGCTGGGTCGGCGCCCAGGCCAGTGATGCCGGCTGGGCGCTGGCCATCGTGCTGCTGCTGACGCTGCCGGGGTACATGCTCGGGCGCTTTGGCGCCGGTGACGTCAAGTTGCTTGGCGCGCTGGCCTTGGCCACCAGCCAGGCGCACGTGCTGGGCACCTTCATCGGCGCCGGCGTGGCCTTGCTGGCATGGGCGCTCGCCCGGCGGCTGTGGCGGCGCGGGGCAGGGCAGGCGGGCGACAAGCAGCCGTTCGCGCCCTGTGTGCTGGTGGGGTTCGTGCTGGCCAGTGCGTGCCTGGCGTGACAGGCGCGCTTCAGTTGTTGCTCGACTTCACCCGCTCCCAGCGATAGAAGTCCGGGATGACGTATTTGTAGGTGTCCAGCCAGCGCTGCTTCGACAGGTCGCGCTCGCGTGCCGTCTGCACCTGCAACTTGGTCGATGCCTGCTCGCCACTGGACTGCACCTGCAGCAAGGTTTCGGTCGCCGTCAGCGTAGACGGGCGCTGGCGCGGGGTGTCGTCGGCCCAGGCCAGAGAGACGCTGGCGCAGCAGGCCAGTAGCATCGCAGAGCGGATCATCAGCATCGCCGTTCCCTCAGTTGACCATTTCGGTGGCGCGAGTGGCCGAGGCCAGCGGCCCGCGCCCATTGGCCTTGATCTGGCTGGCGCGGTCCTGGGCCTGGGCGAACTGGTCGGGCTTGAGCCGCAGCCGCCCGACCAGGTCGGTGGCTTGCTGCCAGTTGTCCTGCAGCAGCGACAGCGTTACCAGGTTGACCGCCGGCAGCGGGTTGTCGTCCTTGAGCTCGACCGCCGTGAGGAATTCGAAGCGCGCCTGTTCATAGCGCCCCAGGTTCATCAATACGACGCCCAGGTCGTTGCGCACGCGCTCGTCGGTCGGCGCAAGGCGCGCCGCCCGCTGCAGGTTCTGCAGGGCCTGCACGTCGTCGCCGCGGGCCGAGGCCAGCTGGCCAAGGCCGTGCTCGCCTTCGGCGGCCAGGCAACCGCCCAGCAGGCTGCGGTACAGCGGCTCGGCCTCGCTGCGCCCGAGCAGGCGGGAAACCCGGGCTTTGCGCAGGCGCACCTGGTCGAGGTTGTTCGGCAACTGCTCCAGGTGCGCGAGGCTTGCATGCGGGCGGCCTTCGTTGAGCATCTCGTCGGCCAGGTTCAGCGACAGTTGCTGGTCGGCGTCGGGCTTGGCGCAGCTGGTATTGCCGAACAGCTGGCGCAGCCCTTCGGGTTGTTGCCCGGCGCAACCGGCCAGCAGTAGCAGGCTTGTGAACAACAGGATCGCTTTCATCCAATCTCCTCAGGGGCTCAAGGCCCGCGCCAGTGCAGAAAACCCCGGCCCGGCGAGGACGATGAGCAACGCCGGGAAGAGGAACACCATCATCACCGCCGACATCTTTGCCGACATCTTCGAGACCCGCTCCTGCATGCGCGTCAGGCGCCGGTCGTCGAGCAGGTCCTTGAGCGCCAGCAGCGACTTCATCGCGCCACTGCCCTGGGTCAGCAATTGCTGGAGGATCACGCAGGTGTCGGTGAATTCGTCCACGGCCAGCACGCTTGCGGCCTTTTCCAGCTCCGGCCCGAGCGCCAGGCCCGAGTCCACCCGGTGCAACACCTGGCGCAGCTCTTCGCTGATTTCCGGCACCAGCGCCCGGCCTTCCAGGCTCAGCACGCGCAGCGCCTGCTCCACCGCCAGGCCCGTCTCGAAGAGGATGCGCAGCAGCGGGATCATCAGGCTCACTTCCAGGGCAATGCGTTGCTGGCGGCGTTTTGCCGCGCTGGCCAGCAGGCGCTTGGGCAGCAGGTAGCTGGCGCCCAGCGCGCACAGCGGCCAGATCAGCCAGTGCATGCCTTCACCGCTGCTGACCCCTTGCTGCAGCAGCACGGTCAGCAGCACCGTCAGCAGCGGCAGGCCCAGCTGCACGGCGGCAAACAGCGCCCGCTGGCGGCTGCGGCGCCAGCCCACACGCTCGAGCAGGGCCTGGCTTTCACCGTCGAGCTTCTGCAGGCGCTGGCCAAGCCGGCTGCTGCCCAGCCAGTGCAGCCAGTCGCCCAGGCGCTCATCGCGGGCCAGGCGCCCTTGCAGGCGCCTGCCGATCAGGTAGCGGGCGCGCAACTGGCGGGCGGCCTGCAGGCCCAGCAGGCAGGCCGCGAGCAACAGGCACAGGGCGCAGATCAGCAAGGCCATGCTCAGAGGCTCCTCATCATGCGCCACAGCACCAGGCAGCCCAGCACCTGCAGGGCGAACGCCAGCAACAGCATCAGCTGCCCGGCGCTGTCTTGCCACATGGCCAGCAGGTAGCGCGGGTTGGCCATCAGGAAATAACCGGCCATGCACAGCGGCAAGGCGCCGAGAATCATCGCGGTGATACGGGTTTCGCCGGTCATGGCCTTGAGCTGGCGGGCGCCTTGTTCACGCTCGCGGATCAGCTTGATCAGGTTTTCCATCAGCTCGCTGGTGTTGCCGCCATAGCGCTGGTTGATGCGCAAGCCCATGGCGAACAGGCGCAGTTCGTCCTGGTCGTACAGCTCGGCGAATTCGTTGACCGCATCGTCCAGCGGCACGCCCAGCTGCACGTTGCGCCGTACCCGGGTCATGGTCGAGCGCAAGGGTTCGCGGGTGCCATCGATGCCACCGAGCACCGCGTCGTTGAGCGTGCGCCCGGCCTTGAGGCTGCGCACGCTGTAGTCCAGCAGCGCCGGCAGCTGCTCGACCAGCTGGCGCACACGCCGGCGGTACAAGGCGCTGAGGGTGAAGTAGCCCAGCAGCGGCATGCTCACCAGCACCATCAGGGCGGCGATCCAGCCGCCGGCCAGCAGCGCCAGCAGCACCAGGCCCAGCCAGGCGAACAGCCAGCGCTGCGGTTGCCAGTCGCTGGCGCCAAGCCCTGCACGCTGCAACATTGGCTCGAGCCAGTCGCGCCGCGCATTACCGCTGCGCACCACCTGCAAGGCCTGGCCCAGGCGCTGCAGAATGCGCTGTTCGCTGCGCTTGTACAGGCCCTTGCGAAACAGCAGCAGCGACACGCCCAGCAGCAGGGGCGCCAGCGCCAGCAGCAGGGGGCCGATCACGGCACACCTTCGGTGCGCAGCTTGCTGCCGGCAGGGTTGGGCGCTTCGCGCAAAAAGACGTCGCCGCCGCGGCGGTCGAGGCGGAACAGGGTATTGGTGACGTACACGTCGTCGCGCACGCCCACCACTTCCAGCACCTCGCTGACGCAGCGCCGGCCATCGGGCAGGCGGGTCAGCTGGATCACCACATCCAGCGCAGCGCAGATCATCTGGCGCAAGGTCTTTTCGGCGATCTGCCGGCCACTCAGGCCAACCAGGGTTTCCAGGCGCAGCAGGGCATCCTGGGCGGTGTTGGCGTGCACGGTGCTCATCGAGCCGTCGTGCCCGGTGTTCATCGCGGTGAGCACATCGAGCACTTCGGTGCCGCGGATTTCGCCGAGGATGATGCGGTCCGGGCGCATCCGCAGGGCGTTGCGGATCAGTTCGCTGGCCTTGATCTCGCCGTGCCCCTCTGCATTGGGTGGGCGGGTTTCCAGGCGCACCACGTGGGGGTGGTGCAGCTGCAGTTCGGCCACGTCCTCGATGGTGACCAGGCGCTCGCGCGGGGCGATCATCTGGCTGAGGATGTTGAGCAGGGTGGTCTTGCCGGTGCCGGTGCCGCCGCTGACCAGGATGTTGCAGCGCCGGCCGACGGCGCGTTCGAGGAAGTCGAAGATGTGCTGGTCGATGGCCCGGGTGGCGAGCAGGTCGGCGCTCTTGAGCATGTCCTGGCGGAACTTGCGGATCGACAGGCACGGGCCATCCAGCGCCACCGGCGGGATGATCGCATTGACCCGGCTGCCGTCGGGCATGCGCGCATCGACCATCGGCGAAGACTCGTCCAGGCGCCGCCCGAGCGGGGCGAGGATGCGCTGCATCACGCGCTCGACGTGGTGGGCGTCGATGAAGCGCAGGTCGGTCTGCTGCAACTGGCCGGCCCGTTCGACGAACACCCGGTGCGGGCCGTTGACCAGGATTTCGGTGACGCTGCTGTCGCGCAGCAGCACCTCCAGGGGGCCGAAGCCGGTCAGCTCGTCGACCAGCTCTTCGGCCAGGCGCTCCATTTCGTAGCGTGACAACGCCAGGCGCAGCCGCGCCACGTAATCGCCCACCTGCTCCAGAACGAACTGGGTCAGCGCCGGGCGCGCGCCTTCGAGCAGGTTGCGCCCGCTGTCTTCGATGGCGTCGATGGCAAAGCGGTGCAGGGCGCGCTTGAGCGCGTAAGGGTCGCCCGAAGCATGCTGCTGGCCGCCAAAGGGCTGGTCACCGTTCATCTGCTGCCCCACAGCCGACGCAGCCAGGTGAAGGCCGGTGGCGAAAGGTTTTCCGAGCGCTGTGCCAGCCGTTCACCCAGGCTGCGCAAGGCTTGCGTGAGGTTTTCCCGCGGGGCCAGTTCGAACAGGCTCAGCCCTTGGTTCTTGGCGTTCAGGCGAAGCTCGGCGCTGTCGGGCATGACCTTGAGCAGCGGCAGGGCGTAGCGCTTGGCCAGGCTTTCGGGGTCGGGGGCGACGTTGTTCAGGTGGCGGTCGACCAGCAGGCTGGCGTGCTCCAGCTTGATGCCATGGTCACGCCACAGCTCGAGCACTTCCAGGTTGCGCCGGCAGTCGAGGATGTTCTGGTCGGTGTAGACGATCAGCTTGTCGCAGTGGCTGACCAGGGTGCGCAGCGCTTCGCTGTCGGCGTGGCCGGTCAGGTTCACGACGATGTGCTGAAAGTGCTGGCGCAGGGCGCTGAGCAGCATGTACAGCTCGGCGGCGCTGGTCTGGCGCAGCGGCTCGTCGTTTTCGGCGTAGGTGAGCAGGCGCAGGCCTTTCTTGTCGCGGGTGAAGGCGCTGTCGATCAGCGTGGTATCCAGCCGGCGCAGGTGGCGCAGGGCATCGCCGAAGTAGAACGATGCCTCCAGCCCAAGCAGGGCCAGGCTGTCGCCGCGTGGCATGCCCAGGTCGAGCAGCAGCGTCTGTTGCCCGCTTTCCTGCACCACCCGCGCCAGGTGGGTGGTCAGCAGCGCGCCGTCGGCGCCGGTCTGCGCACCGTACAACACGGTCAGCCCGCCCAGGGTGGGGTTGCTGGTGACGGTGGGCATGCGCTTGCCCAGGCGCCGCACCAGCCCGGCCACCTCGCTGGCGCGTGAGCCATAGGCGACGAAATCGCGGGCGCCGGCGCGCATGGCGTGCAGCACCAACTGGTTGTCCATGCCATCGCCCAGGGCGACGATGGCCAGCATCGGCTTGGCTTCCAGCACGCCTTCGATCAAGGCGCACTGGTGAACCAGCTGTTCACGGTCAAGGCCGATGAACACCAGGTTGCTGAAGGTCGCGTTGACCAGCGCCAGCAGCTCGTCGAGGTTGCCGGCGTTGGCGCCTATCACCTGGCCCAGCGGGGCCAGCGCGGCCTGTAGCCATTGCAGGTCCTCTTCGTTGCGGGTGATGCCGAGGAAGGTCTGGTTGAGGCTCTCGTTCATTGTGATAACCCGCTGCCGCCATCGAAATTGCCGTTTTCCATGAAGAACAGCCGGCCCCAGCTGGGGTCGTAGGTGCGCAGGCCTTCGCCGGGCAGCTGCGGCAGCCGGGCATTGGCGGCCAGGGGCTGGACCAGGTGCGGGGTGACGATCATCAGCAGCTCGGTTTCCTGGCGCACCAGCGACGACTGACGGAAGAACGCGCCCAGGATCGGCAGGTTGCCCAGCCCTGGGAGCTTGTCTACCGAGGAGCGGGTGTCGTTGCTGACCAGGCCGCTGATGATGAAGCTCTCGCCATCGGCCAGCGAGATGCTGGTGTCGGTACGCCGCACACTCAGCCCCGGCACCAGCGTGCCGGCGATGTTTACCGCGTTGTTGTAGTCCAGTTCGCTGACTTCAGGGGCGATCTTCAGGGTGATGCGGTCGCGGCTGACCACCGTTGGCGTCAGCGCCAGGCGCACGCCGAATTCCTTGTACTCGATCGAGACGTTGTCGCTGCCGGCGCTGGGCACCGGGATCGGAATCTCGCCGCCGGCCAGAAAACTTGCCGTCAGGCCGCTGAGCACGGTCAGGCTGGGGCGCGCCAGGGTGTAGGCGAAGCCGCTGTTCTCCAGGGCGTTGATGGCCGCCAGGAATCGGCTGCTGCCGCCGCCCCAGACGATATTGAACACACCGTCGTCGAGCGGGATGGCCGGGCGCGTGATCGGCACCGCGCCGGGTGTCACCGAGGTGCCCGGTACCGTGCCGGGCGAGCCGATCAAGCTGTTGTTCGAGCCGCTGAAGAACAGGCGGGCGCCGGCCTCCTTGTACTTGCTGCGGCGCACTTCGACGAAGCGGATGTCGGCCTGGACCTGGCTTGGCAACTGCGCATCCAGCGAGGGCGGCAGGCCACCCTCGGCCATGTCGACGCTGGCCCGGCCCTTGACGAACAGCATGGCCCGGTGCGGCGTGGGGGCGCAGGCGGTCCACAGCATCAGCGTGGTGTTGCCCGGGCCCACGGCGGTCACCAGCACGGCGCGCTCGCCACTGGCCTGCACATCGGCCACCTTCGGCTCGCCGACGGCCACCCGGCTGATCGCCAGCGGCAGGCGCAGCTCTTGCTGCAGGCCTTCGTCCATTTCGATCACCGAGGGTAACTGGGCGTAGGCCTCGCACCCCTTGCCAGCGGCATTGGCCTGGGCCAGCACGCCGGTCAGCAGCAGCGCGAGGCACGCACGGTAGAAGACTCGTGTTGAACTGCAACGCTCGGAACTGCGCATACTGCATCCTTGCCGTGTCAGGGGGTGTTTTTCTCGCCAGCGGCCTGTGCGCCCCGGATCACCTGCATGCCCGCCACCGCGGTGACGGCGGCGGGTTTGCTCAGGGGCGCCTGGGACAGTTGGCTGAAGCGGTAGAGTTCACGGTTGAGGGTTTCAACCTGGGGTTGGTTATCGTGCTCGGCCCAGTAGCTGGCCAGGCGCTGTTCGTCGGCGCTGCGCACGGCCAGGCGCAGGGTGCCGACCTGGGCCGCCAGCATCAGGCGGCTGGCGAAGGCTTCGGGCACCGCCAGCACCACGGTGCGGGTGCCGGAGGCCATCACCGGGTTGCCCTGTTCGCGGCGCGCCTTGAGCGCTTCGGCGCTCTGCGCCGGGTGCCCGTCGTTGGCCACGCCCATCTGCTCGCCGATGCTCAGCACACGCAGGGCGGGCAATACGACCTGGGCCGAGGACTGCGGGTTGCTGGTGTCTTCGCGCAGGTACAGCAGCACATCCACATAGTCGCCGGGCGCCATCTGCCCAGCAGCACCGATGACTTCGTCCACGCCAATGGCAACGGCGCGCTCGTGGCTGCGGATCATCCGCGCCAGCGGCCCGCCGTTTTCGAAGCTGGATTCGTCCAGCCAGCTGCCGGCTGCCAGGGGCCTTGCGCTGGTGCGGCCGATGACCTGGTCGATGGCCTGGAACGCGCCATCGGGTACCACCTGCAGGCGTTCGAGCAGCACGTCGTCTGCGCTGACCGGGGTATTGGCCGGGAGTGCCTTGCGCAGTACCACGATGGGTGAACGCAGCGGTTCAGGCGGTTGCGGGGGAGGGGCTGGCGCCGTGGCGATGGGTTGTTCAGCCGGGGTGGCGGCAGGCACGGGTTGTTCTGCGGGGCGGCTCAGCACGAAGCCCCAGTAGCCGGCCAGCAGTGCGCCAAACAGGAAGAGCGCAGCCAGAATCATGGTCATGCGACTGCTCATCTCTGGCCTCCCTGCTGTGAACGAATGCTGGCAAAAAGTTACTATTTCGCTATTGCACGTTAGTGCAACCATCGCCTTTCGCCATGAGGCTCGCGGGTTTTTTTAGCGTTTTTGGCTAAACCCAATCAAAACAGTTGGTTAAGTGAAGACGTCGCATTAATCCCTAGGGATTATCACTAAATGACTAATGCTTTTTTATATTTGCGGTTGCCTCCAGCTTGGCGATTCTTTGATGGCAAAAGGGTGTCACTTTGACGCCATTGTCGCCGGCGATGACGCCGCAAGGAGCTGGTCATGAAACAGTTCGTCCGTCACTGCAAACAATTCCTGCGCCGTAAAGACGGTGCGTCGGGTATCGAGTATGCGGTCATCGCGGCGATGGTGGCGGTGGTGCTGGCGGGCTTCGTCACGCCGATCTCGGACAAGATCAAGACGATGTTCACCACCATCCAGGGAATTCTGTAACCGGCGCGCCGTTGCCGGTGTCGCCATCATCTGTGTGGATGAACAGGAGCCGAACATGCAGAACTCTTCCTCGCTTCAGCAAATTCTATTGGTGGATGATGAGGAAGAGCACCTGCTGGAGCTGGCTGAACTGCTGGAGAACGAAGGGTATTCGTGCCTGGCCGCAGGCTCGGTGAAAGCGGCGCTGCAGCTGCTCACCCTGCACCCCGACGTTGCCTTGGTGATCACCGACCTGCGCATGCCGGAAGAAAGCGGCATCGGCCTGATCAAGCGCATGCGCGATCACGTCGCCCGCCAGCATCTGCCGGTGATCGTCATGTCAGGCCATGCCGGCGCCGATGATGTGAGTGACCTGCTGCGCCTGCAGGTGCTGGATTTCTTTCGCAAGCCCATCTATTACGCACGCCTGCTGCAGACGCTGGACAACCTGTTCCCGCAGCCGCTGTTGCAGGTGGTCAAGTACTGAGCTGATTGCCCAGAAACGAAAAACGCCCGGCATTGGCCGGGCGTTTTTTTGCTGTTGCAATCAGGCGTCGGGGTCGTTCAGCTCCAGGACGCCGCGCTTGCTGCGCAGCTTGCCGTAGAAGTGCTCCAGCGCATTGTTCAGCTTGCTGGCGGCACCGTCGACCGCCTGGTCCAGCGAGGTGGCGGTGTGGGTCACGGAAATCGGTTGGTGGCCTTTGGGGCGAGCCTCCATCTGGCAACGTTTGTCATGCGGACCGGGTTTGGCACCGTTGTCGTCGCGCAGGTGCACCTCGATGCGGGTGAGGTCCTCCTCGTAACGTTCGAGCGTGGCTTCCAGCGTACTGCGGACCCACTCGTTGAGACGGATGTTGCCTTCGATATGGTTGCTGCTGTTGACCTGGATTTGCATGATTCAATCCTTATTCAGCTTGCTCGCATGGAGGCGTGCCTAGGCCCTTGAGGCCCCTGGAATTTCTTCGCCTCTTGACTCTAAGGTCAGGCAACGGTGCGATGAATTCAAGTCCTTTTTGAAAAAAAATCGTAAGGCGTGAGGTGAGTGGTGAGGTTTAGATCGCGCGCCGCCCGCGCGGCGCATCGCGGATAAATCCGCTCCTACATTTGTTGCAACGTGCCACGGTCTGTCAGGCCATGGTTGTCCGCCTT